>JBBDUV010000092.1:32518-85931 GCA_040903745.1 Bacteroidales bacterium | reverse complement strand
AAATCGTTCCGTAGTAGGTCTCCATTATAGCTATGGTAGCGAATGCAAGCGGCTTTCCCGATTTAAGGTCGGTTATGTTCCCACCAACCCTTAAAAACTGAAGGCTTTTTTCGGTAGAGTCTTTATTAATGACTGACTGTCTGGTCCTTTGAGGAAAGATAACGATATTCCTGTTGATAATCCTGCTGGTGAGACCGGGAATCCGGAAAAGTGTATCAATGGCTTCACTTACCGGAACATCTTTCAGGTTGATGGAGATGCTCTGCCGGCTGTCAATCAGTCTGGAATCAAAGGTGAAAAAATAACCGCACTGTTCTGTTAAGTCGTCCAATACTTCGTAAAGCGGTTTGTTGGTGGATTTAAGAGATACTGTTATGCTGTCAAGGTTTTGAGAGTGAGAAGGAGTTAAAGGCACCAAAAGGAGTATTAGAAGCAGCTCGACAGCAGTGGGTCTCCTTTTTGTGCTTTTTATCATTGTGCCTTCAATTTGGTTGCAATATATAAACTTTTCCCTCTTTTTCGTAGGTTATGTCCAATGCAGTGCAGATGGTATTCAGGATGGTTTCGAATGATTGATCGCTGTAAGAGGTGGTAAGTCTCATGCCGGTGTTTTTAATGTTCCCGGTTCTTACTTCAACATGGTATGCATTTTCCAGGACCCGGAAAATCTCCTCAATACTTTCATCAATAAATTTAAAATCCAGGGTTTTCCATGACAGGTAGTTAAGGTCGTCCAATTTTGAGATTTTCAGTTCCTGATCTGCCTGTCCAAGTTGACCAGGACCCAGTATAATGGATTGGTTTTGTTCCTGCAATTCCAGTTTGACTGATCCGGACTCCACAAATACCTCTACGGACCTGCTGTCCGATTCCCTGATATTAAATGAAGTTCCTAGTACGGTTACAGTTACCTTTCCTGTATTGACCAGGAAAGGTCGATTCTTGTCTGTTGTTACGTCGAAGTATCCTTCACCTTTAAGTGTAATCTCTCTCTGCTTTTCGGGAGATTCGTTATACTGAAGATTTGCACCTTCATTCAGGAATACGCGGCTGCCATCAGGAAGATCAACGGTGAGGATTCCTTCCGGTGAGCTGTATTCGATGGCCCCCCTACTTTTGTGGGACTGATTTATGGAGTAATATACAACCGGAATACCAACAGCAAGGATTAGCAGGGCAATGGCGGCCATCCGTAGTGCAAAGCCCCTGGAATAGATACGGACCACCGGTTGATGTTCCTCAAGAAGATTATCATTTTCTAATCGCCTGTTTAAGATTTGCCAGGCCTGACCTGTATCCTTGTATTTTTCCGCCGGATTGGAATAAAAACGATCCCATGTATTTTTCATCAGTTCGTATTCGTTTTTCAATTGTTGGTTCTCACATATCCCGGAGATAAAGTTGCTGGCTTGCTCATGCTCCATCTCTCCGGCCAGATAACCGGCCATCTCTTTCCACTGTTTTTTTGTTGTTCTCATGATCAGACTGTTTTTCTGAATTCATCAAGTGAAAGACGCAGTGCCCTTAACGCCTTACCCATGTTTGCTTCCACTGTTTTTACTGAAACGGACAACCTATTGGCTATCTCTCTATATTTCATTCCTTCGAAACGGCTCAGGTTGAAAATCTCCCTGGTTCTTTCCGGAAGCCCTTGCAGCGCAAGTAGCAGGGCGGTATCGAGCTCACGGGCATCCATCTCTTCCGATGGATTTTCGTCTGATTCGATCTGACTGTCGGCCCACTGCTCATTCAAAGTCAATTCTCTTTTTGCTTTTCTGAGATACATCATTGAGTTATTGAAAACGGATCTGTACAGGTAACTTTGCCAGCTGTTTATAATATTCAGATCAGCCCTGTTTTTCCATATATTGTAAAATACATCCTGTACTACCTCCTCTGCCACATTTGGTTGTTTTATCAGGCTGTCCGCATAGCTGCACATACCGGGATAAAACTGATGAAAAATCTCCTCAAAAACCTTTATGTTCCCTTCCCGAATCTTCTTCAAATTACGTTTATCCCTGATATTCATTGTTGGTTATTTCCTATAGTAATGCTACCCGAAAAATCGTTCTGTAAAATCAAATTTACGTTTTTTCAGGCAGCACCGCACCATTCTTTCACAGATTACTTACAGTTCATGGATTTGTGTCATCTGCTCTGTCACTTCTGAGAAATTTCCTGTTCAGCTTCCTGATGGCGGATTCAATACTTTGGTCGGGTTCAATAATATTATAGCCTCCCCAGAAGTCCTGGTCAAAAAAGACATAGACCAGTTCCTCAAGAACCTGTGATCTTTTAAATCTCTCCCTGTAACGGAACCGTTCTGCCGGTTTGTCATTTCTGTCTGTTATGGCGATTTCCGACATCGCTACATAAGAGGTTTTAAAGAGTTTCTTGTCCCATTTTACATCAAATTTCACCTCGGCGCGTGCATAGTTGAAATACCAGGTCAAGTTATCTTCAATGGTATATTTTACCATGTAAACTGCTCTTTCAGGAATCACTTTCATCCCAATGGGTTTTTTCCGAATAAACATTCTTACCACCTCCATTTCGTCATTCATGTTCAGTTCAAATTCCGTTTCGGTAATCGCCAGGTTGTCCATGTCAACAAACAATTTTCCTTTGTATAAAGGTACGGTTACATGTGGTTTCTGGTTGAACGAGATTACATAATGCAACCTGTCATTGATAGATATTACACTTGTAATATGGAAGTTGTAAGCCTTTTTGTACTGATCAGTGAGTAGGATATAGGGGTTTTTTACAATGTCCAGCAACAAGGTTGTAACAGGTCCGCCCTGAATCTTAAAGAGAATAGTATCCATCTTTTCTACATCAGCACTTTTTCTTCCCTGAATCAATCTGGCCTGGTCGTACCTGAAATCATTATCATATGGTGTTTTGTAGATATCGATAACTGCCTCAGAGATTGAAACATAATTCCTTCGTTTGAGGATTGTTTCCCTGTAGAAGGCTGTCATCATCATGTCCTCATTGCTGTAATTTTTAGGAATGTTTTTAAGGACCTCATCGATCAGATCTTCAGCATCTTCAGCCCTGATGGTCACCTCTTTAAGATTGACCGCGGTAGGATCAAGCCGGATGATGTTATAATCAAGGTTTCTGTATTTTTGCAATGATTGGGTACTGTTTTTGTACCCTACATAGGAAACCTTGAATGTGTTAACAGAGCTGTTTTTGGGGACTTTCAGTGTAAAATTGCCATCGATATTGGTTACCGTAGCAATGTTCATGCCTTCACTCTCTATGTTGGCGAAGGGTAAAGAGGAATTATTACTGGCGTCAACAACTTTTCCGGTGTAAACGATATAATTCGTGGTGTCGAGAACATCTTCGTCATCCGGGAAAGTGCTGGCAGCTTGAACTTGCATGGCTCCGGTCAGGAGTATGGCAAGCATGATCGAAAAAAACTTTATTATTTTCATGGTGTTTAATTTTTATTATCTGAATAGAAATTATCGGTCTTCTAAATATAAGATGCGCAAGTAACGAAATACCCTATCGGATGATTTTTTTTAACAACTTTTTCTTTCGAATTTTGCTTAGCTGTAGAAAAAGTAAATATATATGGATCGATGGAGTTATAAGAATATACCAGGTCAGGAAGGAAAGGTTGCCATAGTTACCGGCGCAAACAGCGGACTGGGTTATTATACGACAAAAGGTCTGGCGGAGAAGGGGTGTAAAGTCATCATGGCATGCAGGAACACCGAAAAGGGTGAAGAGGCGAAATCTTCACTGCTGAATACAATCCCCGGTGCAGACTTTCACGTTATGCAGCTTGATCTGGCGCAACTTGCATCGGTCAGGAATTTTGCATCTGAATTTGAATCGCAGTACGAAAAGCTGGCTCTGCTTATTAACAACGCCGGCTTAATGGCAATTCCCCGCAGGGAAACAGCCGACGGGTTTGAAATGCAGTTCGGGGTAAACCACCTGGGCCATTTTGCACTTACCGGGCTGCTTTTCGGTTTATTAAAGAGTACCGGGGGATCGCGGGTTGTCAACGTCTCCAGCATGGCGCAGAGTACCGAAATGGGAGCCCTCCCCACCTTGTATGCAGCCACTGCTCCTGAGGCCGCTCACCGCGCTTATTACGGTCCCCGCAGAATGGGTGGCATGAGAGGTTATCCTGAGCGAACCTATCCCAACAAAAAGAAACTGAGCAAGGATGTGCAGCAGGAGTTGTGGCGGCTTTCAGAATCGATGACCGGGGTCTCTTTTCTTGGGAAAATGGCATAGATTTTGCGCTTTTAATTTTAGGATTATTAAAAGCAATAAACATGAAAAATATAGTGATAGGTCTGTTCAGCTTCATGCTTATGTTTTATGGGTGTGGAAACACTTTCAGGGTTTTTCATGACATGGATCCGGAGGCTGATTTCGACCAGTACCAAACCTATTCATTCCTCGATTGGACTGAAGGAAACAGGAAAGTCATAACAGGAATGGAGCGGGAACGTATCCGGACTGCCTTTGCGAGGGAGCTGGAGAAGAGGGGATTGGATTATGGTGAGGACGGTGCTGATATCAATGTTCAGGTAACGGTCTATTTCAGGGAAGCCAGGCGGCCGATGTATAGCTATTATTATCCAGACTTTTATAATTATATGGAAAGAGCCCTTTCAGTAGATATCTTCGAAGGGGCTACCAGGAAACATATCTGGCACAGCGCAGCGGTTGGAGAGGTTGGAAGAACGCCGGAAGAGCGGGCAGAGGAGCTGCCTGAACAGGTGCGTAGTATGTTTGAAGCGTTCCCTGTAGGCAGACAGCAGGAGTGATTTGCAGGAAAATAGTGGTGCCGGCACGTGTCGCACGGATACGTCGTATTACCGAACCCCCTATAGGGGTTATGCGGTGCAGAGTGGCGAGGAGAGTGCAGCGATCTGTCCCGCCGAAATAAGATCTGCCGGTAAGTAACAGCTGTTACTTTTTTCTTTTGAACAGACTGGTGATATCCTTTTTGATGAAGGTGTAGAAGTCGTTGTTGAGTGCTTTGCTCTCCTCTTTTGGCATTTTGAAGAGTTTTTTCAGCAGGCGGTTGTCGATCAGTTCCATGAGAAGAAACATTTCACACAATGTGATATACATGTCCTTCAGGTCGAAGGTGTAAAAGGGCCTGATGGTGATATAGTCGAGAGAGCCGCCCCAATAGGCGTTGTCGATGATGTTGGCGAAGAGTCCGGCGAGGAAGAGGTGGATGAATCCGTTGATCCAGAAGCTGTTTCGCTTTCGACGGGTGTAGAAGCGCCAGATCTCCACGAAGAGGAAGCCGATCACGGCAAAGAGGATGATGTTGAGGATGTGTGAGCTTTTTTCGAAGTTCAGCAGTACCCAAAGGTAGGAGCCGAGGGTGTTTTGCGTGGGCTGCAGGTAGAAGACAGGCTCAATAAGAGGGATGGAGAGCGTCTCCCATTCGAGTGAGAAAAGGTAGGTTTTTATCGCCTGATCGAGTCCGACGGCAAGGATCAGGAAGATCCAGTTGACTCCCTTTTTCACCGGGATGTATTTCTGCAGAAGGGTGCAGGACATGGCAATGGCTGCAAGAACCAGTCCGGGGAGGATGGAGAATTTCCAGAGGTAGTCGAACGGGGGCAGGCTGTTGGAGAAGGCGTGCGACAGGGTGAAAATGATCATTACAACAATCCATATGCCCAGAAAGATGCCGCCATTGCGTAAAATATGTTTCATCACTGCTGCTTAATAAGTCTTTGCAAGAACTGTTGCGCCTCGGTTCTTATCAAAGACTGAAAATAACTTAGTTTTCCTGGCTTAATTTATGAGATGCGAAAGTAAGCTAATTTTGCTAATGATTCAACCAAAAGGGTGGGTTAGTGTTAGTATTGATGTTTAATTCATACTGAATAGCAACAAGCGTTTCAGTGGAGGACTGATTGTTAAATTGTAAAATTTTTGATCATTTTCTTTTTTTATTGAAAATTGTTTTAATTTTACACCGACAAATTGAAAGAATGCAATTGGTAAATCAAAATAGCTGGTGGTGGCACTTCGATAATTCTTAGCCGGAGCGGACCAGTCATTATAAAAAATTGAGAACAGGACTTGCCGTAACGGCAGGTCCTGTTTTTTTATAACAATATCAACCTGGAGAAAATTCTAATTATGGAGAAAATAGCGATCAAAACGGTTTCGAAGACCATTCTGGCCGACATCATTACACCCGTAAGCATCTATCTGAAGGTGCGCGATATCTTTCCGAATTCCTTGCTGCTGGAGAGCTCGGACTACCACAGCAACCAGAATTCATGGTCCTTCTTGTGTCTTGCACCCATGGCCGATTTTGAAGTGCGGGGGGATCGCCTCACCATCCAGCTTCCCGGTCAGGAGAGCCGGGCCGTGCAGCTTGAAAAGCGTTCAGACGTTATTGAAAAGCTGGATGCATTTGTTCATGCATTTCAACCGGTTGAGGTGGATAAGGGGCTGGTGATTGACGGTGTGTTTGGTTATTCATCGTACGATTCGGTGCAGTACTTCGAGGATATCCTGTTCAACTCCCCTGAGGCTGCGGATGAGCAGATCCCTGAGCTTAAGTATGGATTCTACAAGTACATTATCGCGATCAACCATTTAAAAAATGAGCTACAGCTTATTGAGAATCTGGTTGATGGGGAGTCCTCATCGATCGATTATATTGAGGATCTGATTCAGAACCGGAACATTGCCGCTTATCATTTCAGGACTTCGGGGGAGGAGGGGACCAATATGACCGATGCGCAGTACATGGAGATTGTGGACAAGGGAAAGGAGCACTGTTTCAGGGGCGATGTTTTTCAGATTGTGCTTTCGCGCCAGTTCTCGCAGGAGTTCAGGGGCGATGACTTCAATGTATACCGGGCCTTGCGGTCGATCAATCCTTCGCCTTACCTGTTTTATTTTGATTATGGCAGTTACAGGTTGTTTGGTTCATCGCCCGAAACGCAGATCGAGGTTAAGGAGGGGAAGGCGTATATCAATCCCATTGCCGGGACATTCAGGCGGACCGGGAATGATGAGATGGATCGTGAACTGGCGCGGCAGCTGGCTGATGATGATAAGGAGAATGCCGAGCACATCATGCTGGTCGATCTCGCGCGCAACGATCTGAGCCGCACCACTTCAAAGGTCACCGTTGAGAAGTACCGCGAGATACAGTTTTACTCGCATGTAATCCACATGGTTTCGAAAGTTTCGGGGGTTTTGCGACCTGATGCCAATACAGTGAAGATCATGGCCGAGTCTTTTCCCGCGGGAACGCTTTCCGGGGCGCCAAAGTATAAGGCGATGGAGCTGATCGATCAATATGAGGGAAAGCGGCGTGGTTTTTACGGGGGTACCATTGGGAATATAAGGCTGAACGGAGATATCAACCATGCCATCATGATCCGCTCCTTCATGTCGAAGAACAATACCCTGTATTACCAGGCAGGTGCCGGAGTTGTATCGGAGTCTGACAGGGAGTCGGAGTTAAAAGAGGTTGGGAACAAGCTTGCAGCACTTAAATCGGCCATTGGGATGGCCCAAACAATGTAAAATGAGATGGTAAAAATATTGGTAATTGATAATTATGATTCTTTCACCTACAACCTGGTCCAGTATATTGAGCGTATACCCGGGACGGAGGTAACGGTTGTCAGGAATGATAAAATCGGCCTTGAAGAGGTTGGAGAATTTGACAAGATTGTTATCTCTCCCGGTCCTGGAATTCCGGTAGAGGCAGGGATCAGCAAGGAGTTGATCGACAGGTATGGATCTGAAAAGAGTATTTTGGGAGTCTGCCTGGGACACCAGGCGATCGCTGAGGTTTACGGTGGAACGATACGGAACCTGGTGCGGGTGTACCATGGTGTTTCCAGTGCCATACAAAAGTCCGTTGGTGATGAATCTCTTTTTAAGGGAGTGCCGCAGGTGTTTGATGCTGGCCGCTATCATTCCTGGATCGTTGAGAAGGATACCTTCCCGGACGCCCTGGAGGTGACAGCCAGGAATGCTGATGGAGATATTATGGCGCTGCGGCACAGGGAATATGATGTGAAAGGGGTTCAGTTCCATCCTGAATCGGTGCTTACGGAATATGGAGGGATGATGATCAAGAACTGGATTGAAGGAGATAAATCGTAATCATATGAAAGAGATATTAACTTATTTATTTGATCACAAGACATTGACCAGGGACGATGCGAGGGAGGTGTTGACAAACATCGCAGCCGGGAAATACAATGATCCGGAGATAGCTGCTTTCGTCTCGGTATACCTGATGCGCAATATTACGGTGGAGGAGCTTTCGGGATTCAGGGATGCGCTGCTTGGCTTGTGTATTCCGGTGGACCTTTCCGAATTCAATGCGATTGATGTCTGCGGCACCGGGGGTGACGGAAAGAATACTTTTAATATATCTACGCTTACCTCATTTGTTGTTGCAGGGGCAGGAGAGAAGGTCTCCAAGCACGGCAACTACAGCGTATCGTCAAGCTGTGGATCATCCAATGTGATGGAGTATTTTGGGTATAAATTCTCGGCCGATAGCGACAAATTAAAAAGAGAGATTGACCAGGCGGGCATTTGCTTCCTGCATGCTCCATTTTTTAATCCGGCCATGAAAAATGTGGCCCCGGTAAGAAAGAGCCTTCGGATGAAAACATTCTTCAATATGCTGGGGCCAATGGTGAATCCCTCCTCCCCGGGAAACCAGCTTATTGGTGTTTTCAGCCTTGACGTGGCCAGACTCTACAATTACATTTACCAGGATTCAGGGGTGAACTTCACGATCATTCATTCCCTCGACGGATACGATGAGATTTCGCTCACCGGGCCCTTCAAGGCGTATACCGAGAGGTGGGAAAGAACGATCATGCCGGAGGAGACCGGACTCAGCCGGGTACGTCCCGATCAGATCTACGGAGGAGAATCGGTGGATGAGGCAAGTGCAATCTTTATGGATGTGCTTGAGGGCAGGGGGACAGAGGCACAGAATCATGCTGTGATTGCCAATGCCGCCTTTGCTTTGCAGACACTCGACAGTTCGCTGGATATGGAGACGGCTGTGAATAGAGCAACGGATTCTCTGATGGCAGGGAAAGGGATAAAAGTTTTTAAAAAATTAATTGAGATGCAAGAATGAACCTGTATTATAGGGAATAGATATTTTTCAGGGGTGCAAAGAAAAAGGATATACGATGAGAACCATACTGGATACCATAGTGGAACACAAGCGGATGGAGGTGCTGAAAAGAAAGGCAAGGAAACCTCTCGAGCAGTTGAAGCAGAAGCCTTTATATACCAGGGAGTCAATCAACCCATTGCTTGTCTTCAGTGAAACCGGCCCGAATATCATTGCCGAGTTCAAGAGAAAATCGCCTTCAAAAGGGGTTATCTCCCAGGCGATCGATCCTTTATTGGTGGTACACTCTTATAAGGAGGCAGGAGCAAAGGCATCGAGCATTTTAACTGACAGGGATTTTTTCGGAGGTTCGTTCAAAGACCTTGAGAATGTGAAGAGCAGGTTTGAGGATATTCCGCTGCTGCGAAAGGATTTTATGATTGATCCTTACCAGATGCACGAAGCAAAGGCCTATGGAGCTGATATGGTGCTGTTAATCGCATCTATTCTTGAAAAGGCAGATATTGTTGATATGGTAGATGTTGCAGATTCATTGGGGCTTACAGTTTTGCTCGAGGTTCATTCAGAAGAGGAGCTCGACAAATGGGTTCCCGGAATAAAAATGGTTGGCGTCAATAACAGGGACCTGAAGGATTTCAGCGTCGATATCCAGCGGTCGGTTGTGTTGTTCCCGAAATTGCCGGCAGAGACATTCAGGATATCGGAGAGCGGACTGAAAGAGCCGGAAGATGTGAGTATGCTTTTAAATATTGGTTTCAGAGGTTTTTTAATGGGTGAACGGTTCATGACCGCAGGTAACCCCGGTCAGGAACTGGGAGAATTTTTAAACAGACTAAAAACAAACAGGCATGGGAAACCTGAAGATTAAGGTATGTGGCATGACTGATGCTGAGAATGTGCAGGCGGTATGTAAGCACCAACCGGATTATATTGGTTTTATATTCTATCAAAAGTCGGTTCGTTACGTGGGCAGTGAGCCCGACCCGGAGCTCTTTTCAGCTGTGCACGAGGGTATCAGAAAGACAGCCGTTTTTGTTAATGAGCATTACGGGAAGATGATCGACATTTCCGACAAATACAGCATTGAAGTTCTGCAGCTTCATGGTATGGAATCGCCCGAAACTTGCAGGACTCTGCGGCTTCATGGAAAAACTGTGATCAAGGTGTTTCCGGGAGACCAGTTGGAGAACAGGCGGTTGTTGTCAGATTATACAGGAGTGGCAGACTTTTTTTTGTTCGATACACCCGTAATATCTCATGGTGGTAGTGGAAGGAAATTTGACTGGTCAATTCTGGCCAGACTGAGGTCGGATGTTGATTTTTTTCTTAGCGGGGGAATTACAGGGGCTGATGCTGACATGATAAAAGCAATCGACCTGCCCTCTCTCTATGCGGTGGATATTAACAGCCGGTTTGAAACCGAACCGGGGATAAAGGATCCGGATTTGGTAGGTAAATTTATAAATGAGATTAGAGATGACAAATAAGATATCATACCATGTAGATGCGCGTGGTTTTTATGGTCCATACGGAGGTGCATTTATTCCCGAAATGTTATACCCAAATGTAAAGGAACTTGAAGATCGATACCTTGGGATTATCAACTCAGAGCTGTTCCAGGAAGAGTTCAGAAGTTTGCTGAAGGATTTTGTCGGAAGACCTACTCCGCTCTATTTTGCGAAAAGGTTGTCTGCGCATTACGGTACAAATATCTTTCTGAAAAGGGAGGATCTAAACCATACAGGTGCACACAAGGTGAATAATACCGTAGGACAGATCATCCTTGCCCGGCATTTGGGAAAGAGAAGGATCATCGCAGAGACAGGAGCGGGTCAGCACGGAGTTGCCACAGCCACTGTTTGTGCCCTGGCAGGATTGGATTGCATTGTTTACATGGGAGCTTTGGATGTTGAAAGACAGTCGCCCAATGTAAGGAAAATGGAGATGCTTGGAGCCGAGGTGCATCCGGTGCACAGTGGTAATAAGACGTTGAAGGATGCTACGAACGCGGCCATCCGTGACTGGATCAACAATCCGGTTAACACCCATTATATTATTGGATCGGTGGTAGGGCCACATCCATACCCTGATATAGTTACCCGGTTTCAGTCGGTAATCAGTGAAGAGATGAAGGTACAGTTGGTGGAGAAGACCGGAAGAGATTATCCTGATTACCTGGTGGCCTGTGTGGGAGGGGGTAGTAACGCGGCAGGAGCCTATTATTATTACATGGACGATATACGGGTGAGGCTGATCTCCGTTGAGGCTGCCGGAAAAGGTGTTGATTCAGGCGAATCGGCAGCCACCAGTACCATTGGCAGGGATGGCATCATTCACGGCAGCAGGACTTTGCTGATGCAGAATGCCGACGGGCAGATAACAGAGCCCTATTCGATTAGCGCGGGACTTGACTATCCGGGTGTGGGACCCATACATGCCTGGCTGAACAGGAGCGGAAGGGCAGAGGTGGTAAATATTACTGATGATGAAGCACTGAAGGCTGCATTTCTGCTAACCCGTCTTGAAGGTATCATTCCCGCAATGGAGTCGGCCCATGCTCTTGCGGCACTGGAAAATCTTGAAATGAAAGCGGATCAGAATGTGGTGATCAATCTTTCAGGAAGAGGAGACAAGGATATGGATGCATACACCGCCAACCTACCATTTCGAACTAAAAAAGATATTTCGTGAACAGAATAGATCAGTTATTCAAAGATAAACAGAAGCGTATTCTTTCGGTGTATATGACAGCCGGATATCCTGCGCTTGACGATACAGTTGAAATTCTGCAGGCGCTGCAGGAGAACGGTGTGGATATGGTTGAACTGGGAATGCCATTTTCAGACCCGCTTGCCGATGGCGAGGTGATTCAGCAAAGCAGTCATATTGCCCTGGAGAACGGGATGAGCATTGAATATCTGTTCGGTCAGATTGGAAAGGTAAGGGATCAGATTCATATCCCACTGGTGTTGATGGGATATTTGAATCCGGTATTGCAATATGGATTTGAAAATTTTATCAGGCGGAGTGTAGAGTGTGGTATCGATGGGTTGATTCTTCCCGACCTTCCACTCGACATCTATAACAGGGATTATAAGAGAGTTTTGGAGGGATCCGGATTGAAATTTATCATGTTGATCACACCTTATACATCTAATGATCGTATCCGGCAGATCGCCGGGGCTTCCGGAGGATTTCTTTATATGGTTGCAGATTCCTCAACCACCGGAGCAAAAAAGGGGATATCAGAAAAGCAATTGGAATATTTCCAGAGAATAAACGCTATGAATTTGCCCATTCCCCGGCTGATCGGATTTGGAATCTCCAGTGCAGATACTTTTAATCTAGCTTCGAAATACGCGAACGGAGCAATCATTGGAAGTGCTTTTATTAAGGCGGTTGGCGCATCAGGTAATGAATCTGTAAGTGAAAAGACCGGGGAATTTGTGAAATCTATTCTGCGAACAGCTCCAGGCTGAACCGCTTCACTACCTTCAATCCTATCCTGACCCCTGACATATCTGTATTTAGTTCTCCGGGAGGTAGCAGGGAGACGTATGATTCTGGATTAGACTGTTCACCTGCGTTGAATTTTGTTCCGGCATCAAAATAATACCCTCCCTCAACACCCACGGATATCGTGTTAACGTTAAATAAAGCTTCAAGGCCTAGCTCTGCACCGGGAGAGAATGCGTTCAGGATTAATTTGTTGTTTTCGTAATAATGGCGGGTATTTATATTCATCATTACTTTATCCCTGGTATAGCTCAAGCGAAGATCACCGTAAGCTGAAATTACAAATTGTGTAATAAAAAAATCCACATTCAACAACCTGTATCCTGCAGAGGCTCCAAACTGATAAGCAGCGATTTCCTGATCAAGGTTCAGGTAGCCAGAATAATCAGTATAATTTGCATGTGCGCCGGTGGCAGAGAAGGCATATACAAGTCCATATTTTAATCCGGAAAGCTCCTGCCGGTAGAGATTGATCCTGATATTGGTGAATGGTGGGAAGTAGGTAAAGGCCCCTGCTTCTAAAGGAAGTCTTGTAAGAAGCTCGTTATGATAGGTCTTTAGGTCACTCAGCTCATATGTGCCTATCCCGCCTGTAATGGATAATCCGCTTTGCTGCCCCGCGAGGTGTGATGCAGCAAAGGTGAATAATATAAAAAAAACAGCTTTCTTCATTATTCCCTGAAGGTTAATATCCAGCTAGAATCTGTTACAAAATATTCTGCATCAAAAATATCGGCAAGACTACCGCTGTAGCTCTTATAATAAGCTCTCAGAGTTAGTTCATAATTACCGAAAAAGCTCACGTAATTACTGTATAACCATAGGCTGTCTGAAATAGTGTCTGATCTGAATACAAGTGAGTTTCCAAGATAGATATCTGCCAGAAAGAGTTGTCCTGTATCAATTTCAATCGAATAACTGAAAAGCAGGCTGTCACTTACTAAAATGCTATCTAATCCATCCAGGTTGGAGCTGATCTGTACCTGGGGAGTAAACTCCGGGACAATTTCCACTTCATACCTGTCAGAATCAACATAGTAGCATGACCTGAAACTAAGCAAAAGAAAAAGTACAATGAATCCGGTACGCATTGTTCACTTGATTGAATGCCCAAAAGTAATAAAAATAGATTGATTTACTGCTTTTCAGGATCTGTTTAAACTACTCCATGGTGTCTTCGATCACCTCCCTCAGCACCTCCTCCACTTTGATCCCCATGGCCCTGATTTGCTGAGGCACGATGCTCTCCTTCGACATTCCCGGGATGGTGTTTAATTCCAGAAAGTAGATTTGGTTTCCCCGTACGATAAAATCGACCCTGACAATTCCTTTACAATGGGTGTAATCATAGATCTCCGAGGAGAGCTGCATGCATCTTTTTGCAAGGTCCTCGTCAATCTCTGCCGGAGTGATCTCGTCAGCCATTCCCTCATATTTTGCTTCGAATGTAAAAAATTCTGTCTTGGGAATAATCTCTGTTAGGGGAAATATCAATTCCCGTTTTTTCGTTTTAAGAAGTCCGCAGGTAATTTCACGTCCTTTCACGAACGATTCAATAATCACCTCATTATCTTCCATAAAGGCTTTATCAATGGCAGATTTCATCTTCTCTATCTGGGTGACTTTGGTAGTTCCGAAGCTTGATCCGCCATTGTTGGGTTTTACAAAACAGGGCAAACCTACATTTTCAATAATCTCATCGATATCGAATGTTTTGTCCCTTAGTATCAATGCTGCTTCAGCAGTCATTATGCCAAATTGCCTGAGGTATGTCTTGGCCACATATTTATTAAAGGTCATGGCTGAAGCCAGATGTCCTGAAGAGCTGTATGGAATGTTTTTCATATCCAGGTATCCCTGCAGCAACCCGTTTTCGCCCGGGGTTCCGTGGATTGCATTCCAGACATAGTCGATTTTTATATTTTTCTTTCCATTTTTGAAGCTAAACAGTTCCCTGTTGAAAGGGATAAGTTCCTTTCCGTTTTTTACATGCCACTCCTCACCTTTAACAAGTACTATATGAGATTTATATCCGGCTTCTACAAGCCATTTTTGAATCTCATTTCCAGTTTTCACAGAAATTGAATATTCCGATGAATTGCCTCCTGTTAATAAAGCTATTTCCATAATTACCGAATTCTTATAATAAAAATACGAATTTTTTCATGAAGGAACCCTATGCATGGGCGATAAATTTTGCTGAGCAAAACATCCTTTCCACGAAATCTGCTTTTCCAATTATCAATTAGCTGTTATTAAGGAGCAATGAGATAATTCAGAGAATATCAGGTTCTCTTCCTGAAATATACTTTCGCCACTTTTCAATGACGATCGACATATCGTCTGGCAGTTCTGATTCAAAGAGAAGTTCTTTTTTTGTTTTTGGATGAACAAAACCGAGTGATCTGGCATGAAGTGCCTGCCGGGGAAGAATATTGAAACAGTTTGTAACAAACTGTTTGTATTTTGTAAATGTAGTACCCCTAAGAATTTTATCACCACCATATTCATTGTCATTGAATAGGGGGTTTTTCAGGTATTGGAAGTGGACCCTGATCTGATGTGTTCTGCCGGTTTCAAGCATGCATTCCACCAGTGTGACATACCCCAGCCGTTCCATGATCCGGTAGTGTGTCACGGCATTTTTTCCCTGGTCTCCATCAGGAAACACCATCATTTTTTTTCTGTCCTTCGGATTCCGTCCCAAATGGCCCGTGATGGTTCCATCCTCTTCAGGGGGCTCTCCCCAAACCAGGGCATTGTAGGTTCTTTTTGTTGTTTTGTTAAAAAACTGCATTGCGAGGTTGGACATCGCAAGTTCAGTTTTTGCCACCACAAGCAGTCCCGAAGTATTTTTGTCTATTCTGTGTACCAATCCCGGTCGTTCATCGCCGCTTTGAAAAAGTGGATTATCCTTCAAATGATGCATCAGCGCATTTACCAGGGTTCCCGTGTAGTTTCCGTGTCCAGGATGTACCACCATGCCCGGTTTCTTATTGAGCACGATCAACTGGTCGTCTTCATAGATAATGTTCAGCGGTATATCCTGCGGGATCAGTTCCAGTTTTCTTGGTGGATGTGGAAGCAGGACGGTGACTACATCAAGCGGTTTAACCTTGTAGTTGGATTTAACGGGTCGGTTGTTTACCAGAATGCTGTTCGCTTCGGCTGCCGATTGAATTCTGCTTCTTGATGTACCTTCCAGTTTATTCTGTAGAAATTTATCAATGCGGAGAGGTGCCTGACCCTTGTCGGTATCGAAGCGGAAATGTTCAAATAATTCGCTGTATTCAACAGGATCTTCTGTCATACTTACCTTTGAATAATGATTCTTTTAGTTTCGAAAAGGAGCTTATCGGAGGTAAACCTAAAGAGGTAAACTCCTTCAGAGAGATTTCCTGTGTATATCTCCCCTTCCATATTATTGTATGAATCAATCTTTTTTCCTGTAATATCGTACACCGATAAATGTATAGTAGCATCAGCAGCCTCCGGAGGCAGTTCAATCCTCACATAATCTTTGGCAGGATTGGGCCCTATTCTCAGGGTAGTGAAGTCTGTTTCTCTGTTCCTGCTGAATGAATAGGTTCTCTTCACGAAGGGCCTGATCATCAAACTTCCGGGAGCTGAAGATTGCTGCCATTCGTTGCCGAGATTATACAAAATATTACTGCCAGACGGTTTGTTGATGTCCATTCCTATATTCATCAGAAACTGGTTATATTGCAGCAGACCTACGTAGAATATTCCGGAAATTTTAACCGTTTCATTGAATTCATATCGGATAAAGGTGTTCAGACTATCTGCATATTCCACAGCATAGTCCGGTTCATCTTCATAAATAACATTACCGGGGACACCATTATTATCATCCCAAACCATGAACTTGTAATAGTAACCAAGATTAAGAGAGTCCTTCAACTGGGTAAAGTATATATCGACCCCGCCCAGCTCATCGGGAATAAAGCTGTTGAATCTTACGGCGATTATGCTATTGTTTGTACCCTGTCCGCGAAGTCCGTATGCCCTTTCCGCAGTTCCGTCATCATAAGCGAAGTAGTCCCTGAATACTTGTCTGCGGTAGATGGTGTCATTCAGTTTGTTGTCAAATTCATCTGTACGTAGCCATGCTTTTAGCAGGTAGCTAGCGGTATCGCCCCTGGCAAACTGAAAAGGATATATGATTGATATATTATGCGATACAAATGTTCCTGGCAGTATGTCTTGTGCAGATGCGTTATCCGGATTGAATAGATGGTCCCATACTTCATTGTATACGCTGGCGGAGCGGGTCACATTCCTGGTGGCGCTATCGTTGTTGAAATAGTTTAGGGTTATGTTCTGACGATAAATGGTATTGTAGGCCACTCCAAAATGATCCCATGGTATGGATTCATAGTTTTTCAGCAATGATGGTATGGGCTTGTAAAAAGCAACATCCCGAATAATTGTATCGGCAACGGTTCTGTTTTTATCAAGCCTTACATAATCAATGTTCCAGTGATCCACATTCCCCCGTTTGTCTTTATAATCATTATTCTGAGGAAGGCTGGCTCTGTTCCTGAATCCAAACCTGAATCCATTTTTCAGGAACAGAGTATCCTTTACCGGAATCATCACCTGCCGGAATGCCCTGAGAGTATCACCCGGGACACCCCACACGTTTATCCACAGTTCAGCAACGGGATCAAAGAAATCCAGGTAGAGAGAGTCATGCGGCATGGACTCGACTCCATTGCCCTGTGGTTGGTAGAAGAAGCTAAGGTAGAGGCTATCAGATGCAGGATAACTCATGTTGATTGGGTGCGAAGTGAGGAGGTCGGCATCGAACGTTTCCGGAGATAGTGTTGCAAAGGTATAAATTGACCCATTCTGGTCCAGGGCATCCATTGTTGCAACACCTATTGTAGGAGGATCCACAGCATAACCATTGTTGATGTATGCATAGTTATCGGCCCATAGAGCTGGATCAGGATAGGGTGAATGATAGGAAAAATCATCCACAAGCGGTAATTCAAGCAATTCTTCACTCACTGTTTTTTTTTCCGGAGACTGACCATTATACAGAAGCTGAGTATTATTTTTTAGTGGCAAGATGTATTCCTGCGTCCTGGCAGGGTAGAGAAGTGTAAGCAGCAGGATGCACAATTCCCCGGGTTTAAAAAATAATCTCATTTTCAGCATCTGCATCTTTATTAAGGTCGGCCCGGATTGTATCGGTAACAGGAAGCAGTGTCGAATCAACTGTCAGCCAGACAAATACTTCCATTCCTTTGTTAACCGCTGAGAAGCCGTCATAATCCGGATTTTGTCTATAAACCCATGCATTTAGGCTATCCTCCTTATTCTTAACTGACTGGTCATATGTTGCCAGGCCAAAATTCAGAAAACGATTAGAGATGGCAGCTTTTGCTTTTGCCAGATCCAAACCCTGTAGATCGGGGACTACAGTATTCTCACTACTAAGGCCCATTCCCAGTACCAGGTCAATCCTGGAGCCCTTTTCAATTTGTGTTCCTTCTTCTATAACGGAGCCATCTATTTTTTGTTGTAGGACACTGTTCACAGCAAAATCGGGTTTGTAGCTTATTTCTCCAAGTTCAAGTCCTGCGTTTTCCAGTGCTAGTATCGCCTGACGGTCTGAAAGTGAAACCAGGTCTGGCATGGATACCTTTTCCGGGTTAACAGCATTCATTGTTACGAAAACACGCCTTCTAACCTTCACTTTTGAGTTGGGCGGGGGGGTTTGTTTTACCACCGTTCCCCTGGGCATATCCATGGCATATATTGAATCAAGTACCTCAATATTCAGCTTACGTGATGAGACAACGTCGCCTGCTTCATCGAAAGTCAGCCCAGTGAGGTTGGGTACTGAAATTGTCTGTCCGTGGTGGGTATATATTCTCAGCCATACGAGGGTTACTAGAATTATAATCAAGGCGATAGCAGCTGCAAGTAGCAGATGTCGCAGGAATGTTTTTGAGATCAGGAATCTAAAAAAGTCCATAAGCCTGGGTTTCTATGTTGCAAAGATAATCAACCAACTTACTTCAACGTACCGATCGGCATATTAATTGTTATTGGAAACGGTAAGTCCTGTTTTTGTAATCATTGCCGATTCCTGGTACACCCCATAATCGGTATTGATCTCCCACAGGTCATGCTCTGTATCAGATATGATATTTTCAGCAGCCAGCATTCCCATCAGTATGCTATGATCCTGGTTGTTGTATTTGTATGCGCCATATCTGCCGATAATATGCAGGTGTGCAATGCTGTTCAAAAAATCCTGCAGAGGTTTTAGTTTTTCACGGTACCCGCTGAAGTAAACCGGGTAACATCGGGGAATCCGTACAACTTCAGCATCAAGAATATCCTCCTTTTTTACAAGTCCGATATGATTAATTTCATGGGAGGCAAGTTCTTTCATGTAGCTGTTGTCTTTGCTCCAAAGCTCATCCTCAAAATTGCACCAGTATTCCATACAGAGGATAGATTGGTTGTTTGCGCCGTAAAGTCCGGGCACCCAGTTTCGAAAATTGGTTATTCTTCCGGTTTGAACTTCAGAATCGTGGATATACAGCCATTGATCCGGGAAAAGGTTACTATTGTTAATATGGAGATACACCAGGATTGTGTTTCTGAATGTAAGAGATTTCACCTTTTTAGTCAGATCATCGGGCATAATCCGAAGTCGTTCTGCCATTAGCGTAAGGGGCATGGTAGAGATAATATGATGGTATTCAACTATTTTCCCATTGTCCAGTTCCAGTGCTTTTGCTATCTTGTTTTCTGTGATGACCCTTTGAACCGGGGTTTTCAGGTTCACCTTTCCTCCATTTTCGATGATTTTTTTCATCATTTTTATGTAGACGGATCCGGTTCCTTTCACCGGGTAGGCAAATTGCTCAGCCAGAGTGGCATGTTCGCTGGTTTTATTGAAGGCGAATGCATTTTTGACAGCCTCAAATAGCGATAACTTCTTTATACGCTGGGATGCAAAATCGCTGTCAAGCTCTGTACATGGTATACCCCAAAGTTTCTCCGAATAGGTTTTAAAGAATATTCTGTACAGGCGTTTTCCAAACCTTCGGGTGACCCATCCTTCAAATGTTGATGTATCTTTTACTGGATATATCTTTTGTTGCAAATAACTGAGCATACAGAGTCCCGCCTGCCAGATGCCGAGTCCCCTGAGTGCGTTGAATGCACGGATGGGGTAATCGAAAAATGATTTGTTATAGAATATCCGGGTTTTACGCTGTACAATATCATAATCTTCACCCACTACCTCGAGCCAAAGCGCATTGATATTTTTATCCTTGCTGAAGAATCTGTGCGGTCCGAGATCAACCGTTTGGTTCCAAAGTTGAATCGAGCGCGACATTCCCCCAACGTTATCGGCGGTTTCGTATACATCAACCGATGTTATCTTCCCTCCAAGTTCTTTAGACAGCTGGTAAGCAGCAGTCAGACCGGCCGGTCCGCCTCCGATAATGGCAATTCTCATGATTTATCAATTTGAAACGTTAAAAATAGGCAAAAAAAAACCAACCGTATGGGTTGGTTTCAGGAAAGAAAAATGTCTTGATTTATTTCTTATGACTTGCCTCATCAGAAACCGAAAGTTTCTTGCGCCCTTTTCTCCTTCTGAGATTTAGTATCTTTCTGCCACTGGCAGAACTCATTCTTTCCCTGAAGCCATGTTTGTTTCTGCGCTTCCTGTTCGATGGTTGAAATGTTCTTTTCGGCATATCCTGTTTTTTATTTCTGTTCCCACTCTTTTCGGGGTGCAAAAATAGCGAATAACTTTGAATGACAAAAGAAAAATGAATCAAATCTTGAGATAGACCACCTTTTTTTCTTCGAACCACACTTCTTCGAACCACTTGCTGATGGGTTCGATCCGGATTCTTTCTCCAAATCCTGCCAACTCCTGTTTTAGGTTACCGCCTTTCAGGTAGATAATGCCATTCGGAATCTGATTTTCTGATTCTTTCGAGATCAGTGAAGAGGTCCATCTGAAGAATTGTGGAAATGCTGTTACGGCGCGACTTACCACAAAATCAAATTGATCCTGAATACGCTCCGCCCTGGCCTGGAATGCCTGAACGTTATGGAGGCCACAAGCAGCTGAGAGTTCATTAACAACCTGTATTTTTTTGCCAACGGAGTCGACAAGTGTAAATTCACAGTCAGGAAACATGATGGCCAGAGGTAGTCCCGGAAAGCCTCCGCCTGTTCCGACATCTATTATTGTTGTGCCGGGGATAAAATGAATGTATTTTGCTATAGCCAGGGAATGCAGTATGTGGCGTTCCTCCAGTTTGTCAACATCTTTTCTTGAAACAACATTGATCTTTTCGTTCCACTCCCTGAGTGAGGTGGTCAAAGAAGTCAATTGTTTGAGTTGATTTCCGGTTATTTGCTGAAAATACTTTCTGATCAGTTCCATCCGGATCAGGATTGTGCATCATTGTTTTTGAGGATGTTGAGCAGTAGTTCACGGGCCCTGAACAACTGTGCTTTAACAGTTCCAATGGGCAATTCCATCTGGTCTGCGATCTCTTCATACGAGTATTCACTGAAATAGCGCAATTCGATCAATGTACGGTACCTGGGTTTTAGTTTGGTAACGACATCGCGCATAAGTCTGATCTTCTGTTCGTTGATCATAGATGCCTCCGGATCGGGGGTATCAGATTGAATAAGTGAGGAGGGGCTTAGGTTCTCATCTTCATCCACTGACTGATCGAGGGAAACCGTATTTGTTCTCTGCTTTCTTATAAAATCAATACAGTTATTGGAAGCGATCTTAAAAAGCCATGTACTAAAAGCAAAATTGGGTGTATATTGGTTCAGGTTTTTGAATGCCTTACCGAAAGCTTCGATTGTTAAATCTTCTGCATCGATTGGATTGTTGATCATTTTTAGCAGCATGAAATATATTGCATCACGATACTTTCCTAACAATTGTGCATACGCCTTCTGATCTCCGTTTCTTGCTTGTTTAACCAGATCCAGATCCTGTTGTGCCTTATCAGATAAGCTGTTGTTTAATTCCATTTAGGTTTCCGTGGTCTGATAATGTTTGAGATCCTGATGATGCCCAAAATGATTGGTATCAGTGGATCCAGCAGCAGCGAAGGTAGCAATAAATCCCGTTCGTTCAACCGCTTCATACTCAATTTTATGATCACCAGTCTTACAATGGTAAAAAGGCCCCAGGCTGCTGCAGCGATCCATATCCAATATTCGATAAACAGAAGAATAAAGGCTGAGCTGTAAAACAGAAATCTGGTTAAGTAATCCAATCCCAGTTTGAACTTTGAAGAGGTGTTGTAATAGGGAGAGGTGGATAGATGTCTTTTTTTTTGCCTGAACCATCCGCTGAATGATGCAGGAGCCACAGAGATAGTAAAACTCTCAGGTGACAATTCAACTTTTGTGTTTGTGGGTGTCGAGGCCTCATTCACAAAAAGATCGTCATCCCCGGAGAGCACACCGAGATGACTGGCAAATCCTTTATGTTGGTAAAATAGTTGCTTGAGGTATCCCATGTTACGTCCAACCCCCATATAGGCCTTTCCCATAAGTGCAAAAGAGAGGTATTGAATGGCTGTGAAGAGGGTTTCGTAACGTACAATCAGATTCAGCAATCCCCTTTTCGATTCATATTTGCCCACCCCAAGTATCAACTCCGTCTTATCCGAAAAATGACGCGACATGCATGTAATCCACCGATGGGATACGGGACGACAATCGGCATCACTGAAGAGCAACTGCTCATTCCTGGCAGCCTTGATCCCTACTGTTACAGCCAGTTTTTTCCCATGTATAAATTTGCTGTCCTGTTGGATGGTTGTAACATAAAGATGCGGATATTGTACCTTCATATCCATGAGAACCTCATCGGTATTATCTGTTGAGCAATCATTTACAACGATCACTTCATAATTGGGATGGCTTTGGGTGAGGAAAGCCGGAAGATTTCTCTCAAGGTTTTCGGCTTCATTCCGGGCGCAAATAATCACGGATACCGGGATCACCTTTTCCGGAATGGTCGGATGGCGGTATCCGGCAACTTTTGAATAAATGATGAGGTAATAAATAAGCTGAACTACCAACGAGAGAACCAAAACAGATGAGATGATCCATATAAACAGGGTTGCAGTATGATAAAGGAGTTCAAAAAACATCAGGTTTCAAATAATCCGCAATGTTAGGAAAGTTTATTCTTTCTCACAACCGGGCTGTTATCTTCCCGGCATAATTTTATTAACATAATACGTATATTTGCCGACTGACAAGGAGGATGAAGTTTGAACTATTACATACAGCTAAGGGGAGCATGGCGCGTGCCGGGAGGATCACTACAGCGCATTCCTCTTTTGAAACGCCAATTTTTATGCCGGTGGGTACACAAGGTACCGTGAAATCGGTTCACCAGCACGAATTGAAAAATGATATTGATGCACCGGTTATACTTGGCAATACCTACCACCTTTATTTACGACCGGGAACTGACGTTATATCTGAGGTAGGTGGACTTCACAAATTTATGAACTGGAACCGGTCCATTCTGACTGACAGTGGGGGATACCAGGTGTTTTCACTTTCAGATAACAGGAAGTTAACGGGGGAAGGTGCCAGTTTCAGGTCACATATCGACGGGTCGAAGCACCTTTTTACTCCGGAAAACGTTGTTGATATACAGCGGATCATCGGAGCCGACATCATCATGGCGTTCGATGAATGTACCCCCTGGCCTTGTGACCAGTCATATGCTTCCAGTTCATTGGACCTTACGCATCACTGGCTTGACAGGGGGTGGGATCATTTCAGGAATTCAGAACCGAAATATGGCTATTCACAATCCTTTTTTCCCATTGTACAGGGCAGTATCTTCCCGGAATTAAGAAAAATATCAGCTGAAAAAATTGCTTTGCTCGGTGCTGAAGGAAACGCGATCGGGGGGTTATCCGTGGGAGAGCCGGTGGAGGACATGTACAATATGATTGAGGTGGTGAACGTGATATTGCCCGCTGACAAACCACGCTACCTGATGGGGGTGGGTACACCGGTGAATATACTGGAATCCATTGAGCGGGGTGTGGACATGTTCGATTGTGTCATGCCTACGCGTAATGGAAGGAATGGTATGCTGTTCACCAGCAATGGAATTATTAATATAAGGAACAGGAAGTGGATGAAAGATTTCTCTCCCATTGATGAGCCAGGACACTCTATCGTTGATATGCAATATTCAAAAGCATATTTGCGTCATTTAATCATGGCCGGCGAACTTCTGGGTGGCCAGATAGCAACGATGCATAACCTGGCATTTTACCTTTGGCTGGTCAGGGAAGCATTTAATCAAATCATGAAAGATGAGTTTATGCCATGGAAGGCAAAAATGGTGAAAGAATTAAGTATGCGATTATAAAGCTGATCAGGCTTAAGATCATTGATGTATATATCATCAGGAAATTCCTGGGGACATTCTTTCTTGCTATATCGATGATCCTCTCCATTGCGGTTGTCTTTGATATCTCTGAAAAAATTGATGATTTTATCGAAAACGGTGCAACACTTCGACGGATTGTATTTGAATATTATCTCAACTTCATACCCTACTTTGCTGTGTTATTCAGTTCTCTGTTCACCTTCATCTCTGTGATCTATTTTACCTCCAGGATGGCATATAATACGGAGATAATTGCCATTCTGAACAGTGGTATGAGTTTCAGGAGATTATTGCGACCCTATTTGATCTCTGCTGTAATTATTTCCAGTCTCTCCTTTTATCTAAATGACCAGGTGATTCCGAAATCGAATTCAATCAGGCTGCACTTTGAAGAGGAGTTTATCCACAAGCGTCCCATGCGTTTTCAAACGAAGAATTATCACCGGCAGATTGAACCCGGTATTTATATTTATATGGAGAATTATAGTACCATCTCCCAGGTCGGGTACAACTTTTCAATTGAGAGGTTTGAAGATAATCGACTGGTTTCTAAACTTATCGCCGATCAGGTTCGTTGGGATACAGCAACAAACAAATGGTCGTTGCGGAGGTATTATCAGCGTGATATTGACGGAATGAAGGAGACCATCACTTCCGGGCAGACAAAAGATACCACCCTCAATATGCGACCTTCAGATTTTAAGCAGCGGCTCAATATTGTTGAAACAATGAATCTCCGGGAGCTTGATGATTTTATCAAGCAACAAAAAATGCAAGGAGAGACCAACGTGAAGGCATTCCAGATCGAACGTCACAAGCGTATATCATTTCCCATCTCCACATTTATCCTTACGTTTATTGGTGTTGCTGTATCATCGAGAAAAATCAGAGGAGGAATAGGATTGCAGATCGCTATCGGTGTGATTATTAGCTTTACCTATATATTGTTTGTCCAGTTTTCAACGCAGTTTGCAATCGGCGGATTGCTGTCAGCTGAAATGGCGGTATGGCTTCCCAATATCCTGTTCGTTTTCGTCGCCTTGTGGTTATTTAGAATGGCACCAAAATAGCTTTCATGGCATAGTTTTATTAAGATTGTATATCGCTTTTCGTAATTTCGAAACGCATTTTAATATGTAAATTAGTAGTAACCAAATAAATAATTATGGCATCGACACAAAAAATGAGTGAACTGCAAAAGCGTCGCGAGCAGATTCAACTGGGTGGAGGCGAAAAAGCAATTCAGAAACAGGTTGCGATGGGTAAGTTAACTGCCCGGGAAAGGATTATGCAGATACTTGATGAAGGAACTTTTAATGAATACGATCTTTTTGTTGAGCATGATGCCCGCGATTTTGGAATGGATCAGAAAATTTTGCATGGTGACGGAGTGGTTACCGGAACGGGAACTGCAGGCGGCAAACCGGTCTGTATTTTTGCACAGGATTTTACGGTAGCAGGGGGATCGTTGGGCTCGATGCATGCTCGAAAAATCACAAAGATCATGGATCATTCACTGAAAATGCGAATGCCACTGATTGGTATTAATGATTCGGGTGGTGCAAGGATCCAGGAAGGGGTGAGTTCCCTGGCGGGATATGGGGAGATTTTCTTCAGGAATACATTGGCCAGCGGCGTCATACCACAGATTTCTGTTATCCTTGGTCCGTGTGCCGGAGGCGCTGTATACTCGCCAGCACTGACTGATTTTGTTTTCGTAGTGGATAATATTTCAAAAATGTTTATTACTGGTCCGGAAGTGATCAAAACAGTTTTGGGAGAGGATATCAGTATGGAGGAACTTGGTGGAGCGAGGGTGCATAGTGAGATGACAGGTAACGCCCATTTTTTCGCTGAATCAGAAGCTGAGTGTTTTGATCAGATCAAGGCATTGCTCAAATATATTCCCTGGTCGAATAGTGCTGTTAGGGTCAAACATGAGGTTAAAGAGCCCCGGCAGGAATATAATATAAATGATATTGTTCCCTCAGATAAGGCGTTGCCATATGATGTAAGGGATGTTATCAGGGCTGTTAGTGACGACTCCGGATTTCTTGAAGTCCAGGAGAACTGGGCTGCCAATATCGTGATTGGATTTGGTCGTATCGATGGCAAAACGGTTGGGTTTGTTGCCAACCAACCCAAAGTGCTCGCTGGCGTTCTGGATGTTGATTCATCCGATAAATCGGCCAGGTTTATCAGGTATTGCGATGCTTTCAATATCCCTATTGTAACACTCGTGGATCTTCCGGGATACCTGCCGGGCGTGGACCAGGAGCATGCTGGAGTGATACGGCATGGTGCAAAGGTATTGTATGCTTACAGTGAAGCAACGGTAGCCAAGGTAACGGTTATTTTGAGAAAAGCCTATGGTGGAGGGTATATCGCAATGAACTCAAGGCATTTAAGGGCCGATTTTGTCTTTGCATGGCCAGATGCTGAGGTTGCAGTAATGGGCCCGGAAGGAGCCGCTAATATTATCTTTAGAAAAGAGATATCCACTGCAGAAGATCCTGATAAAGTGAGGAAGGAAAAGGTTGAAGAGTATATTGAAAAATTTGCCAATCCCTATGTTGCTGCAGCGAAAGGTTTTATTGATTCAGTGATTGAGCCTTCCGAGACCCGACGTGTTTTAAAGCATGCGTTAGAGGTTAGCGATAACAAGGAGATTGGAATGCCGAAGAAGAAACATGGAATACCTCCATTTTAACCGTGAAAGAGATGATGCAAAACACAAAAAAAGGGATTGAAAAAAAGAGGGAGAAGAAGCCGCTCGCGGTAACCAATAAGTTTGTCGTGGAATTCAGGAAATATACAACAGAGCTTAACCAAAAATTCCTGGATCGTAAACCATATGTCCCAAAGGATGAGAGCAAGATTACCTCGTTTATTCCCGGAACGATTGCAAAGATTTATGTATCAGAGGGCCAGCGCATTGAAGTGGGACAGCCACTGATGATGCTTGAGGCGATGAAGATGAAGAATACTGTTTTTGCCGAACGAGCAGGATTTGTTCGCAGGATCAATGCGATAAAGGGTGACCATGTGCCTAAGTCGAAGGTGATCTTCGAATTGGATTTGGATTAAAGTCTGCCTTGCCAGAGCAGGTGTTTTTTGAGTCCCGGATCAAGGTCCGGCTCCTCCTCGAATAAACCGTATACGGTGGATCCGCTTCCCGACATGGAAGTAAAGATTGCGCCGGCCATATATAGTTCAGCCTTTAGGCTTGCAACTTCAGGATATGCTTTAAAAACGATGGATTCAAAATCATTTGAAACGGTGGTTTTCCACGTTTGTATCGGTTTTGAAAGAAGCGTATGCAGCGGTTCTCTTTTTTTATTTGGATTCACCTTCTTGTAGGCCCATGCTGTATTAATTGATATCCCCGGGTTTAAGAGGAGCATATGGAAACCTTCCAGGCTGACCGGTGAGTTGGAGAGAATCTCTCCTCGTCCCTCTGCTAACGCCGGTTTGTTTTCGATAAAGAATGTGCAGTCGCTTCCAAGTTGAGTAGCAATATGATGAATGTCATGCCTGCTCAACTTATTGCCTGTTAATTTATTCAATCCAATCAATACCGCTACGGCATTGGATGAACCTCCTCCCAATCCTGCCCCAACCGGAATACATTTATGAAGATGCATTTTAACCTTTATTTCTCCGGCAGCTTTGCTAAAGAGGTTCCAGCTTTTATAACAGAGATTATCTTCTAATTTGCCGGGAATTATGATTCCCGACTGTTCCATGGAAAACTCCTCCTCCGATTTGTCAGCCAGGTTTAATTCGATGATATCATTGAGCGGAATGGGAATTAGTGCTGTTGAAATATCATGAAATCCATCAGCTCTTTTCCCAAGAATGAGTAATCCGATATTGATTTTTGCATTTGAAAATAGAATCACTTTTTGTCTGCTTTAATGCAAAAATAGTGAAACTATTGCACAATAAACAACCCAATCCGGGAAACCGAAAATGAATCGTTTTGTAAGATAATGGTGCCCTTTTGCCGCAATATTTATGGGAGACTTTGATGTTTTTCAACAATTGTTAATGATAACTTCAAGCCAGCTGTTCACAATTCTGACATAGCTATTTGCAGGAGACATATGTTCTTTTATACCTTTGGTTTTTCAAAGAAAATATTTCATGGCAAACAAACAAAATTCCTCCGGCAAGAAAGTAAATCTGATTGCAGCTGATCATGGAAAAATCCCCCCACAGGCGCTTGATCTTGAAAGTGCAGTACTGGGTGCGATCATGCTTGAGAGGGATGCAATACTTTCGGTACTTGATATTCTCACTCCCGAGAGTTTTTACCAGGAAGCACACCAGAAAATCTTTACGACAGCGGTCGATTTATCGACCCGGGAGAAGCCAATTGACCTATTAACGATAACCGAGGAATTAAGAAAGAGAGAACAATTAGAGGAGGTTGGTGGCGCCACCTATATCTCCCAGCTTACCAGCAGGGTAGGATCTGCCGCCCACCTGGAATATCATGCACGCATCGTTGCACAGAAATATATACAGAGGGAGCTTATTCGTGTCTCATCCGAGATCCAGACCAGGTCCTACGATGAAACAACTGATGTGGATGATTTGCTCGACTTTTCCGAAAGGGAATTACTAAATATAGCAGAAGGGAATATCAAGAAGGAGACGGTAAAGATCAATAAGCTGATCGCGGATGCCCTTCATCAGATTGAAGAGGCAGGAAAGCGTGAAGACAGTTTGAGTGGCGTACCTTCGGGTTACTCTATGGTCGACAGGCTTACCTCTGGCTGGCAGCCTTCCGATCTTGTTATTATTGCGGCAAGACCCTCCATGGGTAAAACAGCCTTTGTTCTTTCAATGGCAAGAAATATAGGGGTGGAGCATGAACGCCCCATTGCTTTCTTCTCCCTGGAAATGTCATCCCTACAGCTTGTAAACAGGCTGATCGTTGCAGAAACGCAACTTCCGTCTGACAAGATCAGAAATGGCCGTTTGGAAAATTACCAGTGGGAACAGTTGGAATATAAGATCAAAAACCTTGAACAGGCTCCTATTTACATTGATGACACACCCGCGATCTCTATTTTTGAGCTGAGGGCCAAGTGCCGACGGTTAAAACAGAAATATGACGTACAGGTTATAGTGATTGATTACCTGCAGCTGATGACAGCAGGACAGGGGCATGGCAACGGGAGCAGGGAGCAGGAGGTCAGCACAATCAGTCGATCGCTTAAGAGTATTGCGAAGGAGTTGAATGTACCCATTATCGCTTTGTCGCAGCTTAACAGAAGTGTTGAAATGAGGTCGGGGAACAAACGACCCCAGCTTTCGGACCTGCGGGAATCGGGTGCGATTGAGCAGGATGCTGACCTTGTGCTGTTTATACACCGGCCTGAATATTATGGCCTGGATACCGATGAGGAAGGAAACTCATTAAAGGGAATTGCAGAAATCATTGTCGCAAAGCACAGGAATGGTCCGATCGGTGATGTCCAGCTAAAATTCCAGAAGGAATTTGCTAAATTCTCAAACCTGGAGGAGACTGTAGATGTATTTGAGGATGAGAATGGCAATCCGACTGCCACCTTCCAGTCCAGAATCAACAAGGACTCAGACAATAACTCGGATCTGTTGAATCAAAACGGAGATGTGCCTTTTTAACAACTTTTTATATGCGATTGATAAAGTGATTGGTTCTGCTCTTCTTAAATCAGAGGCTGGGTCATCCACTCCTCAACCTCCAGTGATTCTTCAATAGCATCGTATACCGGGATGATCATCCAATCCTCGACTTCAATATTTGGTTCGAGTTCTTTATAAAATCCATTGGTCATCCATGGCTCAATAGCCTGACTCTCTTCCAGTTCGTTGCTGAATGGTTTTGTCATCCAGGATTCTGTTACAATCTCTTTTTCATATGCCACATCCAGGCCGCTGACAGTGAAGCTTGCTATTATATTTGGGTAGAACTCTTCATTGTAGTTTGTTACTTCCAGTAGCTCCTTGTTGGCTATTTCAGAGAAGTTAACAAGGGTATTTAAGCTAAAACCAGCTCCCTTTTTCTCAATTGCAGGCAGGTAATTGGTGTGTAATATTACATATTCAGGAACATTTTCAGAGTACCTTATAGAGTTGAATAGTTTTGCTGCCCCTTCCAATAGAAGTCCCTGACCATAGCCTGATACCATTATCATTGTCAAAAATACCATTGCGATTGATCCCTTGCGCATTCCTTTTGTTTCGATCATTGGTTTCATTTTTTCTTTTTTTAGCGTTTGACATCATTAGAACATAAAGCATGCCAAAATGTTCAAAAAATTGATAGACAAAGAGATACAATAAAAAATATGATTTCATTGTGTTTTTGAAATCGAACGAAATCGTATTGTTGGTGTCCGAAAACGAACAAAAAGGGATGTCAGGGTACTTTATTACCAACCAGGTTTTTCTGCTTGAAATCAGGTCGGTTTCCCGGCTAAAACAATTACGAATTCTCCTTTTACAGTGTGATCCGAGTAGTAGTAGATAAGTTCAGCGATTGTGCCTCTAACGGTCTCTTCATGAATTTTGGTCAGCTCGCGTGATACCGAAGTTTGCCTGTCATCGCCGAAGTGGTGCTTGAACTCATCAAGTGTTTTTAGCAGCCGGTAAGGTGATTCATAGAATACCATGGTTCTGGATTCATCATGCAGTGCTGTCAGCCTTTTATTGCGCCCTTTTTTGGCCGGGAGAAAACCTTCGAAAACGAACCTTTCTGAAGGAAGTCCTGAATTAACGAGTGCGGGGATAAAAGCAGTTGCTCCCGGAAGACACTCAACCATGATTTCATTTTTTATACACTCCCTAATCAGCAAAAAACCCGGATCGGAGATGCCCGGCGTTCCGGCGTCGGTGACTAGTCCAACAGACGTTCCTTCGCCAATCTGATTGACAATGCTTTTTAATGTTTTATGCTCGTTGAATTTATGATAAGATCGGATTGGTTTGCTAATCCCAAGGTGATTAAGAAGGATTTTGGTTTTTCGCGTATCCTCTGCCAGGATCAGATCGACCTCTCCGAGAATCCGGCATGCCCTGAGGGTAATATCTTCGAGGTTTCCAATAGGTGTTGGTATCAGATATAACTTAGGCATTTCTGCTTAAAAATTTTCTACGCGATAATTTTACAAGAATATCCACGCCTTCATGATCCATTTTATCGGGAAAGTTTGCTTCGATCAGTTCATGAGCCTGGTCAAAGCTCTTGCATGCATCCAGTTGCTGAACAAGTTGATTATATCCTTCATTATCCCCATTCAACAACTCCCGGATGATAAGGAACCGGTCGTTGATCCCGATATTTCTTTTTACTGAGTCGATGGGCTCACCAGTAAGCTTCGAAGATATATTTCTGTTACTTTCCGGAGATATTTTCTCATTGATACTTTTGCTGGCAGAAAATTTCTCTGCGACAATGGAAGCTTTTCTTGCCTGTTCCTCTTCAGCAAGTTTAATAGAAGCCTCTTTTCTTGCTATCTCTTCTTTAGCAAGATGTAACGATGCCTCCTTTCTTGCCAGTTCTTCTTCATCAAGCTTCAACGATGCCTCCTTTCTTGCCAGTTCTTCTTCATCAAGCTTCGACGATGCATCTTTACTTGCCAGATCTTTCGCTGCAGCTTGTTCTTCCCCATCTTTTTCATGCCGTGTTTCTTCAACGGGGATGTGGTGTTCTTCGGTTGGCGGAGCAAGTTCTTCTCCTATTTTTCCGTTAGCCACGTTGGTTTCCATATCTGCTTTCATATCGGAGGAGATCATCGTCAGCAGTTCATATACATTCCGAAGCTTCGACATTGCCATGTCGATCTCGATTATAGGCGGTGTTGGATAATTATTCAGGTTTCGGACAAGATTTTCTATATCTTGTATATCTTTAGTCAATATTTCAATGGTATGTTTAATTTCCATAATTACAGGATCAGTTTACGCATCTTCTAATTAGTGGTACATTGCTGGTATCATTTTGGTAAACAGGTATTATTAGATAATATTACCTGTTTATCTGATGACAAAGTTACAATAATAACCATTGAAAATATGGAAGAGTTATTAAGATTTTTTAGGTATGTTTCTTGAAGATACCATTAAGGATTCGAACAAAGAAGGATGGGTAGAGGTGATCTGTGGATCTATGTTCTCGGGGAAGACTGAGGAGCTCATTCGCAGGCTGAGGAGAGCAGAATTTGCCAGATTGCGGGTAGAAATATTTAAGCCTAAAATTGATGTGCGATATTCATTAGAAGAGGTTGTATCCCATGATGAGAATAGCATCAGATCAACTCCTGTTGATTCGGCCCAGAATATCCTCTTGCTTTCAGGCGATGTGGATGTGGTTGCGGTAGATGAAGCACAATTTTTTGATGAAGGGCTGGTAGAAGTTTGTAATAAGCTTGCAAACAAAGGGTTACGCGTTATTGTCGCAGGGTTGGACATGGATTTCAGGGGAAAGCCATTTGGTCCGATACCTTCCCTGCTTGCAATCGCTGAGTATGTAACAAAAGTGCATGCCATCTGTGTCAGGTGTGGCAGTCTGGCCAACCATTCCCACAGAATATCCGAAGATGAAAAGCTGGTAGTACTTGGCGAAACAAATGTGTATGAACCGCTTTGCAGAAAGTGTTTTCATGCTGAAATGGAAAACAATAGAAAAAGTAAGTAAGATGTACAGTGATGTTCTGACATTTCAAGAGATCGGTATTATTACGGATGGAACTGTTACAGGTGATCCGGATCGCAAGGTCAGGCATCTCGCTACTGACAGCAGATCGCTGCCTGGCATAGAATATGTTATGTTCATTGCCATTCGTGGTGAACGTCACGATGGAAACGACTATATACCAGAGCTCTATAAGCGAGGAATTCGTTCTTTTCTCACGGACAGGGAGCCTGACTATAAAGGCCTCAATGCAGCTTCATTTTGTATAGTTGAAGATACCCTTGCAGCCCTGCAAAAATTGGCTGGTGAACGACGAAAATCGTTTGCAGGTTCAGTTGTTGCCATTACCGGAAGCAACGGCAAGACAATCGTGAAGGAGTGGATATCCCAGATGCTTCAGTACGAGACAGAGGTAGTAAGGAGTCCCCGTAGCTATAATTCTCAATTGGGAGTACCTTTGTCACTCTGGCAATTATCCGGGAGGTACAATGTTGCTGTAATTGAAGCTGGAATATCTTTGCCGGGCGAGATGGGGAGATTAGAACGAATCATCGCTCCCACTATTGGAATTCTCACGAATATCGGACCGGCACACCGTGAAAATTTCAGATCAGATAGTGAAAAGCTGACTGAGAAGTTGCAACTGTTTCGTAAATGCAAAAAACTGATATACAGAGCGGATACTGAAGTTGACGGAAAGGGCATTGAGCTATTTTTGCAAGGTATGAATGTTGAGAAAGTAAGCTGGTCTTTGTCAGGTAATGCCGTTTATGCCTGCTCTGTTTCCAGATCGGCCGATGGGAAAAGTGATCTGAAACTTACTACCGGTGGGCAACAATACCAGTTTTTGTTACCCTTTTCCGACGATGCCTCTGTCGAGAACATGATTCATTCGATGGTCCTGCTCGCAGAATTGGGGGTTGGGTTTTCTCGTATCGATCAATTGCTACAGAAGATTGAACTTGTTGAGATGCGACTTGAAACACTCAAGGGAATTCACGATTCAACCCTTGTCAACGATGTCTATAATTCTGATCTCACTGGCCTGGGGGTTGCGCTCGACATATTGATGCAGCAGCACAGACATAAAAAAAAGATTGTCATCCTGTCGGACCTTTTCCAGAGCGGCATGAAGGATGAAGATCTTTATACCGAGGTTGCTGCCATGCTGAAATTCAAAAGCGTACATCAGATCTATGGTATCGGTGAGAATATTACTGGTCAGCAGAATCTCTTTCCCACGGGAACGTGCTTTTTTAGGGATACGGAATCATTTTTACGTGATTTTGATACCCGGGAAATTGAAGGTTCCGCAGTTCTTATAAAGGGAGCCAGGAGATTTCATTTTGAAGACATCACCAAGGCGCTTCAGCTTCAGTATCACAAGACTGTGCTTGAGATCAATATCAGTAATATGGTTCACAACTTGAATTATTTCAGGTCCCTTCTGGAGCCTTCTACGAAGGTGATGGTCATGGTCAAAGCGGCTTCTTACGGGGCGGGTGCTCATGAGGTCGCGGAGTTCCTGCAGCATGAAAATATTGATTACCTGGCTGTGGCATTCCCCGATGAAGGTGTCAGGCTACGAAAGTCGGGAGTTCATCTGCCTGTTATGGTAATGAATACAGACCTGGACGATTACAGGAAGTTGCTGGAAAACCAACTTGAGCCTGAGATATTTAGCAGGGAAGGGCTGGAGCGGTATATAAAGGAGTGCCGTTACATGGGGTTGTCAGAACAGCCCGTACATATTAAGATGGACACAGGGATGCATCGACTGGGGTTTGAAGAAAGGGATATTGAATGGTTATGCGACAATCTTAATGTCAAGGATATACAGGTAAAGAGTCTTTTCACCCACCTCGCAGGAAGCGATAATCTTTCGCTTGATCGGTTCACCCGTCAGCAAGTGGCAGATTTAAATCGAATGGCCCGACCAATCGAAGCTGTTATCGGGGGTGATTTTATGCTACATGCGCTCAACTCTGCAGGTATTGAGCGTTTTCCGGACCTCCAACTTGATATGGTAAGAATTGGAATCGGATTATATGGACAGGGATTTAGTAATAAATTGGAGCCGGCGAGCACTTTTAAAACCATTATTTCACAGATCAGGGAGATTGAACCTGGTGATGCAGTTGGGTATGGAAGAAGTGGCATTGTTAAGCGCCGTTCAAGGATTGCCACCATACCGGTTGGTTATGCAGATGGGATCAACAGGCAACTGGGTAACGGGAATTATGCTTTCTACCTTAATGGTACTTTTGTTCCTACTATTGGCAATATTTGCATGGATATGACCATGCTGGATATTACAGATACAGATGCAACTGTTGGTGATAATGTTGAGTTATTTGGAATGAGTTGCCCGGTTTCAGCAATGGCCGACCGGCTGGATACAATAGTATATGAGGTATTAACGAGTATCCCGGAACGGGTGAAGCGGATTTATATAAGGGAATAGATGAAGATAAATCTCTCAGTAGTTGTAATAACATACAACGAAGAAAAGAATATAGGCAGATGTCTTGATTCAGTTATGGATGTGGCGGACGACATCGTTGTGGTCGATTCATACTCAATCGATCGCACTGAAGAGATTTGCGTACAGAAAGGTGCTCGATTTATTCCACACACTTTCCGCAGTCATATTGATCAGAAAAACTGGGCGATCACTCAGGCCAGGTATCCTCATATTTTATCACTTGATGCTGATGAAGCATTGTCTGAGCAGCTTAGGGAGTCTATTCTTGGGGTCAAGAATAACTGGCAGTACGATGGATACTATTTTAACCGTTTAACCAATTATTGCGGTAAATGGATTCGCCATACTACCTGGTATCCATCCAGAAAGTTGCGATTGTGGGACTCAAGAAAGGGCCATTGGGGTGGAATGAACCCGCATGATAAGTTTATCCTTTATCCCGGAACTAAAAGGAGGTATTTGAGAGGGGATCTTTTGCATTATTCATATTACTCTATTGAAGAACATGTAATACAACTTGAAAAATTCTCCTCTATCCTTGCACAATCCTATTTTAATCGGGGTGTTCGTACCAATGTGCCGAAAAGAATTTTACATACCAGTTGGCGGTTCACGAATGATTTTATTATCAGATTGGGCTTTCTTGAAGGCTATGCAGGATTTACCATCAGCAGACTCGCTGCACGCGAGGTAAGATTAAAGTACCTTAAACTAAGGGATCTGTGGAGAAAGCAGAGGGATTCATCTTCAACCATTGCTCATAGGTGAACTTCCACCTGCGGTGGCTCCAGAGCCAGTGCGCCGGTTCTTCAAGAATCATATTTTCGAGTAGCCTGGTATATTTTTCAGTGATCTCATTGGGGGCTGCATCAGATGGGTTTTCCGTAATCAATTTCAGGGTTGCAGTGTATGTACCTCTTCTCACTTTGCCTACATGAATAAACACAACAACGGCATCAAATTTTTTGGCTAATTTTTCACTGCCCGTATACATTGCAGTCTTCTGGTTTAGAAAATCGGTCCAATATTGTATCTGCTTCTTTGCTGGGCGCTGATCTCCTACCATACCTGTAATTGTAGGGATTTTTATATTGCTGTATTCGAACAGCTTTTTCACGATACCCCCCATTGGTACGATATCGGCCCCAAAACGGGATCGGGTTCTCCTGTATGCTTTGTCAAAATAGCTATTGTGAAGGGGTTTATAAACTCCGATTACCTGGTGTTTGAATGTAATGGAAAATGGAGATGACCATTCCCAGTTATTGTAATGCCCCCCCATCACAATCACATGCCTGCCTTCATTGTAATACTTTTCCAACAGTTCCGGATTAACGAAGACGAACATCTTCATCAACTTTGCCCGGGAGTAATACTGGATCATAGCTGTTTCAATGATCAAATCTGCCAGGTGACGGTAGAATTTTTTCCGAATTGATTGAATCTTCGAATCAGGTTCTTCCGGAAAAGCATTCTTCAGATTTTCGGTTATTATCCTCTTTCTGTAGCTGGCAAGATGGTTAAGTGTAAAACTGACGAGGTTCGCTATTTGGTATAAAAGCGGACGGGGAAGGATTGCGAGTAGACGCAGGTTCGCAGAGACAATAATGTAAGCAAGATATTTCATCCCGTCTTTTCTTTGAAGAGACAGTTGTGAGGCCTATCCAAGGTCACTGATCCTTTCCAGCTTCTGCAAATCCAGGATCTTAATTTTGCGTCCGTCAATGGAAATAATACCTTCCTGGGCGAAAGAGGAGAGGGTGCGAATAGCATTGGAGGTTGTCATATTCGATAAATTGGCAACATCTTCCCTGGAAAGATAGATCTTGATGGTTTTTTCGTCATCCTCGTTCCCGTAAGTATCTTTCAGAAAAATCAGTGATTCGGCAAGCCGGCCCCGGATATGTTTTTGTGTGAGTGTAACAGTGCGCTGATTTGAAAATCCAAGTTCAGTAGCAAAGGATTTTACGATACTGATGGCCAGTTCCGGATTGCTGCGCATTACTTTGTAGAGGCTATCCTTGTTAATGATACAGGCCACGGAATCTTCAATGGCCACTCCGGTAGCAGTGTGATTCTCTTCAGCGAACAGTGCGCGGTAACCTATAAAGCCAACCGGTTTTGCCATACGTACAATCTGTTCCCGGCCACCCACTCCTTCCTTGAAAATTTTCACTTTACCTTCTGAAAGACTCATCAGTCCGATGGGCTTATCACCCTCTTTGAAAATGATCTCCCCCTTCTTGTAAAAGGCACATGTATAGTTCTGTTTCAGAAACTCCTTTTCCTTTGGAGTAAGCACTGTAAAAACCGATTTTGGATTATCAATGCAGTTATCAGCATTATAACTCTTCTCCTGCATACCCTTATAAGTATTTTGTGTTGAGTAACATGCGAAAATAGATATTTTTTATCTATTCTCTCCTAAAAAACCAAAGAAATCGACTTTTTAATATCGACCAACAATGGGGATTCTTCTACCTACACCGAAAGCTTTTGATGAAATCCTTAATATAGGTGGTGTTTGATAACGTTTATATTCATTCATATTAACCATTCTGATGATCTTCTCTGTTAATGGTTTTTCAAAACCTTCTGCTGTGATCTGTTCTGCTGAAAGCTGTTTTTCAATATATAGTTCAAGGATCTCATCAAGGATTTCATACTCCGGAAGAGAATCAGCGTCTTTCTGGTCCGGTTTGAGTTCGGCGGACGGAAGTTTGTTGATTATATTTCGGGGGATGATCACTCCTTCTCTGTTGATGTGTCGTGCGAGAGCATAGACATCCTTTTTATACACGTCGCCCAGCACGGATAATCCGCCGGCCATATCCCCGTAAAGGGTTCCGTAGCCGACAGCCATCTCGCTCTTGTTGCTTGTGTTGAGCAGTATATGACCATGTTTATTGGATAGTGCCATGAGCAGGATTGCTCTAATCCGGGACTGAATGTTCTCCTCAGCGACATTTTCAGGATTGTTTCCAAAAACCGGTTGCAGTATATTCCTGAACTGGTCAAACAACTCATTAATCGAAATGATGTCATACTTAACACCGAGTATTTCAGCCATCTCAACTGAATCAGAGACGCTGTGGTCTGATGAGTATTGTGATGGCATAAGCAGGACTTGCAGATTTTCGCTGCCCAGAGCTTTAACAGCAATCGCCAGCGTAACTGCTGAGTCGATACCGCCCGACAGCCCAAGTGTTGCTTTGGAGAAGCCTGACTTTCTGAAATAGTCGTTGACTCCAAGTGCAAGTCCTTCATAGATCATTCCGATTCTGTTAGATGTATGCTCACTCTCCTCCCCCTGGTAATCAATGACCTCCTCAAGCTCCGCTTTGAAATAATCTTCTTCAAAGTACGATAGCTGGTGGAACAGAGAGCCGTTGGGTGAAGCTACCAGGGAGCCGCCTTCAAATATGAGCTCAGTATTTGCGCCAACCTGATTAACCATGAATACGGGTATATTGTGTTTTTTGGCTTTATTGGTAAAAATATTTCTTTTCATCTCCATCCTTTTAGAGGAAAAGGGTGAAGCAGCGATATTTATGACACAATCTGGCTCATAATTCATCATCTCTTCAAGTGGATGGCGTGTATATAACCTGCTCCTGGAGAATCTGTTCTCCATGGGCTGGTCATCCCACAGGTCCTCACAAATAGTAACAGCGACTTTTCTTCCATTAAAATTAAGGATGTTAAATTCACGGCTGGGTTCGAAGTACCTATATTCATCAAAAATATCATATGTTGGTAGGAGAGATTTTCTGAATACCTGCTCAATATGCCCGTTATGCAGAAACCAGGCACTATTGAACAGAAGTTTTCCCTCTTCATTATTGTTGAATTCAGGTCCGCCAACAATTGCTCCAGTACCGGCAGGTATACGACTGGCCAGATCCTCAATGGCACTGATGCATGCTTCCACAAATGATCTTTTCTCCAGCAGGTCCAGTGGCGGGTACCCGCAGATGGCCAGTTCCGAAAAAACAACAAGATCAGTGTTCTCTTCTCCGGCACGATGAATAACCTGAAGGATCATCTCCCTGTTTCTTTCGATATCCCCAACAATATAATTAAGCTGTGCGAGAGCAATATTCATGTCTTATCAATTAAAAGAGTATTCCCAGATGTAGTCCGACACTTTTTAGGTTGTTATTTGCCATGTCGTTTTTCGTTACATCACTGAAACCTGACGACCATTTCAGTCCGGCCATAAGCGCGGTATTACCTGCCAGCCTGTATTCAATACCGGCTGATACAAAAAAGTTCAGGCTGAATGTGTTGATATCCGGTTTAATATTATCACGCATAAGGGACAACTGTTCGGAAGAGGTAACAGCTTTCAGGTTGAAAAGCGGATTGAACCCACCATGGAAATAGAATGTGGTATAACCAAGCTCAGCTGTTTTTAGTTTAAGTCCAATCGGTGCCCCGATATATTGCAGGTTATGTTTAAGGTGTGACCCACCCGGGATTAGCAGATCGGATGGTGTCTGTTGAAACCGGGTTGTGTCTGAGTAAAAGAATTTTCCTCCCTGGTTATTTATTTCAACAGCCAGTGTTAAAGCATAGTTTGGCATAAAGAAGATATCAAATTCAATGCCAGAATTGAAGTTGATCAGTGAACCATTAGCGGACACCCACTCTTCATCTGAAGTAATCCATGCCAGTTGCGGTCCCGTATACACACTTATCTCAAGTCCCTGGGCGTTTAGATTTCCCAGTACAGTAAAAAATGCCAGTGCCAATATTAATCTTGTCATATTGTCGTTTTTAAATTGAGCCAATGTTTTTACTATTTTTGTCCTTTACAGCAAAGTTAAAATAACTCTGATTATTATGCGTACCTTTTGGTCTTCCATTATTAACTTGCTATTGTTAGTAACATTTACCGGATGTAAAAGTGATACATTAAAGGCAGATATTTCAGGAATCGACCTGGAAGTTGAGGTTCAAAGATTTGACAAAGCTTTGTTTACGTTGGATTTGGACACCATCGATCAGGCCGTGTCTTTGTTTTATGATCGATATGGTGATTTTTTTGATGTATTCAATGTTAATGTGATTAACATTGGTCCGGCTTCACACAAGAATTATGGCTCCTACCTCTCTATGTTTGTCAATGATCCCGATAACCGCCATGTATATGAATACACGCAGGAGGTATTTGATGATATGGATGTAATAAATCGCCTGTTGACTGAAGGTTTTAAACGATATCTCTATCACTTTCCTGATTCTGAAGTTCCTGAGGTGATCGGATACGTTAGCCGATTCAATCATAGGCTGTTCACTGTTGGGGATTATATTGGCGTCGGTCTGGATCAGTATCTGGGGCGTGAATGCAGATACTACGATATGCTAGGCACCCCAAAGTATTTGCAATACAATATGTATCCTGAAAAAATTCCCTCCGATGTTGCCTTTGTTTGGGGAACTTCCCGGTTTCCATATAACGATTCTATTGATAATGTAATAAACAGAATGATATACCATGGATTGATGTTGTATTTTACAGATGCACTGCTGCCTGGTATGCCAGATCATATGAAGATTGGATTCTCTCAGGATCAGATGAAATTCTGCCGCAGCAATGAACATCAGATGTGGACCTTCCTGGTAGAGCACAAGCTTTTGTTTTCTACGGATCCATTAGAGATACGCAAGCTAACTGAGGAGGCCCCCACCACCTATTATTTTCCGAGAGAGTCACCGGGAAGGGCAGCTGTCTGGCTGGGCTGGCAGATCGTACGGGAGTATGCACGAAGAAGTCCTGGATTGTCTGTTGCCGGGATCGTTTCAGAGCGCGATTATCAAAAAATTCTCAGGGGAGCGAGGTATCATCCCAGGAAGTGAGCACTCCTTTAACAGACGGAATTAGCCTGTTTTAATCTTCTATCAATTATGCAGAGAAAATTGTATTGCTATTTGTTTATTGAATAATATTTCATAATTTGCTTTGGAAAATAGTTATAACGGTTCTCTATGACATCATTTAGATTGTGTTAATAGAGTCGGACACTATTTACAGGCAAATTTTGTTTTTTTATTATAAACCTAAATATTTTTATTATGGAAGTAGTATTGGTTATTTTTTATCTGGCGCTCATTGTATTAATGCTGGTGAGTTATTGGAAGATTTTTACAAAAGCAGGTAAACCCGGATGGGCGATTCTGATTCCTATTTACAACATCATTGTTTTACTTGAAATCGTAGGTAAGCCCTGGTGGTTTGTTCTGTTAATGCTTATTCCGTTAGTAAACATTGTAATTGGTGTGTGGGTAGTAAATTTGTTGTCATTAAGTTATGGAAAGGATGTAGGATTCACAATTGGATTGATCTTGCTGGGACCGATATTTGTTCCAATACTGGGACTTGGAAAGGCAGAATACAAAGGGCCGGCAGGTGCAGAGACCAAAGCGTAGTATTATTGTTTGTAAGGTATTAAAAAAGGCCATTTGTACGTGTACAAATGGCCTTTTTCTAGCAAACCGATCTACTATTCTGGAGAAATTGCTTCAACCGGGCAGACATCGGCACATGCACCGCAGTCGGTACAGAGTTCAGGATCAATCACATAAATATCACCTTCACTGATTGCTTCAACCGGGCATTCATCAATACAACTGCCGCAGGCAGTACAATCGTCACTTATTATATAAGCCATATTTATAAAATTTTAATACATTGATAACTTGTACAAAAATACAGTCATTTTTAGTAAATCTATAATTTGTTCAGTTTAATATTCATTATTTATAATAGTTCTAAAATAATAGCTGTAAGGCATTTGTTTTCAAGGTTGAAGAAGGTTTATTGTTAGCCAGGCAAGAATTGACACACCTGTTTTGAGTGACCGCTCATCGGCAATAAAACGGCTGCTATGTAGCGATTGCACTTCTTCTGTTTCAGGGGATCTGATCCCCAGTCTGAACATCATGGCCGGGTATTGGAGTGAAAACCAGGCGAAGTCCTCAGCAGTCATCCTGATATCCATATCAGTTACATGGTCGTTCCCGAGCAGTTCGGATGCAAGATCCCTGGAACGTTGTGTTAGATTGGGATCGTTATAGAGTGCCGGATATCCCGGTCTTATCTCTAGTTTCACAGATCCACCCATGCTGCTTGCAATTCCCTCTGAGATTTGCCTTATCAATCCATGTGCCTTATTTCTCCATACTTCATTCATTGTCCGAAAGGTACCCTCGAGTTTTACTTCGTCAGGGATTACGTTCATTGCACCATTGGCATTTACCTTACCAAAAGAGAGAACTGTTGGAATCCCTTTGGGTGATCTCCTGTTAATCTCCTGCTGCAGGGAGATAAGTATATGTGAGGTCATCAATACCGGATCATTTATATTTTCCGGCAGGGCAGCATGGCCACCTTTTCCTTTAACTGAAATATAAATCTCATCGCTGGAGGCCATATAGGCTCCTTTTCTGAACCCCACCTTGCCGGCCTCCATTTCAGGGAGCACATGTTGTGCAATGATCATGTCTGGTTTGAACTTGTCAAACACTCCCTCGTCGAGCATCAGCTTTGCACCGCCAGGCAGTTTCTCCTCACCCGGTTGAAATATGAAGAGCACCCTGCCATTGATGTGATCTTTCATTTCATTCAATATCCGGATGGCCCCCAACAGGCTTGCCATGTGGATATCATGTCCACATGCATGCATCACTCCTTCGTTTACAGATGCAAAGTCGAGATTAGTCTCCTCTTGAATAGGGAGTCCATCCATATCGGACCGGAGTGCGATCACCGGTCCATTGTTATCTGCACCTTCAATAGAGGCGAGGATTCCATTTTCAGCGAAAGGGTAAGTATAAGAAACATTCCATTGGTCGAGCAGATCTCTGATATACCGTGAAGTTTTTCTCTCCTCGAATGAAAGTTCAGGGTTCCTGTGAAGATGTCTGCGGATATGGGTGACCTCATCCAGGTATTGGTCGGTCTTTCTGTGTATAAGCTCTTTTATATTCATCATAATCAAAAATCGAGGCTTAAAGATAAATAGAATACGCGAGGCTGGACCTCCCTGTTTTCCACACCCCAAGCCCAGTCGAGTCTTACAAAATATCCAAAAAGTTGTGTTCTAATGCCTGCCCCAAAACCTCCGACAATTGGAGATCGGTTCGAATTGATTGTTACCACGACGGGAGTTCCGGGTTCCGGGTTATTGGGTATTACTTCTGTGTCCCAAGCGTTTTTTCCTGTATAGGGGTGGAGGCCTGTCCAGGCAGACCCGATGTCTCCGAATCCGACGACCTGAAAATTGTTGAAAAATGCTGATCCAAGCGGGTGGTTGGCAAAATACCTGAATATTGGCCAGCGAATCTCCGAGTTGATCAGCGTAAAATTACTACCGTTCCTAATATTCTGGGAGAAGCCCCTCAAGTTGGTTGCAATGGCCTGGTATGAATAGTTCCTGGTGTAATCTATATCCACCGACTGATCGAAGGTGGGCATTCTGAGTTGCAAAAGGTTGGTCCAGTTATCTACGCCTCCGAGGTAATAGATGAGCGGACTACGGCCGAAGGAGGTACTGGCTGCAAACCTGTTGGCCCAGATTAAGGACCGGTGAATTCTGATATAATGCCTGAAATCCCCTCCGAGCACATACAGATCCGACTCCTTCGCGTTGACTTGCCGGTATGCTTCCCCGAAAAGTTTGAAACGCGTTCCCTCGTTAAGATTAATTCCCAGGTTACGGATATTGTCGAATATTAGTTCGAGTTTAACGCCTCCCCATACCTTCAGGAGATTTTCTTCAGCCAGATTTGAGATATCTGTGGAGAGGAAAATTGAGTTGTCGTGCCTGAAAGAGGCTGTACCTTTCAGGGCAAGTACCTGGTTAAAAGGATATTTTACTGAGCCAAGAAGCTGGTGGGAATATGTTTTGATAAGTGAATTGTCGGATTGGTTACTGATAGCTTGCCGGTGGAAAATGACCTGCTGATCGAGTCTCTTACTGAGGTCTTCAAAGCTTAATAAGTACTCGTTGCTATTGAAGTCGGATGAAAACCTCACTCCGCCCACAAGCCTGTAATCTTCAAATAGATCGTTGGCGCCTACTTTGAAAAGCAGGTTGAAACCGGGGTTGAAATAGAAGGCACTACCGGTAAAGGGCTGATAGGAATCATTGAGAAAGCTGTAGTCGATTTGGTTGACCAGTTGATCCGGATAAAAGGTGGTGCGGTAATCAATATATACATTTTCCTTTTCAGCCACATCATCCAGTACAAGCGCAATACCTTGATCAATAAGTTGTTCGTTGTAGAATTTTACCTTTTCTCTTTCAAAAATGTAATTGTTAATGTTGATCTTGAATTCCTCCAGCTGAATGGTATCTTTATCTATGATCAGTCTGTTGTCTGCTATATCATTCAGGGAGATTACTTTCTGTTCAATGTGATGAAGCGAATCTTCTTGTTTCAGCCGTTCAACATGGCGATTTCGGTACTCCGTATTTTCCAGTTTTTCACCAAACTGTTTGGAAAGATCCACTGTAGATTTGTAGAGGTTATATTTTCCGTTATGATAGATTACTTTGCTAATATCATACGTTGATGGATTTATATCCATATCAATAATGTTCCGGTTGTAATTTGTTATGGGATAGCTATTGGCGAAATAGCGGTAATGAATGGTGGTATCGATAAAAGCTATGGTGCTGTCGTATTCTGCGAAATATTGGTTATAGATACCATTTTTATCGCTAAGGTATATAAACCTGTCATTTCCCATATATTCCGGTTTCATGTGGTTGATATAATCTCCTTCAGAGATTTTTCTCAGAACCGGACTTTTTGTTTTATAATCGTATATATAAATGGATGATGCGGTTGTTGTGTTGTTAGGAGGTTCATTGTCCCGTGTATATAATGTATCGTATCTCCTGTTGGAAGTGAAGGAGATTTGGTCCGTACCGTTCATGAACCGCGGATGAAAATCATCGGCGAGATCATTGGTAACACGTTCGCTTGTTGCAGACGCAAGGTCGTATACATAGATATCCGTCTGTCCGTTAAATACAGCTGAAAAGGCAAGCTTTCTACGATCGGGCGAGAAATCCATGTCAAGGACTTTTTCAAAGAAAAAGAGTGTTCTGGTAGTTAATTCGTCTGTTGTAAGATTGTAATAGTTAAGCAACAGAATGCCCTCCTCTTCTGTAATGAATCCGAGTATTTCATTTGATGGATGCCACGCAGTTACGGGATAGGAAAAATCAATCTCCTGGTCGAGTTTCTGACCGTGGCGGTATACCCTGTTTTTATCCCCGGTTTGGGTGTTATAAATCCACAACTTAAATTTCCCTTTTTGATTGGTAACATAGGAGAGATATTTACCATCCATACTAATCTTTGGACGCTGAATGTGGGTTTCTCTTTTAGGTTTTATCAGGCTATATTGTTTATTCGGGGATTCCCCTTTTTCATCAGTGCTCATGTACATACCCAGGTAGTAGGACGACCAGTCAGCAGATATTTCCTTTAGTTTTTGTCCCAGCACATAGAGAAATCCATCGCCGGCACTTTTGTTTACCTTGGTCATATACAGGATACTCGGAATGATGGATGCGCCGTACAGATCGCCAATGTATTTCCACAGCGAGTGACCGGCATATACTGCATCATCGTCAGTGAGTGTGATTAGCTTATCGAATTTTCCTGAAATGATTCCATCTTTCACCCTATTTTCAATTTCATAATCCCACGGATTTGAGACAAACGAGATCAGTCCATTAATATACCAGTCTGGCAAATTGATGGTTGTTGAATTGGCTACATTGGAAAGCATGTTGTTTCCGTACATAAACTCATTGATTAAAACCTCTGCAATGGCAGCCCTGATTTGTCGTTCAAATTCAACATGATCCCCTTGAAAAAAGAGTGCTACCTTGTTCTGTATAATCTGGGTCGTTCCACCGGTATTGTAATCCTCCTCTTCAGCAGAGAGTCCGATGTTGCTTTGTCTGAAGTCTGACATTTTATTGTAGCATATGAAGATTAACCGTTGCTCGATATCATAATCAAAGAAGCGTTCGATAACCGGAAGTTCCTTTTCAACAAAGCCGGCAACATACAGTGAAAGGTCAGTGCCCTCTTCATAGGAATAGACATCGAAACGCTCGAACCTGTAGAATTTCCAGTAGTTATCACTGTATTGCACCCGGTTCTTTCCGAAGGTCATCTGCATCCCATTGTAGAATTGAGCGCTGGATGTGCTGATGCCGGTTAAAGTAAACAGGACTGCCAAAATATATTTTAAAAATTTCTCCAAATACACCACTCTTTTCCTATTAGCGTTAAAATTAAACATTATTCACGACAATGGAGTTCATGCGATTGGTCTGATTTTTGAATAAAAAAAGAAATTGGGTTAAATGCAACCTTTTTCATCAGATAAGTGTTAAATTTGTACCGATTGTTAAAGATTGAATTAAGGTTGCAGATTGCAATGTTATTTTTAGAGATTTTTCACATTATTACATTTAAAAAGCGATTTTTCATGAAAAGGTTTTTAACGGGATTACTGGTCATGTCCATTGCATTTTCAGGAATTTCACAGACGAAAGCACCATATATTTCATTTGAAAAGCAGACGCATGATTTTGGAAACATGAAGGAGGAGGAGGGAACCTCCACCTATAATTTTAAGTTTGTAAACACGGGCGGTACACCCCTGATTATACAAAATGTAAGGGCAACATGTGGATGCACAGCTCCCAACTGGACCAGAGAACCTGTCCCACCGGGAGGTAACGGTTATGTTGCCGCGACCTATAATCCGGCTGGTCGACCAGGCACTTTTTCGAAATACCTTTATGTCGATTCCAACTCGGATCAGGGAGCGATCAGGCTTACCATTAAAGGAGAGGTAACCCCGAAGCCAAGAACCATAGAGGATGAATACAGGTACAGTATGGGAGGGCTCCGTCTCAAGGCAAACCATCTTGCTTTTGGTACTGTGGACAACAGCGGCAAGAAGGATTACCGACTTGAGGTCATCAATACTTCGGACAAGGAGATCAGTTTAGGCTTTCAAAGGGTTCCCGGACATATGGAAATTCGTTTTGTTCCGGAGGTTTTGAAACCGATGCAGAAAGGTGTAATTGAAGCAAAATATGATGCATCGAAGAAGAATGACTGGGGCATGTTGATTGACCGAATCAATGTTACGATAGACGGGGCATATGAGCGTAGCCACAGCCTTGTGATCTCAGCCAATGTTGTCGAAGATTTCTCAGATCTCTCAGCCAGTGAGTTGTCACAAGCTCCTGTAGTTTCCGTAGACAATCCGGAAGTGAGTTTTGGTCAGATGAATCAAAATGAAAAGTTTGAGCATGATTTCGTGTTGTCCAATACCGGTAAGTCAACCTTATATATCAGGAAGATAAGAGCTTCATGCGGATGTACAGCAGCCAAGCCGGATAAGATGCAAATAGAGCCGGGTGATAGCGTAAAGATTAAAACGGTTTTTAATTCTGCAGGAAAGAGAGGAAATCAGAATCAAAGCATTACGGTGATCACTAATGATCCCAAACGAACTAGCCTGGTGCTCAGAATTAAGGGAGAAGTACAGACAGGATAACAGTGATATATTCAATCAGTAGGGAAGAGATGTTTCAGAAACTGCTGAAACATCTCTTTTTTGATTGGCTCTAACCCCTTAGAAACTGTCCGTTTCGTGTAATTTCTTATCTTTGTTTTCTGGTTGACCGGGGGATGCTGATTGGCCGGGACATCCAAATTCTTCTTAAAAACCTTTTGGTATGAGCAAGTACAAATTCTTCAACAGGGATATCAGCTGGTTGTCATTCAATTACAGGGTTTTAGAGGAGGCCATGGACAAGTCACACCCGCTGTATGAACGGATCAAGTTTTTAGCGATCTATTCCAATAACATGGAGGAGTTCTATTCTGTTAGGGTAAGCTACTATAAACAGATGCTCAGGCAGCAAATAAGATTTCCCGACCAGGTAAACCGCGTTCAGCCGGCAAAAATAATTCATGAGATCAATGAGATCGTATCAGAGCAGCAGGTGGTCTTCCACAGGCTATTTGAAGAACAGATCGTTCCTGAACTCAGGAAGAACAAGATTTTCTTTGTCGATGACAAAGATATACTGAATGAAGCGGAAACTAAGGAGCTGAAAGAGCTTTTCTTTATCGAGGTGTTGACCCAGATCCAGCCGATATTGCTGATCAAGCAACGGATCAGGCCTTTTCTTCAGACAGGCAATGTTTATCTGGCGCTTGATATGGTGATAAAGGATAAACTGAAAAGCAAAAGCGGCAAAAGGAGGGAGCAATACGGAATTATCAAGGTGCCGCTCGATCGGAACCTTCCCAGGTTTATTGAGTTGCCCAGTGAGGGCGACAAGCACAAGATCATTTTCCTGGAAGATCTGATCATGCGGCATGTAGAAGCCATATTTCCTGGCTACATTGTCAACAATTTTTATTCCATCAAGCTTACGCGTGATGCGGATCTGGAGTATGATGATTATGAGGGAGAAGAGCTTATTGAGGTGATTGAGGATCTGCGGAAACACCGCTCCCTGGGTAAACCCAATCGATTTCAATACGACCGATCCATGCCGGAGAGGATGTTGCATTATTTATGGAAGACATTTCACCTGGAGGATGATATCCTTGTTAAAGGCGGAAGCCGACATAATTTCAGGGATTTCTTCGCATTTCCAAATCCGAGGAGCCCGAAACTTGAGATTGAAAAGTTACCACCGTTGCCGATCCCATTGATTGAAAACCACAGCGGCACTTTGGCGGAACTGATCGATGAGCGGGATCTGCTTCTAAGTGTACCTTACCAGCGATATGATTACCTGATCGATTTTCTGAGTGAAGCATCGAAGGACAGTACTGTTGAGGAGATCAAGACGACGCAGTACCGTGTTGCTGAAAACTCTACAGTTATAAAGGCATTGATCAATGCGGCGGAAAACGGTAAGAAGGTAACTGTTTTTGTTGAGCTGAAGGCCAGGTTCGACGAAGAGGCCAATCTTGAGTGGGCTGAGGAGATGCGAAAAGCGGGGATCCTGATTTTATATAGCATCCCCAAGTTGAAGGTGCATGCCAAGCTTGCACTGGTTATCCGTGAGTCGGGTAGTGAGATTGGAGACCAGGTCTATCTCGGGACGGGAAATTTTAATGAGAAAACGGCAAAACTTTATGGAGATCACGGACTCTTCACCTCTCATATTGGCATTGTAAATGAAGTCAAGGATCTATACCGGCATTTGGAAGATCAGCGACATGAATGTAAATTTGAGCATATAATGGTACCTGCTTTTAATATGGTACCGCAGTTCATCAGACTTATCAGGCAGGAGGCCAGGAATGTCAAAAAAGGAAAGGATTCCTATATCCTGATTAAGATGAACGGACTTCAGGATGAGCCACTGGTTGAGGAGTTATATAAGGCCAGTGAGGCAGGAGTTACGATTGATATTATTGTTCGTGGTATCTGTATCCTGAAACCCGGGCAACCCTACAGTAAAAACATCCGGTTGATCAGGATTGTCGACAGATTTCTTGAGCATGCGAGGGTCTTTGTCTTTCATAACAACGGTAAAACGAAGGTGTTCATGGGTTCGGCCGACTGGATGAAGCGCAATCTGAACCGGAGGATTGAGTGTATCTTTCCCATTTACGAGGAGGAGCTGAAGGAGGAGATTCTGGATATAATGAACATTCAGCTTTCCGACAATGTGAAAGCAAGTATGATCGATGAGAACCTGCAGAATGTGCGTATAAGAAATGACCAGCCGGAGTTGCGCTCACAGCTGGCCACCTATGAATACTTCAAGAAGAAATACCAGGATTGAGAAATGGTTCTTGCCTGAACTGTCAGCTTCCCAGCAGCTCTGTAAGTTTTTGCCTAAGCTCTTCTTTCGAAAGGTTTTTTGCGATGATTGTCCCTTCGGTATCAAGCAGCACAGTGTGGGGAATGGCAGCAACTGCATATACTTTGGCCGCTTCCGATTGCCAGAATTTCAGATCTGACATATGGTGCCAGGTAAGTTTATCGTCTTCAATGGCCTGGAGCCACTCATCTTTCGACCTGTCGAGCGACACGCCGATAATATCAAAACCTTTTTCGCTAAATTGCTTGTAGATCTCAACAATGCCCGGATTTGCGTTCCGACAGGGTCCGCACCATGCTGCCCAAAAATCGATCAGGAGCACTCCTTTTTCTGCAACATCAGAAAGTCTCATCATATTTCCGTCCGGATCAGGCAGTTCCAGATCTGTGTATTTCTGTCCGATTGCAACCCCCTTCATCCTTTCCAGGTGCTCGGCCATATGGGTATAGTAGCTCGAACTGTATAGCGATTTATCGAAAGCAGATAGCGCCACTTCCAGCTCATCAGCATCCATGCTGTAATAGATGCCGCGTAGAAGAAAGAGCGATACCGGTGATGCCGGATTTTTGGCCATAAAGGTTGAATCGTAGACACTTTTTTCATTGTTAACCGCATAATACCTCTCCAGGATGGCATTCATTGTCGCCTCATCGGCCTCCTCAGCCTGGGCAGCATAAAACTCATCGGTTATTCCCTGCTGTTTGTTCTGGAACACTTTGGCACCCTCCAGGTAGCTGTTGTATTCAACCTGCGGACCACCGTCTGCCTCTGTTTTTAGATCTTCCAATGTGCCAGAGACCGTATATTTATTGTTGTCCATATAGATCTGGATCGGTGAACGTTCGCCTCTTTCTCCAAGGTACATGATCTCGGGGGTTTCAATAACGCCTGACAGCGTTCCGGTTCCTGACTCATCCAGAAGCACAGAATCGATTGTTACGATCTCGCCTGAGGCGTTTTGCATCAGGACCAGTTGCGTGCCGGCGAGCTCTTCTACATTGATTTTAATTGTAAAGCCCTCTTCATTGTTGCAGGCAAACATCACTGCGGCAACACATAGAATAAGAATTTTTTTCATGGTTATTGATTGTTTTTTGTTGATGGAAGTAATATTATTTTATAACAGCTTATCGTTCAGCAATCTGTATGCTTTTTATATTGAATTTTACAGACAGGTTTAATTTCCGGTTGTTTATAATTGCTGCAATAATACGATCTTTTTATCTGAATAATGTCAGATAATTGTTAAAAAAAATATAGAAAATCAGTCGGTTGGGGCTTTTGGAAAAAATTTTTCCAGTAGTTCTACGGCAGCGGCAAATGAGCTGATCTGGTCGTTCTCCATCATCTTCTCAAGCGCTTCAAGTCTTTTTCTCACTTGCGGATCATTGAAAAACCTGAGTTTCAGTCCCTCGTTCAGTGTCTGGTACATCCAATACGTTCCCTGTTCCGACCTTCTCCGATCGAAGAATCCGTTGGATTTCGCATGTTTTTTATAGTTACCGATCATCTCCCACACCTCTTTCACACCGGTTTCTTCGGTGGAAGAGCAAGTGACCACCTGTGGCGCCCATCCTGATGGTGGAAGGGGAAAGAGGTGAAGTGCGTTTGTATATTCTGATTTTGCCCTTTGGGCACGGTCGATGTTGTCGCCATCGGCCTTGTTAATAAGGATGGCATCGGCCATCTCCATGATGCCGCGCTTCATCCCCTGCAGTTCGTCGCCCGCTCCCGGGATCATGAGCACCAGGAAGAAGTCGACCATTGAATGTACCGTTGTCTCCGATTGTCCCACTCCCACAGTTTCCACGACGATGACATCATATCCGGCAGCCTCACAGAGGATGATCGACTCCCTGGTTTTCCTTGCCACACCGCCCAGTGCTCCTCCAGAAGGGGAGGGCCTGATGAACGCTTTTTCCTGTCCGGCCAGTGTCTCCATCCGCGTTTTATCGCCAAGTATTGACCCACCTGAGCGTTCACTGCTCGGGTCGATCGCCAGAACAGCAATTTTGTGCTCTTCTTGTAGCAGGAAATTCCCGAATGATTCAATAAAGGTGCTCTTTCCGGCCCCGGGAACCCCGGTGATGCCCAGCCGCATGGAGTTCCCTGTAATGGGAAGGCAATTGCGGATCAGCGATTGTGCAATGAACTGGTGCTCCGGCAGAGAGCTTTCTATTAGCGTGATTGCCTTTGAAAGAGCGGTTCTGTCACCTGCACGGATGCCTTCGAAAAGCTCATCCGGACCTGCAGTTATTTTGCGTGAACGCCTGATCTGTTCGAGCGCACGCTCATTCACAGAGGAGGGTTGGGGTACGCCCACGCTAACACTGAGGGCTGATTTATTCTTCTTCCGGACCATGATACGCTGGTTGTCATAGCAAAGTTAATTAAATTAAAACAGGGAACATCCACTTAAGGATGTTCCCTGTTTTTCCAGTTGGTCAGAAGAGATAGCTTATTGTACTATCAATACCCTTAATTCCAAATCTCCATCGAAACAGACGTCTGTACCGGTACCATTGAATATGGACACCTTAATTATATTTTCATTTGTAACTGAAGTGGTCATCATACAGCCACTTAGCGGATAATTCAGCGATCCGACAACAATGTTCCCCAATTGAATCCCTGTAATATTTATGGCAGGTGAAGTCCATGTGTCTCCGTCATAGATGACTCTCTGACCCGGACAAGGACCACCGCCTGTTCCTACATTAACGGTTCCGGCAGTGGCGCTGTTTACCCCCTCAACTCCTGAAGAAATCTGGATACCACCGGGGCTGTTGGTAATGATGATTCCAACACCGGAGGTAAGATTGGCAAGGTCAAAATCGCCATCTGTGCCATTGCCGATTAGTAACTGACCATCTGCAGCGATACTGCCATCCAGGCCGGTACCTCCGTTAACAACAGGGAGTATGTTCGATACCTTGCTGGTAAGGTCAATGGTTCCGTTAGCTATGTCTTCATTCAGAATGGTTTCGTCCAGGATCTCATTGGTTGTAACGGCCCCCGTGGCAATATCCTCAGCGAGGATCGTCTCGTCCAGGATCTCATTGGTTGTAATGGCCCCCGTGGCAATGTCCTCAGCGAGGATCGTCCCGTCCAGGATCTCATCGGTTGTAACGGCCCCCGTGGCAATGTCCTCAGCCAGGATGGTTTCGTCCAGGATCTCATCGGTTGTAACGGCCCCCGTGGCAATGTCCTCAGC
>JBBDUV010000092.1:0-32418 GCA_040903745.1 Bacteroidales bacterium | reverse complement strand
CAGCCAGGATGGTTTCGTCCAGGATCTCATCGGTTGTAACGGCCCCCGTGGCAATATCCTCAGCGAGGATGGTTTCATCCAGGATCTCGTCGGTTGTAACGGCCCCCGTGGCAATGTCCTCAGCAAGGATGGTTTCGTCCAGGATCTCGTCGGTGGTCACTGCACCTGTGGCAATATCCTCAGCGAGGATCGTCTCGTCCAGGATCTCATCGGTTGTAACGGCCCCCGTGGCAATGTCCTCAGCAAGGATCGTTTCGTCGAGTATTGTACGTGTATCTATTGCGCCGGTTGAAACATCTTCATTTAAAATTGTCTCATCCAGTATTTTTTCTGTTGTAATGGCATCGTCAGCGATATCATCCGTATAGAATGAATATGGAACCGACATAAATTGTTGCAGGCTTACTATCCTGAAATTGCCATCATTGTGAATTGCAATTTCCACCTTCAACCACTGATCTGCATCAATCCATGGCATACTTAATAAATCATTGTACTGGCCGTTATCTGTTTGGTTCCCGTGACCGATTGTAAGCGAGAAAAGGCCATACTGGTCTGTCAGTGCGTTATGGGTTTCCTGGTATTGGATTTCACCGGCCTCTCCTTTAAGTATGGAAAATCTCACCCCTATCTCTTTTTCATAGAGGGGCTTGCCTTTAATATCCATTCCAACGATCTCTTTGCCATCCTCGTCAATGGCAACGGCCTGGTAGTTGATTCCGTTCAGATCTCCTATACGCTGTGCGCTGAGCTGGGTGCTGATAACCAACGCCAATACCAGGGCAGTATATATTTTTGTAAATTTTTTCATCTCTATAGTTTTTTTTGGTTATAACTTAAAGGATTGTTAATTACTGAATGGTAAATGAGAGTCCGAGGGTAAGCATGTATGCAAGGTTTGTGGCTTGCTGACTCTCGGTTGCTTCTATATTTTGCAGTCCCATCAGATAACTTAATTCGGAATATACCGAAATGTAATCAGAAGCGTCAATTCTTACTCCCGGAGAAATGTATAGTCCAAAGTCCTTCGTGATAATAGAACCCGAATCAATGATGTCAGAATCTTCATTGTTGACCCTTTGATTTGCTTTTACCAGGTAACCAAAGTAACCCGATACGCTGAGATAGGGATTGAACAATCCCAGGTTGAGGGAGTATCCTGTTCCCAGTTTCGTTTGCAGGTACTGAAATTCCCACAGGTAATTCGTAGCATCATATACCATGGTGGCGCCGGCATTCCGCATTCCCACACTGGTTTTAAAAAATAGTCCGAAATCCAACAGGTAGGAATATCCAACATTGTAAGTACCGCTATAAACGGGTTTATACAAGTTGTTCTCTCCAAATATCAGGTAGGTATTATCCTGAAATCCGGAGCCATCAACAAATACAAAGTTCGTGATCTGTTGTGAGGCATCGATGGTTATGCTTGATTGCGCATTAACCTGGTTGATTGTCAGCAGCATTACTGCAGCACAAATAATGGTTGATGAGATAAATTTTTTCTTCATGACAGGTTTATTTTGAGATAACAATTTTGGAAATATAGTTTTGCAGGTTATTTTCAGATTTGACAGTTATAAAGTACAAACCGTTCTGGAGATGACTACTGCTTATCATGTATTGCTGAAGGTTTGGCAGAATTTCCTGGGAGATCACACTACCGTTGAGGTCGGTAATTCTGATTTCAGCCGATTCAATAGGTTCTGATGTTTCAATGAAGAAATGGTCAGATGCAGGATTTGGAAAAACATCCAGAACGCTATGCATGTCTATTGCCTTTGATTTTTTGGCCATATACGTAACGGGCTGCTGAAATCCCGGAGAAATGGTTATCACATGATCGCTATGACCGGAGGTAAAGAATGGCTGGCCGATTGTTTGGGAAACAAAAAATCCATCAATCATTCCGCCGGCCCCATAACTTCCGATGCTCTGTCTTTTTACAGACTGGGAATGGCCAATACTGCAAAAGAAGAGCAGGGCCAGTATTATGACCGGCGTCCTTTTAAATTTGTTTTTCATGATTTATCGGTTTTGAAATGAATGGGTAATTTTACGACTAATTAGACTTTAAGTTTGACAAATTGCTTAAAATTTAGGACGAATAGATAAATCCGAACTATTTTAGGAGGCTGGGGGCATCATTGGTGCACAAAGGATATGCCACGGATGGAGGATGATCAATTGTTTTTTTGAAAAAATACTTTGGGTGTGCAGCCTTTGGTCTTTTTAAATGCACTGTAAAAGGATGATTTCGATTTAAAGCCCACTGAGAAAGCAACACCTTCAATAGAAAGGTTACTGGCCGGATTCATTTCCACTTTCTGAATAAAATCCTCTATTCGAAACCTGTTAATGAAATGATAAAAATTTTCACCTGTTCGTTCATTGATCACCTGCGATAAGTATTGGCGATTCGTTGAAATCTCATTGGCAATATCTGTTAGCCGGAGATCCGGACGGTTGTATCGCTTTTTAGTTTCTAAGTGTGTCTTCAGCTTTTCAAAAAGGAGGGTCTTCTCTTCTTCGGACAGGCAGGAGGCGGCATATTTGTGGAACTCGGTTTTCTTTCCTGGCAGATTCATGCTTCCTGTGCTTTCTGCTGCATATGTTTCAACCTGCATATGTTTTACAACGCTTACACCTATCAATACATTGATAATTAAAATAAAAGCATAGTTAAACTGTTCATTGTCGACGAACAGGGCAATAATAAAGATAATAGTAAATGCGATTATTAGTTGAACGGACCATTGAAGGTTGATATCTTTTGAATAGGAATATTCATCCTTGATATTTTTTCGCAGGGACCAGATCTCGAAACCACAGAAAATAATATAAACAAATGGCTGCATGGTCAACAGAAGCGGATACACGGACTTGTTAATGGTCAAAAATATCTGTTGTTGGTGGCTGGCACTGGATACTGACTGATCAATAATAACAGCCCATTTTTCCGAAAAAGTCAGAAAGGGTAAAAAGGAGAAATTCGTTATTAACAGCAGTGCCGGAAATATAAAGTGAAGCAATTCCGTTTTACCAAGCTTACCTCTTGCGATTTTTTTTATATACAGATAAAAAAGTACAGGAAAAAGTGCCAAGAGGGGAATCAATGCATAGTATGCACCAATAAATAAGCGGTGTTCGTTTAAATAATAGAGCAGTATTGCCGAGTATACTATGAAGTATACGGTCTCATAATAACCCAGAATAATTTCTGGTCCGTTCCTTTTTGTCCTAAAGAAAATGAGACCAAAAATCAATGCCTGAAAGGCAATCAACAGAACCAGTAGGGTGTTGTATTGGGATGCCAGTTCTTGCACTTAATATTTTTTTTAATCAGCGGTTATTTGATAGACACGAAATTGTTGATATGGTTGCACATATCATCTATGTTGTTTGAAGATTTGTCTGGATAAAATCAATTCCGGAATCCAGTTTAGCCTTATGATCAATTACCAATTTTTAAAAAGGGTTCGATCATTTCATTTTTCTCTTCCGGGACAAAGAAAATATCCTTTGTTCCCTCTTTGGTAGCTTTGGTAAGTGTGCCTTCAGTCAGAATATAACCTTCAAAACCATTATTTCTGAAGCGTTCAAGCAGCTTTTCCCTGTTGGTTCCGGCCGTTTCCACCAGCAGAACCGGCCTGAATTTCAGAATTAGAGGCTCAAGTTCAGGCAATACAACAATTTCATACCCTTCTATATCGCACTTAATAAAATCCAGTCTTTCCAGGTGTAAAAACAACTTGCTTCCCTTTTTCATCGATGCAGTAAACGCAATGGTTTCGTCGGGTCGACGGCCGGATTTGCGATCACTTACAAAAAAGGAGCCGGACGCCAGGAAGCCCTTCTCCCGGAATGTGGTATTGCTGATCTGTATGGTGGTATCCTCCTCACCAAGGGCGTAAGGAAGGATCTCGATATTTTTATATCTCCTGGTATTTGTCTCCAGCACTTTTCTAACGGGCTCCACCGGTTCAATGGCATACACCCTTCCTTGTGGTCCGGCCAGTTTGGATAACACCGTTGAATAATACCCCAGGTTGGCTCCGACATCAATGCATATATCGCCTGTGCCGATAACATTCTTCAAAAAATAGGGATATTCATACAATCGGTTCCCTTTAAGTAATCCCCAGTTGAAAGAGGTAAGATAGAGCCTGCTCAATATCCGCAGATAGCTCTCCAGCGGCAGGTATTTGTAAAGGATCTGTCTGACCAGGTTGCCTTTTCTTTTCACAGCTTATTTTAGTATTTGATACTTAGGATAGTTACTCAGTTCTTTGTTGTCAACTAGCACATTTTGTTACTCTTCAAACAGTTTATGGTCTCAATATATAAGGACACTTCCAGATAAACAGACCAAAGATATTGAAACTTATTTTACAAAAAAGAAATTTGTCAGGATAACAGAAGAGTCGTTCATCCTGGAATTTATAATGAAAATCAGGCAGAGCCTATGCAACTATACAAAAATTTACACTGCATTCCTGAAAGCGAGTTTATGAGTCTGTCCATATTATGCAGTGGCTGGATCATATTGTTCGTTTATAAGGTAAGTGTAAGGCGAAGGACTTAGCGGTAGAGCAGGTCGGATAATGCTGAGCTTACTTGCGTAAATGAGCAATTTCCGGATGAGCATATTGCAGTAAGCGGACATAATAGACTTACTATATAGTTTTAAGCTTCAATCCAATATACAGGGTTCTTGGTAAAGCCGGTCCGTAAATATAGTTGCTGTCCCTGTTTTTGAAATTGTCAAAATCACTTTGATAAGCATTTGTAATGTTCTTGACTCCTCCATAAAATTCAAGTCCTGAATCAATTGTTGGGATAGAAAAGGTATAACCAAGCTTAATATTTAATTCGGTATAACCAGGCGAGGTGCGGTATTCATCCGGGGCCAGGTTTGGATCCGGGGAGTATTTGGCATGCAGCATCTGGCCTGTGTAAACACTGCTTAGAGAAGCATTCAATTTCGAATTTGGTGTATAGGTAAGAATGGCATACCCGTATTGGTCCGGGGAGCGAAGGAATTCCCGTTTAGGTTCCAGTCCCTCAATATTCTCCACCGGTTCACTGTGAAGACTTTTCTGCAATGTAGCACCTGCTTCCAGTTGCACCATTTTATTGTAGTTTCCCCGTAATTCAATTGTGGCACCCTGTACTGTTGCACCTGGGCTATTGCGCTTCTGGTATTGTACCCCCAGTTGATCCATGCCATCGGGTTGAAGATAGAAGGCATCATTCAGTTTGGTGTAGAACCCCTCTATTGTAACCCCGAAAATGTATTTTTCTTTTGGCATATCAAAATTCAGTGAACCGCTCAGGCTGTTTGAACGCTCCTCTTTAAGATCAGGTGCCAGGGAAATACGTGATATTCCCCCTCCGGCGAATGCCACGTGCATATCGGTATCGAAGGCTTGCGGTGCACGAAACCCCGTTCCCCAGGTAAGGCGAAATTGTGTGTAATCCTTGTATTTATATAGGATGGAGGCCCGCGGACTAAAAATCAGATTGTCAACCAGGTTGTGTTTATCGGCCCGAATTCCCAAAAGGACAGTGAACGCTCTTGAAATCTCCCAGTCGCTTTGGAGAAACCCTGCAACATTTTCTGTTCTCTGATCGGTTCCGTACCGATATTGGGGGATAGAATCAAGCACATCATCGAACAGGTACTCGGTTCCCAGTGTAATTACATTTGATCCCCTGATGAAGTTCTCCAACCTGTGATTAATCTGCATTCCTGCCTGCAAGGTGGTATTGTATGTATATCCGTAGGGAGGATTTTGAAGATGGATTTTTTCTGCTTCTAGAAAAGCTGAATCGGAATCAAATTCATCAGTACCAGGATAAAGTCCGGTATAGTGATCCCTGTCGGTATATTGTCCCGCAAGATATGTGATCAACGAACTGTTGTTGTCATTGAAATTCAACTGATAATCGAGTCCCCCCATAAGTATATTATGAACCCTCTCTTCCGATTGCTGAGCCAGGTGGGCCTGTTTGTTGATCATCTCTCCACCGTACCTGTATTCATACAGGCTGGATAGATTCAGTTCAATTTTTTGTTTGGGGGTCGGTTTGTAAAATAGGTTCAGACCAAATGAGTTATTGCGCAATTCCGGAAGTTCCGAATAATTATCCTTTTCAACCATTGTTGTTCCATCCCCCCGGAGCGTGATGCCAGGATGGTCGTATGCCTCCCTGGCCCTGTTGTTAACAAAGATCACTGCTCCGGCATTCCTGTTGCGGCTAACCATGCTGATATTACCATTTACCACATAGTCAAAAGCCTCTCCATTAATCAGATGGGATGTAAGACTCACTTCATATTCATTTTTTTGTGGAATACGGGTGATCACATTTACTGTTCCCCCGATGGCGCTTGAACCATAGAGCGCCGATCCCCCGCCTCTAACAACTTCAATGCGGTCGACCATGTTGGCCGGAATTTGCTCAAGGCCATACAAGCCGATCAGGGGACTGAATACCGGTCGGCCATTAATCAATATCTGTGAATATCCACCTCCCAGTCCATTCATACGAAGCTGGGTGTAATTGCAGGTCTGACAATCGACCTCTACCCTTAATCCCGGCTGAAAATTGAGTCCTTCGGAGATATTGCAGGCCTGCACTGCATCGATCATTATTTGATCCATTACGTGGACGATGACCGGACTTTGGGTCTGTCTTTTAAAGGTTTTTGTTCCAGTAACGACCACTTCGTCAACTTTCATTAATCTTTGCTGCAGTTCGAAGTTTACTTCGATTACTGTATTGGCCTTTATCTCGATCTCTTTTTTAGAAGATGCATAACCAAGGGCATCTGCGACAAGGGTATGCCTGCCTTCCGGCATATTTATTAACATGTAATGCCCTGTTTCATCTGTCGATGTCCCGATGGAGGTACCTTCGATAAATACATTGGCAAAGGGAATGTGCTCACCACCCGACTGAACATCACCAAATATATTTGCATCTGTATTCTGCTGGCTGAACAATGGCAGAACGCTGAAAAAAAGAATAAGAGGAATTGATAGCAGATCATAAATTGAGTTCGCACCTTCAAATAATTTCATATTACAGAGGTTTTAATTTTATTTCGTGTCCGGTTTAACATGGTTTAACAATAATCTGCGGTTTTGGTTTAACAAAACTCATTGTAACCGGTAAAAAATAAGCTGCAAAGATAATTGGTTTCAGAATGAGAACCCTTAATATTTTGAGATTCTTATAAATACCAATAAATCCAAAAAATGGCCCGGATTGAAAAAAGTGGCCCGGATTAAAAGTAAAGTCACACTTTCGAGGAATTTTTTCTTTTTGAAAACTGATTTGAAGTTTTGTTGTTATATTGTTATTCTGAACATATCTTTGGATTGCCAAAGTGCGATTTACTGTAAGTATGTCAATTTTCACAGAGGGATACAGGATCTTTTTACTTTAAAAATATAAACTTTTTATTATGAAATATGATGTTTTAGTTATTGGCAGCGGACCGGGTGGATACGTAGCTGCAATCCGTGCTTCACAACTTGGCTTGAAAACTGCTGTAGTGGAAAAGGAATCCCTGGGGGGTATCTGTCTGAACTGGGGGTGCATACCCACGAAATCATTGTTGAAAAGTGCCCAGGTATTTGAATACCTTCAACATGCAGGGGACTATGGTATAGTGATTGACGGTGAGGCCAAAGCTGATTTCGGGAAGGTGGTTCAGCGCAGCAGAACAGTGGCAGACGGTATGAGTAAGGGGATCCAGTTCCTGTTTAAGAAGAATAAAATTGATGTGATCAATGGTACCGGGAAACTAAAAGCCAAAGGTCTGGTTACCGTTACCGGCGATGATGGCAAGACAAAAGAGGTAGAGGCATCCCATATTGTTCTTGCAACGGGTGCACGTTCGCGCGATTTACCCAACCTGAAGAAGGACGGGAAGAAAATCATTGGTTACCGCAAGGCGATGACACTCGATAAGCTGCCCGAATCGATGGTTGTTGTTGGTTCCGGTGCGATCGGAAGCGAGTTTGCCTATTTCTATGCCACAATGGGAACCAAAGTAACATTGGTGGAATTTCTTCCCAACGTGGTGCCCCTGGAGGACGAGGAGGTCTCAAAGCAACTGGAGCGCTCCTTCAAGAAGCTGGGAATGAAAGTGATGACCTCATCTTCAGTGGAAAAGGTCGATACATCGGGTAAGAAGTGCAAGGTGACCATCAAAACCAAAAAGGGAGAAGAGACTGCAGAAGCTGATATCGTGCTTTCAGCCGTTGGTATTACCCCCAATATTGAGGACATTGGCCTTGAAGAGTTGAAGATAAAGACAGATAAAGGAAAGGTGGTTGTGGATGAGTTTTACCGGACCAATGTGGAGGGAGTTTACGCGATCGGTGACATTGTCGACGGACCGGCACTGGCGCATGTTGCCTCTGCAGAAGGGATCGTCTGTGTTGAGAAGATCGCAGGACACAAGCCGCAGCCGGTCGACTATTCCAATGTTCCCGGTTGTACCTATACCAGTCCGGAAGTAGCCTCGGTAGGCATGACAGAGAAAGCAGCCAAAGAGGCCGGGTATACCGTCAAAGTAGGTAAATTCCCATTCTCTGCTTCAGGAAAGGCTGCTGCTGCCGGAGCGAAGGATGGATTTGTAAAGCTCATTTTCGACGAGAAATACGGTGAACTGCTAGGTGCCCATATGATCGGGGCGAATGTTACCGAGATGATCGCTGAACTGGTCGTAGCGAGGAAGCTGGAAACAACAGGAGAAGAGATCATCAAGTCGGTCCACCCGCACCCGACCATGTCGGAGGCCATCATGGAAGCCGCTGCTGCTGCTTATGGAGAAGTAATTCATATCTGATACAGCTGCAAAGATTTGGCAGATGTATGATTTATTGGCTCAGGTGACCAACTGGATCATTTTATACTGACCTTATATGAACAGACTCCGGTAGAATTCAGATTCTGCCGGAGTCTGTTTTTTTAGTTCATGATAATTTTTTATAAATTTATCACTGTGGGTTGGGTCACTGACAGTTTTAACAAAGGCGCAACCTTTTTTCAGCAGGACTCATCTTACCAGAAAATGGAATAGGCTATATAGGAAGTAAAAATGCAGCTCCTGCCAATGAGCAGTGTTCGGTCAGATGCGCAGATCTTTCCAGCGGGGCATAATTTTTGATGGCACTCTTTGAAAACCCCTAACTTTGCAAACAAGAGAGAAGAGCGGTTGACAAACACACTGGAAATACTGATCGAAGGCTGCATCAAGGGAGATCCGGGCAGTCAGGAAAAGCTATACAGGCAATTCAGCGCTGCGATGTACGGCTTATGCATGCAGTACGCATCATCGGAGGAGGATGCCCAGGATATTCTGCAGGATGGGTTTGTGAAGGTGTTTAAAAAGATAGGACAGGTAAAGGAGGCGAAGGCGTTTCCGGGATGGATCAGGAGGGTCATGATCAACACGGCCCTGGGACGATACAGGAGTCAGGTCGTTATGCAACGAATAGATGAAGAGCCGTTGTTGCTGAATGAAAAGATCACTGACGATGTTCTGGATGATTTGAATGCAGAATTCCTGGTGGCCATGATACAGGAGTTGCCGCCCCGCTACAGGATGGTTTTTAACCTGTACGCGATTGAGGGGTACAACCACAAAGAGATCGGGGAGATGCTCGGCATTTCGGATGGCACATCCAAATCGAATCTCTCACGGGCACGGGCTATTTTGCAGGGGAAGGTGAAAAAGGTATATGGAAATGTACAACTTAGATAAACAGAGGTGTTAAGGCAGCAAAATAGCTGGATAGAAGAAAATGCGTAAGGAAAAGAAATAATATGCGTAAGGTAGAGAAAGAAAATGGGTAAGGAAGAGAACATACAGCGAGGCGGATTGTCCGGGAAGGTGGCGGGGTTTACCCCTGAGCCTCCGGAGGCGGTATGGGAGGGCATTTCAGCGCAACTTCGAAGTGGCAATAGCAAGGGGAAGCTTTTCATTGTACTCGCTGCTGCTGCCGGTCTTGCCCTGGCGGTAACTGTCGGGGTCCTGCTGTTTCCGGTTGATCCACAACCGGATATTGCTATTAATATGGTAGACGATCCGGCGGTGGAGGAGGACGGGAGACGGCCAGATAAGGGTTCCGTGCGCCAGGATGAGCGATCAACCGAAACCGCCGCAAAGAAGAGCGAAGATGAAGACCGAATCGCAGCCAATACTACTGGACAGATCAATTACGATGATGCAACGGTTGTAAACGAAATATCCGGGCGACAGGCAGGAGATGAAAAAACAGCCCCTGCTTCAGGAAAACGACAATTGGGCAGAGAGGAACCAGATATAGATTTCCAAAGAACTGAAGCTGACACCAGCGTTCCTCCATCCGGATCGCGATTAGAGGAGAAGGTGAAGATTGCCCTGCAGGAGGTTCTGCAGCAGGAGCATGTAATTGCCAGTCTGCCGGTAATTGAAGACAGCCTGTTAAAACTGCTTGCGCCTGCTCCGTTGCCTGCTCCTGACCCTGATGGAGTGAAACGGAAAGAGAGATGGCAGGTTGGGGCATCCATCTCCCCGCTTTACAACTACCGTGATGTGACATCGCAGGACGGCTACCAGAGGGAATTGACCAACAGTTCGGAGTCGGCCAGGCTGACCTATGCCGGGGGTGTCCAGGTCACATACAAACAATCACACAGGCTGTCGGTGGAGTCGGGATTGTATTATACCAGGATGGGTATAAATATTGGTGATTACAGCAGTTTTAAAAACAGCTGGTTCAGTGAAAGACTGGATAATGCACCGGGGAACATTGAAAGTGTTTCGGGTGTTTTGAATTCCATGGGCAAGATCGTATCTGTCGATGACGCCCAGTTTGTAAACAACCATGAAACAGCGGGGTCGGCAGCAGATTACAATATGCTGATTCCGGAGCTGATGTTGAATGATAACCAGTTGGTAGAGGGTTTTTCGCAATCTTTCGGATACCTGGAGATTCCCGTGAGCGTTAAATACATGGTCATTGACCGGTCGGTGAAGGTGAAGCTTATCGGTGGAATCAGCACCAACCTGATGATCGATAACAGTGTTTCGGTGCACACCGGTGATAGCAAGTTGGAGATAGGAGAGGTGCAGGATCTGCGCAGTATGAATTATTCCGGGAATGCCGGTATCGGATTTGTTTACGACCTGTTAGAAAGTTTCAGCCTCAGTGTGGAACCAAAATTCAGGTATTATCTGCATTCAATCAATAATGACATGCTCCCATCAACACGTCCCTATACATTCGGACTTTATACCGGGGTGAATTACACATTCTGACAATCGGCACATTCTAACCATCCGATGGCTGTGTAAAAGCTCATTTTTGGAAATTTTTACCAGATTTGCGTAAACTTCATTGTTTGCTGGTTGTTATTCCTTTGTATCATTAAAACGATACACTATTTTTGCAGTTGGAAATACCGTTGCTTTTGTTTCAGATAGACAAAGCAACAAAGTAAAAGGTGTAAATTCCTGCACGCTTTAGCGGGAAGGAATTTAGGGAACAATAAATTTTAGTTATTAATGGGAAAGAAGGAGAGTATTTATGAGTTATAGCACACGTAAAACCAGGAGATGGGTCATTCCACTTATCGTATTATTTTCACTAACAGCAGTTTTTTTCTTTGGAAAAGCGGGGTTTGGAGGATCGCCCGATGAGGATCCGGTGGTGCCCGAAGAGGAGGCGTTTTACGGAATATTCCCCTTTGAATTGCCCGACGAGCTAAGCTTTGCCGGGGAGCGTGTACCGCTGGAATATTTTGATGTCCATGAAGCGCTCGACCGGGAGATGCTGTCCAATATATTTTTTCATTCGCAAACCATTCGGATGATCAAGATGTCACATCGTTATTTTCCGGAGATTGAAACAATACTGGAAGAATATGAAATTCCGGACGACTTTAAATACCTGGTGATCGCCGAAAGTAACCTTTCCAATGCTGTTTCACCGGCTGGTGCAGTAGGTTTCTGGCAGATCAGGTCAGCAACCGGTATGGAATATGGCCTGGAGATCAACAGCGAGGTGGATGAGCGATATCACCTGGAAAAATCTACAGTAGCCGCCTGTAAATACCTGCAGGAGTCCTATGATAAGTATGGGAACTGGACCATGTCTGCCGCCTCGTACAATGCAGGAAGAAGAGGTATGGACCGGCAGATCGCGCGTCAAAAGGAGGAGAGTTATTACGACCTGCTGCTCAATGAGGAGACGGCCCGGTATATTTTCAGGGTACTGGCTTTTAAATTGATACTGGAAGACCCACTGGCTTACGGATTTCATTTCTCCCTGAAAGATATGTACAAGCCAATACCCTACAGGGAAATAACGATTAAAGGACCAGTAAAGGATTTTGCGGTATTTGCCAAAGAGCATCAGACCAATTACAAGATGTTAAAATTCTTTAATCCCTGGTTGCGCGATAGTTACCTGACTAACAGCAGAGGAAAGACCTACGCGATACGAATACCCATGGAAGATGCCAGGGAGGTAAGATAAATCATGCAAAGAGTTTAAGTTTACAGAATAGATTCTGCAGAACAAACCAACCGATGCCCGATCAAAAAAAGTATATTCAGGTATATGGTGCAAGAGAGCACAACCTGAAGAATATTGATGTTACAATTCCACGGAATGGGCTCACCGTGATTACCGGTTTGAGTGGCAGCGGAAAATCTTCTCTCGCTTTTGATACCATCTATGCTGAGGGCCAGCGTCGTTATGTCGAGACCATGAGCGCCTATGCGCGACAATTCCTTGGAAACCTTGAGCGGCCGGATGTGGACCGGATCACAGGATTAAGTCCGGTGATATCCATTGAGCAGAAATCTACCAACAAGAATCCCAGGTCGACTGTTGGAACGATCACGGAGATTTATGACTTTCTCAGGCTGCTGTTTGCCAGGGCTTCTGATGCCTATTCCTATGTAACAGGGGAGAAGATGGTGAAGTACACCCAGGACCAGACCCTCACCCTTATCCGTGAGCAGTTCCCAGGAAAAAAGGTATACATCCTTGCTCCTGTGGTTAAGGGGAGGAAGGGACACTACCGGGAGCTGTTTGAGCAGGTACGTAAAAAGGGATACCTGTATGTACGTGTCGACGGAGAGCTTAAAGAGCTCGTAGCAGGAATGCGTATCGACAGGTACAAGGTACATGATATTGAGATTGTTATCGACCGTATACAGGTGAGAGAGAGTGATGACAAGCGGTTGAAGGAGTCCGTTTCGGTGGGGATGCACGAAGGGAAGGGGATCATGATGATACTCGAAAAGGATACGGAGACGCCCCGTTTTTTCTCCAGTCAGCTGATGTGTCCCACCAGCGGTATCTCTTATAATGAGCCTGCTCCTCACAGTTTTTCATTTAATTCGCCTCACGGTGCCTGTGAGAGATGTAACGGCCTGGGGGTGATCAACGACGTGGATATAGACAAGATCGTTCCCGATCGAAACAAGAGCATCAGGCAGGGCGCATTGCTTCCATTGGGTAAATACAGGAACGCGTTGATCTTCTGGCAGCTTGAGGCTATTGCCAGGAAGCACAAATTCACACTCGCCACCCCCATAGATAGAATTCCTGAGGAGGCACTGCATACCATCCTGTTTGGTTCGGAAGAGCCACTGAAGCTTGAAAACACACCGCTCGGTGCATCCTCGAATTATTTTCTGAGTTTTGAAGGGGTTGTCAATTATATAAATCACCAGAATGGTGACCATGCCTCGTCCAAAAGCAAAAGACAGGTGAAGCAATTTATCCGTAAAGTAACCTGTCCGGAGTGCCATGGTCACAGGCTTAAAAAAGAGCGGCTCTATTTCAGAATCAACGACAGGAACATTGCAGAGCTGGCATCGCTTGACATAGATGATCTCTATCAATGGTTTGAGGGCATTGAAAAACGGCTTTCAGCGCGTCAGATCGAGATTGCCAGGGAGGTGCTAAAGGAGATCATGGTGCGGCTCCGTTTCCTGCAGGATGTAGGGCTCGGCTATCTTTCACTTAATCGCACATCGCGCAGCCTGTCTGGTGGTGAGAGTCAGCGGATACGCCTGGCAACCCAGATCGGATCAAGACTGGTCAATGTTCTTTATATTTTGGATGAACCCAGTATAGGATTGCATCAGCGCGATAATATGAAACTGATCGGATCACTAAAAAAGCTGCGTGACCAGGGAAACTCTGTTATTGTTGTTGAGCATGACAAGGAGATGATGATGGCGGCAGATCACATTATTGACCTGGGGCCGGGCGCGGGAAGACTTGGCGGAGAGTTGGTTGCAGATGGGTCGCCCTTTCAGATAAAAAAAGCAGAGTCCCTTACGGCATCCTATCTGAATACTACCAGGGAGATTGCTGTTCCGGCAAAACGCAGGCAGGGAAACGGGAAGAAAATTGTCCTTTGGGGAGCCTCGGGCAACAACCTGAAAAATGTAGATGTTGAATTTCCACTTGGAATTTTTATCTGTGTCACCGGAGTTAGCGGAAGCGGAAAATCGAGCCTGATCAATGATACCCTCCATCCGGTTCTGAGTAGTAAATTATACCGCTCCTCTGAGCAACCTCTTGAATACGATTCGATTGAGGGTCTTGAAGAGATCGATAAGGTGATTGAGGTTGACCAGTCGCCTCTGGGAAGAACACCACGATCCAATCCGGCAACATACACCAATGTATTTGGTGATATACGCAAGCTTTTCGAGCAGACTCCAGATGCAAAGATCAGGGGCTTCAAGGCAGGGAGGTTCTCGTTCAATGTTGCCGGGGGGCGTTGCGAAGCCTGCGGTGGAGCCGGCGTTCAGACCATAGAGATGAATTTTCTGCCCGATGTGTATGTGCAATGCAAGAATTGCAGGGGGAAACGGTATAACAGGGAGACACTGGAGGTGCAATTCAAGGGAAAGAATATCAATGATGTACTGAGGATGACCATCAATCAGGCGGTGGAGTTTTTCAACAGCATTCCCAATATCAAACGCAGGTTGAAGACCATGCAGGATGTAGGACTGGGATACATCAGGCTTGGCCAGCCGTCAACCACGCTTTCCGGTGGAGAATCACAGCGGGTAAAGCTGGCTGCTGAGCTTTCAAAGAAAGATACGGGGAGGACGCTTTATATACTTGATGAGCCAACCACAGGGCTGCATTTTGAAGATGTAAGGGTGTTATTGGAGGTGGTTGCCAGGCTTGTGGAAAAAGGAAATACATTGATCATGATCGAGCATAACATGGATGTGATCAAGGTGGCCGACTATCTGATTGATCTGGGCATGGAGGGCGGTGTGGGTGGTGGTGAGATCATTGCCACAGGAACACCGGAAGAGGTTGCTCAAGTGAAAAGGAGTTATACCGGACAATGTTTGAAGGATGAATTGACCGGATGAACGCTATTCATGGATTCGGGAGGGGTGACTTCAACCGGCTCTTGGGTCGCGTTTATATGGAAATGCTGCCTGCAGGCAGATTTTTACTATATTGCTGTTTCATTCATCTAATACAATAATATAATGTCGTCAAGTGAGGATAAAATTATAAAGGCGTTCAGTGAGAAAAACTGGAATGAGATCAAGGCGTCAGACAGCTGGCAGATATTCAAGATCATGGCAGAGTTTGTTGAGGGTTTTGAGAAGCTGGCTTCCATTGGTCCCTGTGTTTCAATTTTCGGTTCGGCAAGGACCCGGCCGGATAGCGAATACTACCAGTTGGCGGTAGATATTGCATTCAGGCTTACACAGAGTGGTTATGGTGTGATCACAGGAGGCGGACCGGGAATCATGGAGGCTGCAAACAAGGGGGCGGTGCAGGGAAATGGAAAGAGCGTAGGGATTAATATAGAATTGCCGCATGAGCAATCGTCGAACCCCTATATCGATCATGACAAGTTGATTACATTCAAGCATTTTTTTGTGCGGAAGGTGATGTTCCAGAAGTATGCCCAGGGTTTTATCGTGTTACCGGGAGGATTTGGAACCTTTGATGAGTTTTTTGAATCGGCCACGCTGATACAGACCGGGAAGATAGGTAAGTTCCCGATTGTACTTGTTGGCACGGACTACTGGAAGGGGTTGATAGACTGGATAGAAGATAAGGTGATGGAGGAGCACAAAAATATCAGCACAGATGACAAAGACCTCTTTCAACTGGTTGATACATCTGAAGATGCTGTGAATGTAATCAATGAGTTTTACAGCAAATATCTGCTCAGTCCGAATTTCTAAATAGGGGCTGATTTTGGCCTGTGTTGGTAAATTCAAACAGCAGTGGCTATATTTTTTGTAACTTGCATTGGTAAAAATGATTTGCTTTGAAGCCGGCATGTTGGGTAAATGAAGATTAGATATAATTTCTTGGGTATGCAGGTTTCAACCGGACTTTTAATATCAAAAATCTCAGTGATGAAAATAGCGATTTTGTTTTTGATGTGCATTCTCTCCCCTGCTGTTTTTGGACAGCAGGAGGTGGTCGAATTCAATCTGGATGCTCCCGAAAATGTCGTAGCTGGCAATGAGTTCGAGGTTACACTTACATTTAATAAGGGTGATCTGAAGGATTATTCCCGTTTTTCTCAGGACCTTCCTTCCGGTTTTACAGCCACCAATGTTATTTCTCCGAATGCTGATTTTACTTTCGCAGATCAACGCATCAGGATCATTTGGCTCAAGTTACCGGAAGAGAAGGATATACAGGTAAAATATGCTGTGGATGTACATGAAAGATTGAAGGGAAAACTGGAGCTCACCGGCACATTTGCCTACGTGCATGAGGGTGAAAGGGCATATATAAATTTATTGGAGCCTGTTGTTGTAAACATATTGCCCAATCCGAATATTGATCAGAACCTCGTGGTTGATATCAGTGAATTTCACACGATAAGAAAATCTAAAAATATTGTTGAACCGGAGAAAGCAGAAGCTGCAGGTGAAGGTTTTAGGGCTGAAGACGAGCTTTTTTCCCAGGTTGTAAGGCAAAAGCCAGTTATTGGGGCGAACGGAATCGTATATGTGAATGTGCTGGTAAAGAATCCTGAAGGATCAAATTTTTTAAAACTGGAAGAGTCGATTCCGGGGGGGTATTCATTTGAGTCCCTTGATGCACAAGGTGCGGTGGTATCACAGGCTGCTTCACTTGCAAGGTTTGTTTGGATGAAGCCTCCGGAAGCTTCCGTTTTTTTGATAAGGTACCGATTGGTTCCTGTTCTTGAGAGAAACCAGGCGCCATTGGTTATTGAGGGAAATCTTACCTATACTAACGAGGGAGAGTCAGCTGTTGCCAGGGTCCGGGAGATAGATGTTAACCTTGCCTCTTTGAATACCGCTCAGCAGGAAAAATTCCTGAAAACAGGATCAGTGGACAGGAATCTGGCAGATGCAGGAGAGACTTTATTGGATAAGAAGGAAACAGAAGTTAAAAAACCTGTAAAAGAGACGGTAATAGAACCTGTAAGCTCTACCGTTTCGGAAAGAGATGATATTGATAGAGAAATGGACGTCGGTTCAGCCCTGCCTGTGAAATCATCCGGTCCTACAGTGATTGATATTGTAGCGCTTGAGGCAGTAAGTGGAGTAAGTTTCCGTGTTCAGATTGCTGCTGTCAGGAACCCCTATTTTACAAATGTGGTTTTTGCCGGTCATGATCTCCTTCGGGATGTAAAGGTTGAGAAAATCAATGGATTGAACAAGTATACCGTCGGACCATTAACTAGCTATGAGGAAGCCAACAGATTAAAAATCAGAATCAACAGGGAAACTGTTGTTGAGTCAGCATTTGTCGTAGGCTATAAAGACGGCAAGCGGGTTCCTCTTGATACCCTTAGGTAGTATAGTAAGAGATTGATTAGATGAAGTGGACCGGTATTCTGCGTTATAGAATTATTTTGCTTGCACTTTTTACCGGTGTGGGCTTGGATGGTTTTACCCAGGAAGTTGACGATTATGATGATATCTTACAGCGTGTTGATACGGTAGAAAACCCGGTATATCTGCCGATACTATCCATTGGTTACGGTTCACTGAATTTTCTCGGAGATGTCCAAAACAGCAGCAGGCTTCCGGTAGTAGGTAATCCGGCCATAAGGGCAACTATTACAACCTTCATTGACAACAGCCAATACTTTTCTGCTAACTTCTATTTCCTTACAGGAATGCTGACCGGTGAGGAGCGATCTGTCTCAGACTTGGAGCGAAACCTCAACTTTTCCTCGGCTATTTATTCAATTGGTTTTTCGGCGCGTTATGAATTCGGTCATCTTTTTTCGGACGAAATGAAACTGAGACCTTACCTCGGTGTTGGTGTGGAGCAACTCAATTTTAATACAAAAGGTGATCTTTTCGACATCAATGACAACGAATACCAATACTGGCCCGATGGAACAATCAGGAGCCTTTCGGACACAGAGCCAGGTGCAGCGCTTCCACTTTTCCGCGACTATACGTATGAAACCGATCTGCGATTATGGGAAAGTAATAATTATGGACTGGGTGAATACAGCCTGCGTTCGCTTGCCATTCCCCTTGAATTGGGATTTTCACTGAAAATCTCACAAAGACTCTTTTTCAATTTGGGTACAGCGTACCATTATACCTTTACCGATTATATTGATAATGTAGCTTATTCAGGAACTTGGGTGAAGGGCAACAAGGGAAACGATGGATTTCTTTTTACCCATGGTACGCTTTATTTAGATCTCTTTTCTGATCCCTCCACCCGGAAAGTAGATTTATTGTACGCAGATGTGGAGTTTGATCCGCTCTTTTTTGATGATGAGGATGGTGATTTTGTACTCGATGTAGCCGATCGTTGTCCCGGTACACCCTATGGTGTTGTTGTTGATACAGTCGGTTGTCCACTGGACAGTGACAACGATGGAGTTCCCGATTATCTGGACAAAGAGCCTGATACTCCGGAGGGGGCCTGGGTGGATGAAGAGGGTGCTACAGTGACGGAAGAAGAATTTTTGTCTGGCCTGCAAAGGGACGCGGCTCTTAAGAGGGAGGATCTTGAAGCATATATGGATATGGTTGAATCGAAATTTCAAGAGAGAGCCGTGGCTGAGATACCGGAGAAATATGAGCAGATCGATACAGATGGTGATGGCTATATCTCTTTCGATGAGCTTCTTCGGATTATTGATGACTATTTTGATTTTGAAATAGATCTCACCCTGGATGAGTTGAGGCAGGTGAATGAATTCTTCTTTTCACAATAAATTATTTCCCAAACCTTTTACTTAGTGGAGTGGCTGGATCATAATGTTCGGGATCAAATCCTGTTCCGTCATTAGACGAGTGCAACCCAGATATTGTACATTATGGACAGGCTATTTGATCTTTTTCAACCGGTCGAGCTGCCGTTGGGTATCCTTTCGTTTAATCACCTCCCTCTTATCGTATTGCTTTCTGCCTTTGGCAAGTGCGATCTCAACCTTGGCATAGCCGGTGTCGGCAATATAAACGCGGAGTGCCACGATTGTGAGACCCGACTCCTTTACCTTTCGCTGCAGTTTATTAAGCTCCTTCCTGTTAAGCAGTAATTTTCGCTCTCTTCCGGGTTCATGACTGTTATAGCTTGCCCATGCATATTCAGCAATTTGCAGACCCCGGATAAAAAGTTCGTTTTTGTGGAATGCACAATATGAATCGGATAGACTCACTTTGCCCAGCCTGACTGATTTCATCTCTGTACCCAATAGTTCTATACCGGCATTGAATTTCTCAATCAATTCATAGTCGTGGTATGCTTTTCTGTTTTTTATATTGATCCTGTTTCCCATGGAGACTAATATACCGCAAAGGTACTCAACTGATCGATAATTTCTGAATAGAGTAATGTGAAAAGTTCCGAAAAGAGGATGAAGCTTATGACCATAATAAGGATGGAGAGGATTGTGAATTGCATTCTTTTGGCAGCAGGTATGCGTGTCATGATACTGCTTCCGGTATAAAATAGCAGGGCTGAATAGAAGCCGAGAAAGACCAGGAAGATCAGTGACGGAAATAGTTTAATAACAGCAAGAATGAGGAAAAAGGGCAGTTGCGAATAGGCAGTGAGAGTATAATAGAGGCTTGCTTTATCGTCGGAGCAGATATTTTGTCCGAGCATACTGATTGCTTTCCCTGAGACATAAATATGGCAAATGATCAGGGAAAAGACGATCAATGCATTGATCATGATATACAGAAAGGAATTTATCGGTAAACTCATGTTTGAGAAAGCAGATCCCACCAGAGTAAAGAGTCCTACAAGGAAAGCTATAGGCAAGGTATAGCTTTTGGTGATTGCAGCCACATTGGTTTTCTCTTCTTTAATGAGCTTGAATTCTGAGCTCGGATTGACCAGCAGATTTTGACCACGAATGAATAATTTTTTCAGTCCCATAGTTATTTTATGCAATCATAAATATACGAATCTTTATCTTTTCACAGCAAAAAAAGATGAATCAAATTCAGTCTTATTTAATCTATTGACGTTTTAACTTCGTTGAACTCGTAAACTCATTTCTTGCAAGCATTTAGACTGTATATAGTCCGACTTTATGGACAGTCACTTTAATTCTTATATTTGATTGATGGGAGCGCAGGCAGAAATGATCACGATACTTGGACACACTGCAGGTGGTAAGACATTGCTCGCTGCACATGTGGCTTATGAATTGGGGGGTGAGGTAATCAGCGCAGATTCCAGGCAGGTTTATCGGGGCATGACCATTGGGACAGGCAAGGATTATGACGATTATGAGATTGAAGGAGGGAGGATTCCTTTTCACCTGGTGGATATTGTTGATGCTGGGATGGAGTATAATGTGTTTGAATTTCAGCAGGACTTTTACTCTGTGTATCGGCAGCTGCAAGAGAAACACTGTCTGCCGGTCCTGTGTGGCGGTTCCGGGCTTTATATAGAATCGGTTCTGAGACAGTTCGATATGATTCAGGTGCCCGTAAATGAATCTCGAAGAATTGAGCTGGAGTCTATGGATGCAGATCAGTTGGTCAAGATTCTGGCCAGTTACGGACCGTTGCACAACACGACGGATACAGGGACGAGAAAGCGGATGATCCGTGCCATCGAGATAGCTGAGTATGCGCGTTCATCAGGCTCCAACCAGGGTGTTCCGCCGCCGATACATTGCCTAAATATAGGAATTCAATATGAGCGGGATGTCAGGAGAAGGAGAATTACTGAAAGGTTAAAGCAGCGATTGGAGCAGGGGATGGTGGGGGAGGTTGAAGCTTTGCTCAATTCGGGGGTAGACCATGAAAAACTGGAATATTATGGTTTGGAGTACAGGTTTTTGTCGCAATATTTAAAGGGTGAACTTACCTACGAAGAAATGTTTACCGGTTTAAACACCGCCATACACCGGTTTGCAAAGCGTCAGATGACATGGTTCAGGGGTATGGAACGAAGGGGGATTGAAATTCACTGGCTGGACGGCGATCTGCCACTAAAAGAGAAAGTTGACAAAATAAAAACTCTCTACTCTAAGTAATCACAGCCACTACTTGAACTGCCAGGGGATATCTATTATATAATAGATGAGTCCGCCGGCAATGAGCAGGTTAATTCCGGAGAAGATATAGTTATACACTACACGCCATGATCTGACACTTCTTCTGATCATGATCCCCACATTGGGGATAAAAAATGCGAACACAGAAAAGATGGTGAATGCTGTAAGAATTCGCTCTTCATTCGTCTCATTGGTTGGCTCGGATGTGATCGAAAAAAAGAGAACCAGGTAGGCCAAAAGCAAAAAAGCTGCCAGGTAGATCAGGTAGGTGGTCTTTAAAACAATTGTTGATGCAGGTCTTTTGCGATGAATTCTGAGGGGTTTCAGGATAATGATCGCAACAACATACACCAGTAGGAAAGCTGTAATAAATATAAAATGAAGCAGGAAATTCATGGCCTGTTATTCATATTTTTACTTATCGATCTTTTTCATTGCCTCTTTGACCTTCACTTCGAGCTCTTCAGCCAATTCAGGATTATCCTGCAGTAGTAATTTCACGGCATCCCTACCCTGACCGAGCCGGGTTTCACCGTAGCTAAACCAGGAGCCACTCTTTTTCAGGATATCCAGTTCAACCCCCAGATCGATTAACTCGCCTGTCTTGGAGATACCCAGTCCGTACATAATATCGAATTCCGCTTTCCTGAATGGGGGCGCAAGCTTATTTTTCACTACTTTAACACGAGACCTGTTGCCCTGAATGTCCTCTCCGTCTTTCAGCTGACCGATCCGGCGAATATCGAGCCTGATAGATGCATAGAATTTAAGGGCATTTCCACCGGTAGTTGTTTCGGGATTACCGAACATCACGCCAATCTTTTCTCTGAGCTGGTTGATGAAGATACAGGTGGTATTGGTTTTACTGATATTGGCAGCCAGTTTTCGAAGTGCCTGTGACATGAGCCGTGCCTGAAGCCCCATTTTTGATTCTCCCATCTCTCCCTCAATCTCTGCTTTTGGAGTGAGCGCTGCCACCGAGTCAATTACAATAATATCGATGGCTCCGGAGCGGATCAGGTGGTCGGTAATTTCAAGTGCCTGCTCACCGTTGTCGGGCTGGGAGATGTAGAGATTTTCCACATCCACACCCAGTTTCTGTGCGTAGAACCTGTCGAAGGCGTGCTCAGCATCAATGAATGCCGCGATACCTCCTTGTTTTTGCGCTTCGGCAATGGCATGAATCGCCAGGGTGGTCTTTCCGGAAGATTCAGGCCCGTATATCTCAATGACCCTGCCACGGGGATAACCACCGACTCCGAGTGCAACGTCAAGACCAATGGAGCCGCTTCCAATAACAGGCACATCGATAATGGCAGCATCCCCCATTTTCATGATTGCTCCCTTGCCGTACCCTTTTTCAATTTTGTCCAGCGTAAGATTCAATGCTTTCAGCTTTTCCTGGTTGTCATTTTTTTGATTCGTCATGCTCTTTTTACCTGTTAATGTGTTCTAACCTTCAAATATCTGTTTTGAATGGTTCTTTGTATCAACTTTTTCGATGATGTTTTCGATGCTGCCCTCTTCAGAGATAATGAAGGTTTTCCTGAGAACACCCATGTACGTTTTTCCGTATTTCTTCTTTTCACCCCATGCACCGTATGCCTCCATTATTTTTTTATCAACATCTGAAAGCAGCCGGAAAGGAAGGTCATATTTTTCAATGAATTTCTGATGTGAATTCGCACTGTCCGGACTCACGCCCAGGATTTCATATCTGTCGGACAGGAAACTTTCGTAATTGTCCCTCAGGTCACACGCCTCTGCCGTACAACCCGGGGTATTATCCTTAGGATAAAAGTACAACACCAATTTCTTTCCCTTGAATTGCTCCAGGGAGACCATGTTTCCATTTTGATCCGGTGCAGAAAAGTCAGGTGCCGGATCTCCAATTTTTAAATCGCTCATAATTTCTTTGTATCTGTAAAATTAAAAAGTTTATGTTTAATTGAGGGCTGATTGCTCCAGAGTTTATTAACAATCTGCCGGAAAAATAATGAATTAATATTTGTATTTTTGACTGTTTTAAAAAAAGATTGCACACCCGTTAAAACAGTTGGAACAACAATATGTTTAGAATAATTTTCACACGGCTATTCTCTCTGCTTTTTGCCTTGTCACTGGCAGGGATATTGGAGCTGGGTGCACAGATCCCCGAACATAAGGTGCCTGCATTTAAAGCCAGGGCTATTGAATATTTTAATAATGAAGCGTATGCAGCTGCTGAATCCGATTTTTTGAAATTGATCGCGCAGTTTCCTATGGATCCGATGTACCGGTACTATGCCGGCATCTGTAAGGTTGGGCTGAACAGGGACCTGAATCAGGCTGTGGAGTTGCTCCACTTTGCATCGTCGCGGGGTGTACCGCCCGATGTTTTCTATTACCTCGGAGAGGCCCACCGGAAATTGTATGATTTTGAAAGGGCCAGAAAGTCTTTTGTCGAATTCGACAGGGCCGCTTCCAGGAAGATGGCCCGGGAGAAGAACACAAAACTACTTATCAGCTCAGTGGTATATGCCATGCAGGTCACCTCCTCCTATAATCCATTCGACGTTGAGAGTGTTACTTTTATGGACCTCAATGATCCTGATCAGTATTCACAGATCAAAATGAAAGGGGGACATCTTACCGTTAAGCCGGATGAATTATTTTCCCTCAATGAGGAGCGTGACGACCTGAACTGCCTGATGTTTATGCCTGAAAAAGTTGGACGTGGAGATCTCGTCTTTTTTTCCGGACTGGACAGGTCTGGAAAAAACGGGTTCCAGATCATGCAGGCAAAGAATTCAGCCACAGGAAAATGGGTTGATATAAAGTCGGTTGATGTACTGAATACCGATCAGGATGAGATACTGCCTTACTATGATCCGGTTGGCCGTGATATTTATTTTGCCACCAACGGAAGAGAGGGGATTGGCGGATTCGACCTCTTCCGTTCACATTTTGATGAAAGCCGGGGCGAATGGTCGGAGCCGATCAACCTGGGCTTCCCGGTTAATTCCGCTTTTGATGATTATCTGCTGTTACCGGGATCGGACCTCGGAAAGGTTATTTTCTTCTCCGCCCGGCAGTCGTCCGATTCCGCAGTAGCAGTTTACAGTGTTCATCTCAGCGAGCCCAAGCAGACCCTCACCAGCCGGACCCCGGAGGAGATCAGGAAGATCGCCAACCTCGGGAACGTTGCAGCCGATGCACGGAGGGATTACGAAGCCTATCGCACACTTTTTGATGGTAACGGGGGATCGCCGGAGTTGTCCGGGGAGGGCGCAGGTGAAGCGGCGGAAACTGTTGAGCCGGAGATCCAGGACGATATGGATGAGGGGGCAGGGGAAGTGCATGATCAGCAGTATGACCAGTTGGTCTTCAATGCACTCAGGCACCAGTCGGCCTCCGATTCGCTTGTCGAGCTGGCAATGGACGCCCGGTTGAAGGTGCGCGATTCGGATGATCCCAACGACCGCTGGATATATCAGAAACAGATCATGGTGTGGGAGAAGAGGGCTGATGAGGAGCGGGCGGTGGCAGATGGTTTTTTTGCTCTGGTTAACGAGTATGTTTCCGGAGAGATGCCGGCAGCGATTGAATTGGACACGGTGATCAATGATATGACCGTCTACCGGTTCGTGGAGCAGCCCGACCGGATCAATGAGAAGGCAAAAGAGGTGTTTAATGACCGGCCGGCAGATATGGAGAACAGTGGAAACGAGAAGGATGCTGAGCCTGGTGCTGCTGAGGAGAAGAGCAGCGATCGCGCGGAAAAACTTTTACCTGCAGAGAGGAGTAGCGATCCCCCGGTAACTGAGGCAGTTGAGGATGAGAGAAGCGATCCCCCGGTAAATGAGGTAGTTGAGGATATGCGTGGCGATCCCCCGGGTTTGAACAGCTTTGAGATCCTGGACCGTTCGCCCTATTCCGCCAACACTCCCGTCCCGGCAAATATGGCGATCCCCGGAGGCACTTTTTACAGGATTCAGCTGGGAGTTTTTTCGAAAAAGGTGGCATATGATGCATTTGGGGGGTTGACGCCCGTTACGGCTGAGACCTTGCCGGAGCGCAACCTGACGAAATACTACGTTGGCTCATTCAGCAGGTATGAAGATGTGAGCAGGGCGTTGCCGAAAGTGCGGGCAGCCGGATTTGCAGATGCGTTTATTGTGGCATATTATAATGGCCGCAGTATGTCGCTTGAAAAGGCCAGAAACCTTGAAGAGCCCCTTCCCTGAAAAGCTTATTTTTGAAGTGTTTTGAGAATGATTGCATGTTGGATAAACAATTTTATAAGAAAAGATACTAAGAATCGGTGGGATAATAATTTCTTTTTATATATTTGAATAGATTAGAAATTCAATGGACAGTAATTTTTCCGGCAAACCGGGTAAACGTGAATCTGAACAGGAACATACACAAAATGTTTCTGTTTTGGTGTTGCATAATGACGATGTAAATTCGTTTGAATTCGTTATGGAGACGCTGGAAGAGGTATGCGCACATACGATTCTGCAGGCGGAGCAGTGTGCCATGATCACACACTATAAAGGTAAATGTGAGGTTTTACATGGAGGGGTGGGTGAGCTAAAACTGGCCAGAAAGGAGCTGGTGGCCCGCGGATTAAGTGCAACAATCGAATAAATAGGTAAAGAATGACAATAATTATTCTTCTGATCATCCTGGGAATTCTCCTGTTTGTGATTGAGTTCATGCTGGTTCCGGGGATTACCATCGCGGGGATCGGGGGATTGGCTCTCACCGTTCTCGGAGTCTACAAGGCATTTGAAGATTACGGTACGACCACCGGTATATGGTTTCTTATCGGAACACTATTATTGAGTATATTTGTGATCGCTTTTTCGCTTCGCGCGCGAACGTGGAAGCGTTTTATGCTCAATACGAATGTGACGGGAACGGTGCATGAGGATTTGCTGGCAGATGGTATTCAGAAGGGAGATGAGGGGGAGACGGTTACGAGGCTGGCATCGATGGGCAAGATCATGATCAAAGGGAAGATCCGTGAAGCGAGGTCGATAGAGGGGTATGTGGATGAACACAAACCGGTTGTGGTTGTAGGAATTGAAGGTACGGTTATTAAAGTAAAACTTAAAAAATAAATAGTTATGGAAATGGATTTTTCGTGGATCATTATTGTTGTGGCCAGTATTATTGGCCTTTGGATTATTCTCTATTTCATCCCGATCGGATTGTGGTTTACCGCACTCCTGTCTGGCGTCAGGATCTCACTGTTGCAACTCATCCTGATGCGCTGGAGAAAAGTGCCCCCCACTGTGATTGTGCGATCGATGATTGAGGCCTATAAGGCCGGACTCATTGAGATCAAGCGCGATGCACTGGAGGCACATTATCTTGCCGGCGGACATGTCGAGCAGGTGGTACATGCACTGGTGTCGGCCAATAAGGCGAACATTGACCTGGAGTACAATATGGCAACGGCCATTGACCTGGCAGGAAGGGATGTGCTGGAGGCGGTGCAGATGTCGGTGAATCCGAAGGTGATTAATACACCACCGGTGACTGCTGTGGCAAAGGATGGGATCCAGTTGATTGCCAAGGCCAGGGTAACCGTGCGGGCCTCGATCAAGCAATTGGTTGGTGGAGCAGGCGAGGAGACGGTGCTGGCCCGCGTGGGTGAAGGGATCGTCTCGTCGATCGGTTCGGCGGTGTCGCACAAGGAGGTGCTGGAGAATCCTGATTTTATTTCTCGTACAGTGCTCGAGAAAGGATTGGATGCAGGAACTGCATTTGAGATTCTGTCGATCGATATTGCTGATATAGATATCGGCAAAAATATTGGTGCCGTGCTGCAGATGGATCAGGCGAATGCTGACAAAAATATTGCACAGGCGAAAGCAGAGGAGCGGAGAGCGATGGCTGTTGCTACTGAGCAGGAGATGAAGGCCAAGGCACAGGAGGCCAGGGCGAAGGTTATTGAAGCTGAGGTTGAGATACCACTGGCGATGGCAGAGGCATTCAGAAGCGGCAACCTCGGTATCATGGACTACTATAAATTCAAGAATATTGAGGCCGATACAACCATGAGGGACTCGATCTCGAAAGGGACAGGCAAAGGCTCAGGTACCAGTTCGGACGATAAGAGGAAATAGGGATTTGGTGCAAGGAAGATCATGTTTGCCAATCCGGATACACAGAATAGGTTTGATTGTGTCCAATACCAAAAGCAAACAGTACTGCGGGAGCAGAATAAAATCGAGAAAAAGGAAGCAGTTGATTTAATAGCCACTTCTCTCCCGGGAATGCAATCCGCATAGTTTTACCATATCTCGTGTTCTTACAAATGGAGGAGGTTGTCTTTAGAGGCAACCTCTTTTTTTACATGGTTTCCATGATCCTGCCTGAAACCCTGGGCAGGCAGAAGTTGAATTTGATTCTGGATCATCTACGTATAGTTCCTCAAAGAAACTGACTTTAATACAGAAATTAAAAAGTCTATCTTTGTGTAAATCATAACAAGAAATGGGTTTTAAAATCTGTCAGGCTATCCACTTGATGATTTCATAAATATCCTAACTAAAAAAAATAAACTATGAAATTTCTAATTCCATTACTCCCGCTTTTTTTAGCGTTGTTTGCCTGTAATCCATGGCCAGGCGAGAACGCTTCTATGCCTGAACTTGTCCACAATATGAATGATAGTTCCTGGTATCAGCGCAAATGTGGAACTACCCAATACCTGCTGGAGATTAAATATGGGGATCCCCGGATTTCCATTCAGCATGCCCATGCACAGGGAGAGGACGCAGAGGCCTATTACGTTCTGGCTGTAGCTCATACAAAGCTTAATGATATCGATTCTGCAATGTATTATCTGCAAAAAGCCACTGAAGCGGGATTGCCAAAAGAGAGATTTGTAGCTGGTCCATATCCGTTTTTTGAGAATCTGTATAATTCACAAAAATACCAGAAATGGGTTCAAAAACAGGACATAAAACTGGTTCATGGTCCGATGCTTGGAAATGTTTTTGATACCAAAGCTATTTTCTGGGCAAGAACTGCCGGTGAATCTGACGTGCAGTTTGTGTTATCTGCTGACAGGTCATTTAACCAACCAGTTTATTCTAGCAGAGACCGGGCCCGCTTTGAAAACGGGCATGCTGTACAGATTCTTGTTGAGGGATTGGCCCCTGATTCGGACTACTATTATAAATTGATTATCGATGATCAGGAATTGACTGATGTTTATTCCTTCAAAACCCAACCATCAGCATATCAATCCGCTGAATTTGAAGTGGCCTTTGGTGGGGGTGCTGCCTACATACCATGGTACAGTCATATGTGGACCTCAATTTCCAGCCACAATCTTAATGGTCTGTTCATGCTTGGAGATAATGTTTATATCGACTACCCAGAGCACCCATATATCCAGGAGTATTGTTATCATCAGCGTCAGTCTGAGCAGGAATGGAGGGAGATGGTGAGCCACACACCAATATATGCCATCTGGGATGATCATGATTTTGCAGATAATGACGATTATGGCGGTCCAAAGATTAACGAGCCTGCCTGGAAGACACCCGTATGGGAAACATTCAAGGATCAATGGGCCAATATCAGTTATGGATTTGGAAGGGAGCAGCCCGGAGTATGGTTCGATTTTAACATAGCCGATGTCGATTTTTTTATGCTTGATGGCCGCTACTACCGGGAAGGCAGCAATGTGGATGATACCACTTCCAATCTCTCCATGCTGGGTCCTGTTCAAAAAGAGTGGCTGAAAGAGAGCCTGTTGAATTCAAATGCAGCATTCAAGGTTATCGCTTCTCCTGTACCCTGGTCCTATGCTGCCAAAGGGGGAATGGAAGGACGTTACGACCACTGGCGAGGCTATAAAAATGAAAGAGACGAAATATTTGATTTTATTTATGACAATAATATTGAAGGTGTTGTATTGATTTCAGCCGACAGGCACAGGTCTGATCTGTGGATGATTGAAAGAGAAAATGGCTACCCGATGTATGAATTTGAGAGCTCTAAGCTTACAAACACCCATACGCATCGATGCCTGCATGAAGCTGAGTTTTGTTACAATGGCAAAAATTCTTTCGGGAAAATGGTATTCAATACAGATGCAGTTGACCCCTATCTTGTTTATGAGATATGGAACATTGACAATGAAAAGGTATTTGAGAAAAAAATCACAAAAAGTGAATTAAGGAATTAAAGAGTTTTTTTTCGAATGAATTTGCATTGAAATTTCGGTCAGGCCCATATAGCAATCCATTCTAATGCTTTTAAAAAAAAAATAGCTGCATATTGAAATCATAAATCTTAAATACTTATGATATGTTAACTTCAATAAACCCGATTAACGAAGAGATCCTGAAAAAATATGGTGAACACACGCAGGATGAAATAGACAAAATATTGCATCATAGCCAGAATGCATTTTCTGAATGGAGGCAAACCGGGTTCTCTCACCGCGCTAAACTCATGAAGAGGGCCGCCGAAGTATTGCGGGAACATCCGGAAGAATACGCAAACTTGATGGCCAATGAAATGGGCAAGCCTTTGGCAGGTGGTCGATCTGAAATTGAGAAATGTGCCTGGACCTGTGATTATTATGCAGACTATGCTGAGCAGTTTTTGCAGGATGAATTAATTGAATCTGATGCTTCCAAAAGTTTTGTCACTTATCAGCCATTGGGAGTTGTCCTGGCCATTATGCCCTGGAACTTCCCATTTTGGCAAGTATTTCGCTTTGCAGCCCCCTCCCTGATGGCCGGAAATACGGGAGTTCTGAAGCATGCCTCAAATGTAACAGGGTGTGCACTGGCTATTGAAGATGTCTTTCGGCAAGCCGGTTTCCCGGACTACCTGTTCCGAACGCTTAAAATCGGAAGTTCAAGGGTAGATGAAGTTATTGAACATCCTATTGTACAGGCTGTTACCTTGACCGGCAGCGTTCCGGCCGGTCGGGCTGTAGCAAAAAAAGCGGGATCCATGTTAAAGAAAACTGTGCTGGAACTCGGTGGCAGCGATCCCTATTTGATCTTGGAAGATGCCGATTTGGAGATGGCTACTTACACATGCGTGAACAGCAGACTAATTAACAGTGGACAAAGTTGCATAGCAGCCAAGCGATTTATTGTAGTTGAATCTGTAAAAGAAAAATTTGAGCAATTTTTTGTGCAAAATATGAAAAAGAAAAAAATGGGAGACCCATTGGATGAACAAAATGATATCGGTCCTCAGGCCCGCAATGACTTGCGAGATGAGTTGCACCAACAGGTAGCAGAAAGCATTAAAAAGGGAGCTCAATGTTTGCTCGGAGGCGAGAAGCTGAAGAAAAAAGGAGCATGGTATCCTCCCACTGTGTTGACAAACGTTCAACCCGGAATGCCAGCCTATGATGAGGAATTGTTCGGGCCCGTAGCATCAATTATTATAGCAAAAGATGAGCAAGATGCCATCCGAATAGCAAATGACAGTCAGTTTGGTTTGGGGTCAGCGGTGTTTACCAACGATGTTAACAAAGGTGAACGTATTGCGGTAAAGGAACTGCAAGCTGGTAGCTGTTTTGTAAATAGCCTTGTAAAGTCCGACCCACGCTTACCTTTCGGTGGAATAAAGGATAGCGGATATGGCCGGGAACTTTCATATTTTGGTATAAAAGAATTTGTGAATATTAAAACGGTGTGTGTTGGATGATGAGATGCATCAAAAAAGTATTCTGATAAATTCTGGATCATATATATGAAACACCCCAACTCTCTCACAGAACCATACATGTCTGGACAACGCAAAATTACATGTATTCCATAATTCTGCCGGAGATCTGGAGCAGGGATATTTCGGCAATTTTTGTCAGGTTGTTGCCAGAAGTTCCATATTCTATGTATCGGTTACAATAAATGCTTCCCTGGCAAATCATTTCTACCAGAGCAGAAAGTTTAAATCAGTCCATTGATCCTGCTAGCGTGAGTTTATTATAAAATCAACATTTTTATTTTTCTACGGATTTTAAACTGATTGATATTCAGTCAGATGAGGCTTTATTGTCGTTCACGAATTATGTATATACTAATATATGTTAATAACTTAATTCTACTTTGACAGATTAACAAATTGTTGATAAAACCCCTGAAAACATTGCATTTTCAGGGGCATCGAAAAACATGATTTTCGTACCTTTAAGGTATGTTCAACACAAGTTAAAGATACAAAAGAATATGGAAAAACACTGACCGCGGCCCATAACCGGTTAGTGAGCTATCTCTCTGATTATCAAGAGATATTCCGTAACAAGACGAAGGCGTTCTTTGACAAAGCACAGCTTTATACCCAGGGGATACTGATAAGTCACCGGCGTAACATTGAACAGATCACAGATAATTTGTTGTATCCCAATTATTTTCAGATGCAGCATTTTATCACAGATTCTAACTGGAGCTACCGGAAAGTGATAGATACCGCGGCGATGCAGACAGGTAATTCATTGCCCAAGATGAAACTTACAGGTTTTTTTGTCGAAGAGACCGGCGTTGAAAAGAAAGGAGATAAGAGCGTTGGGGGTCGGACATCAGTACTGTGGGAATGTTGGAAAAACTGCTAATAGTCAGGTTGCTGTGATGGGATGTTTGAGTAATGGAGATTTTGCTTCAATGGTTGATGCGAGACTGTACCTGCCCAAAGACTGGTGTAATGATCCTGAAAGGTGCGAGAAGGCAGGGATTCCTGAGGAGGAACGGGAGTTTAAGACCAAGATAGATCTTGCCTACGAGATGATGTGCGCACTGATGATGATTAGGCATACAAAGGCGCATTGTGTCAACAAACCTAAACATCAAACTATATACAAGATGGTGGACTATGTCAAATTCATACAAGTCGATAAGCAAC
>JBBDUV010000091.1:0-21328 GCA_040903745.1 Bacteroidales bacterium | reverse complement strand
CAATAAGTGCTGAAATCTGTCCATTCTTCTGTTCATATCCTTTAATTTCTGTGTTGTAATGTACTTTAATATTCATTTTCTCCATCTCCTTCAAAAGCCCTTCAACGATCTTGTACATACCGCCCCGCACATTGTAGTATCCGTCGTGCACCAGCTCGGTGTAAGTAAGGAGCGTGTAGATCGCCGGGGTGTCGTAGGGGGTGGCGCCGAGGAAAAAGGCGACCAGCGAGAAGATCTGCTTCACCTGCTCGGATGTAAAATGCCGCTCCAGCTCCTTCCATACCGTGCGGATCATCTTCGGTGAGTGGTGCGCCGGCACGCGGGCAAGCGTAAGCAGGTACTGCATCATGGAGTTGTAGTTCTTCTTGATCACCAGGTTGTCGGTGTCGTGAAAGAACTTCCCGGCCGATTTCAGCAACTTCTCCATGTTCTTTTTGAAATCGGGTTCGATCTCTTTGAACTCCTCCGCCAGCTTGTCGAGGTCCTTGTAGATCGTGTATTTCCGCGGATCGTTCATAATGTTGACCGTGTAAAGCGGATCGAGCTCCACAAATTCAAACGGCGCCTTGATTCCGATATCCTTAAAGAAATTATCGAATTCGTAGCTCATACTGAAGAACGACGGACCGAGGTCCCACGTGAATCCATCTTTTTTCAGCTGGTTAAGCCGTCCCCCGGCCTGGTGATATTTTTCAACCATCTCGACCCTGTATCCCGCATGGGCCAGTCGCATGGCTGTGGTCAGTCCGCCTAAACCCGTTCCTACAATCAGTGCTTTTTTGCTCACTTTCTGTTTTGTTACATTTTTGTTCAGTTAATCAAAGCAAAAGTTAAACAATATTTTTGATATTTTGTTTAACTTGCTGTTATGAATTTAAAAATTTCTGTCATCGGAGCCGGAATCGGCGGATTGGCATCGGCTATCAGGCTGGCGGTGCGGGGTCACGAGGTTACTGTTTTCGAGCAGTCATCAGCACCAGGCGGTAAGATGGGCGAGCTGCGGTACGACGGCTACCGCTGGGACGCCGGGCCATCCCTCTTTACGCTGCCCGAGCTGATGGAGGAGTTGTATATGTTGGCCGATGAAGAGATGAAGGTATCGGCACGATACAGGCAACTCGAGGTCATCACAAAATATTTTTACGAGGATGGTGTCGTGCTGAGCGCGTATGGCGACCCGGAGGCGTTTATTGCCGAGGCGGCCGAGAAGACCGGCGAGCAACCGTCGCGCATCCGCCGGTTTCTGCGTAAGAGCAGGAAGATGTACGAGCTAATCCGCGATGTCTTTATTTTCGGGTCGTTCCATTCGTGGCGAACATTTGTTTCCGCGAAGTTCCTGCGGTCACTGCTGCAGATCTACCGGCTCGAGGTGCTCTCCACGATGCATGGAGCCAACCGCCGCAGGTTCAGGTCACCCCACCTGGTGCAGTTGTTCGACCGGTACGCGACCTACAACGGCAGCAACCCTTACAAGGCCCCAGGCACGCTGAATGTGATCTCCCATTTGGAGCACAACCTCGGCGCCTACTTCCCGGAGCAGGGGATGCATACCCTGGCGCGGGAGCTGCAACGGTTGGCGGAGCGGGTTGGCGTGAAATTTGAATTTAATACCCGGGTTGATCGCGTGGTATTACATGACCGGCGTGTGCGTGGTGTAGAGGTGAATGGAGAGGTACGTGCGGCCGATCTGGTGGTAAGTGATGTGGATATATACTATCTTTATAGGGACCTGCTGACCGACTTGCCGTTCCCCCGGAAATATTTTAAGCCTGAGCGGTCGACCTCGGCGATGATCTTTTACTGGGCGGTTGACCGGCAGTTTCCGGAGCTGGAGCTGCACAACCTCTTTTTCAGTGCAGCGTATGAGGAGGAGTTCAGGCATTTGTTCAAACACAAGACCATTATAGATGATCCGACGGTATACCTGTTTGTCAGCTCAAAGATGGTGGAGGGCGATGCGCCAGAAGGGTGTGAGAACTGGTTTGTGATGATCAATGTACCGGAGAATGTGGGTCAGGACTGGGATGCGGCGGTGTCGGCGGTGCGGGAGCATGTGATTTTGAAGCTGGAGCGGATCCTCGGGACGGAGATCAGGAGTCATATTAAGCATGAGACCGTACGCGATCCGCGGCACATTGAGCAGGAGACCTTCTCCTACCGTGGCAGCCTCTACGGCAACAGCAGCAACAGCAGCATGGCGGCGTTCAACCGGCATCCGAACCACCGGAAGGATCTGAAGGGGCTCTATTTCGTGGGCGGCAGCGTTCATCCCGGCGGGGGTGTTCCACTCTGTCTGGCCTCGGCGGGGATTGTCGACCGGCTTATAAAGGAGAATGTTGGGTAGATGGTATTGAATTGATCAAAGATGTTAGGTTAAAGATTTAAGAGTTATAACATAATAGAATGACTGGATCAGAACCGAGCTTGCGGGCTCAGAGAAGCTAATGTTCATTTGCAAGAGACGTTTAGTTCGCACATTGGCTCTAAACGATAATTTTTCGGTTGCGAAGTCGGGAAATGTGGAGTTTACTTATGTAAATGATCAATTTTGGCTTCGCCGAGCTCGCAAGCTCGGTTCCGACGAGCGAAATGCAGCAAACGGGCATTCTGGACAGTCACAAAATATTGCATAGTTTAGATGAAAGAGATACTTGAAAGAATAAGGAACTACAACCTTGCTCCGTGGCTGGTGATTTTTTACAGTGTTGGGGTGGCGGGAATGATTGTTCCGCAGACCCGGGAGCTTTTCAAGGCGATGGTGCCACTGAACTTGCTGCTGAATGTGATGCTGCTTCTGATCTACCATGGCAGGCTGGATATCCGCTTTGCCTGGAAGGCGCTTGTGATCTACAGCGCAGGGTTTATTATTGAGATTGCCGGGGTGAATACCGGGTTGGTTTTCGGCACGTACGTATACGGTCCGACGCTGGGACCGAAACTATTTTACACACCGCTGATTATCGGTATCAACTGGCTGATGTTGGTATACGCCAGCCTGGTGATCACCTCGCGGTTCATTGAGAAGCGCTATTTCAGGGTGCTCGTTGCCGCGGTGCTGATGGTGGTCTATGACTTTGCGCTGGAGCCGGCGGCGATCGACCTGGATATGTGGGACTGGGGCGGTGCGGTTCCGATGCAGAATTACCTCGCCTGGCTGGCGATCTCGCTCGTGCTGGTCTGGTTTGCCGACCGCACCGGGATGGTGAACAGGCAGAACAAAATCGCTGCTCCGCTGTTTTTCGTTCAGCTGGGCTTCTTTATCCTGCTGGATGTTTGGATCGTAATACGTGAATTATGGGTGTACTGATCGCTTTACTTATCATGTTGCTGTGGCTCGGCCACCTGGTGTATATTCTGCTGAATGTACCCGTGGCGTGGGACAATCCATGGATGTACCTGCATATCGTGGTACAGGCCTATCTCTACACCGGACTCTTTATCACCGGTCATGACGCCATGCACCGGCAGGTTTCGAAAAACAAATATGTAAACAACGCGATCGGTTATGCGGCGGTGTTTATGTTCGCGGGGATGTCGTACCGGCGGCTGATCAAGAACCACTGGGACCACCACAAGTATCCCGGCACGGAGCAGGATCCCGATTTCTACACACGCTCGCAGAATTTCTGGGCGTGGTGGTTCAAATTCATGGTACGTTACACTACCATTTGGCAGCTGATCGCCATGGCGGTAATCTTCAACGTGCTCGACCGCCTGGTGGGTATTGCGGTACCGGCACTGCTGGTGCTCTGGATCGTTCCGGCTTTTTTGGGTACGCTCCAGCTCTTTTATTTCGGAACGTACCTGCCTCACAGGAGACCACATTCTGAGCAGATGGGCAAGCACCGGGCGCGGACCCTGAAGCGGAACCACCTCTGGGCAATGCTTTCCTGTTATTTCTTCGGATACCACTATGAGCATCATGCATCGCCGGGAACACCCTGGTGGCAGTTGTACAGGATAAAAGAGAAAGGAACGACGGAAAATGGATAATGAGAGAAGCACCATGGCACATGATAAAAAGAATAATACTCCGGCAGCTGAATATACAGAGAATCACCCCTGCCCATGATCATTAAGGCTCGACACCACTGGTTCTATTACCCTTTTTTTAAAGGCTATTCGAGGCTAATTCCGCAGCTCGATTTCAGGAAGGTGGTGTACCATAGTGAGGTGGAGGATAGCGGTCTGCCAGTGTTGATGATCGGAAACCATTTTTCCTGGTGGGACGGGTTCCTGGCGTTGGATATTAATCGGAGGCTGTTCGGACGGCGGTTTCACATTATGATGCTGGAGGAGCAGTTGCGTGAGCGGATGTTTCTGAATAAATCAGGAGCTTACAGCATCCGGCCGGGGCACCGGAGCATGGCAGAGACCTTTGCCTATACGCGAGAGCTGTTAAGCGATCCGGGGAACCTGGTGACGATGTATCCGCAGGGGAAGATTATCAGCATGCACGATCAGCCCTTTGTTTTTGAGAAAGGGTGGTACAGGATCATTGAGAAGCTGGAGCAGCCGGTGCAGATGGTTTTCTATTTCGCACTGGTGGACTATTTTTCACACCGGAAGCCGACGTTGAATATCTACGTGTACGCACACGATGGTCCTTACGGGGGTCCTGACCAGGTTGAGGCGGCGTTTAACGAGCGGTTCAGGGATGCACTGGCGATACAGCGGTCCTACCTGGAGGGACCGCAGACTGAGGGTAGGAGCTTGACAGGAGTTACGAATAAGAATAACACCGGGAAAGTTGCAGGCCAGGGGGATTACCCGGAGGTCTCCCGGGAAGAAATTTCTACAGAAGGAAATTCAAGAGAGAGATATTCTCCGGAATCGAGATCTGAATCAGGGAATCAGAGCGAAGGGAAATCATCGAATGTGAACCACGCAGAAGGAACACTCCGGGAAGGGAGACTTTCGGAAGGAATGCCTGGTACTAATAAGAATACTGAATTATGACCGGACTGGCATTTGCAGCGGGAACGATTTTGCTCGTCAGGTTACTGATCGTGGGGATCAACATTTTCCACCGACAGTGGCTGAAAGAGGTTGACCTGTCAGGCGAGCCGCTGGTAAGTGTGCTGATCCCGGCCCGCAACGAGGAGCGGAACCTGCCGTTGATTTTGGGCGATCTGGGGACGCATGATTACAGCAATATAGAGGTGATTGTATACGATGATCTGTCGGACGACGGTACACTGGACGTGGCTCGCTCTTTTGCAGTGCGCGACAACCGGTTCAAAGTTATTGAAGGCGGTCCACTTCCCGCGGGGTGGCTGGGGAAAAACCATGGTTGTCACCAGCTCTCTTTAAAGGCACAAGGCTCCTACCTGCTCTTCCTCGATGCCGATGTGCGGGTGCGGCCCGGGTTGCTCAGGCGATCCCTCGGTCACATGATACAGCGTGAGCTTTCGCTGCTTTCGATCTTTCCGCGGCAGCTGATGCACACCCTGGGCGAGCGACTCACCGTTCCCGCGATGAACCTAATCCTCTTGAGTCTGCTGCCTATGCGACTGATAAGGATCAGTCACCGGCCCTCGCTTGCCGCAGCCAACGGTCAGTTTATGCTATTCGAGGCGGAGAATTACCGTGCGCAGCGTTACCATGAGCGGGTGCGAGAGCTGAACGTGGAGGACATGGCGATTATCAAGCTGATGAAGGTGCAGGGGCACCGTGTGCATACGATGCTAAGTTCGGGCGAGGTGGAGTGCAGGATGTACGGCGGTTTCGGGGAGGCGATCGGGGGGATGACCCGCAGCGTGTTTGCCTTTTTCGGGGGGAGTGGTCTGGTGCTGTTGCTATTTACGGCTTTCACCACCTTTGGATTCCTGTTTGTCTGGCTTGGTTTGTCGTGGCCCTGGACGGTGGTTTACCTGGCGCTCACCTGGCTGATGCGGATGCTGGTGTCGTGGGTCAGCCGCCAGCCGTTGTTCTGGAACGCGGTGTTGCAGCCGCTGCAGCAGGCGACCTTTGTGGTGTTGGTTATAGAAGCTTTCAGGCGGCGGTTCAGGGAGCGCAACAGCTGGAAGGGCAGGGAGATAAAGTTTACTTATAGGCAGATATACAGTCCATGTTGGTAATAGTTTGTAATTTCAACACAAATTAGTTTGTATTGTTAATACAAATTATTAAAGCGGTTCGGGTTTGTTGGGAAATCAACAATGACAATATGGCCAGGGAGGTAAATGGCATAAAGGAGGCGATGGCCGAAACTGGGGCGCCAGAAGGAATTATTATTACCAATAACCAGGAGGACCATCTGGACGGAATAGATTTAATTCCAGCCTGGAAATGGATGTAATATGATGGCTCATATGAAAGCGTATGATTCAGATACCGTATGGATCCAGAACCTCTAACCCTTTAATTTTTTTAAAGTCTTTTGTGTTGCGTGTAATAATGACAAGTCCGTTAATTAATGCTGTAGCAGCTATAATGGCATCGGGGAGTTTGGTTATATAAGATTTGCGAATCTCGATAGTGCTGGTTACAATGTTTTCGTCCAAGGCAAGAACATCGGCTGCATGAATGAGTTTCTGAAAATTTAGTTCTTCATCCTCTGTAATGCCAATAAAACCAAGAAGTTCGATTTTGTTTATGACGGATAAATAAAACTGGCTATCAATAATACCATCAAGCATGTCAAGGGCTTTTTCGGGCAGAGCTTCGCCAATGTATTCAATGGCAACGTTTGTGTCAATCAGATATCCCTTACTTCCCATTCGTTGCGCATTTGGGTTAATTGTTCTTTCAGCTCTTTTGCCCGTTCTTTACTTATAGCTCCCCTGAGGTTTGAAGATAGCTTTGTTTTTTCTTCCTTTTGACCCTTATCCAGCACCCGGATAATGTTAGCCATCTCAAGGTCTTTTAATAATCTTAAAGCGTTGCTGTTTGTGAGTTCAACTGTTACGGTTTTCATCTTTTTTCGTTTAAATTTCTTGTTTTCGTTTTATTTAGCATGGTATCGCTTGCATAAATAATAAGAAACCCACATTTCTATCTGGTATGTCGAATCTCAATCATGTCATGACATGGTAATTACGAACTATACCAATACAAAAATACGATTAATCTACAACACTTCAATTATTGTTCCGAAAATCCTGCCTATACTACCCATGAGGCTGCTCTTCACGGTTTTTATTACCTTTGTGGTGCTTGTTGTAGAAGCTTTCAGGCGGCGGTTCAGGGAGCGCAACAGCTGGAAGGGCAGGGAGATAAAGTTTACTTAAAGGCAGATATACAGTCTATGTTGGTAATAGTTTGTATATAGCAGATGGGGCTATAATGCTGACAATGATTTTAAATGCATACAACAAAAATGAATATATGAAAAACCTGGTTTTATACCTGTTATTATTAGTTTTGATCCCGGGATTTTCCCAGGGGTTTGAGGAGCGGATCTACGAGGCGTATATCTCGGGGGAGATGGCTGACTGGCAGCGGGCGATGGATGAGATGGAGCAGGTGTGGGAGTCGACCGGTAGTCATGAGCTGCTGTACGATCTGGTAGTGGCGCAATACGGGTATATCGCCTGGCTGATCTCGCAGGAGAAGGACAAAGAGGCGCGTGAGTATGTGGCACAGGCGGAAGAATACCTGGATATTTTGCTCGAGCCTTCACCTGGTAATGCCCGGGCGCATGCGCTGCTGGGTGCTGTTTACGGGTATAAGATAGGACTGAATGCATACAAGGCGGTGGTATTTGGCAAGAAATCTTTTTCGGAGAACAACCTGGCGTTTGAGCTGGATCCAGATGATCCGCAGGTATGGATGGAGAAGGGGAACATCGAGTTTTACAAGCCAGCGATTTTTGGCAGCAGCAGTGTGGAGGCGGCGAAGATTTACAGGAAATCGGTGGAGCTGTATGAGGCTGACAGGGAGGGATTAAAGCACAACTGGCTCTATCTGAATGCACTGAGGAGTTTAGCGGATGCCTGCATTGCTTCGGAGATGTACCGCGAGGCGAATGAGGTATACCTGAAGATGTTGCAGGTGGAGCCGCGGCTGAAATGGATGAAGGAGGAGGTCTACCCGGAGTTTTTAAAGCGGTATAAAGGTACAAACCAATTTGACTAAATGCTTACACATACAAGTCCTTCTTGCTTAATTTTAATTTTGGCTTATTCAATTTATGAATATTTTGTTTCAACTCTTCTGTTGTTTCACTTTCGATAAATGTAGGAATTAGGTCATCAAAGCTGATTTTGAAAATCCGATGAATCAATATTATATCTTTTATTGATAAGTTCGAGACACCATTTACCAGTTCAGAGATATATGATTTACTATGTCCAAGCAATTTTGTCATTGCTTCATCATTTTTTCTGTAATGGTTTGTCCCTGGATTGTTATTAGTTGAATCATATAAATACCTCTTTTCAGATTTTCGGTTGGAATCGTTGCAGTTGGTTTGCCATTACGAACCCTATTTATCCTTATCTTTGCAGATAAACATTGAGATTATGAGTAAGGTACGTGTACGTTTTGCACCGAGTCCGACCGGACCGCTGCATATCGGAGGATTAAGGACAGCGTTGTTCAATTACCTGTTTGCCAAAAAGCATGGGGGAATGTTTATTTTACGGATCGAGGATACGGACCAGACGCGGTTTGTGCCGGGTGCGGAGGAGTATATCCTGGAGTCGCTAAGATGGTGCGGCCTGCAGCCGGACGAGGGGGTAGGAGCAGACTCCGGAAGCGGTGAGCAGGAGGCCGGAGCTGGAAGTGATGGCCGAGCAAGTGGGGGACATGATAGCGGAGCAACTGATGGAAATGACGGTGGAGTACTTGCCGGTCAGCAGGGACCTTACGGTCCGTACCGGCAGTCGGAAAGACAAAAGATTTACAGTGGATTTGTTGAAAAGCTGCTGGAAAAGGGAAACGCCTATTACGCCTTCGATACCCCTGAGGAGTTGGAGCAGGTGAGAAAGGAGTTTGAGGGCCGGGGAGAGACCTTCAGCTATGATAGCTCCACGAGAATGAGGATGAAAAATTCACTTACCTTTTCGGAGGCGAAGACGGACCGGTTACTTGAGAAGGGGGTGCCGTATGTGATCCGTTTCAGGTTTGGCGAAAATGAGTCTATTACCATGCACGACCTCGTAAGGGGGGAAGTGAAGGTGGAGAGTGGGACACTCGACGATAAGGTGTTGTTTAAATCGGACGGGATACCGACCTATCACCTGGCGAATGTGGTGGACGACCATGAGATGAAGATCACCCATGTGATCAGGGGTGAGGAGTGGCTACCATCGCTGCCGCTGCATGTGGCCCTTTACTCGGCGTTGGGCTGGAAGGAGGAGATGCCTCTATTTGCTCATCTGCCATTGATTTTGAAACCCGACGGGAAGGGTAAGCTGAGCAAGCGCGATGGTGACAAAGGGGGGTTCCCTGTGTTTCCGCTGGATTGGAAGGATCCGTCCACCGGCGACGTATCGCCGGGTTACCGGGAGACGGGATATTTCCCGGAGGCGTGTGTCAATATACTGGCGTTCCTGGGATGGAACCCCGGAACAGAGAAGGAGCTCTATACCATGGATGAGCTGGTCAGCGATTTTGACCTGGCGAAGGTGGGCCGGTCGGGGGCAAAATTTGATCCCGACAAGGCGAAGTGGTTCAACCACCAGTACCTGCAGCAGCGGCCGGTGAAGGAGTTGGCCCGGGATTTTCGGACGATTCTGAAAGAGCAGGGCGTTCAGGCGGAAAATGAAAAGCTGGAGAGGATCATTGAAATTACAAGGGAACGGGCCGTTTTTGTGGCCGACCTGTGGGAGCATGCGGGTTTCTTTTTCGAGGCACCAGGGGATTACGAGGAGAAAGCGGTGAAGAAGCGGTGGAAAGAGGATTCGCCTGATTTGATGCGCGCACTGTCGGAGGTGCTGGCTGCTATTGAGCCGTTTGATGCGGCAACCATTGAGGAGCGCGTGAAGGTGGAGATTGAGAAGCGCGGGTGGAACATGGGGCCAGTGATGAATGCGTGGCGGCTCCTGCTGGTGGGTGAGCTGAAGGGTCCGTCGCTGTTCGCTACGGCGGAGATCCTCGGGAAAGAGGAGGTATTGAAGAGAATTGATTATGGAATTTCAGCGTTGGGTTAGGTTATGTTGCCAGAGAGAGACCAGTATGTGAATATCCATGCGCACCGCGGCTCGGCTGACAAGGGGGAGTGGGTGCTGCGAAGCCTGAAAAGCAGTGGGTATCCGCCCGATCAGGATCCCTATGCCGCCTATTCGGTGGGACTGCATCCTTGGGAGATTACCGGCAGGGATATTCCCAATGCGCTAAAGAAGGTGCGGCTGGCGGTGGAGAACAGTCAGGTGCTTGCAGCTGGCAGAGGATTTGCTAAAATTTGGGTTTTTGCTCTCTTTCGGTGAGTCGTTGCTGGAGGTTGACAAGGCGAGAGAGGCTTTTGCCGGGGTTCCGCTGGAAAAGTTTTTTCTGGAGACGGACGAATCGGATGTACCCATCGGTGAGATTTACAGCGCAGCTGCAGAGATCAGGGGAGCAAGCGTTGAATCACTTCGTCTTCATATGTTTGAGAAGAGCAATAACTGTCGGCTGGCTTACTTGCTTCGGAAAAAGCTTCGGAAAAGAGGTGTTGAAGGCGATTTTTGGCTGTATGTTGGCATCGGTAGTGGTAGATGGGCTTACGGGCGATGTGGCATGATTTATGTAGAAGAAAAGCCGGTGATAATGCAACCAATGTAAAATGTATTACGTTATATAGAGGACTTTTAACATGCGACTAAAATTTTAAACCTATGAAAAAAATTGCAATGATTTCAGTAGCAGCGTTCTTTATCGCTGTATCAGCGAATGCCCAGTTGTTTCAGTATGGCCTGAAGGCGGGTGTCAATTTCTCATCGATCTCTATGGATGATGTTACCGGGATCACCGATGGTGCCAGCACCTACGATCTGATTACAGGCGAGTCGGCCACCGGTTACCAGGTGGGTTTGATGACAAGGGTCAATGTTGCCATGTTCTTTGTGCAGCCTGAGTTGTATTTCAATGCCACTGGAGGAACCGTGGAGCAGGTAGTAGAGAACGGAACAAATGAACTGCTGGAAGTTAAGTTCAACAGGTTTGATATTCCGCTTCTGGTGGGGGTGAAGCTCGGTCCGGCCAGAATCAATGCCGGTCCGGTAGGCTCGGCGGTGATCAGTTCGGTAAATGAGTTGAAGGAGATATCTCCGGATTTGGAGACGCTGACCGGCGGACTCACATGGGGATTTCAGGCGGGTATCGGAGTGGATCTATTCAAGATGCTGGCGATCGACCTGCGGTACGAAGGTTCGTTGTCGAAATATGGCGAATCATTTGAAGTTGCGGGCAGTCCGTATAACCTTGATGCCAGGCCGACGCAGTATATTGTTGCGTTGGGTTTGTGGTTTTAGGGAGAGCAAACAGTTCATTCTTATAGACTATAAGGAACTGAAAATATTTTAAGCGGGCGGAGGTGTTTGAGGCACCTCCGCTTTTTTTGCGACTTAAGCCAGCCAACGCTTTTCACTGGTGGTCTGGTCGAGTAGTCTTACATGCAATAGCCTGGCGATCTTCAGTCCCTCTTCCAGCATCTCCAGCCGGTTGCCGTGGGTAAGTGATATATAGCGTTCAGGTCCTTCAACTACGATCCTCAGCTTATAGGTGCGTGATGATTTTCCTGTTTCCGGGGCCGGCAGGGGCATGGGGCTAACACGCCGGCTGCTGAGCCTGATGCGAACAACTGAGACGTAAAGGGGTGGGGGAATGGGACGCCAACTGCCGATGTAGAACCAGAGAAACCGGTCGTATTGTCTGATGAGCCCTTTTTGAATGTCGATTTTAAATCCCCTGTAGGAAACACAGAAGAGGAGTGCAATGGCGCCCGAAATTCCAGCTTCCTTATACATCCCCGAAAAGAGAAACAGGATTGCCAGGATCAGGGCGAACCAGGGGAGCAATTGTATATTGAACTTTTCGTAGGTATACATGCTGCAATATAGTGGATTCTCTATTTTTATTCTATAGTTTATGAAGAATTGATTGGGAATGTTATATAAAAATGACCAATTTTTTTGTTTTTGTCAATTCAACGATCCTGATGAAGGATGAAATCTCTCTGTTTGTGGAAATCCCCGAACAATTCAAATGTTGTATGCGTCCTATCTGTAAATTTATAACCTTCAATAACCTTCAAAGGCGTATCATGAACAGAATCTCAATTGCCATCATTGTCTTCTTTGTTATTGTTGTTTCAGGCTGTGATGAGCAGGAATATGAGACCTCCTGTTTCCCGGAGCGGATCACAAGGAAAGTTTCCGGGGCAATAAAACTGAACTCTGTTATTGCAGATTATAAATATGAAGGAGATAAACTTGAGCGCATTGTTTGGAGTAATTCTCAGACGCATTTCAATAGTTACAGTGAGGATGGGAAACTTACAAAAGTGGCAAGGAAAAATATTCAGAATTTTCAAAAGCTGGAATCTCGTATCACCCATGATCATGTGCTGCCTATAAGAACTGATGAATACAGGATGAGACTCGACCAGTTCACCCATGAGGACATTGATACCGTCCACCTGGGCTACCGTGAGTTCGAATACGATGGCGATAAGTTGGTGGCGGAACGCGTGTTTGCGAAGGTGGATGACAGTAATAGGATGGAATTGACACTATACAAGGAGTATGAATATGACCTTTCGGGCAACATGCTTAAACATGTCTCTTTTGATGATTTTCAGGGGGATACAATCGAAGCATTCAGTTATGTTTACGATAACCGGAAACACCCCTTTTCTTCCATTGATTTACTATTTGAGGGCGAAACGCATGTAAACAATATATTAACGAAGACCGATCTATTGAGTGGAGTAGTTTATTCATATAAGAATGTATATGCATACTCCAGTTTTCCAGAACAGATTATTATCGAACAGGAAAATATTCTGACAGAGGTAGTCAGTATCGTTTACACCTGCAAGTAGAATTTTTTTGATCCAGCTACTTGGAGCTAAGGACTAATTCTATTCAAGCTTCTGCCTGCTGCTGAATTAATTGAATGCAAGGATGCTTATCTCATCCTTTCTTGTCCCACGTATCCCTTAGTGGAACGGTTCTGTTGAAGACCAGTTTGTCGGGGCTACTGTCGGGGTCGACATTGAAGTAGCCGATCCGCTGGAACTGGAAATGGTCGAGCGGCTGGGCTTCAGCGAGACCAGGCTCCACGAACCCTTTCACTACCTGCAATGATTCCGGGTTGAGGAACTCCATGAAATCCCGGTCCTTGTGTCCGTCGGGTTCCGGATCGCTGAACAGCCTGTCGTAGAGCCTCACTTCCGCTTCAACGGCATGGGGTATGCTTACCCAGTGCAGCGTTCCCTTCACTTTGCGCCCTATCGCCTCACCGCCGCTTTTCGTTGCCTCGTCGTAGGTGCAGTGAAGCTCGGTTATATTTCCATCGGCATCTTTTTTGTAGTCGTTGCACTTGATCACGTAGGCCGATTTGAGCCGCACCTCACGATCCGGACCGAGCCTGAAAAATTTCTTCGGCGGATCCTCCATGAAATCGTCGCGTTCGATATAGATCTCGCGCGAGAAGGGGATCGTGCGGCCGCCCATCGATTCATCCTCCGGGTTGTTGATCGTCTCGAGCTCCTCTGTTTTGCCTTCGGGGTAGTTGGTGATGATCACTTTCAGCGGATCGAGCACCGCCATCACCCGTGGTGCTTTTTTGTTGAGGTCCTCGCGTACGGCAAACTCCAGCAGGGAGAAATCGTTCAGCGCCTCCACCTTGGTGTATCCGATGCTGTTAATGAAGTTCTTGATCGATGCAGGCGTGTACCCCCTGCGGCGCAGTCCGCTGAGCGTTGGCATCCTCGGGTCGTTCCATCCGTTCACCACACCCTCCTTCACCATTTGAAGGAGCTTGCGCTTGCTCATCACCGTGTAGGTGATGTTGAGGCGGTTGAATTCGATCTGTCGCGGCCTGTAGTCGTCTGTTTTCAGCTGGTCGATGAACCAGTCGTACAGTGGCCGGTGCACCTCAAACTCCAGGGTACAGAGCGAGTGGGTGATCCCCTCGAAGTAGTCGCTTTGTCCGTGTGCAAAATCGTACATCGGGTAGACCTTCCAGTCGGTTCCCGTTCTGTGGTGCGGGTGGTCGATGATCCGGTATATGACCGGGTCGCGCATGTGCATGTTCGGCGATGCCATATCGATCCGTGCCCTCAGCACCCGCGATCCCCCGGTAAATTCGCCCTTGTTCATTCTTTCGAAGAGGTCGAGATTCTCCTTGGGAGTACGTTTGCGGTAGGGGCTATCGGTGCCGGGAACGTTGGGCGTGCCCTTCTGCTCGGCGATCTTCTCCGAGGGCTGGTCGTCGACATATGCCAGTCCGCGCCTGATCAGGTCGGTGGCGAAATCGTACAGCTTTCCAAAGTAGTCGGAGGCGTAGAATTCGCGGTCGCCCCAGTCGTACCCGAGCCAGTGGATATCCTCCCTGATGGAGTCGATATATTCGACCTCCTCCTTCACGGGGTTTGTATCGTCGAAGCGGAGGTTGCACTTACCGCCATATTTTTCAGCGGTGCCGAAGTCGATGTGGATCGCTTTGGCGTGACCGATATGCAGGTAGCCGTTGGGCTCCGGCGGGAAGCGGGTATGGATGCGGCCGCTGTTTTTGCCTTCCCGCAGGTCCTGTTCCACAAATGCATGGATGAAGTTCAGTGACTTCCGCTCGTTTTTCTCGCTGTTGTTTTCGTTGGGTTTGTCGGACATATAACTGATGAATTAGGGTACAAAAGTAGCAATATTTGGTGAGGATAAATGTTTCGGTATATTTACACTGTGGATCATAAAAAACAGATAGATGGGACTGATCAAAATTGAAGGCATGGAGTTTTACGCATTCCATGGCCATTACAAGGAGGAGCAGATCGTGGGCAACCGCTTTCTGGTCGACCTGGAGATGGAGATCGATATGTCGGTGCCTGCTGAAAGCGATGCGCTCGAGGATGCGGTGAACTACCAGGTGGCCTACCGCGTGGTGAAGGAGGAGATGAAGCGGATCAACTCCAAACTCCTGGAGAACATCGGCAAGCGGATCCTCGACGCGATCTACCGTGAGCTTGACGGGATCAGTTCCGTGACAATCACCATCCGCAAGATGAACCCCCCGATGGGCGGACCGATAATAAACGTAAGTGTAAAAATGACCCGTTGATATGACCATCAAAAAATGTCAGAAATGCGGCGCATCATTCACCTGTGAGGGCGACAACGACTGCTGGTGCGAAAAAGTGCAGCTCCATCAGAAGGAGATGATCGAGCTGATGGAACGGTATACCGACTGCCTCTGTCCGACCTGCCTGGGAGAATATGAGCGGGAGTAAGTGATGTTGGGAAAAACCCGTGGGAACGCCTGGTGAAGAACAGTAAGTATTTAACGGGGAAATGACAGAGGACGTTAATCGCATGACAGCAGGGATCGTTTATCGGGGAGCAGACTGTTATATTGCTTCAGATTGCAAAGTGGGGGTAGGTTATTTAACAGGAGCACATTCGGCGGACAACTGGCGGCAACCTATAGGGAGAATGTCCGTCGCAGACAGGCAACGAGTAAATTATGAGATCGTTAAAAATATTTTTCATATCGGTTAATAAACAAAACCAGATGACCAGGTTTAGTATTCTTTTGAGTGTTGCACTGCTTGTTCATGCCTGTTCGGGAGGTTCCAATGAAATAGAAATTGTTCAGACAGAAGACGAGCTTACCATCACTGATGAGGGGCGGCCGGTGCTGACCTACAGGATCAGTGAGATGATGCCAACTGAAGGAGTGGATCCGCTCTACCGGCGATCCGGGTTTATTCACCCGCTCCAGTCGCCCGGTGGTGAGGTGCTTACGCAGATTCAACCACGAGATCATTACCACCATTATGGTATCTGGGGACCGTGGACCAGGACACGGATCGGTGACCGGCAGATCGATTACTGGAACCTGGCCAAGGGTGAGGGAACGGTGCGAATGAAGGCGATCCTGACCTCCTCCTCCGGGCAAGACCATGCGGCGTTCACAGCGTTGCAATCGCACATCGACTTTGGACATGAAGACGGTGAACGGGTGACCATGGATGAGTTTTATGAGGTGAGGTACCTGGGTATGGAAAAGGAGGTACCGCGGTACATGGTGGATATTACAAGCACCTTCAGGAATGTGATTGAGGATACGATCATTTTTGAAGCGCACCGTTATGGCGGCGGACTGGGGTTCAGGGCAACGGAGCGGTGGAATGCTAACAGTTGCACAGTGGTTACTTCGGAGGGAAAGGTGCGTGATGAAGCGGATGGCACCACAGGAAGATGGTGTATTATTGAAGGGCAGTCGTCGGTGGAGCAGGGCCGTTCGGGCATCCTGTTTATGAGTCACCCGGCTAACCGCGAACACCCGGAGCCGATGCGTGTATGGCCCACCGATATGCCCAAAGGTGGACTGATGTTTAATTTCACTCCTACAAGATATACCGCCTGGGAAATTGTTCCCGGGATAGATTACACACTGCGATACAGGTTGGTGGTTTTTGACGGCTCATTGACGACCGAAGAGGCTGATGCGTACTGGAGCGAATTTGCAAGTTCTGATCTGGCGGAGCTGCCGGAATAGCACTTTCAGAATTCAGTTTTCCGCTGTATTTTGTCAGCTATAGTTCAACACAGGAGGGTGTTTTTTGCAGACAGCAATCCTACAACTTTTGATATATGCAAAAAAGTAGTAACTTTGTAATTACGTAAAATTACCATTATGGAAGTTTCAATAATAAGGATAGGAAATTCAAAAGGGATTCGATTTAGTAAGACAATCCTGGAAAAGTACAATTTAAAAGATAAGGTTGATCTCACACTTGATAATGATCAGATTATTATCAAACCGATCTCATCGCCAAGAAATGGATGGGAAGATTCCTTTAAGAAAATGGCGAAAAATGGTGATGACAGTTTACTATTTAACGATGTCTTTGATGATGAAAATCTGGAGGAGTGGAAATAAGTCAATATCAAATATTTCTCGTCAACCTTGATCCGACAATAGGTGGAGAGATCAAGAAAACCAGACCATGTGTTATTCTTTCGCCAAACGAAATGAATAAATATCTGCGCACTGTAGTTATTGCGCCAATGACAACAAGTTCTAAAAAATATCCCACCAGAGTTGAAGTAAAGCATGATAATAAAATTGGTTGGATAGTAATTGACCAAATAAGGACGATTGATAAGCGTAGAATTATTAAGCAGCTGGGTAGACTGTCAAAACCCGAAATTAAACGAGTTAAAGACATTGTCAAAGAGACATATGTTGATTAGCAAAACGGCAGTGTTCACCTTGATCAGAGATCAATTCCTAAAGAGATAAAAAAGTTACGTGGTGCTCCGGGGTAGTAGTAGCGCGGGGCGTTGCTGCCGAACGAGGGTGCGTTAACGAGGACCATCGAGGCGTAGTGGGTATCGAAGAGGTTGTTGATGCCGGTTGTTATTCTGAGAGAGGGGGCAGTTCCGAGCGGGATCTTATACGAGACCCTGAGGTTGGCGGTGAGGTGACCATCGTACGCTGCGGTGTTGGCATCGTTCAGCAGTTGTTTTCCTGCATATCGAAGCTCTGCCATCATATCGAACGTTTGCTGCCACGTTGTTTGAAAGCGGGCATGGATCATCTGCGCCGGGATCCCGGGTAGGGCGTTCCCGCTGTAGTCGTTTCCATCGTCAACAAACTCCGTGAACTTGTTGCTGTTCAGGTAGATGCTCGTGTAGAGGCTGTTTTTCCAGGGGTTTGCGGCGGTGTTAAGGTCGACCCTGTTGAAGATCTCGATCCCTGAGAGCCGGGCGCTTCCGGCGTTGATGCCGGAGAAGATCTCTTCGGTGACTCGTTTTGTGACCAGCATATTGCGGATTTGGATGGTATAGGCGGTGATGTCGTAGTACCACCGCTTGCCGGTCGACCAGCCGCGGAGTCCGGCATCGAGGTTCCAGCCGGTTTCCGGTTTCAGATCGGGGTTGACCAGTCCTCCGGGCAGCAGGGTCTCCTCGAGCGATGGGGCAGAGAAGCCATGTCCGGCCGAAGCGTGGATGAAATGGTCCTGCGTGAGGTTATAGTTCAGTCCGAGCCTCGGGGAGAGCACCGGGTCGTAGCTGTAACTGCCCGATTGGTCGGTGTCGTCGATCTGGTAGAGGGTGTTGAGGCGGTACTCCAGCAGGTTGAGGTTGAGTCCGGCTTCGATGTTGACTTTTGCAACAGGGCTCCACCTTGCATGGGCAAACAGGTTTCCGTAGCGCCGTGTCTCGCTGTTTTGCAGTTGCAGGGCACCCTCTTCACCGGAGAGGGTTTCGATGATCTTCCAGTTGAACGCTTCATGGAACAGCTCGAAGCCGGTCTGCAGCCGGAGGTTGTTTTTTTCGTATCGGATGAAGTTTCTTAGCCCGCCCATCACCGAGCCTTCATCCAGTATATTAAAGGGCCGCGATTCGTAGGGGTCCGACCAGGTGGAGAAGATAACGAGTTTGTTGTGCCAGTGACTGTTGAAGGTGTGCTGCCAGGAGGCGCCTCCGGTGATTTTTGTATAAGCTTTGAACCCTTCGATCGCCAGCCAGTTGACAGCCGCTTTTTCCGGGTTTTCGAGGAAATTGGTCTCGTTCAGTGAGCTGGGGATCTGTGCGTCGAGGCCGGTGGCAAGCAGGTGGAAGGTGATGCGGTTGTTGTGCGATCCGGTGGTGCCGTGAAGGAAGAGGTGATCGCGCGTGTAGCGGTTGTTTTCGCGGTAGCCGTTGGAGGAGGAGCGTGTGTATCCGGCGGTGACAGAGGTATGGTCCTGTTTCCAGCCGAGGCGGACCGCATGTTTCCAGGTGTTGAACGAGCCTGCGGAGGAGGAGAGGTTCATGGAGAAGCCGGTTTCTGTGGGGTACTGTGCCCGTAGCTTCACCACCCCGCCGAGTCCGGACCCATACATCGCCGATGCCGGTCCCTTGAGGATCTCCACGCGGGAGATGCCGGCAAGGTCCATGTCCTCGATGGATGAGATCCCGTCGCCGTTGGTAAGGGGGATCTCCTCGATGTAGGCCCTGATGCGGTTGGTGGAGTAGGGTGTGCGCGAGCCGATGCCGCGGATGGTGAGGCGGTTGGTGGTGTGGGTGCCGGACGACATGAACACGCCGGGAGCGGTATTCAGCTGGTCGGCAAGGTTGATGGTGTGGACCGTTTCTGTGGGGTCGGTCGGCAGGATCGACAGGCTGCCGGTGGTTTCGCTGAGCCGCTGTTCGAAGGGGGTGACAGCGATGGTGACATTGTCGAGGCTGATGGTGTCGGGCTGGGCGATGGCTTTACTGGCGAGAGTAAGGAGGCAGATGGATATGAGGAGGTGTCTTGTCATATATATACAAATATTAATAACAACTGTTGCTGACGATATGTTTACGACATCAACCGTTGAATGAAATTGCCCCAGCCCCAGAGGTCGGATACGTCATCGCTCAGACCATTCTTTATTGTAGAATAGGTCTATTTAGTAATTGACAATCAGATCGTTGAGTAATCGTTTGGGCACGTGGTGTACCTGGTCTTCGCTGCGCCAGTATTTGATATCCCCGTTTTTCATCTCTTCGATCACCACCTCTTCGGCCGGTTTGCCGAGGGCAATTACCTGGATGATCGCCAGGTGTTCGGGTAGCTGGAGTGCCCGGGCGAGGAACTCTTTTTTCACGGAGGCGATGATGCATCCGCCGAGCTCTTTCTCTGCGGCTGTAAGCAGGATGCTTTGAGCCGCGATGCCGTCGTCGCAGAAGTAGCTGTTGCCCAGGGTAGTGTCGTGCAGCTGAACGATATAGGCAGCGGGGCGTTCCCCCGGTACGGGCCCTGACCAGTCGGTGAGGTAGCCGGCCCACGCGAGGGTGGGGAATATGGTGTCGTTAAGCTCTTTGGTGTTGGCAATGAAATATTTCAGGGGTTGGGCGTTTTTTGCGGAGGCGGAGAGGCGTGCCGCGTCGATCATTTCCAGGAGTGCTTCGCGGGTGACGGGGTGCGATTCGACGAAGCGGCGATAGCTTCGGTTTTTGAGGATCAGGGCTTTGAGGTTTTTCATGACAAAGGTTTTTTATAGAATATTTTTCCGACACGTTCTATATGTTCGAGAAGGTCTTCGTTATTAATTTGGCTGTAAACAGACAGGTCTATGGTGTAAGGGAGCAGGAGGTCGTCTATTTCAGCTGCGATTCTATTCAGCAATGACAGGGAGAGGTTCTTACCTTTTATAGTAAGGTCAATATCGGACGACTGTTTTTCCGATTCTTTTGCCCGGGAGCCATAGATGACCACCTCCTCAACAGTTGGATGGCTTGCGAATACGGCGTTGATTTTATTGATTGTATTTTCTTTCAGGCCAAACTTCATGGGGTGTAGATTGTTTTATTCCTTGTCGATTCGTTTGCTGAGTTTTTCGTCCAGTGTGTTAAACAGGGGGATGTATTTTGTGAGCACCTCATTTGCTATTTCGTTTGCTGTTTCTTCGTTATAGGTATGCGAGGTATTATTGCGGCTTTCGATCATATTCATCCATGTTTCACCATCGGTGATGATGTTATTTGAAAATGCCTGGCGGATAGCATCCCTTGATCCTACGAGATTTTCGATACCCTGGTGTTCCAGGTAATCCTTCAGGGTATTCCAGGCCAGTTCGAAGGTGAACTCAAAAGCTTTGATCAGCCCTTGCCGTTCCATATCGTTCAATTCAACTTTTTCTTTGTACCTGTTCAGTTGTGCCAGGGCTTTCAGGTAGTTTGAAAACCGTTGTTGCCATCTGATATCTTTATTTTTACCGGTCATGATAGTTTTTGCCTTTGGTACGGTTCGGACGAAGATCTAAAATAATCTAAAATGATCTGCTGTCAAAAATGTAAAAATACAACATTCATTTGATTGAGGGCAGAAGATTTGCAGCAATTGGCAGAATGCAAAACTGATACTGCGTTGCATTGAATTGTTTTAACGAATAAAAAATGTTAATTTTGCATTCCGAAATAATAGCAAGTTTGCTAAGCAGATGAGAGTAGAGCACTTACGAGCAGTGTGAGGGGGCAGGCAATCCGCAGCGGACGAAAGGAAGCTGATAGTTTTTATAAAGGAAAGATATATTAATACGTAGTTATTGCGGAAGATGGACCGGCCCGTCTGCGCTAAAGCTACGACGGACACGGTCGGTTTGCCGAGTGGCTAGGCGCTGGTCTGCAAAACCAGTTACAGCGGTTCGAATCCGCTACCGACCTCAATCCATTCCAGACCTCGCTATCGATGCGGGGTCTTTTTT
>JBBDUV010000090.1:0-21488 GCA_040903745.1 Bacteroidales bacterium | reverse complement strand
GAAGAGCGATTGAGACACTGATCCTATTGGGAGGTGAATTGTACGATCTCCGGATGGCCATCGAAAAGGAGGTCAGAAATGATATACCGGCTCCGGTAGCTGACCCGGAAAAACTACCTTTGCTTAAAAGTGCGGAAAGGATTCTTAAGTTGGTATTTCTGGAAGCAAGGGCGATGAAGGATAAGACCATCTACACGACACATCTGCTTCTGGCAATACTGAAGGATGAAAATAATTTGGCTTCCCGCTACCTGAAAGAGAATGGAATAACGTATAGTTTATTTAAGCAGGAACTCGAGCATGTAGCGCCAGAGAGCAAAGCTGATTTTCCCGGTGATGAAGATGATGAGCCGAAAAATCCTTTCAGCGGTGGACCTGGTGGAGGCGGTCGCGGAAGTGCCGGCGGACAGCAGAAGCCTTCATCCGATACTCCCGTGCTGGATAATTTTGGTATCGACCTGACCAAGGCAGCCGAAGAGGACCGTTTGGATCCCATTGTCGGACGTACGATCGAAATTGAAAGGCTGGCCCAGATCCTCTCCAGAAGAAAAAAGAACAATCCGATCCTCATTGGTGAACCCGGAGTGGGTAAATCGGCCATAGCCGAGGGACTTGCCCTCAGAATTACCCAGCGCAAGGTATCCAGGGTGCTATTCGACAAGCGGGTTGTAACCCTCGATCTTGCCTCAATCGTTGCCGGCACAAAATACCGGGGACAGTTTGAGGAGCGCATGAAGGCTATTCTCAATGAGCTGAATAAAAATACCAACATTATTCTATTCATCGATGAGATACATACCATTGTCGGAGCAGGTGGTGCTACAGGTTCCCTTGATGCGGCAAACATGTTGAAACCTGCCCTGGCCCGTGGTGAGATACAATGTATCGGTGCCACTACACTGGATGATTACAGGCAGCACATTGAAAAGGACGGTGCACTGGAGAGAAGGTTCCAGAAAGTGATGGTTGAGGCCACTTCGGTTGAAGAGACCATTGACATTCTGAATAATATCAAAGAGCGGTACGAGGAGCACCACAACGTGATCTACACAGATGATGCAATAGATGCATGTGTAAAACTCACACAACGGTATATCAGCGACCGTCACCTGCCCGATAAGGCTATTGATGCACTCGATGAGGCAGGATCCCGTGTACACATCTCCAATATAGTGGTGCCGGATCGGATCGTTCATCTCGAGAGTGAGATGGAAAAGACAAAGCAGGAAAAAATACAGGCGGTAAAGAATCAGAATTTTGAAAGAGCTGCCAGCTTCAGGGACAAGGAGAAAGAGATGCTTGAACTGCTTGATGGAGAAAAGAATAAGTGGGAAAAAGAGCTTGCCCTAAACAGGGAGACCGTCGACGAGGCAAAGGTGGCCGAAGTAGTTGCAATGATGACTGGTGTTCCTGTTCAGAGGATCGCACAGGCTGAAGGAACGCGCCTGTTGCATATGGCTGAGGAGATGAAGGGCAGCGTAATCGGACAGGACGAAGCGATAGGGAAAGTGGTGAAATCCATCCAGCGGAACCGGGCCGGACTGAAAGATCCGAACAAGCCGATTGGTACGTTCGTGTTCCTCGGACCAACTGGTGTTGGTAAAACGCAACTGGCTAAAGTGCTCTCCAAATATCTGTTCGAAACGGTCGATAACCTGATCAGGCTCGACATGAGTGAATACATGGAGAAATTCTCGGTATCACGCCTCATGGGAGCCCCTCCGGGATATGTAGGCTACGAGGAGGGCGGTCAGCTTACCGAAAAAGTAAGAAGAAAGCCCTACGCTGTTGTGCTGCTCGATGAGATTGAGAAGGCCCATCCCGATATTTTCAATATCCTGCTGCAGGTACTTGATGAAGGTCACCTGACAGATGGACTTGGTCGGAAAGTCGATTTCAGAAATACCATCGTGATCATGACCTCAAATATCGGAAGCCGGGAGATCAAGGATTTTGGTCAGGGTGTTGGTTTTGCGACAAAAGCCAAGCAGAGTGCAGCCAATGAATATACAAAAGCTGTAATACAAAAGGCCCTTAAAAGGGCATTTGCTCCTGAATTTTTGAACCGCATCGACGATGTTGTACTTTTTAATGCCTTAACACGTGATGACATTCATCAGATTATCGATATTGAATTGAAGGGATTGTATGAACGCGTGAATTCCCTGGGGTACGAAATTTCCCTGTCGGATGAGGCGAAGGACTTCGTTGTGGAAAAGGGCTATGACATTCAGTTTGGCGCACGTCCGCTGAACCGGGCCATTCAGAAATACCTGGAAGATCCAATGGCAGAAGCCATCATTAAGTCTTCCATCGCTGAGGGCGACAGACTGATTGTTGGTTTTGATAAGGAGAAAGAGGAGATTACTGTTCATATTAGCCGCGCAGATGAACTGCCGGAAGGTAAAAAGGAGCTTCCCGGTGCAAAAAAGGAAAAGCAGAAGGAAAAGCAGAAGGAAAACGGTGAATCGTCCGATGATCCCTCCAGCTAAGATATTGCGCTACCATACAGGTCAAATTCTTCTGCGCCGGTAATTATAACCTTTGCAAATTCTCCTATTTTTAGTGGTGTTTGTTTTTCGATGAGCACCTCGTTATCCACTTCGGGTGCATCATGCTCCGTTCTGCCGATATAATAATCTAATTCCTCTCTGTCAATCAGCACCTTAAAAGTTTCCCCTATCTTATTCTGGTTGATCTCCAGGGAGATATCCTGCTGTAGCTCCATGATGCTGCCTGCCCTCGCCTGCTTCACATCCCCGGGAACATCATCATCAAATCCCGCTGCCGGTGTGTCCTTCTCATGTGAGTAAGAAAACACACCCAGCCGGTCGAATCTGAACTCCTTTACGAACTGGTACAACTCCTCGAATTCTTCATCAGTCTCTCCAGGAAAGCCTACCAACAGGGTTGTTCTTATAGCTACACCGGACACCTTGCTTCGAAGACTATGCAGCAATTTCTCCATCTTGTTCCTGTCATGACCCCGTTTCATCATCGCCAGGATCCTATTATTGATGTGCTGGATGGGAATATCGAGGTAGTTGCAGACCTTCGGATTGGAAGCCATGATATCGATTACCTCATCGGGAAAGCCGGTAGGATACGCATAATGCATTCTTATCCAGTCGATATTATCCAATGCTGACAATTTTCTAAGCAACTCAGGCAGCATTTTATTGCCGGTAAGATCAGTCCCATAGCCGGTGAGGTCCTGAGCAATCAGTATAAGCTCTTTTGCCCCTCTTCCTGTCAGGTTGAGCGCTTCCTCGCAGAGATCGTCCACCGACCTTGATCTTTGCGATCCCCTGATACCTGGGATCGCACAGAAGGCGCATTGGCGGTTGCACCCCTCTGAAATTTTTAGAAAGGCATAATGTGGCGGGGTAGTAATGAGACGGTCGTTGACCAGCTCGTGATAATACTTGAGGCCGATGGCCTCAACAATTTTTTTGTGATCCCAGACACCGAAAAAACCATCAACTTCAGAAATCTCCTTTTTTAAGTCTGACATGTATCTTTCGCTTAGACAGCCCATTACGATTAGTTTTCGAATCCTCCCCTGCTTTTTCATGGATGCATAATGAAGGATACTTTCGATAGACTCCTGCTTCGCATCGAGAATAAAACCACAGGTATTCAGGATCACGATATCGGCTTCCATGTCTGATGCATCATGAAAAACCTGGTGTCCGTTCGAATGAAACTGACGCAGCAGGTATTCCGAATCGACCAGATTTTTTGAGCAGCCAAGCGTTATGATATTGATATTCACGGGTGACTGTTATCCAAACAGGGTGTCTACGAACGCTTCACGGTTAAATATCTGCAGATCTTCCATCTTTTCTCCAATTCCTATGTACTTGACCGGGATTTTCAACTGCTCGGAGATTCCCAAAACCACTCCCCCTTTAGCGGTGCCGTCTATCTTTGTAATAGCCAATGCATTAACCTCTGTGGCTGCTGTAAACTGACGGGCCTGTTCGAAGGCATTCTGACCGGTAGATCCGTCGAGGATTAGCAGTATTTCATGGGGTGCATCGGGAATTACCTTTTGCATGACCCGCTTGATCTTGGTTAGCTCACTCATCAGGTTGGCTTTATTGTGCAGGCGGCCGGCAGTATCAATGATAACGACATCTGCATTTCTTGAAACAGCAGATGAAACCGTGTCATAAGCAACAGAGGCAGGATCTGATCCCATTTTCTGCTTGATAAGTTCAACACCAACACGTTCTGCCCAGATGCCTATCTGCTCAACAGCAGCGGCCCTGAATGTATCGGCTGCGCCCAGAACCACCTTTTTCCCGGCCTGTTTGAAGTGATATGCAAGCTTTCCGATCGTGGTGGTTTTACCGACACCATTCACACCCACAACCATGATCACGTAGGGCTGTTGTGGCAATGGTGCACTGAAATCATTCATCACCAGGTCGTTGTTCTCTGCCAGTAACCCAACAATCTCCTCCCGCAGTATAATGTGAAGCTCGCTGGTATTCAAATATTTATCGCGCAACACACGGTCTTCGATACGTCCAATGATCCGTAGGGTGGTATCAACACCCACATCGGATGAGATCAACACCTCCTCCAGGTTATCCAATACCTCATCATCGACCTTTGATTTTCCCGCAACTGCCCTTGAGAGCTTTTTGAATACAGATTCCCGCGTCTTCTCTAATCCCTTGTCGAGATCTTTTTTCTTGCCCGGTGAAAACAATCCCATGATTTCTGTAATCCGTTGATAAAAATGTAAAAAAGCTTTCCGGTTAAAGAAAGCTTTCCAATATGCTTTTATGAATAAGCTTTTACTACCTTTCGAAGAAATCTTTCACATGGTCATTATGAACAACCATTTCGTCGAACATATAAGCGCCTGATTTGGGCGATTTAACCATTTTTACACATTTCGTGAAAACCCTGCCTTCTCCCCTTTGTAATGATGCAACTACTTTCTTAGCCATAATTCAATATTTTATTTGATCTCTCTGTGAACTGTAACTTTCCTGAGAATCGGATTATACTTCTTTTGCTCCATTCGATCAGGTGTATTCTTCCTGTTTTTTGTAGTGATATACCGCGATGTTCCAGGCATACCGCTATCTTTATGCTCGGTGCACTCCAAAATAACCTGAACCCTGTTCCCTTTGCCTTTCTTAGCCATTTTTTAAAAAATATGTATGATTAATATGAAGTAAGGAAGCCCTTCTCTTTTGCTTCTACAAGACAAGATTTCAATCCGTTTTTACTGATCTTACGTATTCCCTGGGCAGAAACGCGCAATGTTATATAACGCTCCTCCTCTGCAAGGTAAAATTTCTTATCAAATAAGTTTGGATAGAACTTTCGCCTCGTTCTTCTCTTCGAGTGGGAAACATTGTTTCCTGTTATTACTCTTTTTCCTGTAATCTGACAAACTTTAGCCATTTTTTAACGATTTCTGTTCTTTTTCACTAGCGAGGCGCAAAGTACGTGATTTTATTTCTAAAATTCAAACTTTTACATTAAAAAAACTACGTTGTCCGGCCAACAACTTTCGAAGCATTCCAATGGCCATGATGCTTGCCTGTTCGATAATCAGTTCCCTGTGACCGCCAAACCGGAACTCCTTGCTATATGTCTGGTTTTTCCATGCAACGGCGATCCATACCAGTCCTACCGGTTTCTCCTCTGTTCCTCCGTCCGGCCCTGCAATCCCGGATGTGGCCATCGAAACATCACTCCCCATCTTGTCGATCGCGCCTCTGGCCATGGCCTCCACCACTTCTCTGCTAACTGCCCCATGTGCTTCAATCAACTCTTTGTCAATGCCCAGTCCGGAGATTTTAATTTCATTGCTGTAGGCGATCATTGAGCCTTTAAAGTATTCTGAACTACCCGGAACGGATGTGATCAGTCTGGCAATATTTCCCCCGGTGCAGCTTTCAGCAGTCGAAAGTGTAGCTCCTTTCTCTTTTAATAAACGACCAATTGCCTCTTCGAGGAGGATATCATCGTATCCGTATATGTGTTCTGCTATAATTTCATGTAGAGAGTCAATCTTCTCTTTTAAAAGTTGTTTGGCATTTTCGGCACACAATCCGGTGGCGGTAAGGCGAAGTCTGACAATCCCCGGTCGTGGAAGATAGGCCAGATTCATGCAATCGGGCAGGCCATCCTCCCATTCACTGATCATCTCGGCCAGATAGGATTCCGGAACACCGTGGGTCATGACCGTTTTATGCACCAGAGCCGGAATTCCCATATGATCGCTCATTGCAGGCAATAATTGTTCAAGAACCATGGGTTTCATCTCGTAAGGCACACCAGGCATCGAAACAATATGTGTATTGTCTTTTGTAAACCACATTCCTGGGGCTGTTCCGTGATAATTCTTCAATATCCTGCAATTATCGGGAACCAGTGCCTGTCGTCTGTTTGAATCAATCATTGTGCGTCCCCTTTTTCGAAAAAAGTCTTCGATAACAGAAAGAACCTCCTTGTTAACTATAAAGTTACCGCCAAAATAATCTGCCAGTACATCCTTTGTGAGATCGTCCTTTGTGGGACCCAGTCCTCCTGTCATCAATACCAGGTCAACCTTGCCAATCAACCTGTCGAGTGTTCCTTTTATATGTTCTGCCGTATCCGAAATGCTTGTCATCTCATAGATATGAACCCCCATGGAGGTGAGTTGCCTGGATATCCAGACTGAATTTGTATCGGTAACCTGTCCGATCAAAATTTCATCTCCGATTGTTACAATTGCTGCTTCCATACCTACTCTGTATACGTTTTTTTGTGATTATATTTCCCCATTTTTCGGATGCGCCTTAAAAGTGGCGGATGTGAATAATGAAAAAAGACATACAGCGGATGAGGGGTGAGATTACTGAGGCTATTTTTACTCAGCTTTTTCAGTCCACTGATCAGGGGTTCTGCACCGTATTGCTCAGCAGCATAAGCGTCTGCCTGGTATTCATTTTTCCGGGAAAAGAGATTGACAAATATTCCCAGAAGCATTGAAAGCGGTGTATATAAAATGGTAAAAGCAATGAGTCCGATATGGAACGAGGCGGTCTCCCCTCCCAAAGCCTGGGAAAGTTCTGGAATAGCAACAAACAATGAAAAGAGATACAGCATGATACCTGTTTGGATGATACCCAGTATCATCCCGGTAAGACTATGTTTCTTCTTGTAATGTCCAATCTCGTGGGCAAGCACCGCAACGATCTCCTCTGTCGTGAGATCATTGATCAGGGTGTCGTACAGAACAATTCGCTTCTTTGGTCCCAGTCCTGTAAAATAGGCATTGGCCTTGCTCGATCGTTTTGATCCGTCGATCATATAAATATTCTTGAGGTCATATCCAACCTTCGAAGCAAAAGATTCGATGGCATTCCTGAGCTCTCCCTCTTCCAGGGGCGTTTGTTTGTTGAACAACGGGACAATCAGATTGGAATAGAACATATTCATGATCAAAGAAAAAAGGGTGATCGCACCCCATGCCATCAACCAGAAATAACTGCCGGTTACGTTATACAACCAGGTGATAAGCAGCAATATACCACCTCCTATAAAGATCATCAGCAGCCAACCTTTCAATTTGTCCAACACGAAGGTCTTTGGAGTGGTCTTGTTAAAACCGTATTTCTCCTCTATTTTAAATGTATCCCACAGATCGAAGGGCGTGGAAAGCAGATCAGATAGAAACATCAATATTCCAAAAAACAACAGTACCAGAAGATAATATGAATCTATTCGTCCGGAAAGGTACCGGTCCAGCAGTCCGAATAATCCCAACAGGATCGCCGCAACCATAATAGCAAGACTAAAGGTGCTTGAATAGAAGGAGAAACGTGTATTCTCTTTTTTGTATAGCTGACTCTTTCTGTATGCTTCATCATCGTATACATCCTTTAACTCATGCGGAAGTTCAGTAACCGTATGACGCATATTTTTCAGGTCGAGCCAACGTTCCAGAATAAAATTACCTGTGAGTATAAAAAGGAACAATCCAAGAATCAATTCTACCATCTGCTTTTTTTTTTAAATGAGATGCAAAAGTAATAATAAGAGCCGACATATTCGGTGTTTGTCTATAAAGTCCAATAACTGCGTTATGCTTGTTCTTAAAATGGTCATTTACAATAGTAAACTCACATTTTTCGAACTGCGCAAGCCCTGCCCGTCGTACTTAGGTACTAAGGCAGGTGGGACTTGTTATTGAACTTTCTAGTTCAAACACCTGACTCTATTGATGGACTCTTTAGTATCTGTCCATGAAGTCCGATTCTATTGACAGACGTTATCTGATCTGTTTTAACAGTATTTCCTGATCTGCCAGTCGTTGATCCAACTGTTGCTTATAATTCTTAATATAGCGGTTCTTCCAGAGGCCACATGCCCTGTCTGCGTAATTGTGGGCTTTCAGGATATCATCCTGCAGTTCATGGTAGATGGCAAGGTTGTGAAAGGCTCGTGCCGCGATCCTGTCTGATGTATCTTCTGTCATTACTTTCCATATTTCTACTGCCTTCTCCCACTCACCCCGGTCAGTATATTTGGCTGCTTGAAGAAGTTCCCGTTCACCCCCCCTGAATACAACCCTGGATACTTCCATCCAAAGAGGAATATGTCTTATGCCATAACGGAAACCCACGTCAGCACTCCCCGCTCTGATTACAGACGTTACGCTTATATACTCCTCTCTGGGCATATTGGAACGGTTATAATAGTACAGGGTGTCAATACCCAGGTACTCATCATAAGGGGCAATGCTATCGTTAACATACAACCGCCAGAGTGTTTCCATGGTAAGCCTGAATTCCTGCAGATATTCACCGGAAAAAAAATCAAAATAGGTGTAGGATCTTGTAAGCTGCAGATGATAGTACTCAAGCGCAATGAGTGCATCCAGCGAGTAAACATCGAGAAGCCGTTCCCTCTTATTGAAATCGAATACGTCAGTCTGACCAATTGTGTCATTCCTGCGTGCTTCAATAAAGGGAATCTCATCCATGTAACCGGTTTCCGTCAGCTGACTTGCTTCATAGAATCCTTTGCGGATGTTGTTACTTACGATCGTGTCAACGGTTCTAACGGTATGGGAATCAGTTGCAAGGGAATTAACATTGCTATACTTATTCCTGACCACAGGAGCCCGGTTCAGAAAACCTGTATTGCTAACATGTTGGGGATAGGTAATCAATGCCGGTTCAAGCACTTCAAAGTTTACGAAACTTTTCGAGGTAAAACAACCTGTCAGCATGACGGGTATCAGAATAATAATCGTACATCGTTTTAGGGTTGACATGAATTGAAACACCTAACTCATTCCGCCACAGACAGAAATCGTCTGTCCGGTAACATAGGAGGAGAGATCGGATCCCAGGAAAAGACAGACATTGGCAACATCATCCGGTACTCCTCCCCTTCTTAACGGAATGGTCTTTACCCACTGCTCCTTGACATCTTCCGGTAATTTGGATGTCATATCGGTAATGATAAAACCAGGTGCAATGGCATTGCAGCGAATATTTCTTGAGCCAAGCTCTTTGGCCACCGATTTTGTAAATCCCAGAATTCCCGCTTTGGAGGCGGAATAATTTGATTGTCCGGCATTGCCATTTACACCAACTACGGAGCTCATATTGATGATTGATCCTGTTCTTGCTTTCAGCATATACTTCTGAATTGCCTTTGTAAAATTAAAAACGGATTTCAGGTTGACCTTGATCACCAGGTCCCACATATCCTCTTCCATTCTCATCAGAAGGGTATCTCTTGTAATACCGGCATTATTTACAAGAATATCAATCTTCCCAAAATCATTGAAAACCTCCTCAGCAGTTGAATGCGCTGCCTCAAAATCACTGGCATCACTGGCATAGCCTTTACATTTAACGCCAAGTGCTGAAAGCTCTTTCTCGAGGGAAAGCATATTTTCATCGCGTTTCAGATCGGTAAATGCAACATCAGCTCCCGCTTTTGCATATTCTTCAGCGATCTTCCGACCGATACCTCTTGCAGCCCCTGTTACCAGTGCTACCTTGTCTTTTAATAGGTCCATTTTATTCCATTTAATTTTTGATACTATTTAAACAGGTGCTATGAATAATTGTTTACAGATCCAATCGATAAACTATCAACATCTCTCACCTTTCAACCTTCAAAACCTCTGCCATCTTCCTGCCAATATCTGCCGGGGAGACAACGACATGAATACCGCATGCTTCCATGATTTCCATTTTAGCTGCTGCAGTATCTGCTGTTCCTCCGACTATGGCTCCTGCATGTCCCATCCTGCGCCCTTTGGGGGCGGTCTGACCGGCAATAAAACCTACGACCGGTTTGGTACCATGCTCCCTGATCCACTCTGCAGCCTCAGCTTCCATCGATCCCCCGATCTCCCCGATCATAATAATTCCTTCTGTCTGTTCATCTGCCATTAACAGTTGTATGGCATCCTTTGTAGTGGTTCCAATTACCGGATCCCCCCCGATACCGATACAGGTGGATTGTCCAAGTCCCTCCTTCGTTACCTGATCAACCGCTTCATAGGTAAGGGTTCCCGATCTTGATACAATGCCAACCACCCCTTTTTCATGAATAAACCCAGGCATGATTCCTACTTTGGCCTCTCCGGGAGTAATTACGCCCGGACAATTGGGACCAACAAGAGTGGTATCTCTTTGATTAAGATATGCTTTCACTGTGATCATGTCGCTGGTTGGTATACCCTCGGTGATGCACACCACCAGCTTGATTCCTGCATTGGCCGCCTCCATGATTGCATCGGCGGCAAAAGGAGGGGGAACGAAAATCACAGATGTGTCGGCTTCTGTAACATTTACAGCATCTTTTACCGTGTTGAATACCGGTCGGTTCAGATGCGTCTGACCGCCTTTTCCCGGCGTTACACCTCCCACAACCTGCGTTCCATATTCGATCATCTGTTGTGCATGAAAGGTTCCTTCGCTGCCTGTAAAACCCTGTACAATCACCCTGGAATCTTTGTTTAATAGTACACCCATGGTTTGGTCTGTTTCAGTATTTTTTGAATTTTTAAAAGTAGAGAAGTTCAGACTTATTTCAAAATAAAAAAGAGAGATGTCGATATTTCCATTACTAAACGGGCTTAAAAGGAGCGAACATGTCTCCTCTTTACAACATTTATTTGTAACTTGGAACAATGGACCCCATCCTCTACATCGGTATTTCACAGGCATTTTTTGCCGGATTGCTTATCGCCACAAAACGGCCGCGGATCATGGCTAACCGGGTATTGGCTGCCTGGTTCTTCCTGATTTGTATTGAGATGATTATTGTTTTGATCAATTCAAATCTCGTCGAGCTTTACTCCATAAAAGTATTGCCTTTCACCTACGGTCCCCTGATGTTTCTCTATGCAAGGATGATGACCCGGGAAAAGCCTACATTTGACAACCGGTTTCTCTTGCATTTTGTACCCTTTCTTGTTTTTTTTACCGTATCGATGATTTTTTTGGATAAGCCGGTCATGGAGGGTACAAAGGGATTCCTTATCACAGACCGCTTCATCTCTCTCAGATTAATCTATGGGATATCATTTTTCATTTCCATTACAGCATATAGCATAGCTACTTTTCTTGTGATCCACAGACATCAGAAAAACCTGAAATCAATTCTTAGCTATTCATCTGCAAAATATACCCTTCAGTGGCTCATTGGTCTGTCGGTAACCTTCTACCTAAGTTACGTGCTTATGTTTGTTGTTGGATTAATGGATATTCTATTAAACTTCATGCCATTCGATCCCTTTCAAATCTCTTTTCTGGGATTGACGGTCTTTGCATTTCTGTTTGGATATTACGGTGTAAAACAGCCGTGGATTTTTGAAGAGATCGCTGGAGCTAAGGTCCCGCCGCTCATTGTCGTAAAAACTAAAAACAAAAAATACAGCCGATCAGGATTAAAAAGCAGGGATGTTGAAATGATCAGGAAAGCCATCCTGGAACATATGGAAAATAACAAACCCTATCTGAACCGGGAATTGTCAATCAGTGATCTGGCTGCAGATATTCAGATATCCAGACACTTTATCACTGAAGTGATCAATAACCACATGGGGAAAAATTTTTACCTCCTCATCAATGAATACCGTATCGAAGAGGTGAAGCGAAGATTGCATGATCCGAAATACAAGAACCTCACCATCCTTGCAATAGCCTATGATTCAGGATTTAATAGTAAATCAGCATTCAATACCGTGTTTAGGCAGATGACCGGGAAAACGCCCTCGCAATACTTAAAAGGATAACCTCTTGCGGCAGAATCGCCTCATCCATCAACGCCGCCAAAAAAATCCTGGTTCTTCTCTTCGATCTGCGCCATACGCTTTTCGAAGCGCTTATAGACCGTTTCCAGCGCCAGCATCTCTTCTTCTGTAAGCTCATTAACCACGGTGCCTTTTTTTGCTTCGTATTCGGCCCATCTGGCTGTAATCGGAGCAGCCTTCATAGCGAATTGCGCCCCGGCCCTGGTAAGCTTCAGCTGCTCTCCAATTTTGAGTTCATCCCACGCTTTTCCTTCCATTCCGGACAAATCTCCGATCATCTCGTCCATCAGTAGCGCATACGCATCGACCACCTCGCTCATACCTTCAATATAATCAACTATTTCAGGATTGTCCTTTAATTCGACTGGAATAACAACTTCCATTTTTCCGAGCCGGTTCTCTGCTTTCTTTGTGCTGTCCTTGCTCCCGCAAGAAGCCATGGTAACCGACAATAAAATAATAATAAAAAGGGTTATTTCATTTTTGATACGTTTCATTTTCTGATATAATTTAGTTTGGGTTAATTAACATCCAAGATAGATGATAAGGTTCATGTTTGCAAGCATCATCGGCTCTTTTCGGCAAGTATTGTTCCCTTTTTGATCGTCCACACCGAGTGGCCCGTACCTCTTTTAATTCAATCGGGTGTTCAGTCCGCTTTGTCCGGACGATTCAGAGAATTATCCGGATTAGATTTGGGGAAAAATAATGAGAAAATATTATTGGGGGTTCATCTTTTTATTGCTGAGCCTGACACCAGAGGGCATTGGTCAGGGCCTTTTTGAGCAGGCGCAACAAACAGATACAAACATTGAATCCAATGGTTACAACCTGAACGGCTTTGTCAGAAGTGCAATGTATGCCGGAGCCGATGATGATGTAGAGGAAAAAATCTATTTGCAGAGTCTGTACAGTCAATTTGGGCTGAGCGCCGGAGTTAAAGCCGGGACGTATGGTGCTGCCTACGCAGAATTCCGCACAAGAACCGGTTTTGAATTCGATCAGAGATTCTCCTCTTTCGAATTGAGGGAGGGGTATGCAGATCTGTATACCGGACCCTTCGATATCCGTGCCGGTAAGCAGGTGCTTTCATGGGGTAAATCAAGTTTTATCAATCCTTCTGACCAGTTTTCACCGCAGGACCTGACCTTTCGCTCGCCTGATATGGATGACCTGCGAATGGGAACATGGGCCCTGCGTACCAACCTGCTCATCAACTCCTCTTCCACCCTACAGGCCATATGGATACCGGTATATCAGCCTTCTGTGCTGATGATTGAGCCATTCAGTTTTCCTGAGTATATCGATATAAATGCTTATGAAGACCGCTCTGCATACTTGAGTGAAAGCAGCTTCGGTTTTAGATACGATCTCAGATCAAGCCTGCTGGATGTGCAATTCTCCTATTTCAATGGCTATAGAAATACTCCTGCAATTGCAATAGATTCATTGCACTTTAATTTTTCAACCTTTGAACCTGAAAAGTTGTTTTTGGATCAGGTGCCCTACAGAATTCATTCGGCCGGTCTGAATATTACGGTGCCGGTTGGCAGCTACCTGTTCCGGACCGAAACGGCCTGGATGAAGGCGTTCAGCAATGAAAATGTTGCTTTTACACCCTTCCCCGAACTCTCCTATACTTTTGAAATTGAGCAATCCGGATCCAATGTAACTGTTATTGCAGGGTATTACGGAAAGTATATCATCGACTTTGAAAAATCAGAAGGCAATGTCTCCCTGATAACCAATGATTTTACAGGTATAGCCGACAAGGTACCGCCGGGAGCGGTCCCGGAACCTGATGTAATCGAAGATATTCTATCCGGACAAATCAACAGTTTTAACAGGCTGTATACCTACCAGGAGGAGGAGTTTTATCATGCTGTATATGCTTCAGCATCGGTATCCATGTTTCATGATCTGGTCGATCTGGAAATTCCCGGGATGTACAATTTTACTTCGGAGGAGTTTTCATTCATGCCCTCACTGAAATTCAATATTACTGATGGACTTGCCCTTCGCACCGGAGCATATTTTCTGTCGGGAAAGAATTCTTCGCTGTTCGACATGATCGGCCCGGCTCTGAATGCCGGTTATGTACTCCTGGATATAAAGTTTTAAGCTTATAAATCTGAAAATAGCATATGAAATAATTTAAAAATCGTGAAAAGAATTATCAAATACCGCTGGCTCATTATCAGCTTCAGCATTCTCCTTACAGTTGTACTCTCTTTTTCATTGCGCAATATATCCATTGATCCAGATCTGAAGAATTATTTTCCGAAAAGTATGGAATCGATGGTTGCAACGAACCTGATCGAGAAAAGGTTTGGAAACCAGGATATTATAATGATCATTTTTGAAACAAATGACATTATTAACCGCGAGAGCCTGGAACGTATTAAAGCAGTTGAGCGGCAATTGAAACGGACAGACGGGATCAGGAAAACTACCTCCTTGTTCGGATCGAACAGGATCTATGGCCAGGATGGTATGATGTTCGTTGAACCGGCTGTGAAAAGAATTCCTGTTACCCCGGAAGAGGTGGAGGAGGTAAAAAGCAATCTCCGAGAGAACGATCTTGTAATGAATATAGTCGTTGCAGACGATTTCCACTCCTCGGCTATTGTTGCAACATTAAGTGAAGAGGCCGTCGAGGACAGCGTCTTTGTTGCGATCAATAGTATTTTGAAAGTGATACCGGGTGAAGAAAAAGTTCATTTTGGCGGACTACCCTATCTTAGACAGGCGATGAATAAAGATATCAGGCGTGATGCACTGATACTTGTCCCTGCTGCACTTTTAATGATGCTTATCTTCCTGTTTTTAGTATTCAGGGAACCCAAAGGGGTGATCCTGCCGTTCATGGTTGTCATACTCTCCAGTATCCTTGCATTATCCTTGATTCCGTTGATTGGCTGGAAATTCTACCTGATCACCGTCCTGGTACCCATCATGCTGATCGCCATTGCAAATGATTATGGTATTCATATGATCGCCAGGTACCAGGAGATGAATGCCTGTGAAAACAATCTCTCCATGAAGGAGATCTCCCTCGCCATTGCAAAAAACCTTTGGCGTCCCATCGTAATTACCGGGCTCACCACTGTCGCCGGGATCGCTGCTCTGCTGGCGCATACCCTAATACCCGCACGGCAGATGGCCGTAGTGGCCGGTATTGGTATCCTGGCGGCCCTGTTTTACAGTATTGTGCTCCTTCCCGCTGTTCTATCCCTGATGAAACCCTCTAAGCCCAGGCCCTCACTGCAAAAAAGAGGTTATTCGAAAAAACGAAATATTCTAAACAGCCTGGCCTTTTACATTGTAGGACACAACAGAAGGATTCCGGTCATATCGGTAGCCATTACCATCCTGCTGGGATTGGGGGTGGTCTTTCTGAAGGTTGACTCCAACGAAGAGAATTTTTTTCCTGAACAGCACCCGGTAAAACAGGCTTCAAAGCTCATTAACGCAAAATACGGTGGTTCAGAAAACCTTTCAGTCATGTTTCATGGGGATATGCTTGATCCGGAATTACTCAAACAGATTGAACAATACGAAAATGAGCTCTTAAAAGAACCGGAGATTGATCTGATCATGTCCTTTCCGGATGTCGTAAAAGAGATCGCGAAAGCATTGCACGATCCAGGTGATCAGCTGTATAATGCGATACCACCTTCCAGGGCGGCAGTTGCCCAGTATATGGAGCTATACAGCATGAATGGAAACCCTGAGGATCTGGATCAGATAGTTGACTTCAGCTATGAACATGCTCATATGCTAATCCGGATCACCAGTGTCAACAACAGGGATGTGAACCGGATTATCGCGAAGATCAAAAACATGACCGCGAGTGATGAAAATGTGGTTGCTATCGGGGGATACGGTTTTGTCAGGAGCCAGCTTGCCACGCAGGTGGTCCGCGGACAGTTCTATTCGCTGGCCATTGCGCTTCTGATTGTATTTCTGCTACTGGCCCTTATCTTTCGCTCCTTCAAGGCAGGACTGATCAGTAGTATACCACTTGCCATATCTATTGTCATTCTTTTTGGTATCATGGGATATACCGGGGTAAGACTGGATGTTGCGACCGCATTGCTATCCTCTATGATGATTGGGGTGGGTGTTGACTATACGATCCACTTCCTCTGGCGCTATAGAGAGGAGCGGGAACTGCACCGGCCAAAAAGAGAGGCGGTAATTACCACACTCACCACAACTGGCAGGGGAATCATCTTTAATGCATTTTCAGTGATGATGGGCTTTGTTGTGCTAATCATCTCCTCTTTTACGCCAATCAGATTCTTCGGCGTCTTGGTGGTTGTAAGTATATTCAGTTGTTTAGCAGGCGCTTTGGTGTTGTTACCGGCATTGGTACTTAAATATAATTTTAAATTCCTGGAACCGAAAACCAGGAAAATGGAAGGTCGACAAGATAATTCTTTATTAAAAGCAATATAATTTATAATGCCTATAACCAATGATAATAAAAGTATTCTTTACTGGGATGTTAATCTATTTATCAGGAATAAATATGCATTCCCTGGAACATATTGTTCTCCGTTACCGGAGGATGGGATATTAATACAATTAAAATAATTGGCTCATTATTTCATAATTAAAACAGAAAATCTGTATAAAATTAGTCACCATGAAAACTATACTTACAGCAGTTATCTTCCTTATTTTTGTTATTTCGGGATCAGGCCAGAAGCCGGCGGATATCATTGAAAAAAGCCATGATGCAGTGCAAATATCCTCTTTTGAAGCTATTTCAACTCTGACGATCACCGATAGTCGCGGGAACGAGCGAATACGTCAGAACACCATGGCCTCGAAGACCTTTAATGATGACACGGAGAAGCGGATCATCAAATTCATATCCCCGGCTGAAGTGAAGGGAACCGGTATTCTGATCTATGATTATGAGAACAGACCGGATGATATGTGGATCTACCTGCCTGCCCTGAGAAAAACCAGGCGGATTGTCAGCCGTGAAAAGAGCAACTCATTCATGGGATCGGAATTCAGCAACGCTGATATGACAGCCCCGTCGCTGGAGGACTTTGAATACAAGCTGCTCGGTTCTGAAGAAATTGGTGAGGTAATGTGCTGGAAAATAGAATCCATCCCGGTAAACTTGGAAAAAGAGGATGAATATGGCTACAGCCGCTCAGTCAGATGGATCGGAAAAAATGATTATATTGCGCGCCGATCGGAGTATTTCGATTACGATAATGCGCTGATCAAAAGAATTGAAGCAGTGGAGTTTAAACTTCTGGATAGTTCTGCCGGAAAATTCATGGTAACTGAAATGGTCGCCGAAAATTTCGAGAACGGGCGAAGCTCCAGGATGAAAATGGATCAAATCGATATTACTGAAACTGATGAGAGTTATTTTACCGTTACTTATCTTGAACGCTAAAATACCTCAAAGTCAATTTCCAGAAATTTCTCCACTTCTTTCATCCAGCGATCTTCAACAAATGACACATGATCGGGATGGTCGTTATAGGTCTGGTAATCGTCCATGCTGTCGAAAACCATGGTAAAGCCATAATCATACTCGTTTTTAGGACTTACCTGACTGAAAACCTGGAAATCCTGAACCACTGGAATTCCGGTAAGGATCCTGCGACCGTCTTCAAGAAATTTGTTTGCCGCTGCACTCCCCTTTTCATGTTTGAGGGAAAAAATAACACCATGCTGGATCTGTGTTTCGCCCAATAAACCGGATTTTTTCGGCCCACAGCCCGTTGCAATTATTCCGGTACCTGCCACTGCAGCGATCCCCCCGGTTTTTAAAAAGTTTCTTCTTTTCATAGTCGGATTATATTTGAAGGTAAATATAGAAAGATTTGAAAAAACCTTTGCAAATTCATATAAATATATAATGTTCTTCCAACTGATGAATCGGTTACAGCGAGATTTTCCCCTGATAAGCCATACGACCACCTTTTTATTACCTTTGCAGCATGATTTCAGACACTACCATATGCGCTGTAGCAACATCCGGAACAGGAGCCATTGCTGTTATCAGGGTCAGCGGGCCGGATACCTTTACGGTCGTGGAAAAGATCTTCCTGCCGGCAACTATAGGAAAAATACTCACTGAACAGCAAGCTAACACGATACATTTCGGCACGATCAGGCAGGGTGAAGAGATGATCGACGAAGTGCTGGTTAGCCTTTTCAGGGCTCCACAGTCCTATACCGGCGAAGATGTGATTGAGATATCCTGTCATGGATCCTCTTATATACAGCAGAAGATCATGGAGTTGCTGATTAGTCATGGTGCCATTCCGGCAAAGCCAGGTGAATTTACACAGCGGGCCTTTTTGAACGGTAAAATGGACCTGTCGCAGGCAGAAGCGGTTGCCGATCTTATCGCAGCCGAATCAAAGGCCTCCCATGATGTAGCAATGCAACAGATAAGAGGCGGTTTTTCTCAAAAGATCAAAGAGTTAAGAGACCGGTTGCTTCATTTTATTTCATTGATCGAGTTGGAACTGGATTTCAGTGAGGAGGATGTGGAATTTGCAGACCGCAATGAATTGGAAAGGCTGGTAATTGAGGTCAAGGAACTGGTCGATAACCTGAAAGACTCCTTTCAACTGGGGAATGTCATCAAAACCGGTGTTCCTGTAGCCATTGTCGGCCGTCCGAATGTAGGAAAATCTACACTGCTCAATGCATTTTTGAATGAGGAACGGGCAATCGTCTCTGAAATTGAAGGAACTACGAGGGATGCCATAGAGGATACGGTAGTCATTGAGGGCGTATTGTACCGCTTTATAGATACAGCTGGCATCCGGGAGACAGCCGATACCATAGAAACCCTGGGAATCCGACGAACTTATCAGAAGATTGACCAGGCCAGCGTCGTGCTGTTGCTTGTAGAGGCATCCGACGGACAAGAGCTTATTTTGCAGTCTCTTGAATCCATTCGTGATCAGATGGAAGGCAGACGGAGGCAGTTGATACTGGTGATCAACAAATCAGATATCGGAGACCCAAATGTGTTTGATGATCAGCTTTTGAAAGACCATGAACAGGTATGCCGAATCTCCGCGAAAAACCAGCAAAATATCGACAAATTGAGAGAAATGTTGATCAATGCGGTCAATGTTGGCAGTATCAGGCACCAGGACGTTGTTATCTCCAATATCCGACACTTCAACGCACTGAATGCCGTGTCAGCAAGCCTGGAAAGGGTCCTTGACGGACTCGCCACTACTCTTCCCCAGGATCTGCTGGCACAGGACATCCGCGAAACGCTTCACCATCTTGGTGAAATTACTGGTGAAGTAACAACCGATGAGATCCTCGGCAACATATTCAAAAACTTCTGTATCGGAAAGTGACGGGTGAACAAACAATGGTAACCTTAAAGTAAAAAACGAACTTCGGAAAGTTCACGTCCTATTTGTTGAACCCCTTGTAAAATACGTTTTGTTTGTGCAGCAGAGGGTTTTTTACTACCCATTTTCCTTACTATAAACCAACCATCTTTTTTAAGAAGCCTGAATAGTTCATTGTATTTCATACATACAAAGGTAATATATTTATTACTTATTATAGACAAATTTATTGTGAATAATCAGCTTTTGTAAGGAATCTGTTATCTGACGACAGATAGATAAAACTTAGTTGAAAGTCACATAATATGTGTGTAGATGGATTGTTTCTAAAGGTGATATCAACAATTTCTGTAAAAAAGAAAAAATGATTGAAGTTGATAATCAAGCAACAAAGGAATTTCAGACAGCATGACAAAAACAGCAAAAAAAATAAAATTGATATTGTCTGGAAAAATCCCACTTTCATTACTCATAATCATGTTCGTTGGAATAATTTATTCAACTACTGCTTATGCCCAGGCATGTTGTTCTGGTGGCGTTCCCCTTGGAGGCAGTCTCGGACTGGGTGCAGCAGATTCAAAATCAATGCAGGTACTTTTCACCTATGATTATAATGCAATAAACGATCTTGTGCACATCAGCAACAGACTGGATGATGATACAAGAAGCAGGACCACCCAATCAGGTATTGTCGAGCTGAATTATGGAATAAACCAACGCTTTTCAATAACAACGGTACTCCCATTTATTCGACAAACACGTTCAATAAATACCTATGATGACAGTAAAGACTTCATCGCAGTGCAGGGATTGGGCGATGCTGTATTTCTTGTTAAATACCGGCTTGTTTCCCCGGATATTTTACGCCCGTTCCAGTGGGTCATTGGAGCAGGGCCAAAATTCCCAACCGGAAAAACGGATTTTACTAATTTACAGGGATTTGCACTTGCGGCTGATATGCAGCCCGGTTCCGGTTCGTTTGATGGACTTGCATGGAGTTATATGCAAAGGGACCGGCTTTTGTCACCCAACCTTGGCATATCTTCAGTGGCTGTTTACCGCTACTCGGGGACCAATAATAACTATAATGAAGTTCAAACTTACCGTTTTGGAAATGAGTTTCAATTGAGTCTCGGTTTAAATTATGATCTGTTCGTTGGACTGCCGGTAACAATGTTTCTATTTACTCGCTACAGGCACCAGACAGCAGACCTAATTGATGGAAATGTCTTTCCTTCATCTGGCGGACAATGGATTTATGCGATACCCGGCCTTAATATTCAATTTTTAAACGGACTGTCATTGCGTCTCTCTTCTGAATGGCCAATTTACAGAGCGCTTGTAGGCACCCAACTTACTACAGGTGTTAAATTCTCTGCAGCGCTTTCTGTAACTTTTCCTTCAAGAGAAAACAAAATATTAGTTCAAAAACATTAAAACCATGAAAACACTTTCTATAATCAGTTTTACATTTGCTTTAATCATCGGTTCATGCACTGATGATATCCCATCCCTCACCGATAATAATGATGGTAATGCTGAACAAAATAATAATTCCGACTGGTTGATTCCGGAAAATGAGGTTCGTGACGGTGGGCCTGGGAAGGATGGTATTCCTGCTATAGATGATCCAGAGCTTGTTTCCGTTGATGAGAGCTCCTGGCTAAATGACAACGACCTTGTTCTGGGATTTGCTGATAGAGATGATATAAGGGCATATCCCCATCCGATTCTTGACTGGCATGAGATAGTCAATGATAAGACTGATAACCATTCATTGGCCGTGATCTATTGCCCATTAACAGGCACCGGAATTGGTTGGAACAGGG
>JBBDUV010000089.1:0-21621 GCA_040903745.1 Bacteroidales bacterium | reverse complement strand
GAATAAGGCCTGTCAATTGGTTGAATATTGTTGAATTATCATGATAAAGCAGAGCAACTTCCATCTCATCATCGAGTCGATAAAATTCATGCTTGGAATAAACCTGACTTCCTAAAAGAGTGCAGGTTCTTGGGATAACTCTGAATAATCTATCCTTGCTATAACCTTCAATTTGATTTGCTATTGATAGGAGATATTTCCAGGCTTCAAGAATCAGTGGTAATTGAACTTGATTTTCTTTGTCGGCATAAAATACAGTGAAGAGTTCATGATTTTTTCCATGACCACCAGGTGTAATATTGCCTGAACCAAAAAACAGTAATAACTGATTATCTCCAATCAGAAAGTTTATTTTCGAATGAAATGCCCCCTTTGATTCAATTCCCGAAACAGAATATGACTGGCTAAGGTATTTTAGATTCCCAGATGCAACTCCTAATTCATTGTCAAGCATTCTCTGGTCTACCAGTACCATGATACTTGAGATCCATTTCTGCCGGAGAGTTCTTAAGACTTGATTCTCAAAGTGGTGAAAGTTGAAAGAGAAGCTAGTCAGAACAGCAGAATGAAATTTATTCCTTCCGCCTGGGATTTCCTGATATAGTTTCTTTTCAATCATAGAAATGAAATTTCTTTTATCAGCTTCCTGCCAGAGTCTGTTATCGCAGCAGAACTACTAATAAATCCCAGATCAGTCAGAAAGTTCTGCAATGTCCGTAGTCTGGGTGTAGTAAACCGTGGGGTCATGGTTTGAATGTGGCCGACCATTCCATCCTCTATCACAAATTTAACCAGGTTGGATTCCCCATTCCCCATTTTCCGATAGGCAGTAGCTATGTGATCATTGATGATTTTCTTGATCAGTAACTCGGTATAATCAGCCAGGGATAGTTCAAGGTGATTATCTATATAGTCTCTGAAAAATTCGTTGATATGCCCCTTCTGGAAAACTAAGTAATACTTGTTTTCAAAATCTTTAATTCTGTCTCTAAATTCTTTCGATAGATTAAAAATCTCAAGGAAAAGACCTAATGCAAATCCCATTGCTCTGAATGCTTGCCGGGGAGATTTCGTGAGACCCTCCAGTTGGTCAAGTGCTTCAGGAAGACTTGGAACTGGCAATTCATTTGTTGCGTCATTCAAGGTATCGTATTCGTTGATCTGGGGATATAATAATTTTAATTCCTTTGTTATAGAATTTGCCATATCCGAGATGAATTGATTGATCGGAAGACTTCTTCCTTCAAGTTCAACAAGCATCCCCCAGAATAACGTCTCTATACAAAAGTGATTGGCTTCATTAATGTAATAGTAGTACCAACCGAATGAAGCATCGGAAATCAGATCCCCTGTACGAACCTTTTGATATTGCTCTTCAGGGAACCAGTCTTTATCCGTTGTGGTTATGAATTTGAGAAACAGACTGATGGTTTCTTTTCTATTTGATGGAACCTTATTATCGGAGGTTTTGGTTTTTTGTCCATCGTTCTCAAGAAGTATTGATTTGTAGAATTGCCATTCGGTTGAATCCTGGGGGATATTGTTAATAGCGAAGTCATCAAATATACCAAGATCACTATAATTTAAGTTACCGGTTCTTAAGACTTCCAGAAAAGTAATACTTGCCTGGCTGCTGATGTTAGATTTAAAAGCTTTAGCCAGCTTAACACCTTTTTCACGTACTAAAAAGAACTTATTGCTAGTTTCTATCAGATCCAGGGAAATAAGTGATCCTGCATAATACTGGCCCAATGCTCCTGAGGTATAATCCCAATAAACCGTTCCCTTTTTTGTGCTTTTATGTTTATCAGCACCCTCAGAAATTCTGAAAGATCCCTTTTCCCTGAATTCCTCTAAATGTCTTTCGGCAAAATCTCGGCCCACAATGCTTGTGATCTCAGGATCTTTGTTTAGCATCATGAATGCAATAGTCAATTCTGCTCTTCGTATAAAATTATAATGATGTTGGAGTGTTTTCTTTTCAGAATCTAAGTCCAGTTTACCATACTCTTTCAATAACCAACAATACAGTCCATAATAGCGCAGTCTGAGGGTCAGGTTGGTCAGTCCTGGCAGCAAAGCAGCGTATAAGGTAATTGAACTGTTTTGAATTCCTAAAGGATCTCTGCCAGTCATGAAGCCGCTGTTCTCTGCCCAGAAAGGTTGTTTATATGTTTCATTGTTGTACAAAATAATATAATTCTAATGAGTCAAAATCAGGTGCCAGATAATATATTTATATATAGTATTTAAATTGCCGCATGTCGGATTCCCAGTTTGAAGTTGCGGTTAGAATATTACCAATCAAATCAGAGAAACGAAGCGTAACAGGTAATCCGTCACCATAAATGCAAGCATTATAGTTCAATTTTGTCAGAGCCAGAATATCTTTCATAACAGTACTAAGGGATGTATTGCCTCTTACAACATCAATAAATAATGGATTTGCTATCTCCAGATGATTAGAGGTACCTATTCTTGGTATATATCCTCTTGTGAACAAATATCCCGAGGTTTCGTTGATCTGCCAAGCAAGTCCTCTCATTATACCATATGCATTTTTTTGCCCATCTCTATCTGTGTCCTTAAAAAGCTTAAGTTTATAGCTTGGAGTTTCACGGGTATCTTTTATTACGATTCCATTCAGTTGACTGTTGGCACGTCTATTTTCAAGAGCATTTAGGAAACCTTTCCATTCCCTATCATCAAATTTTACTCGTCCAAGAATGAATAACTCATTCGGATAACAGCCACGATTTTCGAAATAATCATCCAAAGCCATTCCAAGTAAACTTTCCGCATTTTGTTCATCTAGGTGATAACCCTGCCCCTTTTCACTTTTAAATAAGCCAATATTTCCCCTGAATATCGCTCCGTCACCATCAGCTAAAAACATTTGGGCAGCACTACATGCTGAATGTTTATTTGACTTGTCTGGCAATTTCTTAAATATTAGTCCCAGGTAGCACACTTCATTTCTAACATCATTTAATATCCATGGTTTGTTTCCAAGCTTATAGTAAACTGCAACTGATTGTGTCCAGGCTAGATGGGCTTTCAGATCGTCACCCAGTTCCCTGTTTCTCAGTTTATCCTTAAATTGTAAAGTGGGTTCTACTATTATTTGAATTGGGCTTTCCACTTTAGCTTGCAACAAATTGGCCTTAAGCAGGTTGTGAAAATCAGATGTATCATCCTTTAATTTTTCTAGTTCTCTTAATTCTTCATCATAGTCCTGATATAAGCTCATCTGGCCCTCATTTAATAAATGAATCTTAGAATCCAGTTTCTTTGAAAGTTCTTCCCCTTTTGAACCGTATCTGCATAATATATAGACACTTCTAGGAACAATCACAAACCAAATATCTACTCTTTTATCATCTTTGCTTCTTGACTCGATGATCTTGTTCTTATAGTAAGAAACAAGTGCCTTTGTCCTTTTTTTCTTGTTTTTTGTTTCTAATATTACCCTAATTTCATTTTCTTCAAGAATTTTTGAAATAACAGGTTCTTCATTCCATTCTATACCAAAAGTAGCTTCAAATCCAGTGAAACTAGGTCTTTGGACTTCAATATCAATGTCGTTTCCGTATACTGTTTTTTTTGATATAATTGGAGACTTCAATCTACTCACAAATTCCTTGTATAAATCTACTCCATCCCTGGTTCCTATTACACCTGCTTTTACAGAATTTAAACTGTACTTCTCACATGGTCCAAAAAGCAATAATCCATCTCTAGGATCTTCTGCGGTCTGGTTTTGGCCAAATGTTAATCTTGGTTCCTTATAAAAGATTAGTTTCTTCATAGCTTAAATCTGATTCAAAACAAACCGTATCAAGATGCAGTGTTATTTTTTCTCTACCTGGTTGAAATGTGAATTCGGATGAGTTCTTTGAACCATTTGCTAGGCTCATAAATGCAATTATCCGTTCAAACCAATGTCGGTTGTACCATTCTTTTGGGATTGAACGTCTATATTCCAATTGCTTTTGCTTTCCAAAAAAACCGTTCTTATCCGAACTTAATATATGGTGATTAGCAACATAATGAGGAAAAGGATAAAGCTGGAAAATAAAACTTAATCCAAAACTCCAATTGACTGGGGAACGTCCTTTTAATTTTCTTCTTCCACGTTTTCCTCTTCTTGAAAAGGAAATATATTTCGAATTTGTATTGGTCGATATTGGGTAAATTACTTTCCTTTTATTGGCAATAGTATAAGCTTTGAAATCTTCACTTACATAAAAATAATAATAAATGGCTTTGTTCATTAGATTAGTAAGCTTCGACTTTGTGTCCTTAATAATATGGCCATTATCAAGTGAATATGTGTCTTCAAGAATAAATTCTGGAACTTGAATATCTTCAATGTATTCAGGTATCAATCCAAGGCCTTCATTGTCGAAAAATCCCATACAGAAATCTCCATCACGAATAAAAGGAAAAGGAATGTGTTCATATAGTTTTTTCAAATCTCCTTGAAACCTGTATACTGTCAATCGTTTAGGTAGATCACAATAAAACCAGTTCGATCCAAATGTTTCATATTGTTCAACGGCTTCCCCCCTTATTCCTTGGAATTTGTGCCACAATGAGAGAGTGTTTGGCTCCTGAATGCTAGCTAGTATTTCCTGTAACTCTAGTTCTTTAAGCAACTTTTTTAAACCACTACCCCAATTATCACTGAAATCGATGGTGTCTAATGGTAATATATTGATTGGAAAGTCATCATAATCGCTACCATCGATACGAAGTGGTATAATATAATTGTCTATTTTTTTTGAAAGGGATTTTGCTAGAGTCACTTCACTGAATACACCGGTGTTCTTATTTAATGCTTTATTGATATAATTGGAGGATATTAAAGCAATGAATCTTATTGATTCGTTCCGCATCTTCAATTCAATTTCATTCCAGAAAGAACTCCCTGATCTTAAATCCTCAACATCAACCCACACTTCATATCCAATTAGACCTAGTTTAGAAGCCAACCAAGCTGCCAAATAGTTGTCTTCTGGTACAGAGTGACTTATGAAAATCAGATTTTTACTCATGATACTTGAAATAATTTATACTACATAGTGATCCGTCCAGGTAACACAATTTATCATGCCACCCTCTCTGGCCAACTTTGAAGCATCAATTGTGATTACTTCTCTCTCGTATAGGACCATTAATTTGTTTTTCGCTGCATCGTCAAACTTCTTGTCATTGTAGGATGGCATGACAATCAGATCCAAAAGTCTGAGGAAATTCAGATAGATTCCATTCCCGTACTTATCGCTTTCATTTTTTGCATAGTTGCTCGGAAGAATTTCTGTCTTCAAACCGGCATTATGGAATGTCATGAGAAATGAATAATACCAGTTTTTAATCAACTTGCATCGAGGTATATTCTTTTTCTCTTTTTCACCTTCAGCCAAAAGCTTCATTTCTTCAGATAAATCATTGATAAGAACTGTTTCATTATCAATAAATCTTACCATACCATCTACGTGGCCGGTAAAATCATAAGGATACTGAGGAACAACAATAATTCGATCCAGAGATAAATAATTCTGGATTTTTTCGATAAGGTCTTTCTCATTGCCAGGATTATCACGGAATACCCTGTCTGAGATTATCCCCTGTTTTCCATAGATTTCAATTGCACCTCCATCCAATTTAATGTCTATCGCATTGATGCATTGAAGATTGTGTTCTCTGTGAATTTTAGAATGGTCAGGTATTCTTTCTGACCACTTTGTAGTATCGGTCATATATCCTGGAGCATATTTGAACTGAACCAATTGATTCTCTCTTGTCACAACAGGCATATAATCTCGGCACCATTCATTTTTTTTGTGATTATCTATCTCAAGTACCTCGTATCCAAATTTCCCAAGCTTTTCTTTTAAACCACTGGCAACAGAATACCCATGTTGTGCTCGACCAAGATATGCTGATATGTAAACTTTGCCTTTCATTTTTTCTTGTATTCTGGAGTAGGTTCAGCAGCTTTCTGATAACTGTCAGATTTGAATTTTCTTACTCTTTTATCCAATTTGGTCTTCTCCTCCAAAATCCTTTCAAGCAGTTTCTCTGCTGGTTCATCATTGGGATCCTGTGGAACTAATTCGCCCATAAAAGCTTTAAAAAGTATGCTACGAGGAAGGTCATTTAATATAGCTTTTAGTGCTTGAATTTTTGTTTCAATGCCATTAGATATCTCAAGCAATTTATTCACTTCAAAAACAATAATGTTTTGCTCTTCCAAAACTGGTAATGGCAATTTAAATGATGTGAGTTTTTTTGCGTTAATGTTCGATTGGCTCACACCGTCACTTTTTACTTGCCAACACCACCTGCGAGCAAATTGTGAATTAAGTACAATGTTCAGAAACTCAGGACTGAGTTCTTCATTAGTCACTATCTTGATTATATATCCAGCATAAATTGCTGGCCTCTCTCCTCTATAAATTACTGTTTTTCCAACTAATTCAGGACTATTTGTTCTATTAAACAATACATCCCCATTGTTGAGTTGATATTTTCTGATCTCTTCTTCATCAGTACTATATTTCAAATCTGACCAATCTATTTTACCATTCTGGAGATTACCCATCCTTAAAACAGGAGTTTTCCCAGTATTATGGGATTTGGCAGATGTTCCATATCTCAATTCCTTACTAACTTCTTTTAGCTTAATTAATTCCCATTCATTGGGGATGTTCATTTTAAGTTCATTACTGTAAGTGTAACTACTTTTATAAGATTTAAGCTTCCTCCACTCCTCTGTCAACTTCCCCGTTACAGCAGCATGAAGCACCGACTGCCGGAATTGTTTGATCAGTTCCGGAATGGCGTCCATTCGTTCTTTAATGCTGTCAATCCTGACAAATAAAGCATCAAGCTTTTCAACGATACGATTTTGTTCGTTGACAGGAGGAAGGGGTATAATGGTATTTTTACTGAAAGAATGATTTATTCCTCCTTGCGCCGATCCTTTAAAATTATCTTGCACATCTTTTTGTCCAATAGGGCCATAGAGATAGTAATAAACAAATTTTGAGTTTATGGGATCAAGGCAACGAATAAGAAACAAATGTTCATTTATTACAGCATATTTGAAAGGGAATGAATCGTTGACAAATGAAACTTTTCCCGTTGTTGCGCCATCTTTTACAAGCAAAATATCTTGTGACTGGATTATTCCTTTTTTCATCGATAGAGCGAACTCCTTGGGTACATATTTGATTTTTTCAAATTTGAATTTTCCATTATTATCTAAATGTTCACCACCTAGACTTGGAATTCCATTTTCTATTCCTCTAACCCCTCCTTTAGGTCGAGCACCTGTTTCAAAAGCATCGACCAATTTTATTAATGGTATGCATTCCCAATATTCCGGATATTTATTATTGTAATTCATTAATGATACTTTTCAAATCATGCATTATACCTTCGATTTCATTCATGGCTTTTTTCGCAATTACATTTGGTTCTAGTAATGTTTCTCCATTTCCATTCTTTTTATCCGCAATAAGTCCAAGGTCAAGACTATATCCCTTACCAGAAATGGTTTCAATTGTGAAGCGATTCCACCTTTCATCTGATACCTTCGATCTGACTTTAGTATTATATGCTTCGACAAACGCATTAAAATTGGATTCTTTTAAAGAATTCGTTTTGCCAAATGAGGGCATGTTTGTGCGCATATCATAGTACCAGACTTCTTGGGTATTGTTTTCTTCTGTTTTACCACGCGTGAAGAACAATACATTCGTTTTTACTCCCTGGGCATAGAAAATCCCAACAGGAAGACGGAGGATAGTATGAAGATTGCATTTGTTCAACAGGTCTTTACGGACTTTCACTCCATCACCATCCTGGAAAAGAACATTATCAGGAAGTACCACTGCTGCCCTGGCTTTTCCATTCGTCTTCAGGCTTCGGTATATATGCTGAAGAAAGTTCAGCTGCTTGTTGCTGGACTTGTAGGTGAGGTCGGTTCTGGTAGGCCTTTCTCCCCCCCGTTTTGTGCCAAATGGAGGATTAGTCAAAACCAAATCATACTCTTTTAGACGTTCTCCGAAGCTGCTTAATGTATCTCCCAGGTAGATTGGACTGCCGATATTATGAAGCATGGCATTCATCAAAGCCAGGCGATGGGTGTCCGGTACCAGTTCACATCCGGTCAGTGCCTGATTTCGCTGGAAATCCGCATTCACTCCCTCGGCATAATAGTCATCGTACTTCTCCTTCAGATAATGATCCATAGCAATACCGAAACCAAAGGTTCCACAGGCCGGGTCATTGAATAATTCCCCTGGTTGCGGATCCATTAATTGCACCATCATATTAATAAGCGACCGGGGAGTGAAATACTGACCGGCACCGGATTTTTTTTCATTCGCGTTCTTCTCCAATAAACCTTCATATAAATTTCCCAGACCTTCTTCCTTGGCTGAATACCAATCCAACTGATCAATGTTTTTGATGATCTTAGCCAGGTTCCTGGGTTCATCAATGTTGCTTTTCGCATCATTATAGATCTGCTTGACTGTACCACTGCCTTTGCTTCCCAGGTCCAGGAGAAGTTGGCGATAATAGGTTTTAAGATCGACACCCTCCTTCTGACTCAGGACATCCCAGCGATACTCCACAGAGATCTTTTCTTCCATTCCCGTCTCTTTTGCCATCTTCAGGAACAGGATATAGGTTAGTTCCGTTACATATTGATGAAAAGTGATCCCGTCATCCCTGAGTACATTGCAAAGATTCCAGAGTTTTTGTACGATTTCCTGTGTATTCATATTAAGCAGATATATAGAGATTTGTATTGATTAGTTCCAGTACTTTATCCAGTTCGTTATTGAAATACTTGTTGATGACCGTGTACCCCCCATCAGATCGGAAGGGTTCGTAATCAAAATCTTCCGTGGTAAGTATATTTTCTTTTAATAACTGACGCTCAAAACGATCCAGCCATTTTTTCTGGATAGCATTCCATTGTTTTGCTCCACGAACTTTGCGAAATGCACGTTTAATTCTCTCCTCATGGTTCAGCAGACTGTCTCCCAGGGCAATGGTTCGTATGAAAGAGATGATATCTGCTGCAATGTCCTCATTCTTCACATCCTTCCATGCTGCATTTAACGAAGCTTGAGTAAAGCCAGCGGCATCCAGTTCATATATTAATTCACGAAGACTTTTACGGGTCAGTTCAGTAGGCTTAGTGCAGACAATATTCAGTGCATCAAGCTTATTAATGTTCTCGCTTATATATTTTTTGAAATTATCCAGATAGTCCTCCGGTTTTTCAGCATTTCCGTACCCTCTTTCGACCTCAACAAGTACATCCGGATGGTTTGAGATTAGTTGATAATCGGAAACTCCCTTCATTTCATCCAGGAATATCAATCCCTGACGGCTATCGAGGACTATTTTTTTTGCTTCTTCAGGTGTTCTATTCCTGAGATTTTCGATGAAGTCATCTGGAGATTTAAAGTCAAAGAGCGTTTTGAATCTCTCCTCATTTTCACCGTGAATTTTTCTTTTCTTGCGGTTGAGTTTTGCGATAATCTGATCAAGTTGTTTCTTTATCAAACTGTCATCTTCAATATTTTGTAGTTCAGTTGCAAGACTTGTAAAGGTTGAAGTAACAATTGTAACAACTGGCTGCATCGTTGAAAATTCTTCCAGGGTTTCATATAGTTTTACTGCATCAAAGATCCTGAAATATTCCTTGTTTATGTAGTCCGCAAGCCTGGTTGCTCTTCCCAGCATCTGTTCATATAGGATTCTGGATTTCACTTTACGGATGAATACAAGATTGCATATTTCAGGAACATCCACACCGGTAGTCAGCAGATCAACCGTGACGGCAATATTCGGTTTCTTTTCGTTCTTAAACAGATTGATTCTTTCCTGTGGTGAGGGTTTCATGTTCGTATTCCCGGTGATCTTCATGATAAAATCATCATCCACAGGCATGCCTGCCTTATTGAATTCTTCTTTCAGAATCTGAACTACCATGTCAGCATGTTCATCAGTGGCTGCAAAAATCAAAGTTTTCTGATCCGAAAAAGGATCCAGGTGCTTCACTAATTCAGACAAAACTGTTCTGTTAAAGGGTTCGGTAATGACTTTCTTATTGAAGTGTTCTACCTCAATTTCCAATTCATCCTCAAGCGCATCCAGTTCAATAATATTCTGATCTGACCTATCATAGGCCTTTGGCTTTTCACCTTTCACCCATTTGATGCCTTGTTGGTTTCTTTCCGTTTTAATGATATAGGGAGGTTCATGATCAATCAGGTAGCCATCAATTACTGCCTGCCTGTATGTATATCTGTAAGCCGGATTACCAAAAATATTGACCGTATTTAATGCTGGGGTTGCAGTCAATCCAATTGCAAATGAATCGAAATAGTCAAGCACCATTTTATATTTACTCTGGTAATCACGCTCATCCTTGAAGTCGATAAGGTCATCGTCCATTTCCCTGTCCAGGTTATATCCCCTGTGCGCTTCATCTACAATGATGCAGTCGTATTCTCCTACAGTTGGAATTTTATCATCATTATCTGAATAGAAAATTCTTCGCACCATTCCCTGCACGGTAGAAAAATGAATTTTCGTATCAATATCGGCTTTTCGGGATTTCAGGCTTTTTATGTCATATATTTCTCCAAATGCCTGCAGATCCTCTACATTATAATCTGTAAAACTGTCATTAGCCTGTTGACCGAGAAAGTTCCTGTCAACCAAAAAGAGAACCCTGTTGAATCTTTTTGATTTTATAAGTCTGTAAACCATCCCTACAGTAGTCCGTGTCTTTCCGGTACCGGTAGCCATGGCGATCAGTGCCCGTTTCTTGTCCGGTTGGTTGACTACTATATCTTCAATGGCATCAATCGCTTCCATCTGATAATACCTTAGACTCAGGCCTGCTTTATCTCGCAAAAAATCAGCTGATATAAGCGTTAGACTGCGATTGGATTCATCTACATTTTTAGAGAGAATATCTCTTATATCCTGTGGAGAATGCCACCCTTTCAGAGGAAACCTGAGATTCTTTGAGTTGCGTGCATCCCAAAACCAGATACCGCTTTTTTCTCTTATCTGCTCAATGTATGACCGGCCATTCGAAGCATAAAGAAACGGTACCTTATATTCACCCCATGATCCGATGATTTTTGAATTGTTCATTTCTTCAACCTCTTTTGCATACTTCTGCGCATCAGACATATTAGAAAGAATATCCTTCTTCCATCTTTTAGCTTCAATGATACCTACAAGATCGAGTCCAATGAAAAGAGCATAATCCGCCCAACCATTCCTGGTTCTCCATTCTGCGATAGCCAAGTTCTTCCCTGCTTCAGGCCGTGTTCCCTTTGTTTTAAAATTCAGGTTAATACTATCCGTTTCCCAACCTGCCCGACTAAGTTGCTTATCGATAATGACACGAGTCTCCTGTTCAGTCAATTCAATCTTACTGGCCACTTCGTGCCCCTTAGCAACATATTTCTCCTTATCCTCTATAGAGATATGTGCATCCCTCAATTCCTTTTCCAATTGCAGATTTTTCACTTCCAGACCACTGTACTCCTGCTGAATCAAGTGAAGAGCATGCGAAGTATCAAGATTTCGAGGTTTATTGTATTGGATCTGTTCAATATTATTTTTTGAATAGACCCCCCAGAACCATTTGGCAACAGTAAAACAAGATTGCAGAACTGTTAAAGCCTCCTCTGTTGATCCCTTGTTCTCATGTGTTGCCAGGTTTCCTTTGTTTTTAATATTGTGAAGCAAATCAACGATCGTATAAGGGACGATTCCATTATACTTTACGAGTCTCAAGCGTTCATTAAACGAAACCGACTCATCATAGCTCACATCGAAAGTATTGAGAAGCAGGTCTGTCACCTTCTCCCCAAATATCCTGGATTTTGTCAACGATGTTGGGGGGTCTGAATAGACATAATATTCAGCGGAAGCACCAATATTTGAGAGGAAGGGGTAATCCTCCTGCATGAAACTGAAATTAGTATGATGTTGATACTTATGCATAAATCTTAATTTAGTTCAGGGTTGTCTGATAATTCTAGCGCTGGTACCGATTGGACAGCATTTCCCGCAATACCTTTTACAGATCCGTACATATCAATGGTATTGGCAACTACTTTTTCAATTTGCTTCTCACGTTGCTTCCAATGGCTTTGCATAGATCTCTTCTCCTTTTCAAGGTCAGCCTTCATTTGAGAAAATCCTTCTACAATGGCTTCTACCTGCATTCTGAAAGTATTACTTGTCAGGTAATTGTAAAGGAGATTCATTTTATCACCCTTGTTTTCTTCGGCAGATAAAGCATCACTCAAGCGTACTATAGTATCACGAAGAACAAAACACAATCCTTTAAATTCCTCATACGAGCACATCCAGATCCCATCCCGCATTCCCATTCTATCCATATCAACAGGCATCGCTTCTGTTACAAGTACCCCTATGTCAGCACCTTTATCTCGCATATCACTTTTAAATTTCTCAATCCAGCCGGTCTGGAAATCTTTGGTTCTCTTGCTCTCATAGTATATTGTTCCGCAATTTTGAAGGTTTCTTGTATGTACTGTCTGCAAACAATCTCCTCCCCTGGCCCCTTTCTTAATTTCTTCAATTGTATCAAGAGGAAAACTCTTTACCAGCCAATCTTCAATTGCAATTTCCTGGACTTCTCCCTGCAACTGCATTGAACCTTGTTCCTGTTTACGCTTCATCTCTTCAGTAAGTTTCTTTTGATCCTCAAGTTGTTTTTGCAGCTCTTTAATGGCAAGTTCATTTTTTTCTGATTCCACTTTACGAATCCTTTCTTTCTCCTCTGAGATTTTCTGATTGATTGTTTTTTGCGCTTCGGCCTCTATGGATTCTTTTAGCTCTTCCTTTTCCCTCTTGAGACGTTCAATATCGGCTTTAAAACGGTTCAATTCCTTGACCTGGCCAGATTTTTCATTCAATTCCTCCTGAAGAGACTTAAGTTGTTCAACCTGCTCTTCCTGGATCCTTGTCTTCAACTTCATTTCGATTTGAAGACGTTCTGCTTTCAATCTTTCCTCCAATCTCTGCTGGAAGAGTTCATTTTCCTTCTTTTTGGTATCCTGAAAGGCTTCCTTTTCTTTTCTGAGATCTTCAGCCTGCTGATCGTATTTTTGTTTTTCCGATTCAAGTTTTGAATGATATTCAATACGAATCTTCTCTTCAACCTGATGGGCCAGCACATCCTGCACATCAATTTCATGATGGCAATTGGGGCATTTGATCTTTGAAGTATTTTCCATGACTTTTAGGGTTTAATTAAACATCATGAAACAAAGGTATATATGATGTGTGCAGTGGTTATGCATAGTGTTATTTGTTTTTTAAATAGGTAATGAACTCTGAGATCAGAGGTATTATCAATCCAATTGATATCGCTGCATCTTCAATTGTGTATTCGGTATCTTTGAAAATCTTGTTATTGAAACGATCGCCATCTTTCGAGTGTAAGGCTTCACTCCTGAGTATGTAGGCTTGTTTTCCATATTCAGCAGCTTTTCTCGATATTATTCTTTCTCCATTAGTTTTATAGATTGCTTGACGATTCTCATGCCTGAGGTATTTTCGTCCTGAGAGATTTATCAATCTATTTCTTACTGAAGTAAAATTGTCAGATTGATCATTCTCTGACAATGAATATTGATCATCTTCAATTAAATTGATAATATCTTCAACGATTCTTCCAGCTAAACCGATTATATTCTCTGACACTCTTGATGTGTTAACATTCCTGTTATTTAGTTTTTCAAAGTCACCTAATAAGTCATTCACAATCCTATTATGCAGGTCTAAATGCAGAGGTTTTAACTTGGATAGTTTGATTTTTCGTATTTCTGGATATTCTACAGCACATTCGTGCTTAATTTCTCTTTCTACAGTTCTTTGAATTTTCTTCAAGAGTTCTTGTTTGAATCCTTCTTTATTTAAAGCGATTTCATCTTTATCAAAGAAGTCTATTACTTCTTTGGTATGTTTGTATTGGTTTCGAATACCACGATCATCAACACTTGCTGAGATTATCAGTATTCCAGTAGAATCGGCCTCTTGGTTACGAGTGACATTGAGCCTTTCAACTGCATGAATTACTTTGTTTGAGTTATCAATATTCAAACTCATACTCTCTTCATTATAAGGAATTTTCAAATCCAGCAGCACCACATCTGGTTGTTCATCTTCAAGTTTTTCAATACCAGTTTCGGCGAAACCGGTAACGCTAACATTAACAAGTGATAAACCAGCATCTCTTAGGATTTCGACCAACTCTTCTCTTTTCTCCTGGTCATCCTCTATAATTAGGATTTTTATGTCAGCAATCGGTTTACTCATTTCTTTCTTAGTTTAACTATGATTTCAAATTTTTTAGACGAGAAATATTCCTCATATGAACATAAAGAAATCGTGTTATCTTGATTAATACTTCTGAATGCATGGCTAAGCCCAGTACTGTAGGTTCCATCAGTTTTCTTTATATCCTCTTTGCCAAGCATTAAAAAGTTATCACGTGATAGAACTCGGCTTGCTGTATTTGAAATAATGAACTTGATATATCTTTCAAATTCAATGATTTGAAGCTGAATTCCACTTCCATCAGAGTGTATTTCAGCATTATTAATTATGTCGCTAAATGCTAATTCAATTGGTGCGCTCTTAATCTCCAAAATGGGTTCTGTATAGACGCTTTTTGATATCGATATCTGGGAATTTGATATGGGAATTCGTGTAAGAAATTCATCTAACTCTACTTGCTCCAGTTCCGAATTAATTGATTTTGTATAATAATTATGCCTTCGCTTAAATAGTTCAACATGTTTTTGAACGATTCTATGGGCTTCCTCAAGCCGATTATAGGCCAAATAATCTTCCCTTTGCTTATTTTCATTCTTAATATGAAACTTAATCACTTCTTCATCTTTCAGAAGACTTGATTTCATGGTGTTTATGAACTCGACATTTGGAGTTTCAAGGAAATCTCTTAGAATTTTATTTATATCATTCAGAATGTTTTTTGTTGTGTGACTGAATTCGTTTAGTAACCTGTTGGTGTTTTCCTGGATGTATTTTGAGCTTGTTTTTAATATAAAATTTGTATATGCATTGATTTCGGAATATTGTTCGTAGGTTATTTCTTTCTCAGATTCAATAACCAAAATTCCGTTCGTTGTTTTGTTTCCATCATGTAGAAATAGATTGAAGTAATGGCCTTCCTTGGATCTTTTGATAAAATTGTTTTCCTCTAGATCTTTTTTTGTGAATGGGAATTTATCAAACTCAAATTCATTCTTAAAAACGAGGTTATCGGATCCGTGTATTGTCTTTTTAGCGAATCTTTCTACTTCATCTTTGATCTCTTTATTTGAAGAAACTAAACGAATATCTTTTATGAACTGTGCAAGTTTAAACTTCTCTGATTGTTGCTCGATAAAAGCTGATAGTTTGTCTAATTGGTCATTTAGTGAAGGTAACGGAATCTGTAGTTTCAAGAAGCTATCAATACTTATAAACTGATGTGCGACTCCGTGACGGATTTGATTCAGTTGAATCTGAAATAATTCGGAGTATAACTGGCTAATCAGATACTTGTGATTGATTATGTTTGGCTGTATAGAAAATGCTATGATACTGCTGTTAATCCCTATTGGATAGCCCTTATAATCAAAATATGTGGCCTTTATATTATTGCCGATTCTCGCTATCAATAATACAGGTGAGCTTATGATTCTATACCTCTGAGGATCATCTACGCTTTTTGATAGACTCCGGATATTTAGGTAAAACTCTGTCGGATCATTATTTAAATCCTTTACCTGGACAAAACGGATATCTTTGCCCATAATGTCATCTTTTTTCCTTCTATAAGAAGATAAAATGTCTTTTAGGGCAACCGTATCTTCTGAATCCTTTATCTTTTCGATATCGTCATAAAGATCAAAATTGTACCGTAAAGGACTTATATCATACTCATTATTCTTGATTATGTCATTATTTGCTATCGAATGAGTAATGTGTTCGCTTCTATCATAATCTCCCTCATATACTGCAATTGCATTTTTAAATAAAGCTTTGATCCCCTCATTTCTTTGATCAATTTCATAATCACTATAATTAATCTCAACTTTATCTTTTAAATCCAAGAATAGAGTATGCTCTTTTCGATTTTGAGGTTTCTTCCTATTTAGAACTATAACTGATATCTGCATATTAGATACTGGGTAATACATCCCTTTGGGTAGTGAAATTACATATTCCAATAAATCTTCTTCAAGCAAAAACTTCCGAAGGTCAATAGATGCTTTCTCGGAAAGAAAAGCTGAGTTGACGGTTGTAACAATTCTCCCAGCTTCATTTATTCTTGAGAGCATATACTCAATGAATATTTCAACCGAAGTATAGCTCTTTTTTTTATGAGCTATACTGAAATCGAATTCTTCATCTTGAAATCTTGCTCCGAATGGAATATCAGCAATAATCAAATCTGCAAAGGATTTTGATACTTTTGATCTTCTTAAAGAATCCGAGCAAAATGATTTATAATTATGGACATCGTGTAAGTATGCTAAAACTTTTCCCAATAAATAGGCATCACAGTTTAGTTCTTGAGCAATAAAATTTGCTTGTGGGCTTAATTTTGATGCATGAATAATCGTTCTACCTATTCCAGAAACAGGATCAAAAACGATTTCATGTTCTTTTGCTTGACCAAGTCCGGCTAATAAGAAATTGATGAGATCAGGTGTATGATATTGTGCAAGGAATCTCCTTTTTTTGAAAAAGCTTACATTCTCAAGGAAACTTATTAGACTTACTTTAATCTCCTTATCATTTTTTATATCAACCAAATACCCAATGTTAAACTCTATTCTTCTAAAGAATTCCTTGGTTAGAATGTTTCTGTTTCTAAGTATTATTTCAAACACTTCTTCTAAAGGATGATCTTGTTCAATGAAAGAATAGATTTGGTCAATGAAAACATCTTCTTCAATTGCAATAGGAAGTTGTTCCATATCATATTTGATATCAATCGCACTAACAACAAGACTAAGAGCGATAACAAAAAGAACAGACTCTGATTCTGATAAATTATGTTCGTTAAATAATTCTTTCGAAAGGTGATCGAGAGCATTCTCTAATACCAGTGGGGCCTCGGTTTTTCTATTAAGCAGACTGTGAGATAAGTCTTGTACAAGGTAGATTTCTCCACTGATCTTGGAAAATATTGCTGGATTGTTATTAACTCTAGCATGTATTTGCGAAGTTGGGACAGGATTTTTATCACCTCTTATGTAAAGCTTTTTTGAGTTAATAATATCAGCTATTTCCCTTGCGGTCATTGACCGTCTTTCTTGTTTTAGAACAAATGATATTGCTTCGTGTAATGTCATAAAGTTAACTTAAGAATAACATGGCAAAATAAATTCCTATTTGTGCATTGTTCCTGCATAGCTATGAGTAGTTAGTTAACGTGTTTTTATTCCTAACAATAATTTGTTCTCTGACATAATCTGGTTTAATTATTTTTACTTTCTCTCCAAATGATAATATTATCATTTCAAATTCGTAATTCGGGATAATCTTTAACTTGACCTGTAGTTCCCCTGAATCAAGCATTCTCGATCTTTGACTTGGATGAAGTGGCTTAGTTGATACATATTTTGCCTGTTCTTCAGTAAAAATCAGGTCAACTTCTTCAACTGTTCGATCTTGTGGTTTAGTAACTCCAATGATATCATAAAAGTGATCTTCCCAATCAATTACCGTATCGATATATTGAGAGTCAATCTCATCTATATTCATAATCCGATCCAAGGGAAGGTTCCAGCAAGGATTATTAAATTCATCATGCAGACCAAATACAAACCATCGGTTGTTAAATTGTTTTAAATAATATGGATGGAAAATCAGATCATAATCTTCATCTCTAAATGACTTGTAATGAATTTTAAGAACACGCTTATTTACTATGGCATTAAACAATGGCTGAATTTTGTCGTATCCGGTATAATCAATATTCGAATCATATGAAATAATCTTTCTCTCCGCATTGTTTAATCCAAACTGGTTGCTGAGCATTGGCCCGATTTCATTAATCCACTCAAATTGTGGAGCACCTTCAAATCTCTGAAGTATTGAAATGGCATTTCGCAATTGTTCTGCTTCCGTAGAGTTGAGCGGACTATTATTTATTGAGTAATCTCTGTCCTCATACCGGTAATATGCTTTTTTACCATCCTTATATGCTAGAATTGGTGCCGAATAGCCAGCCTCGCTTTTCATGAAGCGCATATCATCACGAAGTTGTCTGGTTTTAATTCCGGCGCTGCGAGGATCAAATTCTTCAAGGACTTCATTAACCTTATCCAACAGATCCTGGAAATAATACTTTCTTCCAAAATTGCTAAAGCACTTATCAAGTGTATTGTAGCGAAGGACAGCGTTTTTATTGGTTGCCATTTATTGATGGTCTGATTTAAAGCATGAATTTAGGGAAAATAATTAAAATTGTGCAGATATACTGCACACATATCTTTTAAAATTGTTCAAAAAATGAATTATTATGAGAATTAGAACCCCCAATTACAGTTCACTATCACCTAATCCAAAAGAGAGGGAATTACAAGCAAGTGCTGAGACAAACTACAAACAATTCCTGGCCATTGCCACTTATTTCAGACATCATAAAATTCTTGAAGAACTTTGTACCCTGGACTATTTCAACAGTAGATTAAAGAAAAGTAAGGCTTATTCATATAATGATGTTAGAAAATGGTTATTTAATTCATGGAATACGGAAAGAATTCTACTGTTGAATTCAAGTCTGCTTGAGTTGGACAATAATTATTTCATCCTGCAATGGTCATTCCCACAGGCATACTATGCTGCATTTGCATCAACTTTGGCCTTTTTCAAAACTGTTGGTTATACTGAAAACTCTCATAGTGCAGTACTTCGAAAATTTGGATGCTTAGTGGCAGAAAATAAATACCCACCTGGTATATCTTTTTATTGTGATGGTACAAAATCGAATCCTCATTATCACAATATAAATTTCACCGCAATTCAATCGGCTATGGAACTCAATATTTTCTGTTATAATTCTGTACAAGACAAAATTTGCCAGTTTTTAAAAACCACTCGGAAAATTCAACTTGAATTAAAAAGAGAAGAGTCGGGAATGAAGAAGAAGTTTCTTACAAAATCTGGCCAGCAGAAGAAAAATCTTGCTGAATCAGAATGGAGACAGATTTCTAAATCACTTGGCTATACAACGATCTTAAATATGCTTTACAGAAAAAGGATCAAAGCAAATTATCAGGATGTTGAGACATTTAACTATGAAGGGATTCGTTCTCACCAAATAAACAAGTGTCTGAATAATATTGTCAACAACATCAATCTTACCCATGAAACAATGATTTACAAGGCTATTGGTTTTGAAGAATATAATGAGATTTATCAGGCTTATGGCAAAGGCAAGAATATTGAATTTCTTGATAAACGTTTTCAAATGATTAATAATACTATTTGATTTTCATTTGAAAATTGTAAGGTTTTATTGTAGTTGGTTTTCTCAAATTGCCGGCTAAGTGTATCAGAGATTAAATATCATCTTGACAGTTGGTCTAAAGTTACGATACATCATCGATATAGACCCAATTTACTTGCTATAAAATCCTAAATTTTATTTCGTAGCAAATAGAATATTTTACTTAATAATTTGACTTTTAAATAACTATTTTGTTATTTTGAGTAACTATTTACATTTTACCATGAATTTCAATATAACCCAAAACTTCGCAAGGATCTACAGGACTGTTTCGGACCAGGGGATAGGTCGCACTGCCTTTGCCAAATCAATCGGTTACAGTTCCACTTCTCAGTTGTCTTCCACGCTGGATGGAGATGCTTTGATTAGTACAAAGGCCGTAATTGAGCTGGTTAAAAAATTTAATGTCAACCCAACCTACCTTTTCACCGGCCAGGGGCCAATGTTCCTTGCAGAAAAGGAGGAAATTGAAGAGTTGAAAGAACAGATCAGTAAGTTAGAGCAGGACAAAAATGAGATGGCCAAGGTGGTTCTTAAACTCAATGAAATGGTCAAAACCCTGGAAGAAAGAAATGCCAATCTTATCGATCTTACAGCAATAGCTATGAGAAATATTAAAAAGGAAGAAGAGCAAGAGAAGAAAAAAGAAACAACTGAAAACAAATAAGTTCTTTGCATACGAAATAAAGTAATTGGTTACATAGAAAATAGGTAAGAATTTACCCATGTGTAATTCTATATAATTCGATGAGCACGTGTTTGTTTTTTCACCTATATGTTCTCTTCCCTGGAAGACAGGTCTGTGAGTTAGGCAATCAGCACCGATTCTCCCGATTCGATGCTCTTCCTGGCAGCAATGCCAATCAGTACCGACATGGCGCCACCTGCTTCAGGCAGTCCTTTCATAGGGTAAGTTATTGCACATGATGGGCATGCCGCATCACTTGTTAACTACATTTTATAAACCTTAACAGTATGCTGATACTTCTCTGTCCATAAAGAGACTAGATATATACCGGAATTTTCTAATTCACTGTTCCATTTTACTGAGTGACTTCCTAATGGAAGATAATTGTCATAAATCGTTTTAACAACCTGACCGGAGATATTCCTGATAAATAATTTCACATGTTCATTTTTCTTCAGAGTGAAGTCTATTTGGCAGGCAGCTGAGAAAGGGTTAGGAGATACCTTTATCTTTATTAAAGAATCAAAACTTTTTTGCCCGACTATTCCACCATTAACAATAGTATCACCGCCATCAAAAGTAAAAGCAGAAGAGTCGGCATAGGTGTTGAAATTTTCCCGAAGGTTGAATTTGGCATTAGGATCCGTTAATGATAATACCGGCTCACCTGCGATCGTATAATTCGAAAAATGGATATTGTAATATTGTACCCTCTTTCCGTCTATCATGGCATTCAAATTATTACCGATAAAAGAACTCCCCCCGGGAGCCGGTTCCTTTGCATGAATATTGATGAATTTCAGATTTTTAATAGAATTTCCGTTCTTATCGATCCAGCAATGAATATGTGATTTCTTATATTCATCACTGATTTTTTCAATATTGAAATCCTTAAAGGTTATGTAATTAATGATTGCTCCCTCTTCAGACCATATGCATATGGCGCGATCGGCATAGACAACATCAAAATTTTCAAAAGTCATATTGTACATCTCCTTTCCCGGACCCATCGTTTCACTTCCAATTTTAATGGCACTTTTCGGAGTATAGGTAATAATATTTCTGTATGTATGATTAAATACATTCCTGAGTGGAAAATCACTATTAAAAGTATTGTCCTGTTTGGGTGTAATTGCATCATCACCACACCAGATCAGGCAATCCTCTACCAAAACATGCCGACATTTATTTGGATCAATCCCATCTGTATTAATCTTTGATCCGTAAAGCCTAAGGTCGCTTATCACCTTAACATTTCTAATAATCACACTGTCACAAGCAATTGGTTCAATGCTCCACGAGCCTGCATCCAGGG
>JBBDUV010000088.1:0-21757 GCA_040903745.1 Bacteroidales bacterium | reverse complement strand
TGTAAAATCCCACGGTACAATAATAGGTTTATCGGCCTTTTCCATACAACGTGCAGTTTTAATTTACATTTATCGGGTAATTCAAATATTTGCGTACTTTTGGTTACATTACAAAAACGCATCGGTACATATCAGGTTTACAAGTTATGAATTTATTTCTCAAGTCATACAAGTTTTATCTGTTTTTTTTTCTTGTTGTTTTTTTGAAATCCCCTTTATTGCTGGGGCACAATACAGATAAGGGATATAATTTTATTCCGGCAATAAAGCGTTTTGACATACCGGCCATCTATAACCGCTCTCCAAACACGACCTTTATCAGAACCTCAGAGGGTGTTGTTTTCATTGGAAAACATAATGGGATGTTGACCGTTGACCAGGATCAGGTATATTTTACAGCTACTGAGGAGCCTGTTTTTCTGAGCTATACGTACAATGACAAGGTGGTCTATCTCACAGCCAACGATTTTGGGTTTATTGAATATGATCATCGCACCGGGCCCGTGATGCGATCGGAAATAAAAAAAGTAAAGGCAAATTTTCTTGATTTCTACCCTTCTGAAATAGCTTCTGGCCGATCAAATACATTTTTATCCACCTCGGAGGGTGTATTTGTGTTAAATGATAACAGTGCCAAACTGTTTTTTTTCAACCGCTTGCTGTGTGACCTTCATCATTCCGGAGAGCAAATTTACCTGGAAGTTGAAAAAATGGGGCTCTATCAATGGGGCGGAGATGAATTCAGAATGCTTGTGGCTGACAGTGATTTGAAAAAGGGCAAGATTGCTTCCATTGTAGATTGGCAGGAAGGAGCACTCCTTTTTATGGAAAATGGTGAATGTTACTATTATGATCCGGAGAATCAATCCCTCAAAGGACCACCGCATTTTGTTAGTACGATTGGCGATTACCAGTTGCTGCAAAGGATAACCGGCAACCAATACCTTGCTGTTAACGAAGCAGATGAGCCGGGGATCATCTCAACAGACGATTTCGATCTGATCCCCCTTTCAATATCGGGCTACCTCCCCTCTTTAAGACCGGCATCTTTGTTTGCCGACAGCTTTAATGATCTCTGGATGGTATATGATTTCGATGTGTACAAAATTGAATGTCCTTCCCGCTCCTATACCCTTGATCTGACCGGCCTTATCAAGGGAACCATCCTTTCATCCGCCATTTTGGATGAAACCATATACCTGGGAACAGATGACGGTCTTTTCCTTTTGCATAATAGGAGTGAAGGCGGTCCGGGCCACCGGAAGATCTCGGGCGATGACGGCGGATATTTTCATCTGCTGGATAGTCATGAAGGATTGGTTATCGCGGGCGGGAACTCCGGCCTGTATGAGATTGTCGATCATTCTGTCAGAAAGATTTCAGCAGACAACTTCTTCTTCATAGAGGTTATTGACCGTTCATCCTTTATCGGTTGTGCCGAAACGGGCTTCTTTCATTACAGGAAAAAGGAGGGTCAATGGAAGCCTGAATCCATCGGTTCGGCCATCAACCATATTAATTCGGCAGTTGAGATAGACAACCGCATATGGTTCCAGGCAGGAAATCATTCAATCTTCTATTATGAACCAGCCGGCAAGGGGGAAATAGATGTGCCCGGCAACCTTCCTGCAGACTCAATTATAAGGCTGGTTGCAAATAAGGGTGATCTGTTACTTCTGGGCAAGCAATGGATCTGGAAATGGAACCCGGAGACAGGTTCTTTTAGCAAAGAGCAACCTACCGCTCTTACAAGACACCTGCTAACGGCCGACCTGATCGTTAACAAGCGCGATCAGCTCTGGAGTGTAAAGAACACGCCTTATGGCAGATCGACCCTGTGGATGCTGGATAACGGCTATGACCAATATCCGTTTTTTGAGATTATGGGCGACAGATCCTTTGGCCGGGTAAAGAATATCATGGGTCAGGATGGACGCATTTGGATCGCCGGTAGCCAGAAGATCATCTTGCTTGATACAGCCGTTCATCAACACCTCCCGGATCGTCTTCTAAGGATCCGGTCGGTTGAGTGGCGCCCATTTGCAGATGACCCGAACAGCCGGGTCATTGTGCCTGAGCAGAAGGTGGGATTCAGTAAGGGTCAAATCAGATTCGATCTGGCTGATACCAGGTACCAATCGGAACCATCACCCTATTACAGGTATAAATTAACCCATTACCAGGATGAATGGTCCGACTGGAGCCGGAACAGGAGTGTTGTTTTTGAGAATCTTTGGGAACGGAAGTACAAATTTCAGGCACAGTCTGTCTCTTCCTTTGGCCAGCTATCGGTGCCTGTAACATTTAGTTTTAGAGTCGTTCCTCCAATCTACAGGACCTGGTATGCCTACCTGGTATACCTGTTCGCGATGTTGGTGGCTACCTTTTTGCTGTATAAATGGAGGTTGCTTAGCCTCCAACGGGTTGAATTTGCGCTTGAAGAAAAAATTAAAGAGCGTATGGTAACTGTTTTAAGCGAAAAAGAGAAATCGGATAAGCTCGTTGCCGATCTATTTCCAAAGGGCACTGCCGAAGAGTTGAAAAGCAAGGGGCGTGCACAATCAAAAAAATTTGAGATGGCGACGGTTTTGTTCAGTGATATTCAGGGATTCACAAAAATAGCAGAAGAGATGAACCCCGAAGTGCTGATTGATGAGCTTGACAAGTTCTTTTTTCACTTTGATTCGGTGGTTGAAAAGTACAATATCGAAAAGATAAAAACCATTGGAGATGCCTATATGGCAGCTGGGGGAATACCTGTTAAAAACAGTTCAAATCCGGTAGAGGTGGTACTGGCGGGCATAGAGATGCAATACTACATGAAAGATCTGAAGAGGAAAAAGGCTGATATCTGGGACCTTCGGATCGGAATTCATACCGGTCCGGTAATAACCGGTGTCGTGGGTCACAAGAAGCTATCCTATGATATATGGGGAGATACGGTAAACACTGCATCCCGTATGGAATCTTCAGGGGAAGGAGGAAAGGTGAATATCTCAGGAATTACTTACGGACACGTGAAGGATTTTTTCCTGTGCGAATACCGGGGGAAACTTCCTGTAAAGTACAAAGGAAACATTGATATGTATTTCGTGACCGGTCTGCGGCCGGAATTGTCAGTGGATCTGCACGGTATTCCCAATAAAAGATTTTTCACAAAACTCCAGATGTTGAAGCTCAACGATCTTGAGGAGCGGGTATCGGAACTTATCTTTGCAAACCACCAGCTTAGCCTTCATTTTCATAGAAAAGAATTTTTCAGCCGGGTGTATCAGCAAACAGAGCTGCTGGGAAGATCAGAGAACATTTCAGATGATGATAGGCTGCTTGCGCTTGCAGCAGCGACCGTTTTATTTGCAGGTTTGTCGGAAACCTACGATAATTTTGAAAACAGATCTGCAGAAATTGCACGGGATATTCTCCCGGAATTTGGCTTTGATGCCAGGCAAACCGAACGGGTATCCAATCTGATCGTTGCCACAAAAGAACCCTTCCTGCCCCGGAACAATCTTGAGGCAATTATAATCGATGCCCGGATGGAGTTCATTGGGAGGGTCGATTACCTGACCCAGGTTAAATTGCTGTACCTGGAGGTAAAAAATATGACGAAAGATTTTTCAAAGGATAGGTTTATCAGGAAGCAAAAGGCACTTATTAAAGAGTTCAAATTCTTCACTTTCGCCGCCCGGCGACTCCGGGAAATAAGTGCAGAAGAGCAGATCGAAAATCTGGAATCCTGGAAATAAGATATAAAACATCACTATAAAACATCTTTTACTGATTGTAGAACAGCGCATGAATCACTACATTTGGGGGCTAATAGAAAAGAATCATTATGATGGCTACAGACTGGAAAAACCTGGGGTTCGGGATCAGTAAAACAGATTATAACGTACGCTGCTATTACAGAGATGGAAAGTGGGGAGAGTTGGAGATCTCATCTTCATCAGAGATCAGTATCCACATGGGTGCCACCTGCCTGCATTACGGTCAGCAATCTTTTGAGGGCCTGAAGGCCTACCGTGGAATAGACGACAGGATCCGTCTGTTCAGGTATGATGAAAATGCAAAACGAATGATGAATTCGGCCAAAGGGATTATGCTTGCCGAAGTACCACAGGCACTTTTCCAGGGAGCGGTTGAAAAAGTCGTGCAGCTGAACGAACGGTTTGTCCCCCCATATGGAACGGGAGCATCCTTGTATATCCGTCCGCTACTCATTGGCACCGGTCCTGAAGTCGGTGTTAAGCCCTCCAAAGAGTATCTGTTCATGGTTTTTGTCATGCCCGTGGGCCCCTATTTCAAGGAGGGTTTCAAACCTGTGGATATCATGATCACACGCGATCATGACAGGGCCGCACCCCTGGGAACGGGTCATCTGAAAGTGGGAGGGAACTATGCAGCCAGCATGTCATCCGTAGCTGAGGCCCATGAGCATGGTTTTTCCACGGCCCTTTACCTTGATGCCAGAGAAAAGAAATACATCGATGAATGCGGTCCCGCCAATTTCTTCGCGATAAAAGACAATACCTATATTACTCCCGAGTCAACATCCATCCTACCCTCCATTACCAATATGAGCCTTCAGAAGATTGCCAAAGGCATGGGAATGAAGGTTGAAAGGCGAGCGGTGCGTCTGGATGAACTACCTGATTTTGAGGAGACGGGAGCTTGCGGCACAGCAGCAGTGATCACACCCATACGAAAGATCTTTGATCCGGACAAGGACAAAACCTATACATTCGGCAACGGTTCAGAGCCCGGACCTGTAACCACAAAGCTATACAATGAACTGGTGGGGATACAATATGGCGATTTGGAAGATAAACATGGTTGGATCACCATCCTGGATTAGTGTCTGTCCACCTGGTTGTTTGGACATAACCTATTTTATATCAGAATTTACTTAACAACGATGCCGGGAAACATTTTCCGGCATTTTTTTTGTTTAAATTTCTATCTTTGAAAAAATGATGATAAGGAACCATGTCAAAAAATGAGAAAAAATTAAACCGCAGGCGACTCACAAGTTCCTATCTCACCTCTGTGATCAGTATCTCTCTGGTTTTGTTTCTGATCGGTATTATGGGGCTGCTCATTATCAACGCCAGAGATATCAATAAAACCGTGAGGGAGAGCATTGGTTTTAATGTAATTCTCAAAGAGAATGTAAAGGATGCGGATATTTTCCAACTCCAGAAAGTGCTTGATGCAAAGCCCTACAGCTTGTCAACTGAATATATAACCAAGGAAAAAGCAGCGCTGGAAACCGAACAACTCGTTGGAGGAGACTTTGTTGAATTCCTGGGCTTTAATCCCCTGCCCCCTTCTATCAGGTTAAGGCTGAAAGCCAGTTATACCCGTCCCGACTCCGTGGTCTTCATAGAGGAAGAGATATTGAATTATGATCCTGTAAACGAGGTAGTTTACAAAAAGACCCTGCTGTTTGCCGTCAATGAAAATATCAGGAAAATATCCCTGGTAATACTCGGATTCAGCCTGCTGCTTACATTGGTGGCGATCACCCTGATCAACAACACAATCAGGTTATCCATTTATTCAAAGAGATTCATTATCAATACCATGCAACTTGTTGGAGCCACCAGGGGATTTATCAGAAAACCATTCTTGCTCCGAAGCATATTGAACGGGTTTATCTGTTCTGTTATCGCGTTCTCGCTTATCGTGGGACTTGTATTCGTAACAGCAGAAGAGCTCGATAACATCATATCTTTTAGTGATATGAACAACACGATACTGCTTGGCACATCAATTCTGGTTATTGGCATTGTTATTAACTGGATTTCTACTTTCTTTGCAGTAAATAAATATCTCAATATTAAGACGGATAAACTATATTATTAATCATACAGTTATGGCCAGGAAAAGCACGAATAAAGAAAACTTTGCATTAGGACCTGAAAATTATAAGCTTCTGATCATTGGTTTTGTCATTATCATCATCGGCTTTCTGCTGATGATCGGCGGTAAGAGCGACGATCCGGCAGTGTTCAACGAAGAGGAGATCTTCAGCTTCCGGCGAATAACACTCGCACCGATGGTAGTTCTTTTCGGCTTTATTTTTGAGATCTGGGCCATTATGAAAAAGCCAAAAATTGAGCAGGAAGATTAACCTTCTCCTACCACCATGAGTTTAATTGAAGCGATCATCCTTGGTATTATCCAGGGGTTAACCGAGTTTTTGCCTGTAAGCAGCAGCGGACACCTGGAGATAGGCAAAGCACTCCTGGGAGTAGAGATCGAAGAGAGCCTGGGCTTCACCGTGCTGGTGCACATGGCAACCGTTCTCAGCACAATCACGGTATTCTCCTCAGAGATTAAAGCGCTGCTGGCAGGGATCTTCCGGTTTAAGTGGAACGATGAAATGCGTTACGGCGCCAAACTAATCCTCTCGGCTATACCGGTTATTATTGTCGGACTGTTTTTTGAAAGTGAGGTTGAATCCCTATTCAACCGGAATGGAAGGGGTTTGGCTATGGTTGGATCTGCACTGTTGGGGACATCGCTCCTGCTGGGAATAACATATTTTATTACCTCCCGCTCGCAGAAAAGAATTCCATTCTCGAACGCCTTTATCATGGGTCTGTCCCAGGCTTTGGCAGTGATTCCCGGCTTGTCCCGTGCAGGAGCAACCATTGCAACCGGACTACTTCTCAAGAACAATAGGGAAGAAGTTGCACGATTCTCTTTTCTTATGGTCCTGTTGCCCATTATCGGAGCCTCATTGCTGAAGCTTCTCGATTGGTCGGCAGAGGGAGCTTCCGAAACTGATATTCTTCCATTAATTGCCGGTTTCCTTGCTGCATATATCAGCGGTTTTCTAGCGTGTAAATGGATGATCAAAATTGTTACAAAAGGCAAGCTGATCTGGTTCGCCATCTATTGCCTTGCCATCGGATTAATTGCAATTTTCTTTTAAGCCCTATATATGAGCGAGTCTAATGCCGAAGAATTTATTACAGGAAAAGTTGTTCTGATAGACAAGGAGATAGAATGGACCTCCTTTGATGTTGTCAATAAACTCAGGATCGCGCTGCGGAATGAGCTGGGGATAAAAAAGATCAAGGTGGGTCATGCCGGAACACTCGATCCGCTTGCAACAGGTCTTGTTATCATCTGTACGGGTAAAGCAACAAAAGGAATAGAATCCTTCATGGGTCTTGATAAAGAGTATATTGCCGGGATCACCCTGGGGGCAACCACCCCATCGTTCGATCTTGAAACGGAAGTGAACCAATCCTATCCCTATGAAAATATCACCGGGAAAGAGTTGGAAAGTGTACTTCCCCTTTTTACAGGCGAATTCGAACAGGCTCCCCCCATCTTTTCCGCCAAGCAAATCGATGGGAAAAGGGCATATACCATGGCCAGACAGGGCGAGGATTTTACGCTGAAGAAAAACAGGGTTGTGATACACGAACTGGATGTTCTTACTTTCAATCCGCCATTCATCGAACTGAGGATCCTCTGCGGAAAAGGCACATACATACGTTCACTTGCCAATGACCTGGGCGCTGCATTACATTCCGGCGCCTACCTCTCCAGCCTGAGAAGAACGAAAATTGGAGGGTTTCATGTAAATAATGCGAGTAAAATAGGAAACTTTATAAAAAATTTAAAACCTTTGTAACCTTTTTGTGTTTCTTACGTATAAGGAGCTCTGTTCGCTATTTAGAGTGTGTCCATAAAGTCGGAGTGGCTGGATCATAAAGTTCGAGAGCATTAACTATTATACCCCTGTTATTAATTACGTTTTTATAAGTTTTTTATCTGATGAAATTATCCCAATACAAGTTTACCTTACCGCCAGAATTAATAGCCAAATACCCTGAAGAAAACCGTGATGAATCCAGGCTGATGGTATTGCATCGTGACTCCGGAAAAATTGAGCACAAGATTTTTAAAGAGGTGATCGACTATTTTGGCGACAACGATACAATGGTTTTCAATGACACAAAGGTTTTTCCGGCTCGTCTGTATGGAAACAAAGAAAAAACAGGTGCTGAAATCGAAGTGTTTCTATTAAGGGAACTGAACCAGGAGCAGCGGTTGTGGGATGTTCTTGTTGATCCTGCAAGAAAAATCAGAATTGGCAATAAGTTGTACTTTGGAGAAGATGATATATTGGTTGCCGAAGTAATTGACAATACCACTTCAAGAGGCAGAACCCTGCGATTTCTCTATGATGGAGATTATGACGACTTTAAAAAGACACTGTTTGACCTTGGAGAGACCCCCCTTCCAAAATTCATCAACCGACCGGTAGAGAAGGAAGACAAAGAGAGATTTCAAACCATTTTTGCAAAAAATGAAGGGGCCGTCGCTGCACCTACAGCTGGCATGCATTTCAGTCGTGAACTGTTGAAGCGTCTTGAGATTAAGGGTGTGGAATTTTCTTATGTAACCCTTCACGTGGGACTGGGAAATTTCAGATCTGTGGATGTGGAAGATCTGACCAAGCACAAAATGGACTCTGAACGAATTATTATCACGGAAGAGGCTGTAAAAAAAGTGAATCAGGCCAAGGACAAGAGAAAAAATGTATGCGCTGTCGGCACAACCGTTATGAGAACCCTGGAAAGTTCAGTTTCTACAACCGGCCGGCTGAAGCCGTTTGATGGATGGACCAACAGATTCATATTTCCTCCCTACAAATTCAGTGTGCCCAACCGCATGATCTCCAATTTTCATCTTCCCTACTCTACCCTGCTGATGATGGTTTCCGCCTTTGCTGGCTATGATCAGCTGATGAATGCCTACAAGGTGGCCATCAAGGAAAAGTATCGTTTCGGAACCTATGGAGATGCCATGTTGATCCTGTAAAATCACAATACACTCAATGCCCCTTATCAACTCAATAATCTCCTGGCTCAATGTTAAAAGGCTGCACCAGATTGAGCTTTTTAAAAAGTATCCCGGGAATGTCCAAAGGGAGATGTTCATGAGGCTGATTCGTCAGGCAGAAGAGACAGAGTGGGGAAAGAAATATCATTACAAGGATATTGAATCCTTCAATCAGTTTCAGGTCAGGGTTCCCATTCAGACCTATGAGGATATTGTTCCTTACATTGATCGCCAGCGTTCAGGAAAACAAAATATCCTCTGGCCATCCGAAATAAAATGGTATGCGAAATCGTCAGGCACAACTTCTGAGAAAAGTAAATTCATCCCGGTGAGTCCTGAGGCATTGGAAGAGTGTCATTTCCGCGGAGCGAAAGACGTAATGGCCCTGTACACGAAGCAATTCCCCGATTCGCTGGTTTTAAGGGGAAAATCCCTCACACTGGGTGGCAGTCACCAGATCAATAACTACAGCACACAATCCTACTATGGGGATCTCTCCGCCATCCTGATAGAGAACATGCCTTTCTGGTCAAATTTTATCAGGACACCCTCTGCCGGGGTGGCGTTGATTCCTGATTTTGAGGAAAAAGTAGAAAAGATCACAAAGATTGCGATCAAGGAAAATGTTACCAACATTGCCGGGGTACCCTCGTGGAACCTGGTGTTACTAAAACATATTCTGGATTCTACCGGGAATGACAACCTGCTCGACGTATGGCCCAACCTGGAGCTTTTTACCCATGGCGGAGTTAGTTTTAACCCTTACAGGGAACAGTTTAAAAAGATCATTCCCTCGCCCCAAATGAATTATCTTGAAACCTATAATGCTTCTGAAGGATTCTTCGGCATACAGGATGATCTGAACGATAGTTCCATGCTGCTCATGCTCGATTATGGTGTCTTTTATGAGTTTATACCGCTGGATAAGCTTTCCGATGCGAATCCTCCGGTCCATACCATTGATGAGGTAGAAAAGGGGGTCAATTATGCAATAATAATCAGCACCAACGGCGGATTGTGGAGATATATGATCGGCGATACCATTGTATTTACATCGCTCACACCGCATAAATTCAAAATCACTGGGCGAACGAAATACTTCATCAATGCGTTCGGTGAGGAGGTTATTCTCGAAAACGCCGAAAATGCTTTGATGACAGCCTGTAACCATACCGGTGCCCAGATCAGGGATTACACTGCCGGACCAATCTACATGTCAGATGATGCCAGGGGTGCGCATGAATGGCTCATCGAATTTGAAAAGGAGCCGGAAGATTTGGAGCGTTTTACGGATGTGCTTGATAAAGCGCTCTGCTCGATCAATTCCGATTATGAAGCGAAAAGATATAAAAATTCCACCCTGGTTATGCCAACGGTGATTGCCATTCCCCGGGGTACCTTTTACCAATGGTTTCAATCGAAAGGCAAGGTTGGTGGACAACATAAAATGCCGCGATTGGCCAACGACAGGAAATATCTTGATGAGATACAGAAGTTGATTTCATAAAAAGTTCTTATTTTAGCATTCTGTTCACAAAAAATCTATTATGCATTTAGCTGTTGCTGGGAATATAGGATCAGGAAAAACCACCCTTACCGGGATGCTTGCAAAACATTATGGATGGGAGGCCCAATATGAAGATGTGGATGATAATCCATACCTGAATGATTTTTATGAAGACATGCAGCGATGGTCATTTAATCTTCAGATCTATTTTCTAAACAGCAGGTTCAACCAGATCGTGAAGATAAGGCAAAGCGGGTTGACAACGATTCAGGACCGTACCATTTACGAAGATGCATTTATTTTTGCTCCCAACCTTCACAGCATGGGGCTCATGACAACCCGGGATTTTGAGAACTATTTTGCCCTGTTCAATCTGATGAGCTCGTTGATTGAACCACCCGACCTTCTGATCTATCTTCGTGCATCAATTCCTACCCTCGTGAACCAGATACAAAACAGAGGAAGAAAATATGAAGACAATATCAGGCTGGATTACCTGAAGCACCTGAATGAAAGGTATGAAGCGTGGATCGAAACCTACAGCCTGGGTAAGGTGCTGATCGTGGATGCCGATAACTATAATTTTCCGGCCAAACCGGAAGACCTGAGTGTGGTGATCGATAAGATCAATGCCAATCTTCACGGACTCTTCTGATCTCGCCGGGCAAAATTGTTCTGCTGCATTTAACGCATTTGCTTAACCGATTTTACTGAGAGTCCGTCAATAGACAAACACTACTGAACTGCTTCAGTGACCTCTGCAGGACTGAAAACCAGGTCAACTACATTCGCCTTGCTGTAAAATCCTTTCATAAATTTCTTTATGTCCTTTACGGTTATTGCTTTGATAATCGCTTCATAATTGGCGGGATCATCCGAATTGTATCCATGTATATAATACCGGTACAACGTATTCATCCAGTAACTGTTGTGCTCCCGGTTCTGCTCCCTCTCCTTCAGCATATTCTCAACTGTTTTTGAAAGATCCTTCTGCAAGGGGCCGTTTTCAACAAGCATCTCCAGCTCTTCATAGATTAACCCCTTCAAATGATCGACCTTTTCAGGATCAGTATCAAACATGATGAAGAGGCTCGCCTTCTCTTCAGGAAAATGACTCAGTGAGGTATTGCTCCTTACACCATATGTACCTCCCTCTTCTTCCCTGATTGACTCTACAAACCTCAGGTCCAGTATTCCACTGATCATGCGCAGGATCACCTGGTTTTCTGGTGTATAATCCATCTCCCTGTTCAGAACAATAATGGAGGTTGCTTTCGGGACGGAGAGGTTGAGTTGTATCTCCTTCGTTACAACACCGTCTGGCTCATTAACTCCATGGTTAACCCAGCTCTCTTTTGTTCCTGCCGATGGCAGCGACGCTATGTATGTCTCCACATAAGGCAGAAGCTCTTCTTTCTGAATATTCCCGACAAAGAAAAAGGTAAAGTCAGATGCATCACTAAATCTTTCACGGTATACCTTTTCAATCTTCGCAAGTTCGACATCCTGAACATATTCCGTATTCATGATCCTGGTACGGGGGTGATAATCTGATAGTATAATCGTCAAAGAATCATTCATGATCTTTTGGGGATTCTTGTTCATGTTTTCAACATAAGCCAAATAACGCCCGGTAATGGCCCGGTGGGACTCCATATCAAACCTGGGTGCGCTGAATCGCAGATGGATCAATTGCATCAGGGTTTCAAAATCTTTCGGACTGGCACTTCCGGAAAAACCTTCAGAAAGTTCGTTCAATTCAATATCCAATGCAATGGTTTTACCGGTGAGCATCTTTTGAAGGGATACCTGGTCGTATTCACCCACACCATACATCGGAACCAAACTGGGCAGCATTCCCGTGGAGGGAACATATTCATTCTCATAGAGTGAAGAGCCTCCCGGACTGTAGGCCCTGAAACCGATATTGTCCTTTTCATAATCTGCAAAGCGGTATACAACCTTCGCTCCATTAGATAGTGTCCACTCTTCTGCATCCAGATCAGGAATGGATTTTTCCGAAACAACTTTCCCGGCATCAGGTTCATTGCTGATCAATGAAGTTGCAAGCTCTTCCTCTTCATAAGGATCTATCTCCATGACACGTACAGCATTAACAACAGAGCGTGCTTCCTGCTCTGAAAGGTGCTGTATCTCTTCACTTTCAGGACCACTGATCACCATTACATTGTTCTTTGTGCTGAACCATTCAGGCAACACACGCATGAAGTCTTCGGGAGTGATTGTATTGAATAGAACCTGCATCAGCTTCAGCTCCATCTCAACATCAAGGTATGCGGTGTTTTCAAGGTAGTGTGCCTGGTACTCGCGTGCATACTGGTCATTGGTGATTTTGTCCTTCTCTTTGACCCTGTTTTCAAGGCTGTTGAGATAATGGTTCTTCGCACGTTCAAGCTCACCTGAAGTGAATCCGTGTTGCTTTGCCCTTTCAACCTCCTCCATGATTTTCGCGAGCGCAAGGGCCTCCTGGTTCGTTTTGGCAATCGCACCTATAATTGTCGCATCATAATTCCTTGTTAGGGAAGATCGCATAATATTTCCGGCTACAAAAGGGGGATCGCCTTGCTGAAGCAGTTCGGATATACGCTGCGACATCATCCAATTAAACAATCTTTCTATATACGCATCACGCAACTCTTCAGCATTCGTTACACCGGGGTTTTCATCATATTCACGGATGTAAATACTGATGATGGACTGATCCGCCTCCTTGTCTGTTACCAGTCCGAATATCAACTCTTCATTGTCGGGAATCGTAATTTCAGGCCGCTCTATCGGATTTTCAATAGCCGGAATTTTAGAAAACAGGTTCACCACCTTCTCCTCCATCTCATCAGCATCAAAATCACCTACAATGGCAATTGCCTGAAGATCTGTCCGGTACCAATCGTGGTAAAAATCGCGAATATCATCATATTTAAAATTTTTGATCACATCAATATCTCCGATAACATCCCGCTGGGCATATTTTGAATTGTTGAAAATATAAGGCATAGACGCAAGAGATATCCTGAAATTGGCATTCCTGATTGTACGCCACTCCTCCGTGATCACACCCCGCTCCGCGTCAATTTCCTCGTCGGAAAGCAGCAGGTAATTGGACCAGTCATTCAGCACGAGCAGACATGTATCAAGCAAACCGGGTCTGTTGGTGGGCACCTCACTCAGGTTATACACTGTTTCATTTCGAGATGTATAGGCATTGATGTTCCTGCCGAATGCCACGCCATGTTTTTCCAGGGTGTTCAAAATTCCCTTCCCGGGAAAATTTTCGGTTCCATTGAACGCCATATGTTCAAGGAAATGAGCCAGGCCATTTTGGTGATCCTCCTCCAGGATGGCCCCCACATTTTGGATCATGTAAAAAGAGGCCCTGTTTTTTGGCTCTTCATTCGCACGGATATAATAGGTCATCCCGTTTTCAAGCACGCCGTATTTGACGGCCGGATCGAGGGGCAGTATTAAATCCTTTGGCGATTGCGCTTTGGTACCGGTGAAAAGAGACAGGACCAGTACTGCTGATAGTAAACGAATTGAATAACCCATGACTGATGGTTTATAAATTTATTTTAAGTGAAGATAATACATCTTGCCATTTGATCAAAATAATGATTCTGGCTGCTGCTTGAGTGTGTTGCACAAAAAAGAGTAACTGTTTACCTGGGTATTTTTCGAAGAACTAAATATTCGCTTCTATGGCATCACAAGCTGAATTAAGGAGCCCGCTTTCATAATCGCTAATCTTTTATCTGATGTAAAGCTTGTTGTACTGTTGTAACCGGCAGTTTGCACGTCTTGTCCCTGCACACGTAAATAGTAGTCTGCCCTTTGATGGTCTTATTCTGTAAAAGCTCCAGGCTGCCTTCATTTTCTCCTCCAAGTAACAGTGTATTTGGCAGATAATGTTGATCCATCTCCTTTCTCATGGTGCCATATTCTTTTCCTACAATGGCTACTTCATAAGGCTGGCTGATAAATTGGGCTTCTACAATGCCCCAGTTGGAGTAGAAATAAATGTTTTGATAAACATCATTTTGTACGTTGATCAGCATTTGTTTTGCCATCCCTAAATACTTTTCATTATAAAGCAAAGTACCCAGGAAGAAAAGGTTCTTTGCCATTTCGGAATTGGAGGCCGGAATTACATTATCAGAAACTTCCATCTTGCGTGAGATTAGGTTGGAATGTTCATTGTGTGAGTAAAAAAACATACCGGAAGAAGCATCAAAGAAATGCTTAATGGTGTATCCTGTAAGCTCGTTTGCTTCATTCAACCACTTTTCATCAAAAGTAGCCTGATACAATTCAATGAAAGCAGAGATCACAAAAGCATAATCATCAAGGAAGCCGGGAATGGAAGATTTTCCGTTTTTATAATTTCGGGTGATTCCGCCATCAGTAATAGCATTTTTCAATAAAAAATCTGCATTTCTTAAGGCTGCTTTCAAAAATCGCTCTTCTCCAAATGCCCGATAAGCATGGACATAACCTTTTAACATCAACGCATTCCATGAAGTGAGTATTTTGTCATCCAGTCCCGGACGTATTCGTTTGCTTCGGGCTTTTAATAAAACTGTTTCTCCTTCTGAAATTATTTTCCGGAGTTCATCAACATTCATCTTGTGTTTGGCAGCAAATTCTTCATCGCTTTGTTTGCGGAACAGAATGTTTTTGCCATGTTCCCAGTTGCCTGAATTGGTTACATTATAGTAATTCATGAATGATCCTGAATTATTTCCCAATGCTTTTTCAATTTCCTTTTTCGTCCATACGTAAAACCTGCCCTCTTCACCTTCACTGTCAGCATCGAGCGATGAATAAAATCCACCTTCAGGTGAGGTCATTTCCCTTTCGATAAAGTCAAGGGTTTCATACGCCACTTCTTTATACAAGTGATTTTTCGTATGTTGCCAGGCATGCGCATAAAGACTAATCAACTGCCCGTTGTCATAAAGCATTTTCTCAAAATGAGGGACATGCCAATTAACATCTGTAGAATATCGGGCAAAGCCACCACCCATATGATCGTAAATACCTCCGAAAGCCATGTTATCCAAGGTGGTAGTTACTGCTTGTAAAGCCTGTTTATTATCACTCAGGTAGCTGTAATGAAGCAGATATTCCCAATTAGATGGCATGGGAAATTTCGGAGCACGGTTGCCACCTCCTTTCTTAAAATCAATATTCGGTTTCCAGTTGTCAAACATATTGTCTAAATCTTGCATACTAAAGGTAACTTGCTCATCCCGTAATGGGACGTTTTCTATCGAATGAATGCCCTGCGTAACTTTTTCTGCTTGTTCTGTAAGGGAGGAAGGATTTTTTTGTTGAATGTCCACAAAATAATTCAGCACTTTTATCCATTCATTTTTAGGAAAATAAGTTCCGGCAAAAAAAGGCTTTCCATCAGGCAATGCAAAGGCATTTAATGGCCAACCGCCTCTGCCTGTTATAAGTTGGGCGGCATTCATATAAATCTGATCCACATCAGGTCGTTCTTCCCTGTCCACCTTGATAGAAACAAAATATTTGTTCATCAGGTTGGCCACAGCCGTATCTTCAAAGCTTTCATGTTCCATCACATGACACCAATGACAGGCGGCATAACCGACACTAATAATAAGCATTTTGTTCTCTTCCTGTGCTTTTTTGAGCGCTTCCTCTCCCCAAGGATACCAGTTGACAGGATTGTGGGCGTGTTGCAACAAGTAGGGACTGCTTTCATGCACCAGTTCATTTGTATGTTTATGCTCGTTGCTTATCTCTTTTTCAAATTTTCCCTGTCCGTTACATGAGTTCAGGACAAAGAACCCGGCTATCATTAGCATATTCGATTTGGTTGTCATACTTCTTTATTTTTTAAATTGTTTAATACTTATATTGATTTTAAAGATTTTCTCCCTTCGCCACTTTCAAAGCATATTGGGCTTTATTGTAAGCACTCACAGCTTCCAAATAATCCAATTGTGCCTGCAGGAAAAACTGTTGTGCCTGGAAGACTTCAAAAGGTTTGGCTGTTCCGATTTTTTGCCTTTCAATGCTTTGGTTCAATGCTTCAGTGGTAAATTCCAAGGCTTCTTTTGCCATTTCAATTTGTTCTTTTCCAAGTTGCAAATCAGATTTTGCATTGGCAATTTCTTCATTGATTTGGACTTTAAACTGTTTATTTTCAATTTCATTTAGCCGCATTTTACTATCAAAAGTTTTTTTATCACCCTGATAGGTCAATGCTCCCAATGGAATCTTCCACATCAATGAAACATTCAAAGCACTTGTTGGATAAAGCTGCTGTGTTGTTGGATAATCATCCGGGAACATTGGCGAAACATCTCCGCTGATTCGTCCGAAATAGGAACCATAAGTGCCTACATTCAATTCAGGAATAAGCAAGCCTGTGATGTACTTTTTTCGTTCCGTTTCCAACGCCTGAAATTGTAATTCATTGGCTTTAATTTCAGGTCGGTTTAGATAGACCGGATCTTCCACCGCTTCGAATCCTGCCTGTCCCTGTCCGTCAGGTAGGCGGGGGGCAGACAGGTCAGCATTAAAATCCATAGGCAATAACGATTCATCAGTACTTGCCAATTTAATGTTTTGCTCAATATTGAGCAGTTTTTTAAGGCTTGCTGAAGCATTGTTGTATGCTTTTTTAGCATTGAGCATTTCCACTTGTAAATGGTTTTTATTACTCTTTGCTAAAAGCAGTTCGGATTCATACAACAAGCCACCTTCTACCTGAATTTGTATTTGCTGTACAATGCTGTCCGATTGACTGACCAACTTTTGAAACGCATTGTAATTTGATTGAGCGGTCATTAGTTCATAATAGGCATTTATCATTTCAAGTAATTGCTGATTACGTTCTGCCTGTGTGCGATACAGACTTGCCTGACTTTTGAGATTAACAGATTTTTCATTGTAAATGTTTTCTGCAAAATCCCAATTTGCATTTAGTCCTATACCACTCCAAAGACTTTGTTTATTAACATCCAGAAAAAAACGCCCGTCGCTGTTCTGTGAAGCTCCCCAAAGTTGCTGGGTTTGCGCCCCTGCATAAATATCAGGAAGCCACCATTCTTTGGCTTTCGTTAATTCAGCCAATGACAATTCTTGTCGTTCTTTATATTCCTTAATGGTCAAATTATCTGCTCCGCCCAATTCCAATACTTTTTCTAAATTGATGGGAATGGTGTCTTGTGCAGTTAACTGATTTGTGTTAACTACTATCAAAAACAGGACGAATGATAACAACCCGATTTCTTTTAATCTATTATTTAATGTCTTCATTACTCTTGTTTTAAAATAGGTTCAACAATTTGCCCGGGTTTCACCAAACTTTTTCCTTTTATGATTACCTGTGTTTCAGAAGTAATTTCATTATTCAACACTTCAAAGTAGTCTTGATTGGATAAGCCGGTTTTTACGGGCACTCTTTTAACTACGCCATCTACCACAGCAAGCACATAATCTTCATTTTTATGGCTGACCTTTGAAATGATAGGCAATGACAATATGTTTTCCCTACTATTGATTTGAAGCAAAGCTTTGGCATACATTCCTGAAAGGATATTGCCGTCTGGGTTTTCCAAATCAATTTCTACTTGCATTGTTTTTGACATAGGGTCAAGTGCTTTGGAAGTACGACTGACTTTTGCCATAAAGGAATTGCCTGATAGTTCTGGTAGGGTTACTTCCACATCCATTCCTTTTTGAATGCCCACCGCATCCGATTCGGGAACGGGAATGGTTAATCTAATCGGATTGATTTCCTGCAATTCAAACAATGCTTGCGGATTACTTTGGCTTAACCCGCTTTGAATCATTGCTCCTTTGTCCACAAACCGTTTGGTGATAATACCTGAAAACGGAGCTTTAATTGTCAAAAAGCCGATACGATTGTTCAAGGCATCAAAATTAGCTTTCACAGAAAGATATTCAGCTTCCGCATTTTCCACCATTTGGATGTTGGTTAAAGCAGGTGTGTGTTCAAAAACTGAGTTCAACCGTTCGTAATTTGCTTTCTTCGCTTTGGTTTCAGCTTGCCATTTGAGTTGCTGTTGTTGCAATTCAGGATTTTCCAAAACAGCAAGTGTTTCGCCTTGTTTTACTTTATCGCCAATATCTTTACTCATTTGCATCAGCATTCCGCTTTCCATTGCGTAAAGCGTTACGATTTGGTTAGGACGAGCGGTTCCGGTTATCAGCACTTCGGCTTTAAAGGAACTTTGCTCGGGTTTTACGACTTCTACTTTCTGGATTTTGTCGTCCCGATAGCTATCGGGAGCTGTTTTTTCCGTCTCCTTTTTCTGACTGTTGCAGGCAAAAAGAGTGGTAAGCAGCACAGCGAAAACTGCTATTGATTTTATATTATTTAAAGTATTCATTGCTTATTTGCTTTTAGTTATAAATGAATAAAAAATGGGAATGATATATAGGGTGATGATGGTTGCCATAAATGTTCCACCAATTACTGCAATGGCAAGTGGCACATTGGCTTCTGAACCCGGATTGGTCGCTAAAGCCGTAGGCAACAATCCGAAAATAGTCGTAGATGCCGTCATCAGTATCGGACGAAACCTATCTCCCGCACCTTGGATTATGGCATCTTTAACTGACCTGCCTTTGTATGTAAGGGCATTGATTCTGTCCACCAGAATATTTCCATAAGAAACCGAAATGCCCACCATCATAATGATGCCCATAATGGACTGAATACTTAAATAGGTGCCTGTAATCCACATCAAAAACGCTACCCCAATTAAACCGAAAGGAAAAGTTAAAATGATGACAATGGGCTGTAGGAATGACCTGAATAGTGGAGTGATAATCAGAAAAGCCAAAATGACTGCTAACGCCAATCCCAAACCAAGTCCACCAAAGGATTCTTTGATAATGGCTACTTCGCCTTCAAAATTGACTTCATAGCCCGGTGGAATTTCCATCCCGTCAATGATTTGTTGAATTTCATCTGAAACACTTCCAATATCCTTGCCTTCTACATTGGCATAGACATTAAAAGCACGGGTTAGATTGTGGTGATTGATTTCCACTGGGTTTGTTCCGTCCGTTATTTTAGAGAAATTCCGAAAAGGAACAGTTCTGTCAGAAAGTGAACTGTTTACCCCCACATTTTCCAACACAAAACGGCTGTCAATTTCACTTTCCGGGTAAGTAACTCCAATGAAATAATGGTTACCGCTGCGTTCATCAATCCAAAACGCCTTTTCATAAGTCACCGAAGAATTGAGTGCCGAAACCATATTTTTAATGGCCTCTACAGGTTCAACCCCTAATTCGGCTGCTTTAACTCTGTCAATATCTATGTTTTTTGCAGGTTGGTCTATTCGCTGCAAAACACGAACATCCCTTGTTGCAGAAAGCGTAGCAATGGTATCACGAATTCGCTCAGAAATTTCACGCAATACTTTTAAGTCGTTTCCTTTTACCTGAACATCAATTGGGGCAGGCTTCCCTTCATTCAATGCTGCGGTAATCATTCCACCTGTATTGAAACTCAATTCGACACCCGGAAACCTTTCGTGCAGTTTTTCCCTAAGTCTGGAAGCGTATTCAAATGTACTGGTCTTATGACTTTCTTTTAATTGCACACCGATAAAGGCATCTTGTGTTCCTGAGTTGGGTGTGTATGCCGCAGGTAAATCGTAGAAAACACCAATATTTGCAACGAGCTGTTCTAAATCATCTCCGGTTTCTTCTCGTATGACCTGTTCCATTTTGGCAATGGTTTCGTTGGCATCTTCCAGGCGTGTGCCTGATTCCATCCGAACCGAAATTTCCATTTGCCCAACGTCAGACTTTGGAAACAGTTCATAGCCTGTGTTTTTCAAAAGAAACAGTGAAGCAATCAACAGTGAAACAGTAATTCCCAAAATGGGCCAACGGAATTTTAAGGTTTTTGAAAGACTGTTTTGGTATTTAACACCCAATCGATCGATGAATCGTTGGAAGAATCCAAGTGCATTTTTCCCTGCCCGTCCGGCAGGCGGGTTCTTCTTTTTGTCAGAATCAGGTAATTGATTTTTAAAGAAAAACGCAGCCATTAACGGAATCAATGTCAAAGCAAAAATGTAAGAGCCAATCATTGAACTTGCCACCGTTATTGCTAATGGTGAGAACAGAAATTTTGTAATTCCTGTTAAAAAAAGTACCGGAAAAAACACCACGATTATCACCAAAGTGGAAGCTAAAACCGGACTGGCTACTTCCAATGCCGCCACTTTGGCCGCTTGAAATGATGATTTACCCATTTTTAAATGGCGGTCGATATTTTCCAAAACCACAATGGAGTTGTCCACCAATAGCCCCAACACCAATGCAAAACCACCGAGTGTAATACTATTAATTGCCTGTCCGGTAATAGAGAGCATTATGAAGGCAAATAATACCGAAAGTGGCAAACTGATAGCAACAATTAAGGAAGACCTAAAATTTCCAAGAAAAAGTAACAGCACAATGACCACCAAAATCAATCCGCCCAGGCCTGCATTTTGCAAACCCGAAATGGAATTTCGTACATAAGATGACTGGTCGAAGATGACATTGAGTTTTACATCATCCGGCATCCGTTCTTTCAAGCCCGGCAACGCTTTTTTAACAGCTTCCACCGAAGCAATGGTATTGGCTCCCGGCCTTTTAAAAATAGGTAGATAAACCTGCTCTTGTCCGTCAACTCGTGCAATGTTGGTTTGAATGGCACTGGCATCTTTGGTTTGACCAATGTCTTTGATGTAAATGGGGTTGCCGTTTTTATAGGTAATTACAATGTCGTCAAAGTCTTTCACGTCAACAATTAAACCTTTCGCATCAATACCATAATTCACTTTTCCAATGTTGGCAACCCCTGAGGGAATCATTGTCGTATTTTTCTGAATGGCTTCCATCACTTGTGTTTGTGATATACCCATGGCTTCCATTTTATTGGGGTCGACATAAACGTAAATCATTCGTAACGAACCACCATAAGCTGCAGGAGCAACGATACCTTCCACACCGCTTAACATTTGGCGGAGATTCAGGTAAGCCACATCATACAAATCCTTACCGCTTCTGGTGTCACTGCTTACTGTCAGCAACATCAAGGGTTTAGAAGCTGTCGGATCAAAGGGTTGAATCATTGGGGGCATAGTTCCCGGTGGCTGATAATACATATCACTCACTGCATAAGAGGAGGAATTAGCCATAGCTTCTGCGGGGTCAATGTCTTCTCCGTAAAAATTGGTAACGATACTCACGCCCATTAAACTTTTGGAAAGCTGTTTTTCAATTCCGGGTGATTGTCCCGTCCACCTTTCCATACGGCTGGTGATGTCTTTTTCTACAACTTCGGCAGGCATACCCGGATAA
>JBBDUV010000087.1:0-22224 GCA_040903745.1 Bacteroidales bacterium | reverse complement strand
CCCAGTCGGGGTAGCAGGATTCGAACCTGCGACCCCCTGCTCCCAAAGCAGGGGGTGAGGTGTGATTTATTGATTTATGCCACTATTATTATGTCGGACGAATGTCGGACAAATGTCGGACAGCTGTAGCAGTAATGTCAAAGTTGTATGAAAATGGTATGAATATAAAAAGCAGTTACAGATTAAATCGCTGTAACTGCTTCATTTATAAGTGGGCCCAGCTGGGATCGAACCAGCGACCCCCTGATTATGAGTCAGGTGTGCCTTAATAGACACTAGAGCTTAGACTGCTATGTTTCATCTGCATATTCCTGTGGTTGATAACCTGCTGGTTGTGTTAGCAAATATTTTATATTTTTAACAAAATAACCAGCAGGATATGGCTACATTCCCTTTCTATCAGCAACTGGACGCAATGGACTGTGGTCCAACGTGTCTCAGGATGATTTCAAAGTTTTATGGTAAGCATTTCACGTTACAGACTCTCAGAGAAAAGTCCTATCTGGCGCGGGATGGTGTCTCCATGCTCGGAATTGCTGATGCTGCCGAATCAATAGGGCTGAAGTCCCTGGGGGTTGCCCTGACCTGGAAAAAATTAAGTGGCGAAGCCCCGCTGCCACTGATCGCGCATTGGAAGCAAAACCATTTTATCGTAGTCTATAAGATAAGAAAAGAGAAGGTGTATGTGGCTGACCCGATGCTGGGAATGATCACCTATACCAAAGAGGAGTTTTTAAGGGGGTGGATCAGTACAAAAGAGCATGGGGAGGATAAGGGTACCGTCCTTCTTTTGCAACCTACACCGGCGTTCTACCAACAGGATGGGGAGGCGAATAAGAGAACCGGCTTATTGTTCTTAACCAAATATCTGTTCCCCCATCGTAAAATGGGTTACCAACTGCTCATCGGTCTGGTTGTTGGATCTGTCATCCAACTGCTGCTCCCATTTATGTTCCAGGGGATTGTGGATTTTGGTATCAGTAATTCGGATCCCGGATTCATATACCTGATCCTCGCTTTTCAGTTTGTTCTTATTATGAGTTCAATGGGGGTCAACTTTATACGAAGATGGATATTGCTCCACATGAGTACCCGCATCAACATTGCGCTTATTTCCGATTTCCTGGCCAAACTGATGCGTCTCCCGGTTGGCTTCTTCGAAACAAAACATACGGGTGATATACTGCAGAGAATCGGGGACCACCGCAGGGTCGAATCATTTATCACCACCTCATCACTGAATATTATATTCTCGCTCTTTAATCTGCTCATTTTCTCTGTGATCCTGGCGATATTCAGCTGGAAAATTCTCTTCCTGTTCTTAACCGGTTCAATACTCTACTTTCTATGGGTATGGCTATTCATGAAGAAACGAAAAGTCCTCGATCATAAAAGGTTCACCAAACTATCCGAAAATCAGAGCAAGCTCATACAACTTGTACATGGCATCCAGGACATAAAAATTAATAATGCCGAAAGACCAAAGCGCTGGGAATGGGAGAATATTCAAGCAGGACTGTTCAGGATCAACCTGAAGGGCCTGGCGATCGACCAGTACCAGGAGGCCGGGGGACGGTTCATCAATGAACTGAAAAATATATTGATCACTGTTGTAGCTGCACTGGCTGTAATTAACGGCTCAATGACCCTTGGGATGCTGCTTGCCGTAAGCTATATTCTGGGACAACTCAATGTCCCCCTCGAACAGATGATACTGTTTATGCACCGGGCCCAGGATGCCGGACTGAGCCTTGAAAGACTTAGTGAAATACATAATACCAGTGATGAAAAGGAAGACAGGGGCGGGATGACCTTGTTGCCGGATGATTCATCGATCACCATTAACAACCTTGCATTTAACTATGGAGGTCCCCATGCAAAGCCTGTTCTGAAAGATATCAACCTGCAGCTTAAAAAAGACTCTGTAACAGCGATCGTAGGCAGAAGCGGAAGCGGAAAAACAACGCTTGTCAAACTCATGCTGGCTTTCTATCCGCCGACAGAAGGAGAAATAAGGATCGGCGATCAGAGTATGGTCCATATACCTGCCGATTTCTGGCGGCAACATTGCGGGGTGGTGATGCAGGATGGGTATATCTTTGCAGATACCATCGCGAAAAATATCGCTCTCGGACATGAGGAGATAGATAAGGATAAACTGATCAAATCAGTCAGGATGGCCTGCATAGATGATTTTATTGACCAGCTGCCATTGGGGTATAATACAAAAATCGGAGCTGAGGGCCTTTCTATAAGCGGTGGTGAAAAACAGAGGATCCTCATCGCGCGGGCAATCTATAGTGATCCGGATTTTCTTTTTATTGATGAAGGAACAAGTTCACTGGACGCCAGCAATGAAAAAAAGATCATGGAAAATCTTGAAACAGTTTTTAAGGGAAAAACTGTTGTGATCGTTGCGCACCGGTTAAGCACCGTTAGAAATGCCGACCAGATCGTTCTGCTGGAAAAAGGAGAACTGGCCGAGAAAGGAACACATGATGAGCTCACAAAACAAAAGGGACTCTATTTCGAACTGATTAAGAACCAGCTTGAAATGGGGAAAGGATAATTATTTTGAAGTAATAATGGGATAAACCCGAATTTAACTCTGCTTTTTTTATCCTCTTTTTTGAAAATCTCTCCCGCATTCTGTTATTTTTGTAAAAAGTCTCACGCATGGATAACGATTGGAAGAAACGATTGGGTGTGGTATATTCTACCAATGAGGATTTTAATTACGAACATGAGGAGAAGGAAACCAGTAACACACAGCCACCAAATCAGCAGAAACTCATTGTTTCTCTCGACAAAAGGAACAGAAAAGGCAAAGCTGTTACGCTCATATCAGGATTTACAGGATCAACCGACGATTTAAAAGAACTGGGTAAAAAACTGAAGAGCAAATGTGGCGTTGGTGGATCTGTAAAGGAAAAAGAAATACTTTTACAGGGTGACCACCGTGATAAGGTGGTTGGCTTATTGCAGGAGGATAATTTCAATGTAAAAAAGGCCGGTGGCTAATAACAGAAAAGATGAAACGCTTAAGGTTTTACATATTACTCCCTCTACTGCTGCTACCCTTTGCTGCAACAACAAATGCACAAGACAGCGCCAGCTTCACACCTGCAGACACCACCTACTTCATTCCCGGGGATGATGACCGGAGCCTGATTGAATCGGTGATCAATAATTCCGCGGAAAACACAGCACTGCTGCTTAAACGGGGCGCTGATCCAAATGCAGAATCATCCATTGGAAACCCGGCCCTGATGTACGCTGTTGAAAAGGGTAATATGGATATCATGAAAATGCTGGTAGAATCCGGTGCCACGGTCAATACAACAGGGTTCAACAAAGAGACACCGCTATTTATTGCAGTCCTGAACAACGATTTCCAGTCGGCCAAATACCTGCTGGAACAGGGTGCCGATCCGAATGTCAAAGATGCATTCGGTATTACCCCGCTCATTTACACCGCTGCAACAAATCAGTACCAGTCGGCCGATCTGCTTATCTTCTACAACGCAGACGAAACAGTAAAAGACGATCAGGGTAATGCCCCCCTCATGGCCTCCGTTACCTTCGATAACCTGGCAACAACTGATGTCCTTCTCCAAAACGGTTTGAATCCCGATACACAGGATAACAAGGGGAATACGCCTGCCATAGTCGCCACACAGCGCGGCAGGTACGATATTCTTCAACTGCTTCTCGATTACGATGCAGATGTGAACATCCCCAACAATAAAAACTACACGCCCCTGGCATATGCAATCACCTACAGCGACACAAAAGCAGCTAGAATGCTCATTGACCAGGGGGCCGATGTACATCACCATATTAACAAGGGCAGGAACATGTCCGAACTTGCCAGAATCAGCGACAATGACTCGCTCATCTGGCTGATCCGGCAAGAGGGTGGACGGCCCACAAAGGGAGCCGATTTTTCGGAATTTCGTTTTACATTTGGCAACTCTTTCAACAATACAGATTACCTCCTCCAGTTCAGGGGAGGATTGGTGGATACCAAATATGGGTTCCATTTTGAAACAGGTATTGACTACAGACCTTTTCAGTTGAGGGTGCAGACCTATATCAACGACACCCTGTTTCAGTTCCGTGAAAAAAGAGTAGGTTGGAGTCACACCGCCGGAAAATACTTTACCATATTTGAATCAAAAAACGGTATCCGGTTGTCAGCATACACGGCCCTCACCGGCTATCTTTCGTTTCCCGACTACCAGGGAACCTCCAACGATCCCAATATCGATTACACGGTTATCCCCTCAGCCGGGATTGCGGTGCAAGGAAACTATGTTGGCGTAAAAGCAGGTGCCGATTGGTACAGCTTCGACAACCTGCTTGATAAAAGCCTGAAATTCAACCTGTCACTATATTTCCGGATGGCATATCCGAAAATGCAATATGACAGAAAAGAGATTGTCTGGGAACAATAAATATGGATGATAACCCATGTGTATCATAACATCGGATAACATGAAAACAGTAACAAAGCTTCTCTTCATACTATTGCTGGCCTTCGCTGTCAATTTTTCCGGATGCGAACAGGAGGACCTTGCACTGAATATCGATTGCGACAACTGTCTCGAAAGCGTTCCGGACTCCGCCGACCTCATCATCAACGTAACAATTAATGACGAAAACCAATTTGTTCCCCTCACCTACTATGTGGGCGATTACGAAGATGGAAACATCGATTTTACAGATACCACCTATACCGAAGAGCGTCTGCACTACTCCAAAGTGGGTGTCAATTATTCCGTAAAGGCCACCTATCAGATAAAAGGAGAAACCGTTATCGCCATTGACGGCGACCGGATCAGGGGCGTTGACGGCTCAGGAGATTGCTATTCTCCATGCTATTTTATTCGCGGGGGAACGCTCGATGTAAGACTGAAGAATTAAAATGCGGGCTGAACGCTGTATGTACCGAATGATCGAAAATCCCGAAGCAGCATTCATTCAGCGCTAAGGGTTTTTCAGATCAGCCACCCGGAGCTTCCCTGTAGCGATTACCTCCCCCTGGTTCCCCCGTATAACCACCAGGTAGATGCCGGCTCCATCAGCAGCAAATATTTTTTTGGCATTGAATGTTTGCTGACTTTGATTCATCCTCTCAGAACCCGTAACCCTACCGGAAAGGGTTACAAACTCAATTGTAACAGGCGCAGTGATGTAATCAGGCAGACGAATGGTGAATTCTGCAGTTGCAGGATTCGGGAAGAGCATCAATGGCGCTTTTTCAGATTCACCGATTGACTGAACACTCCAAAAGACCGTTCCGGAAACCATGTTATTGGACACGACACTATCCTTTTCAGCAACGATAAGAAAATCGTGCCACCCATTTTCCAGATCCTGGTCCCCCTCTCCAATCAACCGGATCGTTAATTCGGTCGATCCACCGGGGAGAAGACCGATCGTCGCTGTATCCATCTTCCTCAGTTCATCATTGAGATAATAGGTATAATACAACTCCTCTGCCGGTATATTTCCTTCATTCGTAACGTTTACAATCAGATCGGCATACAGGGAAGAGTCCGAATCAAGGTCGACCGACATCAGTGCCAGATCAGGAAAGACATAATGCTGTACAAGAAAGCTCAGTGTGTCATTTCCCGGATACACATCCCCATCAGCCCTGATTCCTGCTGTAATGACATAGGAGCCCAATTCCGACATATCAAAAGTTCCGGGCAGCTCTATCCCAAAAATATCGCCAGGTAAAACCGTGTCACTATAATAATGTTCTACCCACTCCGAGCCACCAATACTATACCCTGCGAAGAAACCTGTAACCTGCTGGCTACCTGCATTTACCACAAGTATCTGCAGTGTCTCTGCATCGCCAAGCGATTTACTGCTAACAGGTCCTTTCAGTTGATAGATCCCCATATCGATGCTGTCAAATGAATTAGCAGGAAAAACCACATTATCAATCCAGGCTGCATCCTCTCCATTCGTCGTATTTAAATCTTTTTGGTACCTCCATTCAAGAAGGTGCTTTCCCGGATCAAGAATTTGCACATGTCGCTTCCAACCGGTATTTCCCGACCATTCATCAATCAGCATACTGTCCAGATAAAATTTTAGAAAATCGTAATTCTTTTCGGAAGATACCTTATAATCAAACAAAAGGGAATCAACCTGTCCCACTTCCACCTCAATCTGAACCGAACTAAATGCATTATGGGATATCTCAGCCGAGCGGAGGGACCATGGTGCACCGCTAAATACTGTTGAATCCGGTCCCCACCCCTCCACTAAGCTGACCCACCTGAACCTGGAAAGATCCCCGGTAGAGAAGTCTTCATAATGCCGTCCGATTACCAAAAACAAACTGTCCGACAACGTCTTATTGCCTTCTCCCTGCATTCCAAGCCAGATAGGTGACGCATCTGAAGCGCTCTCCTTGATGGTCCCTGAAAACATAGCTGCCCCACCTTCTCCTACAGGTATTCCCGGTATGGCATTTACAGAAAAGGCTTCAAATACCGCACCTGTGGAACCTGCTGAGGATAGATAAATTGAGTCTGATCTGAAACTCCCCCTGTTTTCCATCTCCCACCTGAACCGGATCTTCTCTCCCGGGTCAATCTTGCCATTCCCGTTTCCATAGGTTATGTCTTCCCATGTAATCCCCAAAGAAGCAAGAACCGGAGCATAGACGGTCTCCTTCAGGTAAATGGTATTGCCCTTTCCCTCCGACTGCTTGTGCAGGCCAAGCGTAAAGGATACCATATCTTCAGCGTCATGCCCGACAGTTAGCCTGAAAGCAGTTGAAATCATTGCTGTATCTCCCGGGTGTATGGAGCCGATCGCCACCGTTGAATCTGAAATAGCTATAAAACTTTCCAGGCACCCCATAACAAGTGTTCCCGGACCAAAAACAGTGTCGCCTCGATTCACCAGCCGAAGATCCAGCGAAAAGCTCTCACCTGCGGAGACCAATCCATCCGGACCCACAGACTCAGCGTTCAGCTGATAACCGGCCATCTCCAGATAACCACTGCTGCTTGCAGTGCGGAAGATGGTATCGATCATGGGCCGACGGTAATCGCCTGTCACAACCAGTTTCAGATCGCTTGCCATGAGTGTATCGGGAATACTGATGTAGGCCTGTCCGTACCGGTCGGCATGCAGTGCGTTGATTAAAATGCCTTCAGCCAATAAGGCTATGTAATCATAGGCAGAGGCCCTGATACTTACCTGCGTTGCATCTGCAGGGATGCTCTTTGGGTAGTGCACCGGAGCATTCTCTGGCAACCGAAACCAGGGCACAAGGCTCGGATCTCCCATGATCTGGTAGATCTCCCAATAGTATTTCTTCCTGTTTGATTCACTTTGCTGAACGGTCATATTGCCGGCGAAGATCATCTCTCCCAGGCTGGGTGCCCACTCCTCCACGGGCTCGTTTCCCAGGTGAAACAGTTTATCATAATATCCGGAGGTGGTTGTATGGTACCCGGGATTCGACGTGAAGGGGCCGATACCGACCGTCCAGTAGTAGTCCTCATCCCAGTATGAGTCGTTGGTACATCCGATATACCCGACAGCGCCCCCCTCCTTTACCTTCACAACCACCTCTGCAAAGCAATCATTGTTCATATTAAACTGGTTGGTGCTGCACCCGTTGCCGATCATCAATCCGAACTTATTGATGTTCTTCAGTGTGTCGAGATGGTGCAGCCTGAAGGCAGGATCGAGCCAACCGTAGTACTCGCCGTGACCGGTATAGTTCACCAGGGCAGCGCCTGCCGATATATCTTCCAGGATTTCCTGATCCATTGATGCTGCGGCGGGATGCAGATAAACGTTGGCATCGATACCGTTCTCTTCATTGAAATAGTTATTGGCAGCATAATTGATCTGTCCGTTCCCGTGAACTGAACCATATGATCCATCATATCCGGCGATCAGAATGGTCCTGTCGAGAAAGGATGGATCCGGAAACTGAAATTTTTCATACATGAGGATCTTGTCAACAACATCGTTAAGCTCTTCATCGCTTTTTACCGATATCCTTCCATGGAACATTTCGGGAAGATAGTCACCCTCACCATCGAAGGTTGTGTAGTAGAGATCGGTGATCTGACCCGATGGTTGTGAGAGTGGTACGTGCTCAACATCCCCGACAATCAGCAGATAGGACGGCGGGGCAATTCCATCAGGCGGATGGTGATAGACCGATGACATAAAATCCCTGATCTCCTGGTACGTGCTTCCCACGGTTGAATCCGAGGTATAGGCCTCAATGATGTTGAATCCTTTTTCTGTCTTCCATTGAACCAGCGGTTGCAGAGATTCCTGAAACATCGAATCGGAGAGAATCACCATGGTGACAGGTTCATCCATAACTAACCGTTTGAGGGCTACCCTGTATTTATCCCGGATAACCATTGAAAATGCCCTTTTGAAAGGTGCCGGCTGCAGTTTTTCTTCAGGGGGCGTATATTGCTCCGGAACCAGCTTAAAATCAAGAGAGTGATAGATTATCAGTCTGTTATGTGCCACATCATAGTGCATGGGGTTAAATTGTACCCGGGCAATAGGAATCCCCCTCATTATTCCCTCCGGGACAAGTTTAATCAGAGGTTCTCTTTTTACCGGTCCGGACCCGGAAACAGGCTGATCAATAAATATCCGCTCTGCTGATGATGTCCCTTTTCTAACAGAAGGCTGGGCTGGAAATATGGTGGAAGAGGGATAAACAGTATCCAGGTCTATAATTGTTGAATCGACCGAAAGTACCACTGTCTGGTAACCGGAAGAGGGATCAGCTTCAACGAGGGAAGAAAAAGCCGGTAGTTCGGGTGTACCGGGCGCACCGGAAGACAATGCTCCCGGGATCGATACCCTGATATATTTTGTGCTTTTGATACTTAGCGTATCGATAAAAAAATGGCTCAGGGTAAAACATCCTTCAATCTCACCCCTCAATACCTTGATATCAGATTGAAACTCCTCTTCCGGAAGGATATACTTTATTTGCCCGGTTGTAGCAACTGGTATGGCCGAAGCAAACAGTAATAATAACAGGAATCTCAATCCTCTCATGCCTGATTTCCCTTATACTTCTCCCCAAAAATATTAAATAAAGGAGAACGAATCTTACATAGTATAAAACAATATTGCAGCAGGAAGGTTGCCTTAACATAAAAATAATTTTAAAATATTCGTCAATTAGACATATTTTAGATATTTTAGTTCATTCAATTGAACGCTATATTTGATGTTAGGAAGAACCATCATATTACTTCTTTTTTCGCTTATTTACAGTGGATTATCTGCGCAGATAAACCAAAATGGTATTCCTGCAATTGTAAACTATCCACCTGAGAAAACCAAAGGAAGTGAGCAAAACTGGACCATTGTGCAGGATCGTAGGGGAGTCATGTATGTCGGAAATGATGACAAAGGGGTGCTGGAATATGATGGAAGTGAATGGCGATCCATACCAATATCAAACAACAGCATTGTAAGGTCGCTTGACTGTTCCAATGATGGAACTGTCTATGTTGGAGCTGTTTCTGAATTAGGTTATCTGGAGCCAGATGCCACCGGAAGCATGAAATACAATTCATTGCTTCATAAACTCGATAGTGCGGGCCAAAGTTTTTCGGATGTTTGGAAAACTTACTGTGCGGAGGAAAAGGTCTATTTTCATACCCAGAAATATCTGTTTCTCTATGATCCCGGAGAGGACACCATACATGTTATTGATAATGAAAAGCATGTGCTTTTGGGCTTTTACGAAAACGACAATTTCTATACGGGCAGTTTTTCGAAAGGCCTGATCGTTTTACAGGGAGACACAACAATGGTGGAGGCCAAAGGGGGATCTTTCTACAGGGAGAAGGATATTTACGGCCTCGCATCCTATGATGAAAATAATTTATTAATTGGGGTTGCAGGTGGAGGACTAAGCCTCTATAATATTAAATCAGGGCGCATAGATTCATTATTTGCTGCCCCTGAAACCAACCAATTCCTAAATGAAAATTTCCTGTTAAATTTGCGCAGGCTTTCAAATGGCAACTTCATTGCTTCAACATCGGCAGGGGGCGTTGCAATTATTTCCACAGAAGGGAAAATATTAGAAATAGTCTCGAAAAATCAGGGGCTTCAGGACCAACAGGTTTTCAGTACCTATCAACCAACGGACGATTACCCGTTCTCACATGTATGGACAGCAATGAGCCTCGGTGTTGGAAAAATAAGCTTTAACAGTCCGCTCAGGCAGTTTACTGAGGGATCAGGGTACCAGGGACTGATTCATTCAATCAACTCCATTGATGACGCTCTGTTTATCTGAACATCGATCGGTATTTACAGGCTATCTGCCATTGAGGGATTAACATCATTTATTAAAATTGGATCTTCAAACCGGAAGGTGTGGGACCTGGAACAATTCACCCTGCAAAGTGGAGAGAAAATTCTTTTAGCCATTGGGGAAGGGGGATTGATGCAGATTCATAAAGATGGCCGTATTATAGACATTAAAGATCTTTTCTCTGATGATATTGATGAAGAAGATAAGGTATTCTGGGGTTATTGTCTTTTGCGGGATCCTTTTCGGCCAAACAGGGTCTATCTTGGTCGGGAATCCTCGATTATCAGTCTGCTCTACTCAAATGGCAAGTGGAGTCAGGAATTTTCAGTTGAGCGTTTACAGGATGAAATACGCTCGCTTGCAATGACTGAAAAAAACAGACTTTGGTTTGGTTCAAAGTTAACGGGACTGGGTTATATTTCCCCCCTGAATGATGCGGCAGTAAAGTTTTTTTTCTCAGAAAATGACAAATTACCTACCACTGCCGATAATTCTGTTTTTAATATTGGTGATGAGATAATGATCGGAACAAAGTTAGGGGTTTACAGGATCTTTGAAGAAGATGATTCGATTGGTTTTTATGCAGATTCTTCGATTAACAGTGTACTGCCAGAGGGAGAAAATTCAGTGTTGAACATGTACAGAGATCCGGGATCAAGCTTATGGATCAGTTTCGAAAATAGTGAGCGTGGATGGATGGTTGCATCTCTTGAAAATGATAACAAGGGGGGATGGAACATTACATCCAAACCGTTCTACGGCCTGGAAAACTTCTCAACAGACGCATTTCATAGTTTCACCGATAATAATGTGTGGTTTTCAAAATCAAATATCCTGTATCACTATGACAAAAACACCAACTTTTTAGAGGGCAAGTATTGGGCATTGATAAGAAAAGTGACAGTGGATGAAGATTCAATCATATATAACGGGACGCATCCATTGAGATCGGAAAAAGGAATATATGTACCAGGATTTGTACAGGATCCCCAAATGATTCCCAGTATCAGATATTCCGACAACAACATTGAATTCAGATGGTCCGCCCCATATTACAATTTTGAAGAAAAAATAGAATACAGCTATTTTCTGGAAGGCTTTTCTAAAGGCTGGTCAGAATGGTCCCATGTACTTTATCAGGATTTCACCAACCTACCTCATGGAAGTTATAAGCTGCGTGTCAAAGCCAGGAATGTTTACAATGATGAAAGCAGGGAAGATTCATTTGCATTTATCATACAGCGGCCATGGTACCTTTCTTTTGTAGCCTTTCTTTTATACGTCATTGCAGCAATTATTGTAGTATATATCATTATCGTACTATACACCAGGCGTTTGAAAAATGAAAACATCCGTTTGGAAGGAGTCATACAGGAGCGAACCGCTGAAATTCGAAAACAGAAAGAGGAGCTTACAGATAGTATTGAATATGCAAGCCGCATACAACGTGCCCTGCTTCCACCCGATCAGATGCTTACAAAGCACGGCCTTGATCATTTTATTCTTTTTAAACCGCGCGATATCGTAAGTGGCGATTTCTATTGGTTTGGAGCAATTAATGGTAAAGTGTTTGTTGTTGCGGCCGATTGCACGGGCCATGGAGTTCCCGGTGCATTCATGAGTATGCTGGGCATATCATTCCTTGATGAGATTGTGATCAAATCCGGAATTACTGAAACTGATAAAATTCTTGATGCCCTTAGGAATCATGTAATAACTTCCTTGCGGCAAACCGGAAAAAGCATGGATGAATCAACGAAAGACGGAATGGATCTTTCTATGGTTTCCATTGACAAGTCTACAAAATCGATACAATATTCAGGAGCGTATAACCCGCTTTACGTGATAAGAAAATTATCCAATGAGGAAAAATCACTCCTCAAAAAAGGAGAAGTAATTGAGTTGGATCGTGGAGCTATCCACAATGAGACACATATGCTTTATCAGATCAAAGCCGATCATATGCCCATCGGTATATCCATAAAAGAGCACAGTTTCACTTCAAACCTGGTCAAAGAGCAGGATGCAACCATTTATCTGTTTTCGGATGGATATGTGGACCAGTTTGGTGGTCCATCAGGAAAAAAATACATGTCAAAAAACTATAAAAAATTACTGCTCGAAATACATGATCTGCCGATGGAACAGCAAAGAGAAAAACTCAATGAAGAATTGATCTCCTGGATGGGGAACATCAGTCAGGTAGATGATGTGTTGGTAATCGGTATCCGAATAACTTAGTTGAGGACATTCTGTTCATTAGCTTATACTGTCAATAAGAGCCGGGGTTGCGAGCTCAGCGAAGCTAAAACTCATTCTTTTTACCCTTGCTTGATAAGAGGGCGTCAAGCAATTACTGGCTCGAATCAGTTTGTGAAGATTTGAATTTTATAGTGTATGGTACCCGGGAATTCTGAAAATAATTCTAATTTTTCAAGAGAAGAGTTACTCGAACAGAGGAGAGAGCTTCTTGCAAGTATAAATTATGCCAGCTTTATTCAAAAAGCAATCTTTCCCGAACCAAAAACACTGGACAAGATACTGAATGAATATTTCGTTCTTCACCTGCCAAGAGATATAGTTAGTGGAGATTTCTATTATTGTACAAGAGTGGAAGGGTACACCGTATTGGCTGCAGGAGACTGTACAGGACATGGGGTGCCAGGGGCACTGATGAGTATAATGGGTGTTTCATTTTTAAATGATATTATGAGTGGTGGTGGTCCCTGGAAAGCCAGTAGAATACTAAACCTTTTAAGGGAGAGAGTAATGAGGGCGCTCCATCAAACAGGGATGTTTAAAGAGAATAAGGATTCAATTGACATGGCCCTGCTGGTTTTCAATGAGGATACAGGTGAACTGCAATATGCCGGTGCCAATAATCCGCTGTACCTCGTAAGAGACGGGAATCTCGAAGAGATCAAAGCTGATAAGATGCCTGTTGGCATTAATGCTATTGAAGAGGAATCATTCACAAATCACAGTTTAAGACTTATTTCCAATGACATGATCTATATTTTTTCGGACGGTTTCGCTGATCAGTTCGGAGGTGAACAAGACAAAAAATACAAATATGGTCCATTTAAAAAACTTATAACCGGTTTAGCAGATAAGGACCTGGTAATTCAAAAGCAGATGCTTATTTCAGAATTCCTCACATGGAAGGGGTCAAATGATCAGGTGGACGATGTCCTGATAATGGGTATCAGGTTTATCTAGTGGCTGTCCATAAAGTCCGATAACTGCGTTGCTGCAAAAATCATATTTTTTCATTATTATTGCCCTCAAATTCAATAGGAATCTATGAAGCTTATTTCATTCCGGATAAAAAACTTCAGATCGATCAGGGACACAAACTGGCATGATGTGGCCCACGACAATATCACCTGTCTGATAGGGCAGAATGAATCAGGAAAAACATCTATTCTGGAGGGATTAAAGGCTTTTTATGATGGAATCCTGATTGAAGATATGCTCAGAAGCGATCTTTCATTACCGCAGGTTGCATGTAAGTTCAACCTTAATAGCTCTGCATTAGAAAAAAAGCTCGATCCGGAGCGGCTCTATCCCCAGATCAGGAAGAAGTTGAATGAACATGGCACGGTAACAATTATACGCAAATGGGAACCTGACCTTACAAGCTATATTGCGGTTGGTGGAGAGCTACTGGAAATATTTAATGCTGAAGAAGAAAAAAGAAAATCCAGTGAAATAAAGATTGAAAAACTAATTGATAAAACTACAGAAGAACTTGAAAAAGCAACCACGGCAGTCGAAAACGTCAGCCAGGAACTAAACGAAGTAAGCCAGAAGCTCCTTGAAAAGCAGGAAATAATAAACGAACTAAAAAAAACTTCAAGGTCCGTATTTTCCAGAAATAAAAAAAACCCGGACAAGGTCGAAGCAGAACTTGCTAAAGAGGAGTGCAACGCGCTTGATAAAGAGAAAGAGATAAAGCTGAATGAATACAATGAAAAGACAACCATTTTATCTAACCTGAAGGAAAAACAGATCGTTCATGACAAGATCAGGGAACTCCAGTCTGAGATACGGCAACTTAAAGATGAATTAGCTGAATCCATGGATCGATTCCGTCAGATTTCAGACATAGTAGATATGTATCCTTCTGAAAAAGAACTTCGTGCTGCCGAAGCTTCGCGTGAAAACTACAGAATTGAGATCGACCGCACAAAGGAAAAGTTAAATTCAACCAAAAAGCAATACAATATTTTACTGCAAGCTGCTGAGAATGTTTTCAATAACATGACGTTCGAGGAATCCTATAAAAAATCTATGGCAGAGATAAGCAGGCATGAAAACTTTATGGGACCGAAAGAAATGGGAGAAGAGATATTTAAGCTTTCTCCCCGTTTTGAACTGTTTGAAGATTTCAGCTCCCTTCTGCCTAACAGAATAGATCTTGAAGATATACTCACTGGAAATACCGCTGTGGAGGGATATAAGGCTGCAATCAATTTTTTGGTTATTACTGGACTTGACTACTCATTCTTCCAACAGCCCTCCAGTAGAATTCTAAAACAAAAAATCGAAAATCTGAATGGCGAATTGACCCTCAACTTTCAGGATTTCTGGAGACAAAATGTCGGAAAAAACAACAAGATCAAGATAAATTTTGAGCTTGCTCATTATGATCATACGCATGAGGAGAAAAGCGGCAAGCCGTTTATTGAGTTTTGGATCAAAGATGAAGCAGAAAGACTCTATCCCAAACAGAGAAGCAGGGGGGTAAGATGGTTCCTTTCATTTTTTTTGGAGCTGAAAGCCACCGCCATGGATGGCGAAATAAAGAACAAGCTTTTACTAATAGATGAACCAGGTGTAAGTTTGCATGCAAGAGCGCAGGAAGATGTACTGAAGGTGTTTGATGATATAAAAGAACATTTACAGATTATCTACTCCACACATTCACCCCATCTTATCGATGTCAATAAACTATACAGGGTAATTGCCGTACAACGCGCACTGGAAGATGACATGAACAGTGAAACGGTAGTTCTAGATGCCCGTTCACTAAAAGAAGCTACCGCCGATACACTTAGCCCGGTATATGCGATGATGGGGGCAAGACTAAATCAGCAGGAAATCATAAAATCATTTAACAATGTTGTGGTGAAGGACCTGGCTACCTTTTATTTCCTTAAAGCGATTCTGATATTAACCGGATATAACGAAAAGGAGTGTTATTTCCTTCCGGCATCAGGAGCATCAAGTATGCCAATGATCATCAATATTCTTATAGGATGGGGGTTGGAATACATCGCTCTCAATTTTGGGAATGATGAAGAGCGATTTATCTATAATAAACTGCGTAAAGAACTGTTCGATAACAATGTGGATCAGGCAAATATTCAGCTACTCCATTTTCGGGAATTTCCGAATGCTGAAGATATGTTCTCCACCATCGATTTTAAAAGGTATATTATTCATGTAAGAGAAGGAATTACAGTGAAGAACTCTGAATACTTAAAGGACAACAACCATTCCAGAACAGTTCTGGCTTCAAATTTCCTGCAGAATGTTACCCGGGGCGAGATAAAACCCGAGGACCTGGATGAAGAAACCCGGGATAATCTGAATATGCTAATGCGAAAATTATCTGAAATGCTGAAGTAGTGGCTTACCTTAACGTCCGATAACAGCATTAGTGCACAAATGCTAAATCCTCGAATACATTAGTATACTGCGGCTTAAAATTTTTACCCGCACCCGCTTAAATTAGGGGCAGGCATTGTACTCTAATTCTTTGATCCAGCCATTCCGACTCTATTGACAGACAGACTAAATATTTTATTTGTCCCAATAGGTCGGTCAGAAATACTTATTCAGTTTCTATGAGCCTGATATCCATATCCAGTATTGATGCATAATACTCTCCCCTCTCCATGATATCATCATCTCCCTCCTCGTAATACCAATTAATGGTACACGAAAATCCCTTCAGATCAATTTCCTTAAGGATTTTCAGAATTTTCAGCATATATTTTGAAGTACCGCTGTTGAGATACTCCATCTCAACCTCAACCTCAGTATGAGGGGCTGGAGCATTGCTATAATCCTTCATCCACTCAACGATCTCATCATAAATAATGGACACATTTTCAGGGATTGAACGCCCCCTAAACTTTATCATGCCGGAGCTGTCCAGCAGAACATAAGGTGTTTTTGCAGTTGGCTGATGTTCTATCAAGTCCATGCTTAAACAAATTTCACCCTAAGTTAGGATTTTTTTGTTTCTTCTGCACCACCCATGGAAGAAATTTTCAAAAATGCATGCGCGCTTTGGGAGTAATCTCCTGTTCTGCAAATTCCCCGGCCAAATATTTATAATGCCCGGTAATGGCTATCATCGCTGCGTTATCTGTGGTAAATCTGAATTCAGGAATGTGAATCTGCCACCCCCTGTTTAACGATTCTCTTTTTATTGCTTCCCGCAAACCTGAATTGGCTGAGACACCACCGGCCAGGGCAATCTCCCTTATACCAGTATTCTCTGCAGCCTTTATCAGTTTATCTAACAGAATATCTACAATTGTTTGCTGCAGTGACGCAGCAAGATCTGATTTGTTTTTCTCTATAAAATCCTGGTCCTCTTTTAACCGATCCCTAAGAAAATAGAGAAAAGATGTTTTAAGCCCGCTAAATGAATAATCAAAACCCTTGATCCGCGGTTTATTGAATTTGAATCTCAACGGATCACCCTCCACCGCCAGCTTATCGACATACGGACCTCCCGGATAGGGTAATCCCATCACCTTGGCACATTTATCAAATGCCTCACCCGCTGCATCATCAATGGTTTTTCCAATAATCTGCATCTTAAGATGGTCCTCCACCAATACAAGTTGTGTATGTCCCCCTGAAACCAAAAGACACAAAAAAGGAAACTCCGGTGACAGATGATCCTTGCCTGACTGAATAAAATGCACAAGTATATGTGCCTGGAGATGATTTACATCGATCATCTTTATGTCACGTGCCAGAGAAAATCCTTTTACAAAAGAGGTGCCGACAAGCAGTGAACCCAGCAGACCCGGTCCACGGGTAAATGCCACTGCATCAATATCAGCTAAATCTACCCCACCCTCTTTTAAAGCGGCTTCAACAACCGGGATAATATTCTGCTGATGAGCACGGGATGCAAGCTCGGGTACTACACCTCCATAGGCTTTATGAACCTCCTGCCCGGCAATAACATTGGACAACAATTTCCTGTCCCGGATAACAGCTGCTGAAGTATCGTCACACGATGATTCTATTCCTAAAATGGTAATATTCATAGATTACTGAAATAGTGCAATATATTCAACTATTTTTGTTTTTTTTACGTTCTTATAGTAAAAGGACAAAAGTATTAAAAAATTTGCAAAAATAGGGCTTGTTATTTTGCTGGTATGTATCTCAATACCCACACTGGTCATGCTGTTTTTACAAAACAAACAAATACAAACAGCAGCAGCAGAATATCTAACAGATAATCTCTCTGAAAAAATAGAGGGAGAGGTCTCTGTCTCATCTGTTCATTATAGTTTTTTTAAAAGACTACAGCTATATGATCTCTATATTGGGGATGTGTTGGGTGATACACTTATCTACGCTGAAGTATGTAATATCAGATTTAAAAAATTCCGTCCTGACAAAAAAGACATCCTGATTAAAAAGCTTTCTTTTGAGAATGCAATGCTGCAGATTATTGTTGACGAGAACAAAGTAAATACACTCAAGCGTTTTATTGACTCATTCAGAAAGGATATTCCTCCCGAAGAGAAAACGGTTGTTCAGATAGAAAAAATCGATTTTATTCATTCCAGGTTCAGGCGAATTAATAATCATATTGCGCACCGCCCCTCCGGAATCAACTTTCACGATCTCCATCTGTATGATATCGGAATAAATATTGAAGATTTTTTGATAAAACACGATACCACCTCACTTACAGTTGTTTCTGCGTCTGGCCTGGAGGAATCAGGCTTTGCCCTGAAGGAAGTGGCATTCGATCTTTCGCTCAGTAAAACATTTATGACTTTTAGTCAGGGTCAAATAATTACGCCACAGTCAAAAATTACTCCACCGCTGGTAGATTTCCGATTCAACCATCCGAAAAATTTCAAACAAGTTTATGATTCGGTAGATCTTACGATTGACACAGAAAACTCTCTTTTGGATTTTAACGATATAGCCTACTTTTTTCCAGTAGTAAATGATCTCAATGGCATGATCCGGCTCAACGGCAACTTATCAGGACGAGTGGGTGATTTGCTGGGAAAAGACCTTTTAATTGACTACCTGAATGAAACACATCTTGAATTTGATATGCGGCTCGCTGGATTGCCGTCCACCGACAGTCTTTTTATGGATTTTGACTTCCAAAGAGTGCAATCAACCCATAGCGATATCAAAGAGCTTACAACATACTATCAAAATGGGGTTAATAACGTAATCCAAAATACAGCGGGTCTTGAAGAAATAGGGTATCAAGGAATTTTCCGGGGGTATAAAACAGATTTTGTGACCGCTGGGTTGATAACTACTAACCTGGGGAATATCAATATTGATATGAACATGAAGCCGGATTCATCCGGAACAATCATCTTTCAGGGAGGTGCCGGATCTGATGGTTTCAATATAGGAAAAATGGTTGCGCAGGAAACCGATGTTGGCAACATTGTCTTCAGTATTGATTTTGACGGTGAGAAGTCTGAAGGTAATGTGGAATCTTCAGTATCGGCCATGATTGATACATTAGGAATCTATGGATATGACTACAGTAAGATACAGTTGGAAGGAGATTTTGAAAACAGGAAATTTGACGGTTCTTTTGAAATTAAGGATCCTAACATAGATCTGATGTTTGCAGGAACTATCGATTTGGAAGAGCAATCTCCCTCTTTCGTTTTCACAATGAATGTCGCCAATCTCCGTCCATATTACCTAAACCTCAGGGATGATGATCCTGAATACTTTGCCTCTTTTCTGATTAATACAAACATGTCAGGGAAAAGGATCGATGAATTAAATGGTAGTGTGGAGTTGGTTAACAGTCTTTTCAGACGCTCAGGAGCTCAGGTTCAACTTTATGATATGATGTTAAAAACAGAAAACAATACCGATTCATCTTATATTTCGCTTCAATCAGACGATTTAAATGCAACAATATCAGGTAAATATAACCTGCAAGAATTACCTTCACTGTTGAAGGGTATTATAAATGATCATTTTGAGCTTTTTCCCGGCTTGCATAACGTGTATGATACTTCAACGACCTTTTCATTGCAGGCTGAACTCAATGATACTGAAAAAATAACAGATTTTTTCTTTCCGGAATTTAATCTGACATCCGGGAGCAATATCAGAGGAGATTTTCATGCAGAACAGAACAATTACCGGTTCTCCTGTACCAGCTCATTCCCTAATTTCGGTTTTAAAGGTACAAGCTGGAACAGTATGAATGTTTCCATATTGTCAGACACCAATAATCTAAGCATCCGTTTTTCTGGCGACATGTTTGCAACAGAAGGAGGTTTTGAGATCAAACAACCTGAAATAGACATGACTTTTGCTAATGATACCAGCGATTTGGCGATCAGATGGAACAATAACGCTCAACCTCTTTACTCTGGAAATATAGAAACCCAGGGACAAATATTTCAACATGCAGACGGGAACACTGGTTATTCAATGGTGATCCATCCATCATGGTTTTTTTATAACAACAAGAAATTTACTATTCCGAAGTCCGAACTTTACCTAAACTCCGAAGAAGTCTCTATTGATAGTTTTTATATAAAGGGAGAACGTCAGTTTTTTTTAGTTGACGGAAAAGTTACTGAAAATCCTGAAGATTCGATTACCTTTTCGGTGCAGAATTTTAATCTTCACATGTTTAATGATATTTATTATGATATGCCTATTGAACTGAAAGGAATACTTTCTGGACATACATCATTAAAGAAGGAGTTCGGAAACCCGGTTTTAGCATCGAACCTGAATGCTTCCAACCTGGAGATTAATAATCAGCTTTTTGGTAATACACTTATTCGGGCAGACTGGATACGCAGCAAGAAGGAAATTGAACTACAGCTATTGTCCGCTTCAAACCAAATAAACCATATTGATATAAAGGGCTTTTTTAAGCCAAATGACCAAAGCATTACCTTTGATTTTCGTTTGAATGACATGGACCTGATTGTTCTGGAACCATTTACAAATAATTTTCTGGACGATATAACGGGCACAGGGGATCTTAACCTGAACCTAAGCGGAACCATTAAAGATCCAATCATTGATGGAGAAATTGACTTTCGAAATACATCTGTTCTGGTAAAAGAGACACAGACCAGGTATTATTTCTCAGATAACCTGAGAATTCAAAACAATAATCTATTTTTCGATAGATTCAAGGTGACAGATGACTATGGCAACAGCTTGTTTGCAGATGGGAATATCACTACCTCACGTTTTGATGATCTCTTTATTAATGTCGATCTTACCGCAAATAATTTTAATTTTCTATCAACTTCAAGATTTGATAATGAACAGTTTTATGGTGACATATATGCCTCAGGAATAATTCATGTAAGTGGCCCTCCCAAACAACTAAAGATCAAAGCCAATGCAAACACAGAGGAGCAGACAAATCTTAAGCTCCCGCTATATAATCCCGCAGAAATCCAGACAACTGATTTTATAACCTTTACCAGGAATGAAGAGACTGATCAACCCATTTTTAAACCAGAGCCACAGCGTAAAAGCAGAATGGCCCTTGACATGGAACTGGAGATCAATTCCAGTGCCAGTGTACAGTTGATTTTTGACCCGAAAGTGGGCGATATTATCCAGGCAAGCGGAAATGGCACCCTTAAATTTGAAATTGATGAAAACGGGGATTTCAGTATGTTCGGGAACGTTCTGATTACAGACGGCGAGTATCTCTTCACCTTACAAAATGTTATCAACAAAAGATTCCGCGTAAAACCCGGAGGGAGAATCAGCTGGAACGGCTCTCCAAAATCTGCTGTTATTGACCTGCAAGCTGTTTACGAAACCAAGGCATCTACATATAACCTGGCACCGATACCAACGGAGGAGATGAAAAAAAGAATTCCTGTTCATTGCCTGCTAACTCTACAGGGTGAACTCGAAAATCCGACAATTAAACCGCAGATCAATCTTCCGACAGCTGAACCGGAAACAAAATCCCTGGTTGAAACAAGTATCGGAACCGATGAAGAATTAATGCGCCAGTTCATCTCCTTACTGGTAATCAACAACTTTATCAGCAGTGCTGACTTCGCCGGGAATTCCATTGGAGGAACCTCTTCGGAAGTGGCTGGCGTCACTGCAAGTGAATTATTAAGCAACCAACTTAGTAACTGGCTTTCACAGATCAGCAACGATTTTGATATCGGCGTAAACTACCGGCCCGGTGATGCCATCTCCAGCGACGAGGTGGAATTTGCTCTTTCGACACAGTTGCTGAACGACAGGATCATCTTTACGGGCAATCTTGACGTTCTGGCCGATGAAGTCAAAACCCCAGGCGGAGAAGCATCAAATATCGTTGGTGACTTCGATCTGGAGTTCCGGGTTACTGATAAGATAAGTCTGAAGGCTTTTAACCGGGTAAATGATGACAGAATAGTGCGACCCTCTCTCTATACCCAGGGAGTAGGCGTTATTTATAGAAATGAATTTAATAGTATTTCAGACCTTTTCAAAAACAAGGATGGAGAAAAAAATGAAGATAGTGATGAGCAAATTCCCGATGATGATGCAATGATCAGGGAAGAGGATACTGAAGATAACCCATTGTAATGAATTATTCACCTGACATCAAAGTGTTGAAAAGATAT
>JBBDUV010000086.1:0-22384 GCA_040903745.1 Bacteroidales bacterium | reverse complement strand
TTGAGTGGGATACCGATATATACAAGGCGCGACAGATCGTGGGTGAGAAGCTGCCCACCATCGCCGCTCAACTTCCGGCGGGGATCGAGTCGCCCATGCTGGCTCCGCAGACTTCGGTGATGGGGGAGATCATGCTGGTTGCGCTCTCCTCCGACTCGCTTTCCATGTTCGATCTGCGTACCATCGCTGAGCGGCAGGTTAAGCTGCGACTGCTCTCCGTGACCGGCGTGTCGCAGGTGGTGATGATGGGTGGACTGGCCAAGGAGTACCAGGTGCTGGCCGATCCCAATAAGATGCGGTACCACGGTGTATCGCTCGATGAGCTGGTCGGGGTAGCGGAAAACAGCAACAGCAATGCCAGCGGTGGTTTTATCAATGAGTTCGGACAGGAGTATATCGTTCGGGCCACAGGCCGCTCCAGCGATCCTGAGAAGATCGGCAATTCGGTGATCAAATCACGCAACGGCAAACCGGTTAAAATCTCCGATGTGGCCACGGTAAGGATCGGTCATCCAGACAAGATCGGTGACGCCTTCCTCAACGCCGAACCATCGGTGATCCTCACGGTATTGAAACAGCCGGATGTTAACACGTTGCAGCTTACTGAAGCGATCGACCAGGCACTGGATGAGCTGGGACCCTCCCTCCCTGTCGATGTCAGCGTCAACCCACATATCTTCCGGCAATCTGACTTCATCAACACCGCCATCCGCAACGTCTTCAAGGTGCTTATCGAGGGCGGTATTTTCGTAACGATCATCCTCTTCCTCTTCCTGCTGAACTGGCGCACGACGGTCATCTCCCTGATCGCGATCCCGCTGTCGCTTTTCCTCTCCATCATCACTCTTAAGCTACTCGGACTCACCATCAACACGATGTCACTCGGCGGCATGGCCATCGCCATCGGGGTGCTGGTCGACGATGCGATCATCGATGTGGAGAACGTATTGAAACGGCTGAAACAGAACCACCGCAAGCCGAAGGAGCAGCAGGAGGGTCTGCTGCAGGTGATCTACAAGGCTTCGGTGGAGATCCGCTCCTCCATTGTCCAGGCCACCCTCATCATCATCGTCGCCTTTGTCCCCCTATTCTTCCTCGCCGGGATGGAGGGCAGGATGCTAAAACCATTGGGCATCACCTTTATTGTCTCCATGCTCGCCTCGCTCCTGGTGGCACTTACCCTCACACCCGTGCTTTCCAGCTACATGCTTACAACGCCCGGTCAGCTTTTAATGGATGAACGCGGGGGAAACAGGCTGGTGCAGCGGCTCAACGCCTGGTACCACCGTACGCTGGTATCGGTACTGCGGTACCGTGTTCCGGTGATTGTTTCCGCGGTTCTGCTACTGGTTGGTTCGCTTTTTGTCTTTTCCGGGTTTGGCAGGGCCTTTCTGCCGGAGTTCAACGAGGGAACGCTTACCATGACCACCACCACATTGCCGGGGGTGTCGCTGGAGCAGAGCAACAGGCTGATCGACAACATTGATCATGCACTGCTGGCGATTCCTGAGGTGCGGTATGTGAGCCGGCGCACCGGCAGGGCGGAGCTGAATGAGCACAGTCATGGAGGCTCCAACACCTCCGAGATCGATGTGCCCTACACGATTGGCAAAAGGGAGCATGAGGGCTTTATGGAGGAGGTGCGGGAACGGCTCGCCGGGATCTCGGGCATCAACATCAATATCGGTCAGCCCCTCGGTCACCGCATCGACCACATGCTCTCAGGTACACGTGCCAGCATCGCCATCAAGCTGTTCGGCACCGATCTGTCGACCATGTACCGACTGGCGAACGAGGTGAAGGGGGAGATTGAGGGTATCGGCGGACTGGTCGATCTGAATGTGGAGCAGCTGGTGGAGATCCCGCAGGTCCAGATCAGGCCGCGCGCAGAGATGCTGGCAAAGTACGGAATTCCCGCGAGCGCGCTCACCCGGTTTGTCGAGACCGCCATTGCAGGGAGGAAGGTTTCGGAGGTGTATGAGAGCGACCTCAATTTCGACCTGGTGGTGCGGTATGATGATCCCTACCGGAACAGTATTGAGGCGATCCGGAATATGCTCATCGATACAGGCGATGGTCATAAAGTGCCGCTGAGTTTCGTGGCCGATGTGGTATCGGTGTCGGGACCCAATGCGATTAACCGGGAGAATGTAAAGCGGAAGCTGGTGATCTCGGCCAACACCGCAGGACGGGATGTGGGGAGCGTGGTAGAGGAGGTGCAAAGGGTTGTTTCGGGGAATATTGACCTGCCCAAGAGGTACCGGATTGAGTATGGCGGACAGTTTGAGAGTGCGCAGCGGGCGACGGTTACGTTGATGATCACCTCACTGATCGCTATTCTGGTGATCTTTTTGATCCTCTACCAGGAGTTCAGGAGCACGAAGCTGGCTGGGATCATCCTGATCAACCTCCCGCTGGCGCTGATTGGCGGGGTGGCAGCCATCTGGGTCACTTCGGGGGTGTTAAGCATTCCCTCGGTGATCGGGTTTATCACCCTTTTCGGGATTGCCACGCGGAACGGGATCCTGCTGGTGTCGCGGTACACACACCTGCGGCAGGAGGGGATGTCGTTGAGGGAGGCGATTATGAGCGGGTCGGTCGACCGGCTGAACCCGATTCTGATGACGGTGCTGGCCTCGGCGCTGGCACTGATTCCACTGGTCCTTGCAGGGGATAAACCAGGCAACGAGATACAGAGTCCGATGGCGATTGTGATTCTCGGTGGACTGATCACCAGCACACTGTTGAATCTGATCGTAGTTCCATCGGTCTATTATATGATTGAAAAAAGAGGGCAGTGAGATGTCAGGTCATTTTGAGATTGTTGCGCAGGCAAGGTTGGAAAGAGACGGTGGATTGGCCAGAGGCAAGAGAAACAAGTGAAATATGAAGGTGATCATTTCAGTAAAGCGAAATATAAATGTAAGTTTTACAGGAAATAAGCATTAAACTATATCAAGCGAAATATAGATATGAACGTCTCAGCAAAAAAGAATTAAATTTTTAAGGTATGAATATAGATCATCGATATAGAATTACAGACAAAGTTGTTAGCTTAATGGAAGCAGAGGATACCGTTCTTCATGGCAAATTATTCGGCTTAGATAGCAGGCTTGTGAAACGGGGGCCCTCACTGACCGGAAGGCCGTTGTTCAGAGTTGTTGGGTCTGTTTTACATCTTCTGTCACTAAAATATCTTCTGGCGGTCATCCTGCTATTTGTTACTGTTGTGACCTCCCTGGCCCAGGAGGACCCAGAACCATTGCCGGAGGTTGGTACAATTGTTTTGCCAGAGGATTCCAATACTGTTATGGTTTTCGAAGATCAGTTCCTGCAGACCGTTGAGGAGCACAATCCGGCGCTGAAGGCGGCCCGGCAGGTGCTGAATGCTTCCCTGCTGGAGTCAAGTACCGGCCTGGCACCGGGTGATCCCTTGGTAGAGCTGGGAACTATGGCCGGGATGCCGGAAGAGATCGGCAATAAGGTTAATGTGCGGGTGGCCCAGGAGTTTGAGTTTCCGACGGTCTATCTGCACAGGCTGAGGGCCGGGAAGCTGAAGGCCGGGGAGGCGGAGTTGCTGTATAAGGTGGCACGGCAGGAGGTGCTGGTGCGGGCAGTGAAGCTGCGGGCCGGTCGGGTTTACCTGAGTAGGATGGAGCGGTTGCTGGGGGAGCGGTTGCTAAAGAAGGAGGAGCTTCTGGTGCATTACAGGCAGATGACGGAGACGGGGGAGATTGGTCAGCTGTCACTGAGTCAGGTAAACATGCTAACCGTTTTGATGCGTACGGAAATAGCGCAGGTGGAATCGGATTTGCAGGAGAACAATGAGGCGCTGCGGGAGATCAGCGGGGGTGTTGTTTCGGAGTTGGATGATATGCCGTTTCCGGAGTGGGAGCTGCCGGCTAAGGAAGAGCTTTTGGCGGCGTATGGACAGGGTCCGGAGATGCAGTACTATGAGCAGGAGCGGCTGTTGCAGGAGCGGCAGAGCAAGGTGGCAGTGGGTGAGGCGTTGCCGAAATTTGCGGCAGGGTATTATTCGGAGATCTTGATGGGCGAGGCGTTCAGGGGTGTATTTGTAGGATTCTCGGTGCCATTGTGGGAGAACACCAACAGGGTGAAGCTGGCGAAGGCAGAGGTCGCTGTTGCTGAAGCGGAAGCTTACAGGTTCCGGAACGAACAGCAGACGGAACTGGCGCAGCTGATGATCCGCCGGGGGCGGTTGGAGCGGCAGGTGGAGGAGCTGCGGGGCGCATTAGCGCAGGTCGATGATGAGGCGTTGTTGACTGCTTCGCTTCAGGCCGGGGAGATCTCGCTTTCAGAATACCTCTATGGCACAGAGCTGTACTTCAGGAACAAACAGAAGCTGCTGGAATATGAGCGTGACCTGCACCTGGTTGAGGCGGAACTGATGCAGGTATTTTATTGAGGGTATTAGGCTTTTAGGCCAAGTAGCAACAGTTAATTCAATCATTTGAATTCATAGTGTTTTCAATAAGCCTTGAAGTTCTGTGTACGGTTAGAACATCTATCCTGGATTTGCTTATTATTTCATACACAATTCTGAAATTTCCAACAATTAATTGACGAATACTTGTATTTGATAATTCGCGAACAACTGGGCCTGCTTTTGGATGACTTTCAAGGATTTCGGTCGAGAAAAACAGGTCTTCAACTGTTTTTTCTGCATAGCGAACAGAATTATTAGAGATATATTCACCAATTTCATCAAGATCTTTAAGTGCATTATCAGTCCAGATTACTTCAACCATTTTTTCAGCTTTTCTTTAGCTTCTTCTTTCGAATTTATTTTCCCGCTGGCTGAGTCAATTTGGCCCTTTTGTACTTTCTCGATAAAAATCAAATGCTCGATTACTTGATCTATTGATACATTTTCAGGTAAGTTATCGAGTGAATTAATTATTTGTGTTTTTGTTATCATGTCTTTGTAAATTCAATTTGTCTTTCAGCAATCTGTGCATTGTTTTTTAATTTTATTTAAAGATAACTGATTAATAAAAAATTATCACAGTAACGAGTGATTTTCTGTGCTTGTTTACAACTCATTACAACTTACGAATCAAAGCGTATTTTAAACATTCCCCTGACCTCGTTGAGGTTGAAATTGACAGCCTGGTCGTTTGGGTACTTATTGTTCAACGCATTTTTCACGTCTGCCTCAATGTTTTCATACGGGCCATGACAGGAAAGACAGAGGGGAGCGGCGAGGAGAATAGGACCATAATAGATCTTTTGTCCCTTTTCGGTGACCACCTGGGGAAGCAGCTCTTCTCCTTGGCGTTGCTGTGAAATGTACTTTTCGATCATCTCAACTTCTCTTTTATTTGCTGCGTTTGAAGGGTTGCGGAACATGTGGGATACACGGCTGATTTCAACCTGTTCCGCCCTGGAAATACTATCCGTAATGGGAATAGCATGCAGAGAGCAGTAATCGATTGCAGCCGGAACGCCATTATTCTGAATTTCGGCATTCAACTCAGCCATCAGGGCTTTTAAGAATTGCCCTGAAATAGCAGCTCCTTCTTCAATGATCTCCTGATCGCTTTGACTTTGCCGACAACCAGATACGGTCAACATTAAACTTACTAATATCAACGACATCAAATTTTTCATTCCTTCAAAATTTTATTATTTCTATTCAAGCTATTTCGCTGAACTAATCGAGTTTCCTAACTAACTCGACATTTCGGGAATAACCACTAATAAATCCAAGCATCATCATCAGGATCACTGTTGTAATCTACTAAAATGATTCGATTTATCAAATTTCAGTGCCTTTTTTGATACTGGAAACATGATAGGAAGATTGTATTTGAATGAATTAGCTGTGTTGATTTAATAAGAGTTGCATATAAATTCGTACTTTTGAATAATTCATAAAATAAATCATCATGGATACACGCAGGGATTTTTTAAGAAAAATGACGGCGGCAACCGGAGCGATCATGTTGCCCATGGGGTATGGGTTTACAGGAAGTGGATCGGCAACAGATCGGCTCGGAACACTGCTTCCGTTGCGAAAACTGGGAACCACCGGAGAAAAAGTCACTATGCTCGGAGTGGGAGGCTATCATGTGGGTTGGACCACTGAAAAGGATGCTGTCGAAGTGATCGAAGCGGCCATCCAGGGCGGTATTCGTTTTTTCGACACTGCACATAATTACGGTAATGGAAAGAGTGAAGAACGCTACGGAAAATACCTGGTTCCGCAGTTTCGTAATGAGATCTTCCTGATGACAAAAACACAGGCACAGGATGGTGCTTCGGTTTTGGAAGAGATGGACCTCTCCCTTGAAAGACTGAAAACTGATCATGTGGACCTGTTGCAATTGCACTCCTTCCGCAGTCCCGAGGATGTGGATAGCCGCATCCAAAATGGCGTTATGGACGCTATCCTGAAAATAAAGGAAGAAGGAAAGGCAAGGTATATTGGGTTCACCGGGCACCAGAGTCCTTATGCCCATATAAGGATGATGGAGCATTATCCTGAATTGAAGGAATTTTCAACACTCCAGTTGCCCATCAGTATTGTTGACTATGCCAGCGAGCACAGCTTTGTTAAACAAGCCATGCCGCTGGCCATAGAGAACAACCTTGCACTGCTGGCTATGAAGACCCTTGCCGACGGAAGGTTTTTCAGGAAAAAGGATATGGCCGGCAGGATACGGTGGGAAACAGATACACCAGTCATTCCTGATCATGCAAGCATCCGGGATGCCCTCTTTTTTAGCTGGTCAATGCCAATCAGTGTATTGATCACAGGGGCAGAGAACAAAATCCTGCTTGATGAAAAGATACAGCTCGCAAAAGATTTTGTAAAGCTTAACGAGGATGAAAGAAAGGCGATCCTTGACAGGGCTGCTTTGGCCCCGAACCTCGAAAAAGTGGAGTATTACAAAAGTATCTGAACCGACCCACCGGTCTCACAGGCCAGATAATACAGATCCTAATTACCATCTACATGGCCTTTGCGATCTTTTCTGCAGGGACCCCGGTTTTTCTTGAGAAGATTGGTTTTGCAGATGCGGGAGGAACGCTGGATGGTATACTGAGCTGGAGAAAAGTAGTTGTAGCCTTTAGCATTTCGACTGCGTTGAACCTGTTTTATGCCCCGGTATTGATGACGTTCCATAAAATAAATGACCTTCATATTCTGGAGAAGGGCGGTATCCTGAAAGGCTTTTTGAGGCCGATCGATTTTGCCAGGGTGTTCCATGAGATCAACTGGGATGTCCAGTGGAATTTCGTTTTCAAGCGGACCATTCCGCTGTTCTGGATCCCTGCTCAGACCTTCACCTTTTTGTTGCCGGAGGACTTCAGGGTGCTGTTTGCCGCTGTTCTGGGAATTGTACTGGGAGTCTTGCTGGCCATTGCCGCCTTAAAAAGCCTTCCTCTAAGAAATTAAACCAAGCTCACCCTGATTTCCCGCAACATTTCTGATTTTAAAGATATTGACGGATTTCAGTTGATTAATCCATGGGATGCTTTTTAGAGGCTAATGTTTTTTGTATTTTTGCTCTTCCCGGTTTCATGAATTTTATTCAATTGAATGAATCCAAAACAAATTGATACCAAAAACAAGCTCGAAAAAGGGCTGCTTTTTAAGATTTCTCCTTTTAAGGAGGTGATAAAAAAGACGCGTCCACATAAGCATGATGATTATTTCGAAATCATTTTTTTGAAAGAAGGGGAGGGATTTCATACCATTGAGGAAGAAAAATTTGTGGTGTCAACTCCTGAAGTATATTTTTTAAAACCGGGACAGTTGCATTTCTGGCAATTTACCTCCATTCCCAAAGGTTTTGTAATTATTTTCAAAGAATCTGAATTTGATGCTGTAAAAGAAAACGACCTGGTAGAACTTTACCGTTTGCTTAGTTTGAACACGCGAATTGGTCTTCCGGATCAATCCTTTCCTGAAACCCTGCTTCATGAAATCCATACTGAATTTCAGCTTGAAAGTCCGTTTTCCAGGCCAATCGTTCACGGGTTACTAAAAGCGCTGTTCGGCAAATTACTGCGCCTGACAGAAAATGACATCCAAATGCCGGTTGCCTCTATTTCGCTATACGACAAATTTCAGCAACTGATGGCCAGAGAGTGCCCACGCCTTCACAAAGTGAATGAATTTGCAGCATTGCTTTACACCACCCCGCAAAACCTCAATGCCGCCTGCAGAAAGCAGGCAGACAAAAGCGCCGGAAAACTGATTTCTGAACGGATTTTACTCGAGACGAAAAGGTACATTTTGCATACCGACTACACTGTAAACGAAATTGCCGAACTGCTTTCATTTTCCGATGCTTCCAATTTTGTAAAATTCTTTAAAAGAGCAGAAGGAACAACTCCCATGCAGTTCAAGGCGAAGTATTTTCAATAATACCATTAAATCAGTTTATTCTACCATAAATTTTGATATATCCGGGTTATTTTGCGTGATGTAAAATGATCGGCATATGTTGGAAATCATTATTATAAGTATTGCAGTCTTTTTTACAGCCATTCTTACCTTTTTTTCGGGGTTCGGACTGGGAACCATTTTAATGCCGGTTTTTGCTTTGTTTTTCCCGGTGGATATTGCCATTGCCCTAACCGGCGTGGTACATTTTGCCAACAATATTTTTAAGATTGGACTGGTGGGAACAATGGCAAATAAATCTGTGATTATTCACTTCGGGATTCCGGCCATCCTCGCATCCTTTGCCGGGGCCTGGGTTTTGTTGCGGATTACCGGATTACCTTCGGTTTATAAATACGAATTGTGGGGGAATACTTTTGAAATAACTTCGGTGAAATTGATTATTGCAATCTTGCTATTGTTTTTCTCTCTTTTTGAAGTGTTGCCGGTTTTGCAAAAAATTAAGATTGGCGGAAACCGGTTGATTCTCGGAGGTGTGCTAAGTGGGTTTTTTGGTGGCCTAGCCGGTATTCAGGGCGCTTTTCGGAGTGCATTTTTAATAAAAAGCGGACTTTCCAAAGAGGCGTTTATTGCAACCGGCGTTATCATTGCTTCACTGGTGGATGTTACGCGGCTGTCGGTTTATGCTTCGCGGTTTACCTCCTCCGGTTTGTCAGAAAATGTGGTTTTGCTTGTATCTGCAACCCTGGCTGCCATTGCAGGCGCTTTTACAGGGAAAAGGTTATTACAGAAAGTTACGTTCCGGGTGGTGCAGCTTTTGGTTGCAGTGATGCTTATAATCATCTCCGCCGGACTGGGATTGGGAATCATATAAAAATTGGATAATGCGAAAAAACCAAGAGAAATCATTAGATACCTTGCTGAAAGTCATTAACCGCGCCTTGGAAAAGAACTATTTCCCCTTGGTTCTGAAGTATTTATCCCTTGTTGCTTACGTTGGTCTTATCATCGCCGGATTGTCTGCTACTTCATCCGATCCGGTCTTCCTGAAAGAATTGAGAAACACGAATTTCGGCAACCCGATTGTTATGTTGTACTGGTGTGTGGTTTGCCCGGTAGAGATAATTACATCTTTTCCCCCCAAAATCGGTATTAATCACCTTGATGATGGAAGCGGTAATCTGGTTGAGCATTAAGGTTGTAAAAAGATTGAACAAAGCAGCAGAAATTACTGTTTTAGGAAAGTCACTTTACCTTATTCCTGTGGTCTACGGAGGTGTTTTTATTATTATGATAATTTTTTGGAGATGGACTGTTTAAAAATATCACATATCCTTCGCGTATATTTGCAGGTGCAAAATTCAATTACTTTTTAAAATCTAATTGTAAATATATGAAAGAAAAAACAGCTAAACGGATGAAAAGATTTGGTCTTATACCGGTTATACAGGTCTTTATATCTTTAATTATTGTGGAGTTTTCTTTTGGGCAATCCGATATGAAATCATTGCTTATTCTGGCAGAAGAGAATTACCCGCTTATTGCAGCAAAGCAAGCCGAAGCAGAGGCGGCACAAGTGAACGTGGCCCTCGAAAAAAACAGACTGCTCCCCTCGCTGGATGCAGCCTACCAGGCCAACTACTCCACTTATAACAACATTACGGGAATGAGTTACCCGGGAATGTTGCTGCCCATTAGTGGGCCGCCAACTACGGAGAATTATAATAATCTCGTTCCAGGTTCAGCAGTCAGTTTACTTCTGAAATGGTCGCCGGTGACTTTTGGCCAACGTACCGCAGCGGTTGAATATAATCGAAAATTGTACGAAAAGCAGCTTGCTGGCATCGAAAATGAAGTGCTCAGGCTGAAGTTCAGGGTGGCATTTCTTTATCTTGAAATGGCAAGTACCAAAGAGCTTCTCGAGGTTTTTCGTAATAACATCGAACGAAATGAATTTAACCTCAACCAGGTTTCTTCGCTTGTTGGAGCCGGGCTTCGTCCCGGAGTTGACAGTCTGCGGTTCAAAAGTGAATTGTCAAAAGCACGAACGGAGTTGTATAAGCTTAAAAACCTACTTGAAACACAAAAACAAGAACTAAAGGAGTTGCTTGTTTCAGAAACGTTCCAGGATATAGAAATGCACGGGTTTTTCACGGAAAACCTGCCTGTCGAACCGGGAACTTTAGAAGACGCAGCAGACAATCCGGTATTAAAAATGGCCCGGCTTGAACTGGAGGCCAACCAGGCCCGCTTGGTTCAAATCAACCGTTCGTGGACCCCGAAACTCGAATTTTGGGGAACCACATATGCCCGTGGCTCGGGAATTGCTTTTGACGGAACGATCAGCAAAGCCGATGGCTGGTCGTTCAGCCGGTACAATTACGGTGTGGGGCTGCAGCTTGTTTTTCCAATTCTTGATTTAACCAACGTTAAGTTAAGAAGCAACAGACACGAGGCTGTTATAAGGTCTGTTGAGAATTATTTCAGGCAAACACAGATTACCCTGAATAAAGAAGAGTCCATTGCGATGAGTGATTTGAGGACCTCACTTCTGATCGCTGCCGAAGTTCCTTTTGAGTTTGAAGCCAGTCAAGCCGCTTTTAATGCCATTCAAACCCGCTATTCTTCCGGATTGATCGACTATTCCGATCTGATTCAGGCACAATACGATTTGCTTCATGCCGAGGCAGGACTTAAAAATGCCTTTGTTTCCTCCTGGAAGTCGTTGTTGAAACTGGCGGTTATACAGGGCGATGTAAATATATTTCTAAATCAAATTCAAAACTGATATGAAGAAGTTAATAGAAGGAGCGCTAAGTAAACCCATTACTGTTATGGTGGTTGTGCTGGCCATCGCATTTTTCTCTTTTCTAGCCATCAAAAGCATGAAGATTGACATTTTTCCAACATTCGGTTTGCCTACAATCTACGTGGCACAGCCATATGGCGGTTTATCGCCAGAACAGATGGAATCGTTTGTAACTGGTTATTACGAATACCACTTTCTGTATGTTACCGGAGTTAAATTGGTTGAATCGCGATCCGTTCAGGGAAATGCGCTTATAAAAATCGTTTTCCATGAAGGAACCGATATGAGTCAGGCTGCCGCCGAAGTGGTAGGTTATGTAAACCGCTCGCGGGCGTTTATGCCGCCCGGAACAGTTCCACCGTTTATCACCCGTTTCGATGCGGGCAGCGTACCGGTGGGGCAGTTGGTTTTTTCATCGCAAACCCGTACGCTGGGCGAAATTGCCGACCTTGCATTGTTCAGGGTACGGCCGATGTTTTCCACCTTGCCCGGTGTTTCAGCGCCCCCTCCGTTTGGTGGCAGCGCCAAAACTGTTATTGTAAAAGTTGACCCTAAAAAAGTTCAGCGTTACAATTATACACCCGATGAAATAGTGCAGGCACTGGCCGAATTCAATTCCATCTCTCCGGCTGGAAATTTGCGCATGGGGGATGAAATGCTCATCACACCCCAAAATACAGTAGTAGAAGATGTAAAAGAATTGGAAAATATTCCGCTTAAATTGGGAAGCGGCGCTTCGGTTTATCTGGGCGATTTGGCAACCGTTGAAATTGGCGCCGATGTTACAACAGGTTATGCCCTGGTAAACGGAGCCCGTTCTGTGTATATTCCGGTTACAAAACGAGCAGATGCATCGACCTGGGAAGTGGTTAAAAACGTTAAAAGGGCACTTCCCGACATGCAGGCCTCGGTTCCGGAAGACATTGAAGTTTCCTATGAATTCGACCAGTCGGGTTATGTGATGAACTCGCTGAAAAACCTGCTGTTCGAAGGAGGACTGGGAGCAATTCTTACCGGGCTTATGGTCCTTTTGTTCCTTGGCGACCGCCGGGGTGCTTTTATTGTCGTACTAACAATTCCCATTGCACTGCTTTCCAGTATTATATTTTTGAATATGATTGGACAAACCATCAACATTATGACGCTGGGCGGTTTGGCACTTTCGGTCGGTATCCTGGTGGATGAAGCAACGGTGACGATTGAAAACATTCACAGACACATGGAAATGGGAAAAGCTAAGGCAAAAGCGATTTTGGATGGTTGCAAAGAGATTGTTACACCTAAGTTGCTTATTCTTTTCAGTATTCTTGCGGTGTTTGTTCCGGCGTTGTTTATGTCGGGCGTGCCGCGCGGGATGTTCCTGCCCATGTCGCTTGCTGTTGGATTTGCCATGATTGCCTCATTTATGCTCTCCATGACATTTGTTCCTGTGATGGCCGTGTGGATTATGAAACACCTGAAGCATGAAGAAAATGAAACCAGTGGTTTCGGCAAGTTCAAAAAAAGGTATCTTGAGTTAATTCTGGAATTATCCAGAAGGGGGCGTTTAAGTCTGGTAATTTATTTTATTCTTGCTGGAGGGCTGGTTGCAGCCGGTTTTTATTCAATCGGACTGGATATTTTCCCTAAGGTGGATGCTGGTCAAACACAGGTGAGGCTTCGTATGGCAACCGGCACCCGTGTTGAACGTACAGAAGAAGCTACGAAAGAACTTCTGAATATTGCAGAAGAAATTGTCGGGAAAGGAAACATTGAAATCAGCTCAGCATTTATTGGAACCCAACCATCCAGTTTTCCGGTAAACCTCATTCACCTCTGGACCAGCGGGCCACACGAAGCAGTAATCCGGATTAACCTGAGCAAAGAAGTTCATTATCCTATCGAAAAATTTAAAGAGGAACTGAGAGCCCTTTTCAAAACCAAGTTTCCCAATGCCCAACTGTCTTTTGAACCGGGCGACCTGGTTGATCAGGTAATGAACCTGGGGTCAACAAACCCAATTGAGGTGGCGGTTTTGGGCAGAAACCTGGAGTCTTCACTGGTTATTGCCGAGCAGTTGAAAGGCAATCTGGAAGAGGTTCCGTTTTTCAGGGATGTGCAAATTACCACACCACTTGACTATCCCGGACTTAAAATCGATATTGACCGGAAAAAAGCAGGTCAGTTGGGATTAACTGTTGATGATATCGCAAAATCGATGGTGGTAGCTACTTCCTCAAGCCGGTTTACCAAACCCAATTATTGGCGCGATCCCGCTTCTGGTGTGGCTTACCAGGTCCAGGTAGAATACCCGCAGCATCAGGTAAATAAACCCGAAGACATTGAAATGATTCCGGTAGACAATAAAGCCGACCGAAAAATTTATTTGCGCGATGTGGCCGATTGGAGCCGGATTTCCACTCCTGCAGAATACGACCGGTTAAACCAGCAGCGGTTTATTACTCTTACGGCAAACATCCACGAAAAAGATTTGGGCGCGGCTGTAAACGAACTCGACAAAGCTATTGCCGGTTTAGGCGAACTGCCGGCAGGGGTGAATGTGTTAAAAAGAGGACAGGTCGATTTGCTGAATCAGACCACCGCTGAACTGCAACGGGGATTGCTAATCGCCATCATTGTAGTTTTTCTGATGTTGGCAGCCAGTTTCCAGTCTTTTAAAGTGGCACTGGCAACTGTTTCCATTCTTCCGGCAGTGGTGGGGGGGTCAATTTTGTTGTTACTGCTTGCCGGCCACACCCTCAATATTCAGTCTTATATGGGGGCAATTATGGCTGTTGGAGTGGCCGTCGCCAACTCCATACTGTATGTTACCAATGCTGAAGATTTACGTGAGCAAGGCGATAAACAGCCATATTTCAGTGCTTCGTCCAACCGGCTTCGTCCAATTATGATGACCAGTTTTGCCATGATTGCCGGTATGACACCCATGGCACTCGGGTTAGGTGAGGGTGGCGACCAGATTGCACCGTTGGGAGTAGCCGTAATTGGCGGACTGTTTTTCTCTATGATCAGCACATTAATTTTCCTGCCACTTATTTACAGGGCTTTGGTTGGAAAATATACATTTAAAAGTGTTTCCCTCAACCCATTGGAAAGCCACAGTAAATATTTTGAAAAAATTTAAATCCATATAAAATGAAACAAATTTTAATTATTCCAGCCGTTGCGACATTATTCTTCATTACTTCCTGCGGATCAAGGGCAGAAAATGAGGACCAAGGGGTACAAAATGAAATACAAAAAGCCGAAGAGGTAAAAAGTGCATTCATATTGAAAAAGCAGCTAGTAAGTTTTTCCCTGAACCTACCCGCTGAGATATTGCCTTATGAGAAGGCTGAAATTCATGCGAAGGTGGATGGGTATGTACAGACTGTTTTCGTTGATATAGGCGATGAGGTAAAAAAAGGTCAGGTTTTGGCCCGCATTGATGCACCAGAAGTGGCAGCAAAATATGCTGAAACCCTTGCAAAATATAACGAAGTGAAGGCAAGGTTTCATGCCAGCAAGGATAAATATTCACGTATTCAGCGAGCTGCCAGTCAGGACGGTGTAATTTCTGAATTGGAAGTTGTTTCTGCAAAAAACCAAATGTTGTCCGACAGCGCTGCATTAATTTCGGCCGGATCAACTGCAGATGCTTACAATGAGTTGCAGGAATACCTAACTATTCGCGCACCATTTAATGGACATATAAGCAATCGAAATGTGGACGTTGGTGATTTTGTGGGTAACTCAGAGAAACAGGCCCTATTTATTGTGGAGAATCCATCGCGGTTGCGTTTGCGGGTTCACGTACCTGAATCGCATGTGGGAAATATTCCTTCCGAAGATAAACTGAAGTTTACTGTGGACGCCGTTGCCGGTAAAACATTCCAGGGCAAACTGAAGCGAAAATCAGGTAGCATAAACCGCGAAACACGCACGGAACTTTGGGAGTATGAGTATGATAATTCAGCCGGTGATTTAAAACCCGGAATGTATGCCACAACAAATTTACTTTTAACCCGCCAGGAAGAATCGTTTGTGGTTCCATATCCAGCAGTGGTTACTTCCATGGAACGGAAGTTTGTTATCCGCGCAAATAACGGGGAGGCTGAATGGGTAGATGTACATGAAGGAATTTCTCTGGAAAACGGGAAGGAAATTTTTGGAAACCTTGAAGCAGGAGATACGCTACTTTCAAGAGGAAGAGAGGAATTAAAACCCGGAAGTCCGGTGAAAATTAAAACTGAATAAAAGAAGTGCACTCTGATACCTGTATTGGGGCGCACAGTCTTTCAAAATTAAAAACAATAGTTATGAACCTGAAAAGTAAGTTGTTTCATTCGAAAGAAGTCCGCTCATTTGTTATCATCCGGTTAATTGTCGGATTGGTCTTTTTTTCCGAGGGCATTCAGAAATTTCTCTATCCGGAAATCGTTGGGGTGGGGCGTTTTGAAAAAATCGGGATTGAAAACCCGGAGTTTTGGGCGTATTTTGTGGCAAGCTTCGAAGTGGTTTGCGGCGCGCTTTTGCTTATCGGTTTTCTAACCCGGCTGGCTGCCATACCACTGTTAACCATTATGGCAACTGCCTTAATCAGTACAAAAGTCCCCATTTTGCTGAACGAGGGATTCTGGTTTATGGCCCATGCCGCACGTACCGATTTTGCTATGACCATGCTGCTGATTTTTCTTCTGATTTACGGGGCAGGGAAATGGTCGGTTGATTCTTTTTCTAATGGGTATATTTGAACTCGAAAGTGTGAATATGGTGGTGAAAGGAGTTTGTTTCAACTGCGTCACGTAAACTTTGCAACCCGGTTGCATGAACTTTTTCTGTATATTTTTTGTTAAATAAATGCAAATTTTAAAATAGAATGAAATTATTTTCAGCAATAATGGCAATTTACATTTTGGGGCTTATGTTAGTTCCATGTGTTGATGCACATGCTGAAAATAGCCGACATGAACCGGTAACTGAATCATTAGCTTTTCATGAACATCACCTTGATACATGTTCACCATTTTGTTTTTATGATTGTTGTCAAACAATAAGCCAACCGGCTATTTACAATTATTTTTCATATTTTGATACATTAATTGGATTTACCACTCCCATTATAAATGCCTCCGAATTTTCGGTACCGGTAACACTTTGGCGACCGCCTAAGATATAATTCTGTTTACATATTCATTTAAGTTTGGTTTAGAAACCCCTCTAAATCAAATCATTCGTAAATATAACATTCGTAACTGAATTATAATATCAAGATGATTAATAATATTATATCTTTTTCAATAAAAAACAAAGCCCTCATCGGTCTAATGACCATCGGGCTTATAATCGGGGGTATCTGGTCAATGACCAAAATACCTTTAGATGCCGTGCCTGACATTACCAACAACCAGGTACAGGTAATTACCACAGCTCCTAATCTGGGCACTGAAGACATAGAGCAGTTTGTTACCTATCAGGTGGAATTGGCCGTTGCCAACCTGCCGGGTGTAATCGAAATACGTTCCGTTTCCCGGTTCGGGTTATCGGTTGTTACCATTGTTTTCGAGGACAACATGGGGACGTACTTACCAAGACAATTGGTGAGCGAATCACTGACAGAAATAAAAGAGAAAATTCCTGAAGGGTTTGCCGAACCATTCCTGGCTCCCATCACCACGGGAATAGGTGATATTTACCAGTATACCCTTGATGTGCAACACGGTTACGATTCCATTTACGATGATATGGAACTGCGTACCATGCAGGACTGGATTGTTAAACGCCAGATGGCAATGGTTCCGGGCGTGGTGGAAGTGAACTCCTTTGGCGGACGTAGTAAACAGTACGAAGTTTCCATCAATCCTGATAAGCTTCGTAGCGTGAACCTGACCATCTCCGATATTTTCGAAGCATTGAAAGCCAATAATCAGAATACCGGCGGGGCATACATCGAAAAAAATTTCCGTGCCAATTTCATCCGTGGCGAAGGCTTAATGCGTTCACCGGATGATATTAGAAACACCCTTGTGACCAATGTAGATGGCCATCCCATCTTCATCAGGGATGTGGCAGAGGTAAAGTTCGGAAGTTTTGTCCGATACGGTGCTTTTACAAAGGACGGTAAAGGAGAGGCTGTTGGTGGTATTGTGATGATGCTGAAAGGTGAAAACTCCAACGATGTAATTAAGGATGTGAAGGAACGCATGGCATTGATTCAAAAGTCGCTGCCCGAAGGTGTGAAAATTGAACCTTTCCTGGACCGCAGCAAGCTGATAAAAAGCACAACTTCCACCGTTGCGGAAAACCTGTCGCTGGGAGCGCTGATTGTAATCTTTGTCCTTGTCATCTTTTTGGGCAATTTACGGGGAGGTTTACTTGTAGCTTCTACGATCCCGCTTGCCCTGCTTTTTTCATTTATTATGATGAAGATATTTGGTGTTTGGGCAAACCTGATGAGTCTTGGAGCTATCGACTTCGGGATTCTGGTTGATGGTGCCGTAATTATCGTGGAGAGCATGATATTTTACCTGCACCGGAATGAATTTATCGGGAAGAAATTAGGACTGCCCCGCCGAAACGAAATAGCTTATAATTCGGCCAGTAAAATGATGAACTCCGCATTTTTCGGGCAGCTCATCATTCTTATTGTTTTTATTCCGGTGTTGGCCTTACAGGGCGTGGAAGGAAAGATGTTTATACCCATGGCCATGACCTTCGGTTTTGCCGTGCTAGGCGTAATGATTCTTTGTCTTACCTATATCCCCATGATGGCCGCACTATTTCTGAGACCGCCAAAAACAGATAAAAAAACCTGGGGAGAAAAATTTATTTTAAAGCTCGAAAGCCTTTATGAACCGGTAATTGCGTGGGCTTTACGCAAAGGAAAACTTGTATTGGGATTTGCTCTGGCACTTTTAATCTCCGGTGGTTTTCTTTTTTCACGCATGGGAACCGAATTTATTCCCCAGCTCGATGAAGGTGATTTTCTTATGCACATGTTTATGAAACCTGGCTCCGCTTTGTCGGAGGCAACCAAAGCATCCACCAAAATCGAAAAATTGCTATTAAAAAAATTCCCCGATGAAATTAAATCCGTACAGACACGTATGGGTACATCGGAAGTACCCACCGACCCCATGCCCATTGACATAGGTGATGTATTCATCCTGTTAAAACCAAAAGATGTGTGGACAAGGGCTGAAACCAAGCAGGAACTGGCCGATAAGATAAGGGATGAACTGAGTCTTTTTACAGGTATAGGTTACGAATTTACACAACCTATTGAAATGCGTTTTAATGAGTTGATGACCGGAATACGTGAAGATGTCGCCATTAAACTCTATGGTGACGACCTCGATATACTGGCCGCAAAGGCAGAAGAAATCACGGGGCTGATTGCGGGCATAGATGGCATTGATGGTATGAAGGCCGAAGCTATTCAGGGTTTGCCTCAAATAACGGTTCATTATGATAGAAATAAGCTGGGTGTTTATGGCCTGAAAATAAATGAACTTAACCAGGCTGTTGAGACTGCTTTTAGCGGTGGTGTTGCCGGAGTTATTTATGAAGGGGAACGCATGTTCGACCTCGTGGTACGCCTCGATGAAGAACACCGCCAAAGTATTGACAACCTTCGGAATTTATTTGTAAACACACCCGATGGAAACCAGGTTCCCCTTAAAGAGGTAGCGGAAATCAGCTATCAGCCCGGTCCTATGCAAATCAGCCGCGACAATACCAATAGGCGTACTTATGTGGGTATCAATGTAGAAGGCCGGGATGTGAAATCGCTCGTGGAAGAAATTCAACAAACCCTCGATGAAAAACTGGAGCTGCCTTCGGGCTACTATATCCGCTATGGCGGGGCTTTCGAAAACCTTGAAAGGGCATCGAAGCGACTTACATTGGTAGTACCCCTTGCTCTGGCCTTGATATTTATGCTTGTTTTCTTTGCCATTAAATCGTTCAAACAAACCCTGATGATATACGTTGCAATACCTCTTGCAGCCGTAGGCGGAATCTTTTCGCTTTACCTACGGGATATGCCTTTCAGTATTTCGGCTGGAGTAGGTTTTATCGTGCTGTTTGGTGTTGCTGTGTTAAACGGACTGGTATTGATAAGTGGTTTTAATGAGTTAAAAGAAGAAGGAAAACTCAGCCTGGGCGATATTATCAAAAAAGGTTCTATTCGCCGGTTGCGCCCTATTTTCCTTACGGCATCAACCGACATACTTGGTTTTCTACCCATGGCCATTTCCACATCGGCAGGAGCCGAAGTGCAACGTCCGCTTGCCACTGTTGTTATTGGAGGTATGTTAACATCCACACTTCTGACACTGATTGTGTTGCCTGTTTTGTACAAAATGGTTGAATCGGGCAAAACCAGACTGAAAGCGCCTAAAATCAATACAACGGTAATAACTCTCTTGTTCATCATCGGTGGGCTTGGTGTTTCGGGCGGTCTGAAAGCACAGGAAAACACGGTTACCCTTGAGCAGGCCATAACACGGGCAAAAGAAAACTACCCGTCATTAAAAGCAGCATCGCTTAACGTTGAAAAGCAGAAAGCACTGAAAGTCACGGTTTACGATTTGGGAAGTACATCCATTTACACCGGTAAAGAGGAAACAGGCAACGGCGCTGTGGGTATTCAAACCCAATTTGGTGTAACACAATCAGAAATTGACTTGTTTGGGATTCCTGCAAAAAGCAATCTGAATAAATCTCGTACCAATCTTGCCGTTTCAAAACTTGAACTGACCGAAAATGAGCTTGTCAGGAGCGTTAGCCTGGCATGGTACAGAACATTGGTAGCGAAGAAACAAACCGAATTGTACAAACAGCTCGACAGTATTTATGCCAATTTTCTTAAAGCTGCCGAATTGCGGTTTAAAACCCAGCAAACATCTAAAGTGGAGTACCTGTCTGCCTCTGCCAAATACAAAGAGTTCATGGTAAACATGCGGCAGGCTGAGAGCGAATACCTGGCTTCCCTGCAACTTCTGAACCAGTACCTCATGTATCCGGATGGTGTTGAAATTGCCGATGCTGATCAGGAATGGGAAGGAACCGTTCATGCTGCCTTTTCATTGGATTCATTAAACGCTGTTCCTCTGCTAAATTATTACAGGCAACAGTTGGATGTCTCAGAAGCGGAGTGGAGGGCCGAAAAAGCAAATTATCTGCCAAAACTCGATTTGGGGTACAAGCGGCAAGCAGTGGATGGCACATCGGGCTTTTATGGTTGGGAAGCAGGTATTTCTGTTCCTTTAATCTTTGCTTCCCAGTCGGGTAAGACAAAAGCCGCCCGTATTAATTACGAGATAACCGGGCAGGAATACAAACAACGGGAACTTGAACTGAATGTCTCTTACAAGGAGCTGTACCGCAGGTATAAGGTAATGAGCGAAGTGCTTGCATATTATAAAAACGAAGCCGTGCCGCTTGCTGACGAACAAATTGAAGCAGCCAACCTGGGTTACCGCCTTGGAAGCCTTAGTTATATTGAGTTTATTCAGAATACCGAATCAGCCATTAACGCAAAGCAGGAATATTTATCCCGTCTGTCGGAATTTTTCGTGATTAAAGAACAGTTGGAATACATAACAGGTCAATAATTTTAAAAAGAGAAAAATAATGAAAACAAAAATATTTTTAATACTTATTGCAGTAGCAACACTCATGTCGTGCAACAGCAACAAAAAAGGAAATCAGGAAGCTGAAGCGCATGATGAACATGAAGAAGCTGAAGGGGCGGTAATGCTGAACAAACAACAGCGTGAAGCACTGGATTTAAAGCTTGGGGTTTTTCAAATGCGAAACCTGACCACCCTGGTAAAAACCAACGGGCAGCTCGAAGTGCCACCGGCAGCCAGTGCCGATGTAACCGCAGTAATTGGCGGAAATGTGAAAGAAATAAAAGTGTTTCATGGCGATAAAGTAAGCAAGGGGCAGGTATTAGCCCTACTTGAACATCCCGATTACATCGTTTTACAGGAAAATTTTGTTGAAACCGCCAACAAGCTTGAATTCCTTGAACAAGAATACAGCCGTCAGAAAGAGTTGTTCGAAAACAACGTGGGTTCCGGCAAGGACTACCAGCAGGTTAAATCGGAATACAACACCATAAAGGCAAAGTATGAAGGGCTTAAATTGAGGCTTGGTTTATTGAATCTGTCTTCCGAAAATGTAAAAAATGGCTCTATTTCCAGCACCATTTCCATTCTCTCGCCCATCTACGGGTATATAAACGATGTGAAAATCAAACTGGGAACCTATGCCGATTCCAAAGACCAGCTTTTCAATATTACCGACAACCGTGAAATACATGCCGACTTTATGGTATATGAAAATGATGTACACCTTATTAAAGAAGGCCAGAAAGTTGATTTCAAGGTTTCCAATCGTCAGGGAGAAGAACTCACAGCAACTATTTTCGCCATCGGCAAAGAGTTTGAATCCAATACCCGTGCGGTACATATCCACGCAAAGCTCGATAACAACCCGGGCAATTTGATTCCGGGCATGTATGTTTCGGGGCATATCCACACCGATGAAAATTACACCCGTACCCTCCCCAACGATGCCGTAGTAACAGAAGGGACTAAATCCTATATCTTTATTTTGGATGAATCGGTTGAAGCTGAAGAACACGAGGGACACGAACATGAAGCAGTCGCAAAAGAAGAAGGACATGACCATGAAACAGAGGAAAACCATGAGGAACATTCCGGCGTAGCTGGGCTTGAAAACGAAGAGGGTGGCCATGTAATGGCTTTTCGTATGGTAAAGGTCATTACCGGGATGCAGGAAGGCGGATATACCGAGATTAAATTGCTCAATCCCCTGCCCGATGATACACAAATTGTAATGAATGCGGCCTACTATTTATTGGCCGATATGAAAAAGGAAGAAACAGAACACGAACATTAAACGGAAAAACACTCAACCCCGGCGACGGGATTATTTATGTTTCTGATGTAAACCGAATTTACAGGGTAAAAGATGGTTTGAAAAATGGGAAGTACTAAAAATTAACATTTAAAAAAATGTCAAAAGAAAAATTAATTAACACAGCATACATTTTGGCTATTGTTACCATAGCCTATAATGTGATAGAAGGGGTAGTTTCAGTGTTTTTCGGCATCAATGATGAAACACTTGCCTTACTTGGGTTTGGAGTTGACAGCTTTGTGGAGGTTTTGTCAGGAATTGGCATA
>JBBDUV010000085.1:0-3816 GCA_040903745.1 Bacteroidales bacterium | reverse complement strand
GTCCTGTTGTTTTTTGTCTTGCGAACCGAAAATTGTCCGTTTACACGATGTCGTTGCGGGGTCGTTCAGCATTGCAGCCAACGTATTAGTATTTTATCCATCGTTTAGTCAAATAGTTACTAAAATTAGCAATAATTCTTTGTTTTAGTTTGATAGGCAGGCAAAAGTTGAAAAACAACAACCCTCCCCCAAACAATTCCCCTTGCTAAAACAGCATCAATACCCGGTTCAACCTCCCCTGTATTTGGGCAGTGAATAAAGGGAGGATTGTTTCTAACTTATTATTGTCCAGTTTAGTTTAGCAAGCTGGCCCCCGAGCCGCCTTAGCTTCAGCGGTGGCGCAAGGTGGTATGCTGCGAATCTACAAACTCCCTATCAGATGCCATTTTATTTTCTATTACTCTTTTAACTTGAATGTGGGGTTATAGATCAATCCGATAATATTTCCCCAAGGGTCTCTAACTGATGCAACCATAAGAGGTCCGCCAACACTATGCGGTTTTTCATGTTCTAGAGCACCAGACTCAATAAAGTGGTTATAAACTTTTTCAATTTCATTCACTCCCCAATAGGTAAAGACACTTTCGGGTTTATCTGTTGTTGGATTCTCCTCTGGAAGAAGTCCAAGTTCATATCCACCAATGTTAAATCCGACATAGAAAGGTTTTTCAAAATATGAATCAATACCAAATGCTTTAGAGTACCATTTTTTTGCCTTATTAATGTCTCCGACATTGTAAATAGTCGTCCTTAATCCGAGAATGTTTTGTTTTTCCATATTTTTAATATTATCAGTTTGTTCAGTGTTCTCTTGAGAAAATCCAGTTTGAAGCCCTAAAATTAGAATTCCAATAAATAATATCTTTTACATATTCAGTTCGTTTTAATTGCCACACCGGGTAGCATACGCCCCCTAAGAACCGTATGCGCTACTTTCACCGCATAAGGCTCAAGCGCTTATAAGGCTTCCTCTGCGAAGAGAAATCCGGTGATTAACATTAGTTACCTTTACATCAAATGTAGTAATTTGTCTACACTCTTTAGCTAAATCCTCTCTCCATTTTAGGTGCTGGAAGAAGTACTTATCAAATTCCGGCAGGAATGGGTTGGCGGTGCTTTTATCTTTTCTTTGAAAGGTCGGACAGCATCTTTGGAAGTTTTCATGGTATCAAAAAATCGTTCCTTATAAATTTACCTCTACGCTTTTAGCTTCGCTGAGCTCGTCTTTCGTCCTCGATTCCCCATTGTTTAATGAACCGCCGTATATCTTCCTGCACGTAGCCGCTACTGCGAAGGCAGGCGTGGCCAGCACTACGGTGGGGTGAGAGGCGCTCCGGTGGGCTTGTTAGTTCACCGGCCGTCTATTCGATTGTGGTGCGTTTTGATTTCAAGCAGTCATCGGATTTATTTTTATCTGTCCACCAATTGCTCTTAATACTTTCATTATTGTCTCAAACTGAGGCTTAGCTCCATCAGATAAAGCCTTATACAAACTTGGTCTACTTAACCCGGTCTCTTGAGCAATCTTTGTCATACCAATTGATTTAGCAACATGTCCAATTGCTGTAATCACATCTGAATCACCTCCTTCTGCCAGAACAGTATTGAGATATTCTGCAATCATTTCGTTACTATCTAAGTAGTCTGCTATATCAAATTCAACTGTTTTTTCAATACTATACATTTAAATATGTCTCCATTTGGATACAATATTACATAATCTTTTTTAATCATGAAAGACTTTTAAGGGGTAATTTTAGCGTCATTTTAAATGCACCACCTAATATTCGAGTACCTCAAACAACTTGAACAATCAAAGCAGGAAGAACAGGAATTTAAAAACCGCAAGCCAGTTGGATTTAAATCCGGGAATAAAAGCAATTAATAAATTGAGGTATTTGCTAACACAACCTGCAGGTTATCAACCAAGGGCATTATTGGCCCGATTTTCGAATGAGTTTCCGTGTCTTCTGTTTGAAAATGCCCTCCTTTTCTGATAAACGCTCTAAATAGGGGAGGGCCATCTCTTTTTGATCCTGATCAATGTAAAAAAGAGCAAGATACCATGTTGCATGATAGGAAACATCTTCCTGTCCCGATCCGGATAATTCTGTTAACAGATCGAAGGCTTTACCCCGGTTCCCGGTTTCGTAACAGGTGACCGCGTAAAACAACGCTGCAACATCATTTTGATTAATCGTTTCCTGATTCGTTTCAAAGAAGTTCCTGGCAGTTTCATACTTTCGCTGTTTGACCATTTGAAGGGCTTTGGAATCATCACTTCTTGTTTGTAATGAATACAGTTCGAGCAAAGGATCATTGGAGGGATCGTAGTAAGAGATAGCCTGTTCTTTTAAATTGACTGAGGGACGGAAAATCAAAAACAGCAGAGCGATTGCTGCAGCCAATAGCAAGCCTGTTTTATAATTCAAAGGGAAACTGTTCCCAGGTTTTTTATTCTTTTCAGAATCCTTTTCCGCTATAATCTCTTTCAACCGGGATTGAAAATTAAGTTCGTCCTCAGCAGATTCCCCGGTACCGTAGAACTGAACATCAGAAGCCGCAATAACTGCTGCAATCAACTCCTCTCTATCTTCGCCTTCAGGCAGATCGTCGAGTGTTAACTTTTCTTTCGCTATCTCCCAGATCCGGAGAATGGATCTGTATTCTTCCATAAGATCAGGATCAGAAGCAAGCAGTTCTTTAAAGTTTTGTTGCTCTTCTTTCTCCATTTCATTGGAAAGGTACCTGATAATACGTTCTATATTATTCATTTTTCAATTTTCTATAATCCGGATCATTTTTTATGCTCTCTATCAACTTTAATTTGCACCTGTATTTCTTGTCTGACACATGCTGTACCGAGGCCATTCCAAGCGAATCACAGATCTCTTTCAGGGTAGCACCGTTAAAATATAACCCCAGTAACTTTTGGCCCTCATGATCCAGCTTTCTGAAATGTTTATAAAACAACTCTTTTGTGTCGTCCATCTCACCGAATCCATACCCAGATGTTGGCTCTGCTATTACTGGCATCTCTTTTAACTTATTAATCCTCAGGTAGTGTTTTTTCCTATTCTGTATCCAGATATTTTTGCTGACGGCATACAGGTATGTACTGAATTTACAGTACAAGGATAAATCTTTCTTAAGAATCTTCTTGTAAATAATGAGCATTGCATCCTGAAAAACATCCTTTGCGTTGTCTTCTGTACCTCCATGATGTACCACATATGCCTCTATGTAAGGATACAACTCCTCGTAAATGTATGTAAGGGTCTCACTGTCGTGAGAGGCAATCCCTTCTGCTATTTTATGATCAGGTAGCATAGTTCAGATCAAATTGCTTTTCAAATTCAAAAACGAAGCGTCCCTCATCTGAATAAAAATAACTTTCTGAAATTCGGGAATACCGCAAGGGTGCACCCAACTCTTTCATTACCGCAAGGTAATTATACAATGATCTTTCCGATATGTACAGGCGGCCCGCGAAATCCTCAGGGCTGCCTGTGGATCTCATACGGATCATCTTGTCCATCCGCGCTAAAACATGAATGAAGTCTTTTTGTGCCATCGTTTTTTCTCTGTTAATATGTCGGGAACGGGAAATATCGTATCATTTTTCATTTTTTTTTGAGCACCCCCGATATTATTTTTCTATCTGGTTATCAATAAGAATTTTAAGCCCCGAAAAAACCAATTATTTCTCTTTATTTTTCAACGATCAAATTCAAAATGGCAAATTCGTCAGATCAACATTTCCGCCCGACAGGATCACACCAACCCTTTTCTTTATGAAACGCTCCCTTTTTCTGA
>JBBDUV010000084.1:0-3900 GCA_040903745.1 Bacteroidales bacterium | reverse complement strand
CATACTTTCTGAATGTAATGTTTCGGGAACAGCTTAAAAAGTAACTTTATTTCACGTTTATCAAGATGTACAATAACCTTTTCAATAAGATCCGAATTTGATAAATCAACTGGTTCAGGATTTGAATAGGACCAAAATGCATTTTGATCCTGCAACTTCCTGAAAAGCTCCGATTTAATATGATTAAACGAATCTGCCATTGCAATATACCTGCTAAACTTTCCCATTGTAAAGATACGTAAATTAGTTAATTAAAGGTCAAGTGTAAACTTGAACAATAACTGATAATTTACCATCTTTATATCCTCAGAAAAATCAGAAGCATCTGCAACATAACTGATTTTTGCCGGTTCATTTACTATATCTTTTGTCTGTGAGAACTAAGACGCAACATGCTGATCTCCAGAGATGGGGTCAGGAATTCTGACCCTATTGGTGCACATGAACCGGAGATAGAACAGGTACTTGAGACAAAATTGTTATATATATACAAATGATTTAAACCATGATGCTCATACTATTTTTCGGCTTTCTATTCGGCGCCTTCCTGCAACACGCGAACCTGAATAAATACAACACCATTGCGGGTATGGCTACGCTCGAAAACCTCACCGTAGCCAAAACCATTGCTTTTGCAATTGGCCTGGGGGCAATTCTGATCAACCTGGAAATTTCCCTTGGCCTTGCTTCCTATCATATCAAGCCTGTTTTACTGGGTGGGGTGATACTGGGAGGCATCATCTTTGGTGCAGGAATGGCGATCCTGGGGTATTGTCCGGGCACCCTGCCCATCTCCCTGGGACAAGGATCGCTGGATGCGCTCACCGGTATCATTGGCGGAATTGCCGGGGCGTTGGTATTTACCCTGTTGTGGCCCGGGATAGAGGCGATTCTCGGTCCCGACCTGGGAGATATCTCCCTCCATTCTATCGCCGGAGAGGGATTTTTGTTTTACCTCTTTCTGATCATTTTGGGAGGGATCTTTATGGGAATTGCCCTGTGGCTTGATAAGCTGGACGGCAAGACAAGTTACAAATGGCTCCACTCTGCGGTTGGTCTTGCCGTAGTTGTTGCAATTGTTTTCCTGTATTCCACTACCGACCGTGTGGTAGGTGCTTCTTCAACCTATCCCTACCTGGCCGGACTGCTGAGTGGACTGACTGATCATCCCTATTTTCAAAAAGTGGAGAGATCCGGAAACTGGGAGTTGGTCTTTTTATCAGGGGCCTTCCTGGCCGGCCTGGTATTCTCTCTGTTGAAAAAAGAGTTCAGGCTAAGCATGATACATGCACATTGGATCAAATATAAAGGTCATACACCAGTAAAACGGGCAGTATGGTCATTTATCGGCGGATTTTTATTGCTCTTTGGGGCCCGTATGGCCGGTGGCTGCACCAGTGGACATGTCATTTCCGGGGGAATGCAACTGGCCGTCAGCAGCCTGATATTCGCCCTCTTCGTGTTTGGCGGATTGCTGGTTACCGGAAAATTGTTTTATAAATCAGGGAACAGTTCCAGGTAATATTTACAATTGCTGCTACCAGTACCAGGGGTAACCTGTCTGTTACTAGTCATCCAACTAACATCGTTTGAATTATTAACATCTTAACTTGTTTATGTCTAATCTATGTTGTATGTTTACGACATTAAAAATAAGATACATTGAACAAGTCAGAAAAATTCGACATTTCACTTCAGGAACTTGCCAAATTTTCAAAAGCTATCTCTCATCCAGCAAGGCTGGCTATTCTGGAATATCTGGCAGAAACAAAGACCTGTATTTCGGGCAACATTTCCGATAACATTCCTTTGAGTCGGACAACCGTTTCACAGCACCTCAAAGAATTAAAGGATTTGGGATTGATACATGGCACAATAGACGGTCTTAAAATCAATTATTGCCTGTGCGGATCAGTCATTGAGAAATATACTTCAATGTTTGACGCCTTCTTTAAACCAATAAGATTGGATAATACCGAATGTAACAGCAAACCCAAAGACGAAAAAATTACAAGTATTAAACAATTAATCACAATTGATAAATAAACATCTATCTTATGAAACCCATCAAACAACAATTATTTCTGTCTCTTATTGCAGGAAGTATTCTCAACCTGAATGCATGTAGCAATTCGAATGCCGAAGGTGTAGCATCCAATGAAAATGTGCCCGTCGTTTCAGTAAGTATGACAGAAGAAATTGAGACTACCGGGATGAATGCATCTCCTGTCAAAAAAGAACTCGAAAAAGCACAGGCCACCAAAAAGGCTGCTTTTTTAGTTGTAACTGAAAATGGTAATACAGAAACTGAAAAAGCCGTTTCCCTTGCCAAAGAAGCAAAAAATATTTATAAAAATGCCGTTGTCCTTGAAATGAACCGTGATGATGCAGTCAATGCAGAGCTGGTTGATGAGTGGCGCTTATCTGGAGCCCCTGTTCCCTTGATATTAGTATTCTCGCCAAATGGGACATTAACTGGAGGGCGCATTCTTAATCAGGCTACAGCAGAAAATGTTGCAGAGCTTGTACCATCACCGATGTTGGAAAAGGTGTACGCAGCGATCGAAAACAATAAAAATGCTATTGTGGTATTCTCAAAAAAATCGTTTACAGACAGATCTGAAGTGATTAAAAATACGAAGGAGGCTGTTGCAAAATTGAATAATGATGCGGTTTTTATCGAGGTAGACTTGGACGATAACAGGGAATCCGGTTTCATGAAACAAGTTCGTATAGACAAGGCACTTGCGACAGAATCAATCACGCTGGTAATAAACAAACAAGGCCAGGTGGCAGGGACATCGGTCGGCATTCCTGATTCAGATAAACTGGTAACCGCCGCTAATACTCCTGTAAGAAGTGGTTGTGGTCCGGGTTGTGGCCCTGCCGGGTGTGAGCAATAAATAGAACCTTGTCAATCGAACCAGCTCTGCTCTAATTCAAAAATTTTTTAAACCATTAATTATGAGGTTATCAGAATTAACCCTGAAAGAGTTATGGCATCGTAAGTCGCAGCTGGTCTCCGGTTTACTGGCTATAACACTCGGGATAGGAGTTATAGTAGGAATCCGCTCCATCTCAGTTGTATCGGAAAAAGCAGTTGCCGTAAACCTAGATAACCTGGGGGCAAATATTTTAATTTTACCCCAGGCCGCCAGTGTCGACAACTACTATACAGCAGATATTGATGCACCTACTTTCCCAGAAAGCTACGTAGAAAAACTGGTCACCTCTACCCTACCTGGTGTGGATAACCTCTCACCAAAGCTTACCAGACGAATTGAAGTAAATGGACAAAAAGTAGTGCTTACCGGCATTTTACCAAAAAACGAAATTGCTTCAAAACCCATATGGCAACAAGGTGGTATTGTAGGAGAACAGGTAGCCGCCAGTTGTGCTCCAACCGGCCCGAAGAAATATGCTGATGAAAAACTGCAACGCAAAGGCATTGATAAACTAAATGCGTTTGATTGTTTTATTGGTTCTTCCATTTCACAGCGTATGGATTTAACCGAAGGGGATAAACTCACTATTGAAGGTAAAGACTTCCATATTGCCAAAGTGCTTCCGGAAACAGGGACGGTAGATGATGACCGCGTATTTGTAAACCTGAATGTTGTGCAGGATTTATTAGGTACAGGAGACCAAATCAGTGCCATAGAAATTATGGGATGCTGCAGCGAAATTTCTGATGGCTTACTGGGGAAAATGAGAAATATTCTGCCCGATACGCGAATAACCACAATTGGTCAGATTGTATCAACACAAATTGAAACCAACCAACTAATGAACCGATTGTCACTTGTTTTTCTGATCATTATCCTGTTCGTAGGCGGAATATCAATAGGTAACTATATTTGGGCTAACGTAAATGAACGCCGCAAAGAAATTGGCATCCTG
>JBBDUV010000083.1:0-3939 GCA_040903745.1 Bacteroidales bacterium | reverse complement strand
CTTCACCGCATGAAGTATTATCGCCCTGGTTTTTTGAAGCATCCCGCAAAATTAGCTTATTTATGCTGACTAACAACTCAATGGATAAACAGGATCTTGGTTACATGGGCCGCTGTTGGTTTCCTGTTGGCCATGAATACCAGGTATACCCCGGTGGCGACACGCTGTCCGTTAAAATCATTGCCGTCCCATATGGCCTGACCGCCATCGGATCTCAATTCTCTTACTAAATTCCCTCCCATATCGGTAATCTTTACGGTTGTTTCCGCAAGCAGTCCGCTGATGGCGATCGGACCGTGATAGGTCTCCCTGACCGGGTTCGGGAATACTTTCACATTTGAATAGTCAGATGCACCGGCTGTTGCAGTGCCGCGAAATGAGATAATTCCTTTATCCGTACCGAAAAAAACCTCTCCCGTTTTGCCATCGACACAGATATCCAGAATGCTGTTGGATAGAATCGGACTGTTTCCGGTATTGAAATTATAGATTTGCTCACGTCCATCCTCCGATACAAGAAACGCTCCGCCTGCTGCCGTACCGATCCACTTCCTGTTGGCACCGTCCACAACGATGGAGGTGATCTTCTGCGTCTCCAGCAACGGGTCGGCATATTCAGTACCATCGTCCCTGGGTACCAGTATCTCCCGGGCAAAAACCGATCCGCCGGGGAAGAGCTGACCGGGACTGTATATGACCAGGATCCCCTGGTTGGTACCGAGCCACAGGTTGCCGTTCAGGTCCTCCGCGAAAGAGTAGACCTCATTGGTGATCACCTGGCCGTTTTCGTCCTGTACACTTACGAGCCTGTACTCATCATCGTCCGTATTTTCAGGCGTTCCGTTAAAATTCAGTGCGAACAGTCCGCGCCCCCTGGGTATGATCCCCCACAAATGACCCGCTTCAGTGAAAAGGATGGCTCCCAACGCATTAAAATCGCTTAATATACCGTCTGTGCTGTAACTTAACCAGGTCCCATCCCTCTTGAACACAGAAATAGGTTCGGCAACCCCGGTGTTGGTCATCCACAGGTTGTTATCCCCATCTAATGCCACCCCGCCGAGCCGGATAAAATCGCCTCCCGGCAAGATACTTCTTAACGTGCTGTTTGTTTCGTTATGTACCTTTTGCGGCACCCCTTCATGGTATTCCACCAGGCCGTAACCCCATGATGCCGCATAGAGGTGCGCATGATCCTCCGGGTCGACAGCCAGAACAATCAGATCACGAAAATCACTGTTGTAGGTATCGCTCCAGGTCTGATCACTGAAGGTCTGTAAAACACCGGGGCTGAAAAGATTGTTCCAGTTGGCAGTCACCCCGCCTGTTACCGTATACAATACCCCTCCTCCGGATGCCATATCATAACCGATCTCCGACCTTGGTCCGTTTGGCTTTACAGCCATCTCTGTGCCCCCTGCATCAACCCGGACCAGTCCCCTCCCGTTGTCGGCCACCCAGAGAATCCCATCACGATCGACCTCCGCCGATCTGGGGTTCCCGGTATCGTGTTGTTTCATCACAATAAAATCCTTGCTCATGATGCGAACACCCTCTTTTCCGGTAAAGAGAAGATAATCACCGACCTTTCTGAGCTCATTACAATCATCTCCTGCCATCCCGGAAAATTCCTTCCACGTTCCGTCCAGGTAATAGACACGTTTACCGCCTGATGGCTCGTTATGGACCACGAACAACCTGCCGTTAAAGAAGGCTACCCCGGTATAGGCTCCGTTCGGATCGGGAAGATCCGCGATCAGCTCCCAGGAATTGAAGTCGATAAGAAAAGGGTTGGCAAGCTCCGCCCTCTTCACCCCATTATCGGTTGCAGCATAAATAAAGGTTCCGTCTGAGGCTGTCTGGTTAATTTTTAGCTGACTGCCATTGTCGCCTATAAAGTATGTCTCCCTGATTTCCAGTCTGATCAGATCAAGCACCACGATTCCGAATCCGCACGACAGGTAGGCATTGCCATCGAGGAAGGAGATATTGTACACGGACTTGTCGCCCGGGATCTGCTTTTTCATGATATCCGGAATATTGATAATCTGGTTTCCCTTTAGGATATCCAGGTTGGCGTTGCTGTAGGCAAGCAGGGCCAGCTGATCTTCTTCGCTCCAGTGCATGGCAATCACGCCGTTATCTGATAGTCCTTCCGTTTTTGAAAGCTTTTCAAGGCTGTTGTCGTCCAATCCGTAATAGAACAATCCCCCTGTAGTGGAACAAAAGGCTTTGTTATCTGTAACCATTACAATATTTGCCGACTGGTAAGGCAGGTGGGTGCGCCATTCACCCACGGCAATCTGGGCAGAAAGATGCATCTTGGAAACAGATGCCAGCAGCAGCAGGAGAATATAAAGCTTTGGGTTCAACCGATCAATCATGTTATATTATACGTAGAAATGGTAAAGATATTACACCAAACCATCTGAAGGATCTGTTGATGTAAGAAAATTAACAAGTTTTTTAACGGCCAGGGCGCGGTGACTGATCCTGTTTTTATGGGAGGGCTCCATCTCCGCGAAGGTGAGCCGGCTGCCATCGGGGATAAAGATGGGGTCATAACCGAATCCTCCTCTGCCGCATCCCTCATCTGTAATGGATCCGTCTACAGCTCCTTCAAATGAATGGTGATGGCCATCCATGATCAATGCAATGACGGTTCTGAACCTTGCTTTCCTGTTTGTTTCTCCATGCAGCTTTTCCAGTACCTTCCTGATATTCCCGGCAGTCACTTCCATTTCGGAGTAGACCGGTTGACCGATCAGTGAGTACCTGGCGGAGAAGACTCCGGGCTCCCCCTGGAGCGCATCAATTTCCAGCCCGGTGTCGTCGGCAAAGCAGGAGGAACCCACTCTTTTCCAAACAAACTCCGCCTTCTGAAAAGCATTTTCTTCCAGTGTAAAATGATCCTCGGGGATCTCTTCAATGATTCCCTTTTCGGCCAGTCCGGAAATACGATATCCCGGGTTGAGCATGCTTCTGATCTCTTGCAGTTTATGCCCGTTGTTTGTGGCAAATACCAATTCTCTCATAATTAAAAAAGGCCGCATAGATTACGGCCCGTAAAAATATTTAGTTTAAGAATGCTATTAACCTCCCGTGGCCCTGAATCCACCTGAGATCTTGCGGGGCCGGGGGTTGATGCACATGACTGGCAGGTTATACTTGTTGGCGATAATGTACTGTTCAGGAGCCCCAAGCAGGTAATCAAAGAAGGTAATATCGCGGGTTGCCATGATCAGGATCATGTCAAAATTATTCTCTTTGGCATACTCGACCACCTCCTTCTTGAATTTCTTTTTGCCCTTACAAGCTACAGTGTCGTAGTCCACATCCCTCGTTTTCAGGAAATTTTCAATATACCGCATATTGGATTGCAATTTCTTTTTAAATCCTTTGTCCCTCGGGTGTGACTTAAAGATTGTGACCTTCTCTTCAAACCTGGTTGAGAGATAATAGATCCAGTTTGCCTTCTCCTTGTTCTCCCTTTTAAAGTCAATGGGAAGCAAAATGGTCTCCAGCTTGTCGTTAACAGGTTTGTCCTGTACGATTAGAAATGGTATGCGGGAGGAGACAACCACCTTCACTGCCCTGCTGCCGAAAAGTTTCTGAGCACCTTTGATTCCGTGGGTCCCCATGATAATCATCTCCGCGTTGTACAGTTTGGCAACCTCATCTATTGTGGTAAAGATAGATCCCTCTTTTACAATGCAGTGGGGCCTTTTGCCAAACTCTTTGGAAAGATTAGTGGCTGCCTCTTCCAGGGATTTTTCCTTTTCAGGAATGTCCTTATCATCATCGACAATGTGCAGCAATGCAATACGGGATCCGAGGGTTTTGGAAAAATTTAACGCATGTAGAAATGCATTCTGGGCAACATCTGTAAAATCCCACGGTACAATAATAGGTTTATCGGCCTTTTCCATACAACGTGCA
>JBBDUV010000082.1:0-25483 GCA_040903745.1 Bacteroidales bacterium | reverse complement strand
AAAGGGCAATCCTATTATATCCCTTCCATTTTATGCAATTGAAAGTTTTTTAGTGACTAAAAGAACCAAGCTTTAAAACCAAGGACTCTTTTTGGAGGAACTCTCCGAGGTACTCCGCCCGCGACTCCCCTCCAGCTGTATCATGATCAGGTACCGGTCACACCCAATGCATGGCCTCTACCGGTTCAAAAGCGGCTTCGGTGGAAACATGTTTCACAGGATGGGCTGCGGGGATTATCCGCTCAACAAAACCGAGTATGACATGTTCCTGGCACAGGAGGTAAACGGACAGAAGTATCATGTGCGCTGACAATGGGTAATCTACCAGTTCATCATCCTACTCCAACGTGAATTCCTGTTTTACTTTTTCAAGCAACGCAGCCATCTCACTGAGCACATCGGGATGCTGCTCCGCCAGGTTATTCATCTCCATCGGATCATCTTCCAGGTTGAAAAGAAGCGCCCCTGCCTCCGGCATCGCGATATGCATTTTATTTGGCGCTCCCAGGTTATGCCTGTTATAGGCCCAGGCCGACCGCTCAGAAGGTTCAATATATTTCCAGTTCCCCCTCCTGATGCCGAGTCCGTCGCTTGATTGCTGAATGACATACTCTTTTCCCTCTTTAGATTCTCCCAGCCAGGCTGAAAGCAGATCTTCACTGTCGGTAAGCAAGCTTAAAGGCAGTTCTCCTCCTACCAGTGCAGTCAGAGATGCCAGCAGGTCGACCTGACTGACCAATGCATCTGATGTAATTCCCGGTTTTACACGGGCGGGCCATTGCAGAAGCGTAGGCATGCGGGTGGCAGCTTCGTAAGCAATGTACTTTCCGCCCCTGAGACCGCCTGAGGGATCATGCCCATTGTGGTTCTCCAGCGCCCCGTCATTGTACCCGTCAAATAAAACCGGACCGTTGTCACTGCTGAAAATGATCAAGGTATTCTCCAACTTGCCGGCTTCCTCAAGCACCCTCACCATCTCCCCAACGATCCAGTCAAGCTCCACAACAGCATCACCCCTTAATCCTGCACCGCTAGTCCCGGCAAAAGCCGGATTGGGAATCCTTGGCACATGGTTCTGGTGCATGGAGAGAAACAAAAAGAAGGGCTGCTCACTTTCGCGGGTAATAAAATCCTTCGCCTTCGATGCAAACAGCCCTGTCATCGTTTCATCATTCCACCATGCTGATTTACCACCGGCCATGTGACCGATCCTGCTTACACCGTTCACAATCGTCCCGGAGTGCTGTACATCTGCGCTGTATCGCAACATCTCAGGATTACTCAAACCGGTTGGCAGGTCCCCCACCAACGCATCACTTTGTCCGGCACCATACTGTCCAAACTCTTGCTCCTGGTAAGCGTGGTGCGCCTCATCCGGGTACTTCACCAACAGTGGATCGCCCGGATCCAGGTTATCCACACGGTGACCATCCACATATACCGTTGGCACCCTGTCGTTGGTAACAGGCAACAGGTAGGATTCATCAAATCCTACTTCCAGCGGACCAGGCTTTATATCTGCATTCCAGTCGACACTGCCGAACGACTCCCCCAATCCGAGGTGCCACTTTCCAACAATGCTTGTCCGGTATCCATTCTGCCGCAGCATCTCCGGCAAGGTAAAGCTACCCGGCTCAATACACAACGGGTCCTCGGCCGATAAAATTCCCGATCCCGGTAACCGGAATGCGTAAATCCCTGTAAGCAGGGAGAAGCGGCTCGGTGTGCACATGCCCGAGGTGGCATACGCGTTGGTGAAACGGATTCCGTTTTCGGCAATGGCGTCGATGTTTGGTGTGTTGATCAACTCCGATCCATAGCAACTGATGTCCCCGAGACCCACATCATCGGCATAGATAATCAGGATATTCGGATCGGGAGAAGTCGCTTCATCCCTTGTCGAACAACTTGCTACCAGCAGCAAGACAGTAGTAAATAGCAGTAATTTTCTTAACATGTTTAATAAAATTAAATTTTAGAACCTTTTGCGTGTGAGGATGGTACAGAGCATCATATAATAAAGTGATCCATCCTTTGGTAAAAGCAAAAACTTAACTTTCCAGGACATTTCATGTCTTATTCGATCTGCTGTTGTAAGGTGGTAAAAGTAAAAGTTCAACCTTCCATAAGCAATATCGTGTAACTCCCATCCATCATCACAATGGTCCGCAAATTAATAATAAAAGCCGCTTTAAGCAAGAATAAACTGTCCTGAAGCAGTGCAGACCAGATATCCAGGACTATCTATCTCCTAACCCATGATGTAGCGGCCGACCACCCGGAACTGGTCAGCCTTTCAGGTTACCGCCATCATCAAATAAAGTCCCCATTTTTTCGCTGTTCGGATAACCATGTATACCTTTGCAACCGATCAGGAAACACCGATGCATGTACTGTAAAATTGAACCAAAGAAACCAGAGGAAATAAACCGTTGCAACATTGTTCAGCAGACATCGTTCTGGGCTGGTGTGAAGGAACAACAAGGCATTAAACCTGTCGCTTTTGATTACGCCGCCTCCGATAATCTGCTGCACCCCGGCTGGTTGCCCGATCACCACACCACCGGCGATCTGCTGGTACTGATCAGACAGATCGACCAGGAACACTGCGTCGCCTATATACCCTACGGTCCGACCGACGAACCGGAATTCGAAAACCAGGGACTCTTTTTGGAGGAACTCTCCGAGGTACTCCACCCGCAACTCCCCTCCAGCTGTATCATGATCAGGTACGATCTGCCGTGGGAAAGCCAGTGGGCGGTGGAGGAGGACTGTTTTGACGAAGCCGGGAACTGGCTCGGGGCCCCCGAAAGTACCAGTCAGGAATTCAGGGTCAACTTCAACACCCACAACTGGAACCTGCATAAAAGCATGAGCAACAACCTGCCGGTAAACACGCCAAAACAACATACGAATAATTTTTAGCACTTAGTCAATTATGAAAATCCTCATTACCGGAGGTGCAGGCTTTATAGGCAGTAACCTGGTTGACCATTTCCTGCAATAGGGAAACACAGTAATTTGCCTCGATAATTTTGCTACCGGCAAACGCGAAAACCTGGCCGAAGCAATTACGCACCCGGCTTTTACGATGTGAAAGGGATTTTGGATAAGAAACTAACAGACGGATGGCTTTAAATATTGAATATATATCATTAAATTTGCAACAATACTTTAAATAGATGGCTATGATTACCGTAAAAATGACAAATGCTGAATACGAAGCATATCTTCTTTACCTGAAAATGTGTGGGAAAGGATTTAGACAGATACCGGAAAAACTACGGGCTAATTTAATTTTTAACTGCAAATATATATTTACATAAAAAACAGGCAATGAACGATATCGCAATTAAATACAGTAAATTAAACAAAACCAGAAGACAGGAGTTGAACGACTTTCTTGACTTTCTGCTAAGCCGGCAAAAAAATGACAAGAAAAATTTACTGACCGGTTACAAGGAAAAAATCCTCGCTGTTTCAACATGGTCCGATGAAGACTGTAAATTAATTGAAAAAAATCAAAAAGCATTCAGTCAATGGAAAATACAGGAATGGTAATCGACACATCTGTTTTCGTTGAATTTTTAAGAGCAAAAAACAAAACGGAAACAATCCTGTTTCGCATTCCCGAAGAAAATCAGTTATTTATATCGGCAGTAACCCTGTACGAATTACTAATGGGAGCTATCAGCCTTGAAAAATTAAACGATATCAGCATCTTAACCGATGATATTCCGGTATTGTCGTTCAATGAAACGGTAGCAAAAAAAGCAGGAGAAATATACCATACATTGCGTCAATCGAATAAAATTATAGAGTTTAGAGATATTTTCATCGCAGCAACAGCAATCGCAAACAATCTGACTGTAAAAACATTGAACGTTAAACACTTCAGCAGAATCCCGAATATCAGGCTGAGTTGAAACCTATAATAGTAGATTAATAATTTAATGAACAGCATCGAACAAAACAAATACAACGATATACTCAGGCCATTTGATCAATGACAACCCAGCCGTCCTACATCTAGTATTGAATGGCCATGAAGTGGGTCTGTGGCTATTCTGGCTTCTTCTGTGGCCCTCTCCTCGGCTGTTCCGAATTCCAGGTAGGAAGCAGTATTCAAAATATCAGTTAATATTATCGTAACACAGCTGCAATAGCAACGGCAATTGATGAGTGTTGAACCTTGAACTTTGTACATAAAACCTAAAACGCAGAACGCAAAAATTTTTAAATGCTACAACCATCCGACATTTTAAATCTTATCTCTTTTGGAGAAAGCGAAACACTTGAGTTCAAAAACACCTTTAATAAAGAGGTAATTGAAACCCTTGTAGCTTTCGCTAATACATCGGGGGGAAAGGTTATAGTAGGCATTAGTCCTACAGGAAAAATATCTGGTTTTGAATTGAATACTGAATCTATTCAAAATTGGATAAATGAGATTAAAAGCAAAACCACCCCAATTTGGAAACATTTCAGAAGGTTTTATGAAAACTTTATTTTCTGAAGACTCAAAGACAGATGTCACCGAAAATGTCACCGAAACAACTACATATAAAAGAGTCGATTTGATACTTAGTTTACTCAAATCCAACAACAGATTAACAATTGACGAGATAGCTGAAAAACTTAATATAACCAGATGCACAGTTATTCGAGATATTGAAAAATTAAAAAATAATGAACTCATCAAAAGAATTGGCCCAGCCAAAGGCGGTTACTGGCAACTAATCAATAAATAGCTTAATATTACGCAAAACAATATGCTTCTTCACAAATATCAAAAACAACTACTATTCTGCAAATGGAAAATGGCAACCAAAATAAACTCCCTATTTTTTCGCTGTTCGGATAACCATCTTTACCTTTGCAACCGATCAGGAAACACCGAAGCATGTACTGTAAAATTGAACCAAAGAAACCAGAGGAAATAAACCGTTGCAACATTGTTCAGCAGACATCGTTCTGGGCTGGTGTGAAGGAACAACAAGGCATTAAACCTGTCGCTTTTGATTACGCCGCCTCCGATAATCTGCTGCACCCCGGCTGGTTGCCCGATCACCACACCACCGGCGATCTGCTGGTACTGATCAGACAGATCGACCAGGAACACTGCGTCGCCTATATACCCTACGGTCCGACCGACGAACCGGAATTCGAAAACCAGGGACTCTTTTTGGAGGAACTCTCCGAGGTACTCCACCCGCAACTCCCCTCCAGCTGTATCATGATCAGGTACGATCTGCCGTGGGAAAGCCAGTGGGCGGTGGAGGAGGACTGTTTTGACGAAGCCGGGAACTGGCTCGGGGCCCCCGAAAGTACCAGTCAGGAATTCAGGGTCAACTTCAACACCCACAACTGGAACCTGCATAAAAGCATGAGCAACAACCTGCCGGCCAACACGATCTTCCTGAACCTGAAGCATGACCAAAAAACACTCCTGCAAAAGATGAAACCCAAAACCCGCTACAACATCGGACTATCGGCACGCAGGGGCGTCAGCGTTAAAAGCTATGGTCCGGAGCAACTCGACACCTGGTATGCCCTTTACCGGGAGACCGCCCTAAGAAACGGGGTTACCCTCCACAGCAAAGCGTATTTTTGGACGGTACTGAAGAACCAGCATCAATACAATTCCGGCGATGTGGATGTACGTCTGCTTATGGCCGATCATGAAGGAGAATTCCTGGCAGCGATGTTCCTGGTGGTATCGGGCAAAAGAGCCACCTACCTCTACGGCGCTTCATCTGACCACAAAAGAAACCTGATGGCCACCTATGCGATCCAATGGGAGGCAATCCGATTGGCTGGCGAGGCGGGCTGCGAGGAGTACGACATGTTCGGCGTCGCACCCAACGGCTACCGGTCACACCCGATGCATGGCCTCTACCGGTTCAAAAGCGGCTTCGGTGGAAACATGTTTCACAGGATGGGCTGCTGGGATTATCCGCTCGACAAAACCGAATACGACATGTTTTTGGCACAGGAGGTAAACGGCCAGAAATATCATTCTCATTAACACAGTCATCTCCTAACCCTGTTAATGAAGTGTTCTGTTTACCAATAATGAGGAACTCTTCCAATCAATAATGAGTGGCTTATCGAATCATTTTTCTTATTAACTTTGTGTCTCGAACTAAGTAATACCTTATGAAATTTGCAATCACCTTTTTCGCCACTGTTTTGCTGACGGTCAGCAGCTGCCAACAGCGCACCCCCGAAAAACCAAACGTGCTGTTTATTCTGGTGGATGACCTGGGTTACCACGACCTGGGCTTCACAGGCAGTGAATACTACGAAACACCAAATATTGATCGCCTGGCGGCTGAAAGCATGGTTTTCACCCAGGGCTATGCCACCTGTCAGGTCTGCAGCCCCTCCCGTGCCAGTATCATGTCGGGAAAGTCACCCGCCCGGCACGGAATTACCGACTGGATCGGTGCGAAAACCGGCGAGGATTGGAGAAAAGCCGGGCGGTTTAATAAACTACTACCGCCTGAGAATGGCGATCACCTGCCACATGCTTACACCACCCTTCCTGAAGCGATGAAGGAGGCTGGTTATGCTACCTTTTATGCAGGGAAATGGCACATTGGTGGGGAAGGATCGCTTCCGACCGATCATGGCTTTGATATTAATCAGGGTGGCTTCCATGCCGGCGGACCATATACCGGTGGCTTTTTCTCCCCTTTCAATAATCCCAAAATGGAGGATTACGAAGGTGAAAAAGGGATGAGCCTGCCTATGAAGCTGGCTCAGGAGACCGAGAAGTTTATCCGGGAACATAAAGACGCCCCATTTTTTGCCTTTCTCTCCTTTTATGCTGTGCATGCTCCCATTCAGACAACAGAGGAAAAATGGGCGAAATACAGGGATAAAGCAGAAGAGATGGGGATCGCCGAGCCGGGCTTCGAGATGAAGAAATTTTTACCCATGCGGGTGGTGCAGGACAACCCGGTGTATGCCGGACTGGTGGAGATGACGGACGATGCAGTGGGTCACGTGCTGGAGCTGCTCGAAGAATTGGGACTGGCGGAGAACACGATCGTCATTTTCACATCTGACAATGGCGGGGTATCAGCCGGCGATGCATTCGCCACCTCCAACCTGCCGCTGAGGGGAGGCAAAGGGTACCAGTTCGAAGGGGGAATCCGGGAGCCCTATTTCATCAAGGTACCGTGGCTCGGTCTTGCAGGAAAGAGCTCTTCCGTTCCTGCAACAGGTACCGATTTCTATCCGACGATTCTTGAACTGACAGGCAAAGAGCTGCGTCCGAACGAACACCTGGATGGAATTAGCCTGGTTCCGGCTTTACGCGGTGAAGCGATCCCCGACAGGCCCCTCTACTGGCACTACCCGCATTACGGGAACCAGGGCGGTGAGCCGAGCTCGATCATCCGGCTGGGTGACTGGAAACTGATCCACTACTATGAAGATGACCGGGTGGAGCTGTATAACCTGGCGTCGGACGGAGAGGAGCACAATGATGTAGCGGCCGACCACCCTGCACTGGTCAGCCAGCTCCATGAACAGCTGTTCGGTTACCTGGATGCCGTTGGGGCGAAGTTCCCTGTGCACGATCCGCTCTACGATGAAGCACTGGAAGAAGCGTATCTGGTAAAGGTGCACAACGTTCGCCTGCCTCAACTTGAGGCACAGAGAATGAAGTTCCTTTCAAAGGACTTCGATCCCGGCAACAACTGGTGGGGCAGTGAGGTGGAAAGAACCATTCAAAAATAGCTTGCTCTTTTCAATATGTTTTAGTAGTTTTGTGAACTATACATACGATATTTTAGGATGATTGGATCACAAAATAAAAACACCTTGTTAACAATTTACAAGGATCCACGCACTATATTTCGCCTGGTTGATATTGCTATGCTGACAGGCGAATCAGACTTTATGTCGCTGAATAAGAAACTGAACTATTATGTACAAACCGGAAATCTGTTAAATCTCCGAAAAGGAATCTATGCCAAGACTGATTATAATACAGAGGAGCTTGGATGTCTCATCTACAAACCTGCCTATATATCCCTTGAATATGTGCTGCAACAATCGGGCATAGTTTTTCAATATGATCCGGGGGTAACAGTGGTAAGTTATCTAAGCAGAAACATCGAGGTAGCCGGACAAGCTTTCCGGTTCCGGAAAATAAAAGGTGAAATCCTGGTAAATACGGAAGGAATCATCAGAAAAGAAAACCATGTCAACATCGCCTCCCCGGAAAGAGCATTCCTCGACCTCCTCTATCTCAACAGCAAATACTATTTCGACCACCTTAATCCGGTAAGTATACCTGCAGTTAAAAAGCTTCTGCCACTCTATGGATCAAAAACGCTGTCAGAAAGAGCACTTAAACTACTGAAAAATGATTGACATTAACAGGCACAGGTTCTTCCTTGTTCAAATACTGAAGGATATCTATACAGACATTGCGCTGGCAAACTCCCTTGGATTCAAAGGTGGCACTGCCATGATGCTGTTCTATGACCTCCCTCGATTTTCAATAGATTTGGATTTCAATCTGACAGACTCAGGGAAAGAGGAGCTTGTTTACAGGAAAGTACGTAAAATCATTCTTGCCTATGGGAAAATTTTTGATGAGGCAAAAAAGTTCTATGGACCCATCGTGGTGCTCGATTATGGAGTGAACGAACGAAAATTAAAGATCGAAATTTCAAACCGTCAATTTAATGACAGCTACGAAATTAAAAATCTGTTGGGTGTCAATATTCGGGTAATGGTGCAGCCGGATATGTTCGCGCATAAGCTCTGTGCTTTGCTAGACAGAAATGAACTTGCCAATCGGGATATTTTCGATTGCTGGTTCTTTATGCAAATGCAGACACCTGTGAACAGAGAAATAGTTGAATCACGAATGGAAATGCCTTTTTCTGATTACCTCCAGCTGTGTATCGAAAAAATAGAAAATACAGGCGACAAGGGATTGCTTTATGGAACGGGAGAGTTAATGGAGAACAAAATGAAAAGATTTGTTCGGACTGAAATGCGATCTGAAGTGATCAGACTACTGAAATTCTATAAAGAATTCCCGATCCTTTAAGCAACTCTTTTCCTTCTGTTTTCAATATAAAGCAGCCGGGGCACATGCAAGTCACCTATCGTATAATTCGACAACATACTAGCTATCCTTCTTTTACAAATAGAAACTTTAACTCTTGTCCTTGCATTTACAATAGAAACTTCACCGCTCTGAATATATTCTTGACTTTGTTACACAATATTAAAGATACTTGCACTTACTTTATAACTTAAATTAAGTAAAACTGCGTTTACTTTGTAACATAGTTAAATATTAATTTTTAATTCTAGTTTCAGGTATTAGCTATGAAGCCCTGTCAGTCCCTATGTAAAATCTTAATGCTTAATCCTTTCTGTGCCGACCAGCCCTCCTTGTCAACGAGGCGGATAAAGAAATGATAATCGCCCTCATCATATAACCCGTTTCCATCGCCGGAAGCTAAAGGAATTGATACATTCGTCTCATATTCTTTTACACCTTCAGGAATTTCATAATCCCCAATAAACGTGATCGGATTAACCGGCTCTTTCTTTGGACCGAGATCACATTCCGTAACTTCAGTGGTATGCGAATGATGGTCAAAGTTATTATGTATACCAATACTGTAAGAACCCAACCCGGCATTATCGGAAAACTTTAATTTTAGGTCAAATAACTCTCCAAAATACAAGGTGTCGCAATTCACCGGAAACGCATCCTGAATGGATAAATCAATGAATGGCTTTTCTTTATCTGTATTCTCCCCCAATCCACATGAGGAAATAAACAGGAGAAGAATAAATGGACGACCAATAATTCTATAGTTTATCACTTATAAGTTATTTATTTAATGTTTGTTAACAAATGATGCAACTTCATCATCAGGTATTTTAATTTCAAGTTCTTCTTCAATAACCGTCTGGTACCCCTCCATGTCGGTCACCTCAAAATAGAAATGGTAATGACCGGTCTCTGCATCTGCCGGGATCTCAATATCATCATGGAAGGTGGTGTTCTTCAACCCGGAAAATCTGGTATATGTTGTGTCCACTTCCCATTCGCCCTCATCCAAAGCAGAACGAACCCCTTTCTTTGCATGGTCCCCCTCCGGGTGAATTTCAATGCGGATCACATCGATCCTCCCCTCTGCAACAATCTCTGCATCCATATGCAGATCGGCGCCCACATAAGCGATCTTCGAGTTTTCATACCCCAACTCGAAAGATCCGATCTCCGGTTTTTCAGTTTTACCGCAGGAAGCCATAACAACCGCTGCAGCAATTAACAATGTACTATTTACAATTGTACTCTTCATTTTGTTTGTTTTCATCGTTTTAAAATTTAGTGTTCACTAAAGAATTTTCAGCCGAACCAACAACGGTAGAGCCATCATGTTCTCATTTACTATTTCCCATATCACCGGCGAATGGCACCGAGATATTTACCACAACTCCCCTGCCCGGCTCCGGCACATTGATCAGCCTGTAATAGCTGGTATGGTTAAAATATTTATTGTTCAAAAGATTTCTCACCTGCAGAGAAACAGACACCTCCTGCTTCCCAACCAGCACCTTGCCCCCTGCCCCCAAATTCAACGTCACATAGCTGGCGGTGATCTCTTCCGGGGGAACGATACGCTGTTGCGCCGCTGCCATTCTAACGTCGAGGGAGAGGTATCCCGCCCGGAAAACCCATGCCTGCTCCCGCAAATATTTGGCGTTCAGCAGTAAAGAGGCCGGGGGAGAAAAGGGAAGCGTAAACCCTCGCTTTGCGCCCGACAGCTGCACCGAATAGATGTACTCTCCGATGAGTCCCAGCTTCCATGATTCGAGCAGCTGGTAATGGGCGTGGATCTCTCCGCCATAGCGGGCCACCCTGCTCTGCGTATAGGTGAACACCTGGTTGCCGTTGCCGTAGAGCCTGTCGTGTGTGTACCCGGGATTGAGGTAGATGTAGTTGGGGAAATACCCGGCAAACGGGGTGATCCCAATGGCCAGCCTCCGGTTGTGCCACTCCGCACCGCCGTCGACCTGGTAGGCAACCTCCGGGTCAAGACCGGCGTTCCCCACCTCATAGCTGAACCGGTGATAGTTCACACCGTTGGCTGCCAGCTCCTTGGCAATAGGCATCCTGAAGCTCTTGCCGGCATTCAACTTCAAAGAGAAATGATCGAGGTTCAGGTTGTACCCCAGCGACCAGGTGTGACTTGAAAACCTCCGCTCCAAATCATCTGCACGCTGCAGAAAGAGGCGGATGGAGTCATTGTCTGGATCTGGCTGACTGGAAAACCAGTCATGGTAGCTGTCGGTCCGGATAAGACCGCCATCGACACGAATGCCGGCATGCACCAGGCTGTTTTCCGACAAATAGTGCTTGAGATAGAGAAAGCTGCCCAGGGCCTGCTGCGTGAAGGCGGGGATGATAAACCCCCTGCCGTCGATGGCGTTGTCCTGGTATTCGGCGGAGATTCCCGCAGTTACTTCCGAACGCCCGCCAAGTTGAACCCCGCCCCGGATGTTCCCGGTGTAAATCATTTTATCAAACTCCCTTTCAAGATCAGGGTGAAAGCTGAGCGTGTCGGGAAACAGTGCGGGCATATACCCGTGACTCACATATTCGCTCCACTCCTGCCGGAAATTATGCTGAAAACCCAGATCCACCTCCAGGTGGCGGTCCTCCTTCCGCCAGGCCGTCCGGCTGATCACCTTCAGATGGTTTACCTTGTGAAATGGATACTGAATATCCCTCGACGAACGGTCGTGCAGTACCGTATCCACCCTCCGCGGTTCCAGTCCGTGTGCATTGGCGAAAAACCCGTTTCTCCCGGAAATATTGCTTACAAACAGGCGACTGGAAAAGCCGTTTTGGATATATCCGGCAGAAAAATGCAGGTTCTTCTCATTCCCCGCAGTGTTCCGCATCTGCCGGTCGTGCAGCGGTGCCCTGTAGGAGTAAATATCGACACTGTCAGCCGGCACCCTGTAATCGCCATAGTCCATCCATGTACCCCGCAGCGTCATGTAAAACTCCGCTCCCCGCACGAACAGCGAGGCCGAACTACCCAGCAGCGCGTTGTTGGATTTACCCGTAAGATCAACAGCTCCTCCAACGCTGTACTTTTCCGGCAAACCGTGCTGCTTCAGATCGATCACCCCCCCGATCGCATCCGATCCATGCATCAGCGACGAGGGACCTTTGATCACCTCGATCCTGTCGTTGGCATACTGGTCAATCTCCAGTCCGTGGTCGGCGCCCCATTGCTGACCCTCATGCCTGATTCCATTCTCAGCCACCACCACCCGGTTGAAACTAAGTCCCCTGATCACCGGCTTCGACAGCCCCTGACCGATATCGATCGTGCTCACCCCGGGAAGGCGCTCGATCGACTGCATCAAACTGCCACCCAGGTGCTGCCGCAAAAAGGCATCGTTCACGATCTCAATGCTGAGCGGGTCCTCTGCGATCCGCTTCTCCGCATAATCATCGGTAATCACCACTTCATGCAGCGACTGAAAAGAGGGGACAAGCTTCACCTCCAGGTAGAGGTCATCTTTTAGAGACAACCTCTCGGTATGCCTTTCATATCCAAGAAAAGCGACCGTAAAAAGGTATTCTGCTGAAGGCAGATTTTCCAGCAGGAACTGTCCGTCACCGCCGGTGACAGCACCACCGTTCGATGGAGCGATCATCACCGATGCGCCGGGCAGCGGACGATCCTTCTCGTCCGTTATCCTGCCGGAAAGTGTATATGTTTGACTGGTCAGAGGGATGGGGCAGAGCCACAATCCCGCGATCAGCCATAGAATGAATTTCATGGAGATCTGGGGCATGTTATCTGGTCTTACAGGTATTACAAAACCCCCTGATGATCATCTCGGTGCTACCGGCTACAAATCCATCGGGCAACTCAGGTGTATTCACAGCGGTATTGTCAAGGCACTTTACACTGTCGCATTTCTCGCAATAGAAATGTGCATGGTTGCTCTTGTGTGTAACCGAGTTGTCGAGTGCATATTTTACAAACTGGTTGTCGATCACAATTTTATGGATGATCCTCCGCTCCTGCAGTACCTTGAATGAGCGGTAGAAGGTGGTGCGGTCGTAATTTCCCTCCAGCCGCTCCCTGATCTGCTGTTCCGAGAGTGGCTCTCCGGCCTTCATAATAACCGACAGGATCCCCTCCCTGCAATTGGTACGCATTAGGTTATGATCGTGCAATATAGCAACCGGATCGAACATCGCAATCTCGTTTTAAATGCAACAATGTTGCAAATATAGGAAATTTTAATTAATACGCTTGTTTATCTTAACCTGGATTATTCATGCATTTAGTTTTGTGCAGCTACAACTTACAAGACCTGCTGATATAGTTGCCTACTTCAAAGCTCTTAGGCTCCTGATATTATATTGGGCTCGCTCACGCTTACAAGACCTGCTGATATAGTTGCCTACTTCAAAGGGCTTGTAAGGAAGTAGATGTGCAAAAATAAATGGTTTACAGATGATTTGTAGCAGATTGAATGGGCATTCCGCACAATATTGCAATAACATTTAAAAAGTTGTATTTTTGAGAAAAGAATTATAATAATGAGTTCGGCAGAAATTAGACATATAATAAATGAGCATTTATCCCATATTGAAGACACATCATTTTTAACTGCATTAAAAACAATTGTAGAATCTAAAGTCATTGGGGGGATTTACAAATTAAGTGATTACCAAAAGGAACAAATATATAAATCCCGGCAAGATCTGAATGAAGGTAATACAATTTCTCATGACGAACTTCAAAAGCAAATAAATCAGTGGCTAACCTCAAAATAGAATGGTCACAAGGTGCTAAAGCAGATCTAATTAATATACTGGATTATTATATTGAACGAAATGGTTCTGCAATATATAGTAAAAAGCTTAACTCAAAAATACATAAAAGCATTCGTCATATATCTAGAAATCCATTAATAGGGACACAAACCAATTTAAATTCAGTGAGGGCTCTCATCACTGGAGATTATCAAATTATATATGAAATTTTTGATCAATTAATTTTAATCATTATGGTTTGGGATTGTAGAAGAGACCCTGATGATAAAAAAATAGGAAAAAGAATTAAGAAATAAGAGCCTGTCCAGGTTAATGATGGTTCCGAAAACTTACTGCCGAACAAGTTACCGAACGAGCAGGAACAGTCCACCGCACTTCGGTTCCTTCATCACCCCTTAAACTCAAACCCGACTTTGGTCTGCAGGTCGGTAAGTATTAATGGAATAATAAATTAAGTTATATCTTCATTTTTCCATCATTTTTTATTATATTTGCTGGTATATCTATATTCTTATGAAAGATGATCTATATGAAAAATCGGGGGCAGAGCTGATCACAAATCTGGGGCGACGTTTTCGGGACTACAGGAAACGAATTGGGATGACGCAAAAGGAGGTCGCCTATAAATCTGGGCTAAGTATATTTACCATCAGCGGATTTGAAAAAGGCAATAGCACAGGAATTACCATGTCGTCGTTTATAAAGCTGCTCCGTGCCATCGACTGTCTCGATGAATTTGAAAAATTACTACCCCATTTACCTCAGAGTCCGCGGGCACTGTATAAAAAGCAAAAATAATAGCAATCGAAATGGAGTCGAACGTTCTAAAAGTGAAAATATGGGATTTGGATGCAGGTTATGTGTCGTGGGATCAGAATGCCCGGGTTGCAGTTTTTGAATATGACCCGGATTTTCTTACCCGGAATCTGGATATTGCTCCTCTAACCATGTCTATCCATTCCTCCCGCAGCAAGCGACAGATGCCATGGATGGGAAATAAGGACAAACTGTATCAAGGGTTACCTCCAATGATTGCTGACTCATTGCCGGATAAATGGGGGAATTCATTATTCAAAGCTTGGTTAAGAGATAACCATTTGTCAGAAAAAAAAACAACACCGGTTGATCACTTATCATTTATCGGAAACCGTGCAATGGGCGCATTAACCTATGAGCCCGCACATAAGCTGGGCGACAAAATGGCCTTTACCGTTGATGTTCAAAAATTATATGAATTTGCCCGGCAAGTCTTAAATGAGAGAGAAACCACCATATTGGACCAGGAAAACTCGGTTTTATGGCAGGACCTGATTAAAATAAGTTCCTCGCCAGGGGGTAAACGCCCTAAAGCAATTGTAGCTTTAAATGAAAAGAGTGGTGAAATAATCTCCGGTCAGGGAATCATTCCGGAAGGATATCAGCATTTCATTTTAAAATATGATGATCATTCAACATATCCCTTCGGAAAATTAGAGTATATCTATTACAAAATGGCTATTGCCGCAGGTATAAAAATGATGCCTTCTCAACTGAGAAGTTATGGAAATGTGACCCATTTCCTGACACAGCGTTTCGACCGTGTTCACAATGAACGTATCCACACCCAAACAATGGCAGCCATGCTTCCTAACAACGATAGTTATGAAGATATTTTTTCAGTAATCCGGCAACTAAAGCTACCTTATGCTGATCTTCGGGAACAGTATATTAGAATGGTATTCAACGTTATAGCCCGAAACGTAGACGATCATTCAAAAAACTTTGCATTTTGCATGAACCGGAATGGATCGTGGAGACTCGCACCTGCATACGACTTAACCTTTAGTGTCGATTTAGCAGCACCGGCGTATGTTAACAGTCACTCCCTGTCGGTAAATGGAAAATATGACAGTATTACCAGGGAAGATCTGGAGATTATTGGGCAAAAAAATGATATTCAGAATTACAAAAGTCTTATTGATAAGGTAGCCGAAGCGATATCTATGTTCGGTCAGTATGCCAGGGAATATGGAATCGATAAAAGGCTTTTCAATGACATAAGGAAAGAATTCATCACCCCTTAAATTCAAACCCTACCTTGGTCTGCAGGTCGGTGACCTGTGAGAAGGTCTTCTTCAGCATGGCACCCTCCATGCGGGTGAGCCGGTTCAGGTCGATGATGTTGCCGGGCTCCTCGTTCTGCGAGATGCTCTCCACCTGGAACTTCAGCCGCAGGCGCATCATTAGCTCGTACCCCTGCACCAGCTCTTCATAACTCGTACTGTCGACACTCTTCCGCTCCGCCAGTGCATGCAGCCGCTCCAGGCTGTTGGTCGCCCCGAGGTTCTCCCGAATCGCGTAGAGCCTGATAAAAGTAAGTACCGGCATCATCGCCTTCTTGATATCCACCTCCAACGCATCGGCCCCTGCATCCCGACCCACGATCCTGCCGAATATATTCATCGGCGGCTTGAACTTCAGCACTGCCTGTGCCATGTGGTAGAAAAACACCGGTTTGTTCGCCGAAACCTTGTGTACATGTTCCCGCAGCTGCTGCACCAGCTGCTGATCGCCATGAATAAACCTGAAATCGAAGAAGATCGCCGCCTCAAGAATGTCCTGCGGATTGCTGGTATTGATCCACCCGGTGAAATAGTCCTTCCACCGCTCCAGCGGCTGTGTCCATTTCGGGTTCTTCGCCATCACCTCGCCTTTGCAGTACTGGTAACCAATGGTATGCAGGTAACTGTTTACCCGCTCTCCCAGTTCCAAAAAGTATGACCGAATCTCATCGCCGGATTCTTCTCCTGACCCCTCTCCGATATTTTCTCCGGCTGACTTTCTTTCTACTTTTCCTGCCTCTTCCGCAATCCCCTCTCCTATATTTTCTCCTGTTACTTTTCCTGCCTCTTCTCTGACCCCTTCTCCAACTCCCTCTCCGATATTTTCTCCAGCTGCATTACCTGCCGCATCTCCTACCCTTTCTCCGGCACCTTCAGCTTTCCCCTTCCCGGCTACCTTACCTTTCCCACTATCAGCAACATCACCACCCTCTTTCAAATCTTCATAAACAATGGCATTGTCCTGATCCGTCGCCAGCGTCTGCTCCCCGCGTCCCTCGCTGCCCATCACCATAAAAGCAAACCTGCAGGGTGCCAGTCCGATCTCCTCGATGGCAAATCCCACTACCCTCCTGTGCATCGCATCGGCCACCGATGTAATAATCCGGTTGATATTATCGGTCCTGTCGCCACTCTCCAGCAGCGCCTTCACCAGCACCGGCACCCGCTTGTAGATCTGCGCCAGGTGGTTCACATCTTCGGCAATCTCAATCTCGCGTATCAGGAAGCTGATGGCATTCTGATGCATCTCCAAAAAATTCTCATGACCGATCACCCCGCTGATATTCCCTTTCGCATCAAACGTCGCCAGATGCGAAACACCCCTGTTCTTTAACGCCAGCAGCGCCTCATACAGCAGCACCTTTTCTGAGATGGTCTCCACGGGGGAGGTCATCACCTCCATCACCGGTCTCGACGGATCCACCCCGGCAGCTACCACCCGTTTTTTCAAATCGTTGCTGTTCACCACCCCGATCACCGACTCCTCCTGGGTAACAAACAGGACATTCCGCTTTTTGCGGGTCATCAGTCGCGCCGCATCGCCGATCGAGGTAGATGCCGGACACTTCAACAAGTCACTCACCAGCGGACTGATCGGCTGGTTCATCAGCAACAACGAGGTCTGCAGCTCCTCCGACAACCGCTCTGTATCCTTCTCAATCTGTCGCTGCGTACTCACCTCCTTCACCACAATGATGTACCCGCTCTCCGCGGCATAGGAGACCTGTGAAGCCGACAGCACCACCTCCTTGTCAATACCATCCTTGCAGTTCAGGGAAGTCTCGTATGACACCGATTGCCTCGGGTCCTTAAACAGCTCGACCATCTTCTCCCACTGCAGGTTAAACAGCTTCTCAAACCGCATGTTCCGCACCTCCCCAGGATCGTACCCGCTCAGGTTACTGAACTTCACATTCGAAAAAACAATCTCCTCCTTCAGGATCATCAGCGTCCCCTCGGTCGACGCCTCCACGAGCGATTTATATTTCTGGCGCGACAGCCGCAGCTTCTGTTCCGCACTGCTGCGCCGCCGCTCAATGGTGAGACTCTGACGAATAATAAAGGCAAGAATCGCACCAATCAGCAGTGCAAAAACCAGCGTAATCCGCAACAACCTGTTCGTCAGCCCCCTGATCTCCGCCCGCACATCCTCCAGGTAGATGCCCGTCCCGACGATCCACCCCCAGGGCCCAAACCCCTTCACGTACGACAACTTCGGCACGATGCGCGTCGAGTCATCCTTCCACTGCCACATATAATCGATATACCCCTCCCCCTGTTCAGCAACGACCCGCACCGCCTCAACGAAAAGCCACTTCCCGTCAGGGTCCTGGTAATCAGACAGATCAGTACCATTCAGCTCCGGCCTATACGGATGCAAAATCATCACCGGCTGCTCATCGATGATCCAGAAATAGTCCTTGTATTCATCCCCGTACCGCACCTTCCCGATCCGCTCCACAGCCAGCATCTTCGCACTGTCGGCCGCCATGCGATCCCCCGCTACCTCCTGGTGGTACTCATCGAGCAGGCTCCAGGCGGTGTTGGTAAGCTCGGAGATCATCTCCTTCTTCCCCTCCATAATGTTCCGTTCGAAAGCCGGAATAATCGCCACGAAAATCAGCACAACGAAAAAAACCACCGCCAGAATTGACGGGATTACGATCGAGACAAAAAACCTGTTCAGGTTGTTCTCAGCCATGATTTCAGCATTCAGTTTAACACCGCAACACCCGGAGGAGCGATCGCTCTGCATCAAATATACAAAATCCGCTGCGGTTTTTATGCCTTGTTACCGGCGGAATTCCCACGCAGACCGGAAAAGCGTTCAGCCGGCGGCGCCCATACCTGTAATACCGGATGTACCGGGGGATCGCCATGTAGCACCCGCGGACGTGGGCATGACCGGTGAAGCTGATGGTACAGCCGCGTTCGGCCATGAATCCGAAGTGCGGTTTGAACTCCTGTGGCGCGCTGTAGAAACTTTTTACGAAGCCCGAGGGGTTGGGCCAGACGTAGTGACTGAACAATATGCCCCGCTCACCGGCATCCTGCATTACATGGTACTCGGGCAGGGTTCGGAGGTACTGGAGATCCTCGTTTGTGTAGAGCGGATCGAGGTCGTTCTCCTCGTGCAGCCAGACTTCGTTGTTCGCCAGGGCCCTGCGCTCGCTGTACTCCAGTTCGTACCAGTCGGCCGGAAAATCGAACGCCGGGGAGTGCTCCGGAATCCTCCTTGCAGCATGGTAATCGTGGTTTCCCGGTACGATGATCGCGCTATTTTCCCTGAGCAGCGACAGGCAGTCGTGGGCATGGCGGAACTCCTGGTAGTTGTAATAGGGAACACTGAAGCCGGAGATATCGCCCAGGCAGACCAGCCGGTCACAGCCCGACTTTTCGATCTGGCGGAGCACCCTCCAGAGGCTGTCAATATCCTCGTGGATATCGGATATGATCGCAATACGCATTGACTGCAGGTTTGTTTAAACGCTAAAATTACGAAATTTTACATTTCTCAGGCTAAATTTTTCCACCGGCTAAATCTTAGGAAAGTTTTTCGGGTTACTTCAGATCTCTTCGGATCTCTTCGGATCTCTTCGACTCACTTCGGATCTCTTCGGATCACCTCGGGAACTTCCTCAGGACCTTCCTAATAAAACCCTTCTGCCATTTTTAAATAGTTCTTTGGAAGATTCTTCGATCTTCCCCGGAAAAAATTCCGGAGCATTTCTAAAAAATTTTCCGCTATAACCGAAAGAGTTCCCCGTATCCTACCCTACCTTTGGATGAACCTTCACCGTTCGGTACCCTTAGATGGCGATCACCACAAAGCTAATAAACGGAAGGATAAAAGAAAAATTTACAGCCGGATGATATGCGGTCGGCGTTTGACCGGTTTTTTCCGATACTGGTCAGTCACCGCTGGTGAACGCCACCGACTACTTCAAATGTGCGTACGACAGCCTCTGCATGGCGTTCAGGCTGAACATGAAAAAGCTGGAGCAGATGATGGAGAGAAATTTCCTGACGAAGTGCATGAGACGCTCGATAAGCGCACCAACAAGACCTGGCCCACCACCTGGTTCGTACCCAACCTCACCGGCGAGGGAGCGTTCACCGATGTATACGCCGTAATGGCCAACTGGGGCGCCAACCACGGGGCGATCAGCTACGGACATATCGGCGCCGATCTGATCACACTGGCATCGATCCTGAGGATCCCCGTCTGCATGCACAATGTAGAAGACGGCGAGGTGTTCAGACCCAGTGCCTGGTCGGCCTTTGGTCAGGACAAGGAGGGATCCGACTTCAGGGCCTGCGATACATACGGACCACTTTATAAATAGGTGACTGCCGGTAAGGTTCGGCGTCTGCGTTATGCTTGTTAAATTTATATTAAGAATTTGCTTAAATAAGAAAACAATTAGTGTGTTTGTTGCGTTATTAACATCATAACAGAAAAATAATGGACAATAATCAATCGTGTATCAGGCTATTTGCCGACAAAGTTCAGATAGACAACTGTCGGCAAACTTTGCAATCCAACAAGAACGCAATCAAAGAGTTGAGCAGCACTTTGGCTCTGGCAGGAAATGAAGTAAGATTGAAAATCCTGTTCCTCCTGGAAGAAGAAAACGAAGTTTGTCCGTGCGACTTGTCAGACATTTTGGGAATGAGCATACCTGCCGTTTCCCAACACCTGCGAAAACTGAAAGACGGGAACCTCATTGAAGGCCGCAGAGAAGGACAAACTATTTTTTATTCTATTTTGTCAGGAAACGATACCTTGTTACGACTGTTATTTAAGAATTTAATCAATAACGCAATAACAGAAAAGCATGAACAAACAACGTAATTCACCTGCCAAAAAAACAGGCAGACCTGCCTTGCCGGCAGGCAGACTTGTCGGAGCGGGAGTGCTCTCGGCAGTAGCAGCTTCACTATGCTGCATCACGCCAGTATTGGCATTAATTTCAGGAGCATCAGGTGTAGCTTCCACTTTTTCGTGGATGGAACCAGCAAGACCTTATCTTATCGGTATTACCGTTTTGGTTTTAGGCTTTGCCTGGTTTCAAAAACTAAAACCCAGAACAGCCGAAGAAATTCAGTGTGATTGTGAAGAAGACGAAAAGAAACCCTTTATGCAGACAAAAACATTCTTGGGAATTGTAACCGTTTTTGCGGCTCTGATGTTGGCATTTCCGAATTATGCACACATTTTCTACCCTTCCAACGATAAAAAAGAAGTGGTAATCGTAAATGCTTCCGACATTCAAACAGTAACTTTTGACGTAAAAGGAATGACCTGCAATGGTTGTGCTTCACACGTTGAAAATGACGTAAACAAGCTGCCCGGCATAGTTTCGGTAGATGCCATGTATGAAGAAGCGACCGCCAAAGTAGAATTTGACCACTCCAAAGTGAGTTTGGTTCAGGTTGAAGAAGCCATCAATGGCACGGGCTACAAAGTGATTGGCAAGAAGTAGTATTTTTTTGTCTTCTGTATTTAAGAATTTAATTAAATTATTATATATAAAAATAAAATGGAATTTACAGAATTTAAAATCAAAGGCATGACCTGCGACCATTGCGCGCAAACCATTGCAAAAAAGTTCACCGGAAAAGAGGGGATTGTTTCTAAAGACATTTCCTATCCGGCAGGAAGCGGAAAGTTTGAATACGACCCTGCCAAAATCAGTAAAGACGAAATTGCTGAAATTGTAAACAGCACCGGCCATTACAAAGTGGTTGGCGAAGCGGAAGGCGAAAACACGGACATCCAAAACTTCGATTTAATCATCATCGGTGGTGGTTCGGCTGCTTTTTCGGCGGCCATCAAAGCCGAGAGTTTGGGATTATCTACCTTAATGGTAAACGGTGGGTTGGACTTTGGCGGAACTTGTGTAAACGTGGGATGTGTGCCTTCTAAAAACTTGATTCGAGCCGCTGAAACGGTGTATCACGTTACTCATTCTAACTTTGCAGGCATCAAGCCTAAAGGCGTGGACATTGATTTTGCCCAGGTTATTAAAGACAAGAAAACATTAGTTGCTACACTACAAGAAAAAAAATATATGGATGTAGTGAGCGATTTTGAAAACCTGACTATGCTAAAAGGTTGGGCAACATTCAAAGACAATAAAACCATTGAAGTAGATGGAAAAGTTTACAAAGCCCTGAAATTTATTATTGCCACAGGTGCAACGACCAACATACCCAACATTGAAGGATTAAATGAAATTGATTTTCTGACCAATGTTTCCCTTTTCGACTTGGAAGAGAAGCCCGAAAGCCTGACAATTATGGGAGCAGGCTACATTGGTTTGGAAATCGCAATGGCTTACAATCGTTTGGGCGTAAAAGTTCGTATCATAGAATTTACCGACAGAGTATTAAGAACCCAAACACCCGACATCAGCGAAGCTTTGGAAACCCAAATGCGGAAAGAAGGGATTGAAATTTTACCCAATTTCAGAGCGGTAAAATTTGAAAACGCTGCCTTAAGCGGAGTCGAAGGGACAAGAAATGAAACTATTATCCATTGTAAATGTCCTGACGGTTCATTCACTAAAATCACAGAAAAAGGAAAGGTAGTGATAGCCACAGGGACAAAACCCAATACGGATAAATTGGGCGTGGAAAATATCGGTTTGTCCCTGACTAAAAGTGGACACATTGCCGTAAATGAAAAAATGGAAACCAATTTGCGGAATATCTATGCAGCTGGAGACGCAACAAATACACCTGCTTTTGTTTATACCGCAGCATTTGAAGGGAGGATTGCCGTTGAAAATGCTTTCTCAGGAACAGAAAACAAAGCAGATTATTCCTCTTTACCCTGGGTGGTATTTACCGACCCACAAGTAGCAGGTGCAGGATTGGATGAAGCACAAGCAGAAGCCCAAAACATACCGTTTGAAGTTTCAAAATTGGAATTGAAAGATGTTCCAAGAGCTATCGCAGCAAATGACACAAGGGGTTTTATAAAACTGATTCGTAACACCGAAACCGACAAATTATTAGGTGCAAGAGTAGTCGCACCTGAAGGCGGAGAACTGATTCAACAATTAAGTATGGCTATTAAATACGGTATAACTGTTAAAGACTTAGCTGATAGTTTTTATCCTTATTTGACATTAGGCGAAGGAATAAAATTAGCGGCAATCACATTCGGAAAAGACGTTTCAAAGCTGAGTTGCTGTGCCAGTTAATATTTTTTGAAAAAATTCCTTAATCGTAAACATCAGGTTTTGTCAGGAATTACACTTTTACCGATTAATCTTATGTGATTTTGAACGAAAGGTAAAAAAAAATTCTTTATGAAATTCGACCTTATTATCATTGGCACCGGTGCCGGCGGTGGCACATTAGCCGCCAAATTAGCTCCCACCGGGAAAAAAATCCTGATCCTGGAACGGGGCGATTACCTTCCCAAAGAAAAGGAAAACTGGGATACCGAAGAAGTCTTTATCAAAGCCCGTTACAAAGCCAAAGAAACCTGGCTCGACAAAGACAACAAAGAATTCCATCCCGGTATCCATTATTGCGTAGGTGGTAACACCAAAATGTACGGTGCCGCCTTGTTGCGTTTGCGGGAAAAGGATTTTGGCGAAATTCAACACCACGATGGTGTATCGCCAGCTTGGCCCATTTCTTATGACAACTTAAAACCCTATTATTTGGAAGCCGAAAAAATGTACCATGTGCACGGCCTTAGAGGTTCAGACCCTACCGAACCTCATGACAGCAATCCGTATCCGCTCGAACCACTTCCACATGAACCCCGAATACAGGAATTGTTTGATGATATTGAAAAACTGGGTTTAAAACCCTTTCCGTTGCCTGTCGGCGTGAAAGATCCTGAAAAAGGCGACGCACCGCTAGTGCTTGACCGGTTTGATGGCTTTCCCGACCCCACCGAATCCAAAGGCGATGCGCATGTAATGGGCATCAAGGAGGCATTAAAGCATCCCAATGTGAGCCTAATGACCAACATTCGTGTGGAAAAGTTGAACACCGATGCTTCCGGTAAAAAAATAAGCGAAGTGTTGGTTAGCTTCAACGGCGAACAACAGATCTACAAAGCCGATTTAGTGATTGTGGCCTGCGGTGCCATCAACTCTGCCGCCTTGTTGCTCAACTCTGCAAACGACCGACATCCCAATGGATTGGGAAATGCTTCCGACGTGGTGGGGCGGCACTATATGGCACACAACAATTCGGCCTTATTGGCCATTTCCAAAAAACCGAACCTCACTAAATTCGGAAAAACATTTGCTGTAAACGATTACTATTTTGGTTCGGATGATTTTGAATTTCCCTTGGGCCATATCCAAATGCTCGGAAAATCGGATCCGGTCATGTACAAAGAGGATGCACCTGCTATCACACCCGGTTTCACTTTGGAGCTGATGGCCAACCACGCCCTTGATTTTTGGATGACATCAGAAGATTTGCCCGATCCCGAAAATAGGGTTACACTCACGCCAGACGGGCAAATACAGATCACCTACAAAGAAAACAATTTGGAAGGGCATGAACGCCTTCAGAAAAAACTGAAATGGATGGTATCGAATGCCGGATGCGAAGCACATATTTTCCCCAGCCACCTCTATTTGGGCAAAAAAATACCTTTGGCAGGAACGGCACACCAATGCGGTACCATCCGTTTTGGTACGGACCCAAAAACCTCGGCTTTGGACATTTGGTGCCGCTCGCACGAGGTGGAAAATCTTTTTGTGGTAGACGGCAGCTTTTTTCCTTCGAGTTCGGCGGTAAATCCCGGGCTGACTATTATGGCCATGGCATTGCGGGTGGGCGAATACATCAAAAGGGTTGTTGATACGTGATGTGGATGGGCACGCTGTATTGCTTTTTGCAAAGTAACAGAGGGGATTTGGTTTATTCCTTTTGTCAAACCTTGAACCTTGAACTTTGAACCTAAAATATTAAACACTTAAAACTATAAAAATGACACAAAAACCAAACAAACGTCTTTTAGGCCAAACGGCTATCATCACAGGAGCCAATTCCGGTATCGGGGCGGCAATCGCTAAAAGCCTGGGTATGGAAGGCGCGAATATTGTGATCAATTACATTTCCAATCCCGAAGTGGCCGAAGAGATAGCGCACTCCATCTGCGATGACGACCTCTGTGGGCGCGCCATTACCTTTAAGGCCGACGTGAGCAATGAAGACCAGATACAGGCCATGTTTAAGACGGGTATTAAGGAATTTGGCACGGTAGATATTGTAGTTCCCAATGCCGGCATACAAATAGATTATCCGCTACACGAAATGCCTTTAAGTGCTTGGCAAAAGGTAATGGACGTAAACCTCACCGGACACTTTTTATGCGCACGTGAAGGCCTGAAAGAGTTTATTCGAAGAGGATTAAAACCTGAAGTTTCGCGTTCCCTGGGCAAAATCATCCACATCAGTTCGGTACATGAGGTAATTCCGTGGGCGGGCCATGCCAACTACGCTGCTTCCAAAGGAGCCATAGTGATGTTGATGCAGAGCA
>JBBDUV010000081.1:0-4522 GCA_040903745.1 Bacteroidales bacterium | reverse complement strand
CTCGGCTGAAGTGGTGGGGCTGATGTGTCTGCGGGTCTTCTACAAGGACCAGGATGAGGCCTACAACGCATTGATACAGCCGGCGAAAAAGCTGGGAGAGGCGTTTCAGAAGATCAATTTTCTGCGCGACATCAACTCCGACTACGAGGAACGCGGACGGTTCTACTTTCCGGGGGTCGACATGGACAATTTCGACAACGAGAGCAAGCAGATGATCGAGAAGGATATCAAGAAGGACTTTGACGAGGCGTATGTGGGGGTAAGGCAGCTTAATGATGTGTCGAGGCTAGGGGTGCTGGTCTCCTACACCTACTACCTGAAGTTGTTTGAGAAGATAAGGAAAACCGATGCATCGAACATCTTCAAAAAACGGTACCGGATCTCCAATTTCAGGAAGATCTGGATCCTGGTGCGGTGCAGTATTGCCGTGAAGCTGGGGTTAAAATAGATCAATTCATTATGGATACAACCTGGACATATTTTTTGCTGTTGGGACTCTCGATCCTTTATCCTCTGGCACAAAGCTTTGAGAAGCGGGTTTTCATGTACCGCAAGATGAAATTCATCTTTCCCGGGATCATTCTTACCGCAATCCCCTTTCTCATTTGGGATGTCCTTTTTACAAGGGCAGGTGTCTGGGGTTTCAACCACAACTACACTAAAGATTTTTACCTCCTCGGATTGCCCATTGAGGAGTGGCTCTTTTTCCTCATCATCCCCTACTGTATCTTTTTCCTCCACGAAGTGCTGCGGTATTTCGTGAAGAAATTCTATTTTCCACAGGTTGCCAGGTATGTGATCTGGGTACTGCTGATCGGCAATGCCATTGCACTGCCATTGGTATGGGGAAAAACCTATACCTTCACAGCCATCGCCTTTGTACTGCCTTTCCTCGCCCTTCAACTGCTGCTGAAGACATGGAAAACCTGGTTATCGGGCTTCCTCCTCACGTATCTTGTATCGTTCATCCCCTTCATCATCGTCAACGGCTACCTCACCCGCATCCCGGTGGTCTGGTACGACAACGCCGAGAACCTCGCCCTCAGGATCACAACGATCCCCGTTGAGGACTTCATCTACCTCCTCGGCATGCTGCTGCCGGCCTTCACCATCTATCAGTGGCTGCTCCACCGGTACGGCTCCGAAAATCTAAAGGATAAGATGAAACTGGAAGAAGTGAGCGGGTTTTAAAAATATCCCCCGCTTCTATTTTCGGGGGTGACCACAGAAAGTATATAAGAACACTCATCACGAATTTGTTTCAGATACTCAATAGGTTCTTTAGACATATTTTACTTCATTTAGTATCTTTGGGCCAATATATGGACTGAGACCGTTTTTAGTCACAATTTCAACACGTTGATTATTAAAAAGTCCCTCAATAAAATCGTAAGCCGCCATATAGTTGTCAAAATTCTCCCTCTCAGGTTCGAAATCAATCAATATATCAATATCGCTATTCTCAGATTGCTCGTCTCTGACATAGGAACCAAATAATCCTATACTCCTGATCCCAAATTGGGAGATCTCTGGTTTTTTGGATTTTATGGTACTCAGTATATGTTCCTTACTTGTCATAAATATAGATTCATGTACATCTTTGAACATTTTAAAAAAGTAGCCCAGCTTTTTCAGTTGCTTTACCAGGTCATTGCCGGAAAGGTCTCGTGGTATCCTTTTCATGCGGCAATAACCTCTTCTTTTATGTAATGGAGCCTAGAGCCCTTGCCTCATAACCTCCTTCGGCTGATTCCTCAACAATGAAAATAATTTCTGTCATAGCAGTACTTTTTACAAAAATAACGATTTTCCAGATCATTTTGCTGTATAAAAATCAACGAAATCAAGATTGGTGTTTACTTAAAGAAAATCGAAATTTTCTAAAGCTAACCTAATAATGGAGCTGTCATCATCGAGGATTTCAAAAGTGTAGAATCCTGAAGGACTATATTGAAATTCGACCGGGTCAATAAAGTGCGAAGGATTTTGCCATTTAAGATATGAAAAAGTGTTCGAATAGTAAAGGACAATCGCAATCTCGGTTCCTAGATTTTCAATCAACTTATATTCTGTAACAGAATCAACATCTACTGAACTAAAAACTACCGAATTCGTATGGTGCATGCCCCCGTATACACGTATTGTATCAATAGAAATCGTCGTCGAATTAATAAACCTTATATGATGTTCATAAGAAGGGTCAGGATCCCGCTGACAAGAGATCATAATTAACAGGCATATAAGAGTTAAGGGTTTTATTAATCTCATATTAACTTAACGTATTCTCTCGTATTTTATTGGAGGATTATTTTTCTCGCCCTGACTTTTTAATGTTTTTAGTTCATATTCGGATTGATTATTTATCGTTTGATTATTATATTCACCTTGATTATTATATTATTAATGAGATGAGAAGAGCTATTATAAGTAAATTACAGGAATGGAAAACAGAAAAGTTCTTCTTTTGCGGGGAGCAAGGCAGGTTGGGAACAAACTATCTACACCTAAAAGTGGATTATGACTATTGTATTCCTAAGAGTTCTTTATGCTATCACAATTTTTTTGACCTTTTTATCAAGTCTTCAAGGTCATTCTTTTCTTTAATAGATTCTTTGCCAACATTTAAAGTCATCTTTACATGTTTTACAATAGCCTTTTTGTAACTTTCGTTTATGGCAAACCTATGAATAATTAATAAAACTTCCATTAATCTGATTATTACAGCAGTGCTTCCGGCCGAAAACTGCCGAATCTGATTGAAAGAGGCATCCAAAACACCCTCAAAATCCAAAGTATTTGCGATTACCCGTAATTCCTTTTTATCGTCAACCCGATATTTTAAAGGAAATTCTACCCGAGCAAGGTAACACATTGTTGCTGTTAAATTATCGATACAGGTTATTGCAGTGTATGGGTCGTTAATCCCGGGTGAAAGTGCGCGTGCCGCAATTTCAACCATTTGATGGATGGAGAATTCAAGGTCCTGATGGGGAGTTTTTGTTTTCCCAATAACAAATTGGAAAAGAATCTTTTCTATCTTATCTTCTTCTATCTTTTCGTTTGTGTATAATTTTCCTATTTCAATATCTTCCACCACATAATCCCCAGGCCTGAAATTCAACTCAAGTAAAGCGTTGAAGTTTGTCATTGTGGTCAAAATTAATTCACTATCAATGTATTGCAGGTAACCGCTTTTGGGGCTTTTCACTGAAATTATGTTGGCATATGCTGACTTTATAGCATCAACAGGTAACTCATTTACAGCATCTGGCTCATCACCCATTTTTTCGGGAAACAAAACCCGTACTTGTTTTGAGATGAAAGCTGAAATATCATAAATTACTTTATCTGCCTGAATACTGACGGCAATTTGATGAATAAAAACAATAAGTAGAATAATATTTGCAATAGCTGCAATAATTGCCAGAAGAATGGAAAGTGACGGAATAAAGATAAATCCATCATTTTCTTGTATGGCATTTAAAACAATAAGACAATACAAATACGTTGAAATATATGACCCCAACACAATTTGGTTAAGCCTAACATACATGAAGTTTTTTATGAGCCTGGGGCCTAATTGAGAAGACGCCAGGGTTAATGCTACAAGCGTGACTGAAAAGACGGTCCCCGCCACACCAATCATAGCACCCGATATGGTCGACAATATACTGCGGGCAGAATCTACACTATGAACAAAAAAGAAGCGTCCAAGGCCCTCCCCTGAAATAGTAACAACTTGGTCTGTATAAACAAATCCAATTGCCAGCAGGATTGAAAAAAGAATTATTAAGACAGGAACAAACCAGAAGGTTGCTTTCAATTCGTTCCAAAAAAAAAGTAATTTTTTCATAGGTTATAAAAATATAGATTTCGTACGTTGATTCGGATTCATTGACTAAAATGATATTGTTACACCCAGATTAATGTCATTATATAATTTTTCAATAGGAACTACCGGGTTTGAATCATATATATTTTGATACACAAGAGTAAGCCCGAAATACTGACTAATGTTATAGATTAAGGCAGAACTACTTGCCAATCGGTGACTTATAATTTGTCCGCCAAGGGCAGGTTGATAATAAACACTCAGATCTAAATCGAACATATCGCCAAAATTCTTATTAAGACTCAGATAAGAAACTCCCCGAAATTTATTCACCTGAACGGGTTCGGCATCTGCAGGAATGGATAATGGGTCTGCAACACCGGTATAGTTCCAGCGTTCATACTCATATAAAGCCCCGAGACCTGCAAAAATACCAATATTGGGTTTTGCTAAAATTCTCCACCGGATATTTGCACCGCCGGCATATTTGCGCTCCAAACCTCTTATTTCCTGCCAGTGCATTTGAACAAATGGTTCTATCGCAATTGTTTTGCCCTGGATATTTCTATACTCCACAAAAACAAAACCACCGCTCATTATTTTTTCTTTCCCGTATATTGCGTATTCAAGCTTATTCATAGATTTTCACGGTAAACAATCACCCGTATAATTTCTACGAGTAGGTTGCTC
>JBBDUV010000080.1:0-106079 GCA_040903745.1 Bacteroidales bacterium | reverse complement strand
GAGGTAATTGTAATTTAAGGAAATAGCAATTGTTAATAAATCAATAGGTTATCAATCGATTTTTCTTGATTTTGGACGTAAAAGCTGCAATGTGGGTTAAATAATCGGTTTATTTGTTGCATAATGATTCGTAATGTTTATCTTTTATTTTAAATGAAGGAGCGATGTGCTGGATACACATCATGGAAGATTGGTTATGCTCGTTGAACCAATCAATTATTTTTATAATATTGCAGGACTATGAAATACTTATCTCTTTTTATTGTTATCTGTATGGCGATGATTATTCACGCTTGCAGTTCACCTAAATTGCCTTCCGACCAGGGAAAGATCATTACAGTTACCGGGGTCATTGATCCTGCTCAATTAGGAACCACGTTGACCCACGAGCACTTGCTGGTGGATTTTATCGGGGCTGACAGTACCGGATACCATCGATGGAACCGTGATACGGTTGTTGAGGTTGTTGCCTCCTATCTTGAGGAGATTAGCAATCTCGGAGTGCATTCATTCGTTGAGTGTACACCAGCCTACCTGGGTCGCGATCCACTGTTGCTAAAGCGATTATCTGAGCAAACAGGAATCAGGATCCTTACCAATACAGGGTATTACGGAGCCCGCAGCAATAAATTCATTCCCGGAGAAGTATTTGATATGGATCCTGAAACGCTCGCAGCCGTATGGATCGATGAATTCCGGAATGGGATTGAAGAGACCGGCATCAGGCCCGGCTTCATCAAAATCGGTGTCGATTCGGACGATACCCTTTCCGCCAGTCACCGGCTCCTGATTAACGCTGCAGCCATTGCGCACAAGAAAACGGGGTTGGTCATCGCCTCCCATACAGGACCGGAGAGTCCGGCTTTTGAACAGATAGCCATTTTGGAGAGCAGGGGTGTTTCACCTTCGGCATTTATCTGGGTACATGCCCAGGGCGGATCACAGGAAGGAATTATTGCAGCCGCAAAACGGGGCGCCTGGATTTCGCTGGACAATGTAAATGTAAAGAGAGATAAAAATCCCGGTTCACGATCCAGCACGCAATGGTTTGTTGAGCGTATTACAGCGATGAAAGATGCCGGTGTGCTCGACCGTGTGCTGATCTCACATGATGCAGGGTGGTACCGGCCCGGAGAACCCGGGGGAGGCAATTTCAGGGGATTTACCGATATCTTTACCACGCTGATCCCGGCATTGGGAGAAGCAGGGTTCACAGGGGAGGAGATCGATCAGCTTCTCTTGGTGAATCCGGCAGAAGCATTTGCGGTTCGATGATTTCGATGAGATGAATATTTACCCCGGCGATTAAAATTCTAATCGATTAAATCTTTCTTCAAGTACTTCTTTGTAAGCATGTATCATATCGTCGGATAGAAATGACCGGTCCAGCCATTGAATCGTTTTTGGTGTATTGCGCTTAATTCGTATAAAGGCTCTTTTAATCTGCTTGTCGGTTAACCCCAATCCTTCGCCCAGTTGCACAAAATGCTCCCGCCTTAATTTCTTTTTCTTCCCTGCCAAAGTCAGTGCCAGCTCTTCCTCGTCATCGGGATTTAGAATTGTGGCGTTCAACAGATCATATGCCGGTGATAATAGCCAGCCTGAAGGACTTTCTATCATTGAAAAATTTTTCAGGTGCATGTCGTTGTTTCCTGTAAAAAAGGAGAATAATGCCAATTCAAAGTAGAAGATCTTATCCAGGTTTGTATTATCGGAATAGCTATGCAATGCCTTTCCAACCTTCTCCATAGAGCTTTTGTACTTGTCAAATGCTTCAGTGATCTGAAACATGTCGATCATATGTATCTTTTTACCTGTTTCTGTCCTGTCTATGCGTTTCGTTATGTACGACAATTCACCGGATGCCAGCCGGATTAACGATGATGGGACAACGCGAATTCCGTAGGCCTCAGCCATTCGCATAGTCACATGCTCGTTTTCCGGCATCTCAGGAAAGCGGTCCGAAGGGGGCTTAAAAATGTACTGTCCACCCAGCGGATCAATAACCGTTAGCCGGGCACCCGATCTGCCTTTCGTCTCTTTTACTAATGACATGGATAATTTCGCCTGAACGCCTGGTACTGAAACACTCCGCTCCACCACTTTTTTAGCAAGTTCTTCCATCTGGTTTAGTGAATATTCAATTACTGGCGGTACCGGCGTTCCAAAGAACTTTAAGGAACATCTTTCATGAAAATCATGACCAGCGTCTATAAGGTCGTAGCAATACAAGCATCTATTCTCCATTTGATTCAGGTATTGATTCAACACTTACGGCACCGATACAATTTTGGCAGCATGCCAGCAATAACCCCATGCTGTCATTCCTGTTGATTTTCCAGTTCTTTGAAGCGATTTCTAATAACCACCCTTCCGGAATTAATCCTTCAAAGAAAGGAAAGAGACGTTTTTCTGTATATGGTTTAATCATCACAGGCATGTTGAATGTGATGAAATCATTGGGATGTTCTTTCACATATTGCTGGTCATATTGAAAAACAAATTCACCTTCATTTGTTTCCGTAATAAACCCGGCAAAACAATTCTTATAATAAACTTTTCCCTGTCTCATGCGCTTAATTCTTTGCTACTCACAGGAGCTAATTCATGGCCAAACAGGCTTAGAACCAAATTCACCTTCTCCAGATTTAAATTTGTTTTTCCCTGTTCAATCTTACGGATAACAGTGAGCGCAACACCTGCACGGTCTGCGAATTCTTCCTGGGTAAGATTTACTTCCTTTCTACGTTGTTTAACAAATTCTGATAATTGTTGCATTATATGTATTTAAATATAATTATCAACAAATATATATAATTATATGCAAACAAATATAGTATTGGTCAAAATAATATAGCTATATGTATTTGCATATAGATAAAGAGACAAGCAAATCTAACAGATTGTCCAATATATATAGCAATCAGAAGTATTGTTCTTAGCAATTCCGTTTCACATCATTTTTTACTTTTTGTCATCACAGGCTTCGGGTATAGATTTTTTTTACAGAGAATGCAAAATGGCGCATATGCCCAGGTGGAAACAGACTTTATAGCATGCTAAACGAATTCAAAGTGTATGCCATGATGCTTACAACCGATGATAAACTGGAATCTTCCCGGGGAGAAGGCGCTGATGAGTGGGCGCGGTATTGCTTTATCGGTCCTTTTCTGCACGCGGTAAATATGCTAAGTATGTATGAATCTGTTATAAGATATGACTGAATTTGAATTAATGCGAGCGCTTATAGCGAACCATACATATAGCTTTTGGAGTATCCTACAAGAACAATTTCATACCCATAATTGGACAACATTTTATACATGGGTTGGGGTAATGATTTGTATTTTTGTAGCGTAATGTCAGTAATAAGATGTTGTAATTGTTTTTGATATTGTAATTTGAAGTAATGTTTTCTTGACTAATTAAACTAATAAGTAAACATAATGTTGACTAGCATGATTTAATTGTACAAGGAATCAAGAAAATGGAATTAGATTACAACTGTTTTTTAATAAAGTATTCACTAACTAAAATTAAAATTATGAAACTAAAATCTTTACTTTTTGTTTTTCTATTCTTCTGGAGCGGTTTGGTGATCGCTCAGGGTGAGGAACCGATCGTAGTTGACACGATCGATTATTTGGTCATAACAGCTTATCGTGGAGATAACACCCACCAGGCTATTCTCGAATTGACCAATATGGGCAGTGTCCCTGTTCAGTTAAATCAGTTTAAAATTGGTAGTATGGGCAGTGGTATTACACTGGATTATGAAACCGGAAAAATTACCGACGACGAAGCTTTATGGATTCCTGTAGATACATTGTTGCAACCAGGTGCAACATTTCTTATGGCTACTTATTCAAAGAGTAGCGAAATAGCATGGCGCCAATTCGGAGATGGATCTGAAAAAATGATACAGGACAATGTGAAGGAGAGTGCCGATATTTTGGTAACCGACGAATACACTATTGGCGATTCAATAGTCCCCGAACATCCCCTAAGGCACGTCTTTAGTGAGCAGTGGGGGGGAAATGGATTTTATCTTCAACAAATGTTACCAAATGGAGACTCCATAGTTGTGGACCAGGTTGGGGGTACTTTTACACTTGAAGGTGGAGAGAACCCAAACAGAACAGCTCCGGAATCATACTATCCGGTTGCAGGTGCTGAGGAAGGTATCAGAGGTAATTATCTGATCAGGAAGTATAGCGTTACAACAGGCACCCTCGATTTTAATTCTGCCCGTGGTGTGGGCCTTGATGATTCGGAATGGATACCGATACCCATTGAAGGAGGCGCCTGGAGACTGGCTCCCTGGGTCATTGGGACCCATGGCGACTTCGTTTTGAATGAAAATACGCTTGAATCGGATGAAATTGACGTGGATTTTGCCAATAAAACACTCACAGTGCCCTGGGGAGTGAAAAGAGGCGACGATATCATGAACTACTTCGTGAAAAAGGGTGGTATTGCATGGGTGTATGAGATGGGTGGAGAAGCCGATTCATTGACTCATGCCGCTCAAACCGGCGATAAATTGCATGTTTACGTTTGTGGTAATAGCTTGGGTTATGCCGTTTTTGATATTGTTGTTAAAGAGCCTGCCGTGGATGCCAACATGGTGGTTAAAAAAACAAACCAGGGTTATTCTCCTGGTTGGGTAAACAATGATATCTCCAGCGGTAGCTGGGGATGGCCAAGAGTAACAACATATGAATCGGGTAACGATACCATCTGGGGTGTCCGTGGCGGTATTCCTTTTGCTACCCGTATTGACAGTTTATTTAAACAACTCGACAAACCATCCAATGCTGAATGGGAGATCGTTTTTGCAAGCGGTGTGGCAAAGCCGGATTTAACGCATGGCGATAAGTTAAAAGTTACTGCCCAGGATGGTTCAGAAAAGGAGTACTTTATTTCTGTAAATCCTTACCTTAGAAACAGCGATGCTAATTTAACTGCCATCCAGTGGCCTGATATCCCTGAGTTTTACAAGGGAATTTTTGGATGGATGGGCGATACCATTCCCGGTTTTGGTCCCACGGTATACAGTTACAATATTCAGGTACCACTCCTGGCAGAGGGCATTCCTGCTTTGGTTCCGACCAAGTCGGATGAAAATGCCACTATTCAGATTAAACGTCCGGTAAGTCTTTCCGGATCTGCGCAGGACCGGACATATAATTTTATTGTTACCGCTGAAGATGATTCAACCGTGAATAATTATTCAATCGTTCTTCGAAAAGAACTGAATCCAATCAATAATCAACCCAATTATGCAGATCCATTTATTTCTGAGAGAGTTAGGAATTTAGGGTGGAGTTCAACTGATTTTCTGGAATTGTGTAACCCCGGAAATCAACTACTCGATTTGAGTGATTATATGATCGTGGGTGGTGGAGAAACGAATCCTGCTGAGATTATTGCAATTACCAATGAAGACGATTGGCTGGACAGATATGAAAAATATATTCCAGGGTACAAATGGGCCTCGAATGAAGGTGAATGGGTTGTAGAGCCTTACTTGGCAGAGAAGGACCTCTCTGTTAATTCAGTCGTACAACCAGGTGATGTATTTACCATGGGTTGGGTAGATCATACAATAGATAATTGGCCTGGGTATCCAGCCTACTATGTTGATGTACAGTTTAATAATAAAGAGACCGACAGTTACAACTGGATAAATCATTGGGGTGAGGAACTTGAAACTTCAGCCTTTAATAAATGGCAGACCAATTTGATTTATCTATTCAAAATTGTCAACGACTCTATTAAACTGGGTTTAAAACCGGCAACGGATCCGAATGACTTTGATTTGATAGATGTTGTGGGGAAAGCAGACGGCTCTATCTGGAAGCTTGGAGACCAAGATTTAAGTAATCCTTTTTCAGTTCTAAGAAAACCGGAAATTCACAAGGGAAATCCGGTTATTGGGGAGGCATTAGGCACTTCTCCCGAAGATGCTGAATACCGGGTTGTAAATACCGATTACTTTGCTGATCTTGGTTATGGCTGGGGAGACGGTTTGGATAGTAGAATGAATCTAATTGCTGCTGATATTGGAGTGCACTTTTTCGATCCTCCAACAGGGTATAGTTCAACCGTGAATTCATCCGTGTATAAGGTGAGTAAGGGTTATGGCAAAGATGGCACGTTAGAAGAGATATTGGGTGTAACAACTGGTACTACCGTAACTGATTTCTTTGCCAATCTGATTCAACCAGATACGGGCCAGGTGCTTACTGTAACCAGTACCGCTGATGGGACTGAACTGGGCATGGACGCTTTATTGAGTCTAAATGACACCCTGACCGTTCTCTCAGCAGACAGTATGAATATAACCAAATACAGAATTGATGTTTCGGCTGATGGACTGAGTTCGGATGCAGGACTTACCTCTGCATTATTCACTGTTTCAATTGACGTTCAGCCAACAGTATCTGCGCCAGGCGAAGGCACCTTGAGCGGTTTTGATTATCAAACAGCCGTGCGAAACGTGGTTGCGAATGTAACCCCTGCTGCTAATGCATCAATGAGTATTCTGGGTGCAGATGGGAATTATGTATCATTAAAAAAGCTGAATTTCGATACGATTTATGTCGACGTAACCGTGAGTCATGAGATGTATATCCAAGTTGTGGCCGAGGACGGTAAAACAACAATTAATTATCAGTTGCAACCCGATGCAGCAGCAGATGCAGCCTTTGTGATGTCCGACCTGTATGCTGTTGATCAGGAGCTTATGATCATTGAACTTGTGCCCGGGGGAACTAATGTGCAGACTTTCTTATCTAACCTTATTCCGGTTGAAGGCGCAACACTTAAACTGGTTGACAAATTGGGATTTGAAAGGACGGACGGCGTCGTAGCAGATGATGATGTATTAATTGTTACCTCATCGGATGGTTCAGTTCAGGTTGAATATAACCTGGTAAGACTGGGCAAGGAATACATTGTGGTGTATCTCTTCTCGGATGTTTACAGTATCGATCAGGAGAACAATGTTGTAAACGGTGCTTCTGTAGTTGATGTAAGTGTATTTCATACCAATATTAGTGTATCAGAAGGCGCAACAGTAGTTGTTGTTGATGAAAATGGGGATGAGAGAACGAGCGGAAATATCGCAATTACGGATAAGGTAATAGTAACCTCGGCCGATGGTACAGTTGAGGAGATCTATACTTTTGGAACATTTACAGGGACAGAAACCATTCAGGTTCTAAACCAAATAGAATTTTTCCCAAATCCAACAAGCGGGGATTTAAATGTTATGGGTGTTGAGCCCGGACAGCGAATCCGGATTTTCAATGCGGCCGGAACGGTTGTTTTTGATAAAGAGGTGCGCGGAAATATTGAGGTATTGCCACTTCAAAGTCAACCTTCAGGGTTATACGTGACCGTTGTTAGCGATAAAGTTGGAAATGTAGGCACCTTTAAAGTAATTAAAAGGTAACCAGCATTAATTAAGAACAAACATCAGTAATCACCAGACCGTCAATCTTGACGGTCTGGTTTTTTCCGCTTATATTTTTTTCATGCTAAGAACATTTGGCTGAAAAAGTATAAGTACCCAATACTGATAAATCTGGCAGTAATAGTTTAATAGAAAGAAAAGATGGGCAAACTGAAACGTATATTATTTATACCGGGTATTTTGGTGTGGTTTCTATTGTATAGTTGTCAGGATGATCGCATGCAGGCAGATAAGTATGACAGACCGGAATGGCTTACAGGTAAAATTTATACCCTGATTACTGAACAGGATGAACTTTCTACTTTTGCCAGGTGCCTTGAAATAACCGGCTACGATACTATTATAAATATATCGGGTAGCTATACGGCATTTGCACCTTCGAATGAAGCGTTTGAAGCCTGGTTGTCCGAAAATAATTACAATGACGTGGATGATATTCCGCTGATAGAATTGAGCAGGTTGGTAAAATATCATCTCGTACAAAATCCGTGGTCAAAAATCCAACTACGTTCACTGGATGTTTATGGTTGGATAGATACCCTTGACAATTTTAATAACAAGCCCAGGGGGTTTAAGCGTGAAACGCTTTTGCGCGATGAAAACCGAAAATATGGTATCGCCAGTAAGGGGCGGAGGATCGGAGAGGATGAAAATTTGATTATTGTGGATACAACGAGTACAGACTTTCATCGCAGAGTCTTAACAGATTCACGTAAATTCGCACCCTTCTTTTTCCAGGAGTATTTTGATATATATGATCTGGATGCCGGGGACTATGAATTTTATTTTGATCGCCCGTTTAATGGCGGTGATGATATCTATTTTGCAGGTGCCCGAATTGAAGGAGACGAAATATTTGCAGAGAATGGGTTTGTATATGTAATTGACAAAGTTGTTGAGCCGCTTGAAAATTTGTATCAACTTTTGGAAAAAGAATATTCCTCCTACTCCTATTCGCATTTTCTGGAATTAATCAACCAGTTTCCCGATTTTAATTATAACCAGCAGGAGACGTTTCGTCAGCCAGGTGCCGATCTGGGATTGGCTGTTGATTCACTTTTTAATTTAAATTTCACTGAGTTAGCATTTAACATTTCCGGTGAAAGAACGCAACCTCCCAGAGAGACTTACGGGCTGCCTCAAAATGTTACCATTCGCTATCATCATGGGATGGTGGCGCCTGTCAACCAGGCTTTTGAGAGCCTTATTAATGAATATATCAACACTCCGGGGGGGTGGGGATCGCTTGAACGTGTGCCCGAGCATGTAAAAAGGATCATTGTCAACTCCTCTTTATCGATAAATGCTGTCTACCCAACCGATTTGGAAAAAGGATTTTATAATGGAGAAAATGATATCTTAACTATTGATGAGTCCGGCATTATTCAAAAGGAATTCGGGAGTAACAGCACATTTATCGGAATTAATCAGCCTATTGTGCCAAGAGCATTCAGCAGTGTTACCGGGCCTGTTTATTTACAGCCAGGATACGAAAAGGTTATGTTTGCCATTGAGCAGGCACGTCTTTTGCCGGCATTGAAAAGAGCGAATGAAGATTACATGTTTTTTGTTGAATCGGATATTAATACTTCGGTCGATTCATCTCTGCTATATGATCGCTTCAATGAAATATTTTCAGTTTATCAGATTACCGGACCGGTAGGACAGACTAAATATAATTTGTCGATAAATGATTTGAGAACACTGTTATTAAATCATATTGCAGTGCGACAATCCGACGGCCTGGCAAGAAAAGAATTTATTCCCAATTTGGCCGGAAATTTTATCGTTGTGAATAATGAAACCGGTGAATATTCCGGTACAGGCACTACAACTGTTGGATATAATGGGTTAGAGAGCGCAGCCAATTTTCCTGTGCAGTTAAGTGAAAATGCCGATAATGGAACAACATACCAAATTCAAAACTGGTTTTCTTTCACAAGCCCAACCCTGTTTTCTGAAATTTCATCTAAATATGTAAAATTTCATGCTTTATTGAAGAAGGCAGGACTTTCCCTGGATAGAGAATATCGATACAGTTTTATTTCAAATAGCAATTCTTATACAGTTTTTATACCCACTGATGACGCTATTGATGATGCTGGTCTGAATTCACTGCCCGTTGCTGAATTACGAAAAGTACTGCTCACTCATTTTGTGCAGGGAGATATGATTTTTACGGATGGGAAAAAGGAATCGGGTTATTATCAAACAGCCCGTGTGGATGAGAAATCAACACCTTTTTCAACCATCTTTACACGGCTTTATATTCAAACAGGTACCGATGTTATCCGTTTCAGAGATAAAGACGGAGGTGATTACACCCAAATTGATGAGTCTGATTTAACGAATCGCTTTACTGGTTATAGAACAAACGAAGAGGATGATGAAGTTTTTGTTTCAATTGTCACAAATGGAGTGATTCATTCAATTGACAAGGCCCTTATTAAAGAAGAGTTGGATACAAATTAATTTATATATGAAAGAAATCAAAACGGCTATCATTGTTATCATTGCGCTTTGTAATTTATTTGTAGCAAATGCGCAGGATAAAGCAGTAATCCGGGGCAGGGTCTTAGACATGGTGGACAAGACTCCCGTCATTGGTGCAAATGTTGTTGAATATGATAGTGAAGATAGAATTGTTAGTGGCACAATAACAAATGTTAATGGCGACTTTGTTTTGAACATGAATGATCCTTCAAATACTGTTAGGATAAGTGTTATTGGTTACGAGGCCCGGAAAATTGATGTCAATCCTGACATATCTATCATGGTTGAACTCCAACCCACAAGTGTAGATATTGGAGAAGTTACGGTAACAGCATCGGCAAAATCCAGTAGTAGTCTTTTAAACATTGAAGACAGGGATCAAACCGGCGCTGCGGTTAAGATAGATTTTTCGGATATGATGGATGCTGGTATGGTTTCAGCTGCGGATGCCATGCAAGGTAAAGTGAGCGGGTTGGATATAATCAGCGCTTCGGGTGATCCCGGCTCGGGTTCACAGATAGTTATCAGGGGACTGAGTTCTCTGGGGAATAATCAACCCCTGATTGTTGTAGATGGTATTCCGCAGTTCAGGGTTTCCGAGAACTTCGATTTGAGTTCTGCCGATTCTGAAGACATAAGTAACCTTATAAATATAGCATTGCAGGATATAAAATCAATACAGGTGTTGAAGGATGCCGGCACTACTGCTATCTATGGTTCAAGAGGTGCTGACGGGGTTCTGTTGATTGAAACCAAAAGGGGCAGAAGGGGAGAGGTTCAATTCAATTATCAATATAAAAACAACCTGAACATTCAACCTCCTGCGATACCCATGTTGAATGGTGATGAATACATCATGTTGCAGTTAGAAGAATGGCACAACAACTATGGTGTTTTTACCATCCCACCCGAAATTGCTTACGACCGTGATTATTCAGAATTTTACAACTATTCAGCCAATACCGATTGGTTATCTGAAATTACGCAGAATGGTAGGACCCACGACAACTATTTTAGTATTTCAGGCGGGGGTGAAAAAACAAGGTACTTTACATCATTTAGCTATGTAGACGAAACCGGAACAACGATCAATACCAGGTCAGAACGTTTCTCTACGCGCATCAACCTCGATTATTTTCTTTCCCGAAAGTTGTTGTTCCAGGTAAAATTCGACTATACAACAAATAACAGGGATGGAAATCTGGAAATTAACAATCGAAACATTAGGGAAATGGCCTATATAAAAGCGCCTAACATGGGTATATGGGAATATGATGTAAACGGAAGGCCTACCGGTGAATATTTTACCCCTATTAACAGCTATCAGGGTAATGGCGTCAGTTATTTTAATCCTGTTGCTGTCGCTAACCTGGGGAGAGATGACCGGGCTGAGAATAGTCTGCAGAATACTTTTATGTTACAGTACAGGTTCAACGACTGGTTAATTTTTCGCGAGACAGTTTCTTTTCAGTATGCAGGGAGCAAATCAAAAAGTTACCTGCCTTATAATGCCATAGGTGCCGATTGGCTGGCTGGGGATGTCAATAAAGTAGCCGAAGGTAATAATTTGAGCCAGGGAATACGAACCGAAACACAATTGTCCTTTAATTCACCATTTAAAACTGAAGAGCATAGTCTAAGCGGAGTTGTGAGCTGGATTACAGATCAATCGAGTAGTGAATGGATGAATCTTCAGAGCAGCCGCATCCCGAGTACAAGTATTCAGGACCCCGCGATTGATGCCCAGATAAACTGGATGGGTAATGGCAAAGGAGAAAGCCGAATGATGAGTGGCGTTGGAAATATGAACTATAAGTTTCGTGACCGTTACCTGGTTACAGCAAATTTGAGGGCCGATGCCCATTCATCTTTTGGAGCTGACAACCGTTGGGGATTTTTTAAAGGGGTGTCTGTTGGTTGGCGATTTTCAAGCGAGCCTTTCATGAGTTCACTTGACTTTCTAGGCGAAAGTAAATTGCGTTTTGGCTGGGGGGTAACAGGGCGGCAACCAGGGGATGTATATGCCCGTTTCGCCACTTACGCATCGACAAACATTGGAAGTTATATGTTATATCCCTCGATTGCACCTACCAGTGTTCAGTTGGATAATTTGAGATGGGAAAGCATTTCATCTTTTAATCTTGGGTTGGAACTTAGTCTGTTTGATGATCGGTTGTACCTGGAAGGTGATGTTTATGAAAAGGTTACTAAAGATATACTTTTCGAAGAATATGAGATTCCATTTTCCTCCGGATATGAAGATCTTGAATATTTCAACGCTGGTGAAATGACCAATACCGGTTGGGAATTCATGGGCGATGCAAGAATTGTTAAGAAACAGGATTTTAATGTGTCGGTTAACTTTAATATTTCACAAAATATTAACAGGTTTAATCAACTTCCTGAAAATTTTAATCCCGAAAGATCAACAGCTATTGGTAATGGTGAGTATCCCCGGATTGTTCAGGAGGGTGAAGCTATAGGCTCCTTTTTTGGATTCAGGTACCTCGGGGTTTGGGCGAGTGATGAGGATGTTGTTGCACGTGATGCTGACGGAAATATACTCTATGATAGCCAGGGAAGGAAAATTCCGCTTATGTACTCTGATATCTATACCTTTAAAGGTGGAGACCCGATTTATGAAGATATGAATCATGACGGAAAAATCGATCTGAACGATGTGGATCGATTGGGAGATTCTAATCCTACATTTCTTGGGGGTTTTGGCACCAGATTGAAATATAAAAACTTTGACTTTTCGGCTGATTTTCATTACAGACTTGGCTTCGATATTATTAATGGAATTGCTATTCAAACTGAAGGTATGAATGACCGTAACAACCAGAGTAAAGCTGTTTTGAGCCGCTGGCGGGTGCAGGGACAGGATGAAGAAGGAATGTTACCACGTGCCTTCTTGAGCCACCCTGCCAATAACCTTGGGTCTGACCGTTATGTTGAAAGGGGAGATTTTGTCAGGCTGAACAATCTGAAAGTAGGCTATCAATTAGGCAAAGACGTTTGTAACAGACTTGGTATACGTAGTGCCAACCTGGCATTTAGCGGACGTAAGTTGTATACCTTTACCGGCTATTCCGGTCAGGACCCGGAAGTTGGGCAAGATGCCAGCGACCCGTTCTGGATTGGTGTGGATGAAGCCAGGACACCACCGCCAAAAGTTTTTACAATTAGTTTAGCAATTGGACTATAAAAAAGTTTTAAATATGAGATCAAAACACAAATATTATCTGGTCATGCTGTTGGTTTTTGTGCAATATGCTTGTGGCGATTATTTTGAAATACTCCCTCCGAATGGTTTGATCAGGGAAGAATTCTGGAATACCAAGGAGGATGTAACATCGGTACTGATGGCATCTTACGAATTATTTGCTTCGATGGATCGTGAATTGTTTTTACAAGGTGAGTTAAGAGCCGATTTGCTGGATGGGAAAGGGAACCAGCCTTGGGGTGAACGAAATATCATGGAAAATAATATCTATTCGACGAATGGTTTTTGTAACTGGGAAGACTATTATGTCATTATAAATAACTGCAACGAAGTTATAAAGAATGCACCGCTCGTGCAAAAAATCGATAATACATTCAACGATTTTCGAATGAAAAGCATCGTAGCTGAAGCCTACTTTTTAAGAAGTTTAAGTTATTTTTATTTGGTACGGATTTACCGGGATGTTCCGCTTATTCTGGAACCGTCTGAAAGCGATAATGCTAATTTTTTCCCCTCTAAATCTTCTGAAGATGTGGTGCTGAGTCAGATTGTTGCCGATTTAAATGAAAATCGTCCTTTCGCACCTTCAGGTGGTTTCCCTACCATAGCGGAGAATAAAGGAAGAGCATCGAAAGCAGCTTATGATGCATTACTGGCCGATATTGCCCTTTGGAGGTACAAATATGAGGAGGTTTTAACCCATATAAAGAAAATTGAAGATAGCGAAGAATATGTGTTGATGCCCACTGCCAAATGGTTTGAAATCTTTTACCCCGGGAATTCACTGGAGAGCATATTTGAGTTTCAGTTCGATGGAAACCTTAATCAGTATAATAGTTTGTATGGGTTGACACAGCGATTCAGTAACCAATATGGTCCTAGCCAGAGGTCAATTCAAATGTTCGCAAAACAGTTGTCAGTTGAATTAGTAAGGGGTGAAGATGCTACCATTGATAAAATTGGTGAAGAGGATTATATTATTTGGAAATATATAGGTCAGGCTCCCGATGGCCAAACGCAGCGGTCCGGTGCTGAGGCAGCAAGTGCCAACTGGATTGTTTATCGCCTGGCCGACATCCTTTTGATGAAGGCGGAGGCCTTATCGCAGTTAGGCCGGTTTGGAGAGGCATTGCCCATTATCAATGAAATAAGAGAAAGGGCCAATGTTGGACCTGTTAATCCGGCAAATACAAAAGTTGCTTTCGAAGATGTTATTCTTGAGGAGAGAGCGCTCGAACTTGCTTTTGAAGGTAAACGTTGGTTTGATGTGTTGCGTATGGGACGGAGAGACGATTTCGCGAGAAAAGATAAGCTTATCGAGATCATTGTAAGTAATGTTCCTGCCACCCAAAAAAGAATACTCGCTACGAAATTGACCAATCCACTGGGATGGTATCTCCCTATCTATGATGAAGAAATTGAACGAAATTTAAATTTGATCCAAAATCCTTATTATGATTTTTAAAATGACGAAATTAATATACCTCTTCATTGTATTGCTGGCTGCATTGATTTTCTCTTGTGATAATAATGGGGGAATGGTAGCCGGATTTGAAGATTTAGATGAGTTTACAGTATATGATTACATGAAGGAGGACAGCACGAACCGGTTCTCAAGCTTTCTCTCTATTCTCGAAAAAGGAGGACTTGACAAAACGCTGAGTGCATATAATCCCGAAGAGAATGGCTATACACTTTTTCTACCTGATAATGATGCTGTGAGCAATTTTATAAACCAAAGCCAGGATTTTTCTTCGTTAGATGATATTTTGAATGATCCGGAATATGCTGCAATCTTTAGCCGCTACCATGTAATTAACATGGTAGCTCATACCAACGACTTTCCTTTTGGCGCATTTCCTAAACCTACTTTGTCGAATGATTTTTTAACGGTAAGTTTTATAATTGGAACGGATACTTCGTATTATAAGATTAATAATCAGGCAACTGTATCCAGGCCCAATATTGAAGTTGCCAACGGATTTGTTCATGAGATTGATATTGCCCTGACTCCCATAACCTTGACAAGCTATCAGTGGCTCGAGCGAAATCATCTGGATTTTTCAATTTTAAAAGAAGCTGTTGATTTAACCGGTTTGCAACCTGTTATAGACTTTATCCAGAAGAATGAGGAAAACAGACCGGTTGTTACTGTTCTTGCAGAACCAAATTCAGCATTTAATAAACAGGGTATTTATTCCATCGATGATTTAAAGGAGAGGATCAGTCCTGATAACACGGACTACACAAACTCCTCCAACCCTTTGTATAATTTCGTGGGATATCATTTTTTGACAGCGAGTTATTTTATCGACGATTTTGTTGATGTTTCTACGAACTATAATACCTACGGGGAAGTTCCGGTGATTATCGACGGAACAGGATTGGATATTCTCATTAACAAGGGTAAAGAGGTCTTCGATACGATTATTGTTCAGTCGGATACTACGATCATCGATTTTATAGGATTCGATTACGATGCAAGTAACGTGGTCACTCAAAGCGGAAGTATTCATATTATTGACAGGGTGTTGCAACAACAAAGACCATCGCGTACAACGCGAAATTTCCAGTTTACCGGCGAGGAACCGTTTCTTAATGCTTTCAGGCAGGAAGGAGGGGGTACGTTATTAATAGAAGATACTGAATCTCTTAGCAGGATTGATTGGTCGGGGGCGGATTTATCTTTTGTTTACACCGGAAGTGAGAACAATGGTGCATGGCAAAACGATTATTTAATTCTGAACGGTGATTTTGTTATTACCTATACCATTCCAAGAATAGTACAGGGAACCTATGACGTAGAGCTGCGTGCTGAGGCATTTAATAAGTTCAATGCTATTGTAGAAGTATTTGTTGACGGAAATAAAATTGGCGGCTTAATAGATCTTACAAGCGGTGGAAAAGCAACCGGGCCTTTCAATAACAAGAAGCTTGGGACCATCGTTTTCAGCACTTATTCAGAACATACTATTGAAGTAAGGTCGCTTGTACCGGGTCGTTTTTTATGGGATGCTGTTCGATTTACACCTAACTAATTAATAAAGAAGATAATGAAGCTGAAATTTGTTATATATATTGCCATACTGGTTGTTGTTTTCGAGGGCTGTAACGATACATGGGATGAACATTACAGCCCATATTCCGAAACAGTCGACCAAAATGTTTGGGAGGCGATGGTTAATACCCCGGAAATATCCGATTTTATCCAGATTTTAAAGGATTTTGAATACGATACACTTTTCCTTTCTAATACACCATATACACTTTTTATCCCAACAAATGAAGCAATCACTCAATATGAGAATACCATTGGTAAATCGATTCTGGACTATCACATCTCATCTCATTTTATTCAATCGGGAAATATTTCAGGAGTGCGACAAATACAGACTTTGTCCAGAAAATTTGCTCTATTTCAGAAATCCGGAACAGGAATGAAACTAGATGATATTCCGATAAATTCTGAAAGTCCGCTCTATACGAACGGTAAGTTTTTTATCATGGATCAGGTTGCTGAGCCAAGGCCCAATTTTTATGAATATTATGCGCTAAATAATCCTGTATTAAAAACTTATATTGATAGTCAGGATTCTATCATTCTCGATAGAGAGAGAAGTGAGCCCATTGGTTTTGATGACCAGGGAAGAACGATATTTGATACTGTATCTATAATTTTTAACCTATTTGAAGATGCATATTTTCCGGTAAAAGAGGAGTTTAGAAATCAGGCAGCCACTTTTGTTTTTCCTCTAAAAGAGGACTACGAGAATGCGCTTACCACCATGGCTTTAAATTTGAATATCCCGGGATATACAGATTATAATTCTATTTCAATGGATTGGCAACATGAAATACTGATACCCCTCCTCTTGAAACAAGGTGTATTTGCAAATAGGCTCGAACCGGAAGAATTCATGTGGAAATCAATAACTGATACCACGAAACTTAAAAATATAGTGGGTGATAGTATTGTGATTAAATATACACCGGTAGGTAAAGTTATTTGCAGCAATGGGTATGCTTATAATTACGATGTTTTTGAGATACCAGACTCCCTTTACCTGGGGGTTTCAAGGTTCGAGGGTGAATGGCTTCTTAAACAAACTGGTGTTAACAGGTATGCATGGCTCGAAGATGTGATCGTAAAAAGCGATCAGACTTTTCAACCAGCGAAAAGCCGTAATCCAAATGCATCGAATGATTCTATTATGAGTGTTACTTTCCCCAATGGCTACAGTGGACAGTTTTCACTTGAATTTTCAGTGCCACAACTTTTTCCAAGAGAGTATTTGATGGTTGTGAAAACACATATGGATATAGGGGGTATTTATGATATTTACGTAAACGACCAACAGGTCTTCTGGAATGATGCAGATCAAAATCAATCGTTCAATTATTACGAGTTTGTGGTGTTTCGCGGTATCATATTCAGCAATTATACAGGAAAACGTTATATCCCTGAGGGACGATATAATAGTTTTGATATGTATGTTGGTAATATTGAAACTTACGGGGACGTTAAAATACGTTTCGAATACAGAGGCCCGGAGGATTTTGTACCATCAAATGGACTGGTGATTGACTATATTGATTTCATACCTTATGATAATTAGGGGTTAATGCTTTATTATGATAAAATTAATTTGTTAATAATGAGGGGACAAAAAGCAAATAAAAAAGTTGAGCCTTCAATGAAATCGCCAACAAAGTCTGTGATTTACAACCTTAAAAAGCAAAGTTACAATAGAATGATGAATATATTAGTAATGCCGCGATTATTAAAAAGATCAGGGCTTTGGGCAGGATTGTTTATGGGGGGTATTTTATCTGTTAGTGCCCAGGATACATTGTGGGTTAAAGGTGAAATCTTATATGGGACCAATGAGCCCGTGGCTGATGTTTCAGTTGCAGTGGAGGGATCGGTTGACTTACCAGTGCTTACAGATGAATTTGGAAAATTTTCTGTCCCGGTACAAACTGGTCGGGAATGGTTGAATATTTCACCTTCAGGGAATTATAAAGACAAAAGGGTGTATTTGAATAATCGCCAGGATATTACCATTTATATCACCCATGAAGAGATTGCTTCCGGTGAAGACATTGTGTCTGTTTTGTCACAGGACAGGCTAAAACGGAATATTATCTCTTCTATATCGGTCGTAAATACTGAAGAGATTATTCATACGCCTGCTTATACTATCGATCACTATTTTCAGGGGAGGGTACCCGGAATGCATATTGTGAACCGATCGGGCCATCCAGCCAGTGGTTCATTTGTTTTAATGAGAGGAATTAATTCCCTGAATGCAGCAAATCACCCCTTGTATGTTGTTGATGGAATACCTGTAACATCCATGGGTGTTTTTGATTCAAACCTCGATGGATTTTCTTACGATCCGTTGATAGGTGTGAACGTGCAGGATATATCGAAAATTTCGATTGTTAAGGACCCTGCTATAGCAGCTACCTATGGTTCTAAAGCAAGCAACGGATTGGTACTTATTGAAACGTTGGCCCCAAGTGCAACAGAAACGGTAGTAGATCTCGACATTAGAAGTGGTTATTCCCTTTCTCCTTCGAGAATAATTCCACAATTGGATGCGGGTCAACACAAAACCCTGGTCAGTGAGGTCTTATTTTCTTCAGGGAGAAGGGAGGAGGAATTGGTTCGTGAAGAATTTCCAAATTTGTTTCCGGATAAAAATATTGTTAATCCTGAAGGATTAATTGATTACCAGCATAACACGAACTGGCAGGATATTATTTTTAGTGATGCTGCCTTTAGGAATCTGAATGTAAATGTAAGAGGAGGAGATGAAATTGCCCGGTACGGTTTATCTTTAGGGTATATGAGAGCAGATGGAATAATAAAGAACACAGGGTATGATGGGTATAATTTAAGGTTTGTTAGCCTCTTAAATATTTATTCATGGTTAAGAATGAATGGCGGGGTTTCCCTTAGCTATAACAGTTCTCAGCTCAAGGAATCGGCGAAAGTCAGCCAAACTAATCCAATTCTGACAGCCCTGGCAAAATCACCGCTGTTACATCCTTATCAATATGATGAGGATAAAAACGAAATCACTACAATTGCTCCTGTAAAGGAGCTGGGGGTGAGTAATCCTCAAGCTGTCATTGATAATTTTGAGGCTGGCAATAATAATTTTCATGTTTTGACGACCATTGGTGCCGAAGCGTCTTTGAATGATAAATTTTCTATAAATACGAAAATCGGGATCACCTATAATGTATTAAAAGAGCAGATTTTTATGCCCAACCAGGGCATGGAACGTTATTATAATAATGAAGCCCTAAATGTTGCAAAATTTTCCAATAACGTTTTGAATTCTCTTTATAACAACACCTACCTGACGTATAACAAAGCCATTGGAAGCGACCATCATATTACTTCAAATACAGGGGTTAATGTGTTAAGGAATGATTATGAATTTGATTTGGGGCTAACAAGAAATGCCCCTGAGAATGATTTCTATCGGTTCCTACAGGATGGAACCGGTAATCTGCGTGAAATAAGAGGAAACAACAGAAAATGGAACTGGATTTCTATGTATGAAAATCTAACTTATAGTTTCAGGGACAAATACCTTGCCTCTGCTTCATTTTCGATTGATGGGTCATCGAGGATAGGAGACAATGCCCGCAATAGATTTAAAATTGGAGAAACGCCATATGGCTTGTTCTATGGTGGTGGAGTTGGTTGGCGCATCTCCAGTGAACCCTTTCTGAAAAATGTATCCTGGCTCGAAGAATTAAAATTAAGACTGACTCACGGGTATTCGGGAAATGATGATATTGGCGAATCAACAGCCAATAATTATTATAAATCTATTAAGTTTCGCGAAACAGTAGGGCTCTATCCAGCCACTATTCCCAATGATGAATTGACCTATGAAACAGTTAGTCAGACCAACATTGGATTAGATGTTGCTCTTCTTGCCAACAGGCTTTCAGCTACCATCGATCTGTATTCTTCAGTAACGAATGATATGCTTATCTTTAGTCCGATGGAAGCTTATTTGGGCTATGATTACCGACCGGAAAATAGCGGAAGAATGCAAAACAGAGGTATTGATGTTGGATTGTTTCTCCGGATGATCGACGGGTCCGATTTTAAATGGGATGTACAGGCAGCATGGTCGGGCATTCAAAACCAGGTGCTCGAAATAAAGGGAGATAAGCTTATTACCAGTATTACGGGGGCTGATATTGCTAACATTCCTGGCGAACAGGCCAATAGTTTTTATGGCTTTGTTTTCAAGGGTGTTTATTCAACGACCAGTGAGGCAGAAATTGCAGGACTGGTTAATAACAGGAGGATTCCTTACCAGGCTGGAGATGCAATTTTTACCGATTTATCCGGTCCCGATGGTGTGCCTGATGGTGTTATAAATGAATACGATAAAACAGTTATAGGATCTTCCCTTCCCGAACAATTCGGTGGAATAAGTAATAAATTTACCTATAAACGGTGGGCATTAAATACGTTTGTTCAGTTTGTTCTGGGAAATGAGATTTTCAATTATGTTCGTTCTCAGAATGAAAACATGAGTAGTTTAGCCAATCAAAGCACGAGTGTGCTTAACCGGTGGCAGTATGAAGGTCATGAGACCCTGGTACCACGCGCCTTGTGGAATGATCCGGTTGGTAATTCAGCATTTTCTTCGCGTTGGATTGAGGATGGCAGCTATCTGCGTATCAAGAATGTTACGCTAAGCTATACTGTGCCCGAAGAATTTCTGGCCTTCAGAAATGCAGAGTTTTACATCACTGCAAATAATGTATTTACTTTTACGAAATATTTGGGTTATGACCCTGAGTTTGGATATTCTCATTCTCAGATTGATCAGGGAATTGATTATGGATTGACGCCACAACCCCGTCAGTTCGTTGTAGGAATAAAATTGGGCTTGTAAAATGTTATATATGGATCATATGATAAAGTTTGTAAAATATACGGCGATCATTATCTCTTTGACAGTTTTAGTTTTTAGCTTTTTTTCATGTGAAGATTTTCTTAATCCTGAACAGGAGATATATATCACCGAAGATGAATTATATAGTGACTGGTATGAGTACCGGTCTGTAGCTATGGGGATGTATGGTTTACAGAAAGAGCTGGTAGAGCAAATTCTTATATTGGGTGAGTTAAGGGGGGATTTACTTACTGTAACTGAAAATGCTGATGCCGATTTGCTGGAGGTATATAATTTTAGTGTTTCAAAAGAAAATAAATATGCCTCGCCTACCGGTTTCTTTAAATTGATCTCGGCTACAAATAATCTTATCCGAATACTGAAAGAAGCGCATCCTGAAGTGTTGGATCCCGATAGTCCCGTAAACAATTACGACAGACTATACGGTGAGGCTCTTTGCATGCGTGCATGGGCTTATTTTAATGCAATTCGTATCTACGGAAAAGTTCCTTTTATTCATGAATCGCTTACCTCCATCGATGAAATTGAGTCATACCTTAATAGTGCAGGTACATATGTCGATAGTGTTCATATTGAATTTGGCAAGGATGGATATGATAACGATACGACCTACCATAAGCCCATTGAATTGGAAAAACAATATTGGGATGAAAAACTGATTATCGATAATTTTACCAACGAGCTGGAAACTAAAGTAAAAGCCGTGGGGGTGAATCATTACATCGATAATAACGACAATACCTGGGAAGTAAGCATTTGGAATGTCAATGCGATGCACACCCTTTTAGGCCTGATGTACCTTACAGAAGGAGATTTAGCCAAAGCGGTCAATTATTTTGAGAGAATTGTCTATTTTTCATCCGATAATTACCGCTATCAACTGGATAATACTTTTGCAAACCTGAATTGGAGAAATATTTTTGTTAATATTTCTCTCCAGGAACACATCTATACTTTTTGGTATAACAAGGCAAACCAGCAGCAAAATGAATTTCAGCGGATCTTTGATTCGAGGGAACCGCACCAATACATGCTGAAACCTTCGAAAGTGGCCGTATTGAAATGGGAAACAATCTGGAATGATTTTAGGTTGGAAAGGAATGACAGCCAGCCCTGGAAAACATATACAATAGATTTAGGAACTCCTGGTGATTTTTTCAGAGGGTATGGGGTATCGTATGCCTATCTTCGTCAGGGTGAAATTATACCGAAGGAGACCATAGAAGAGATGTTGTATCTGAAATCAAGGGGTGACGATAACTCAGCATTTACCCTGGTTGAATCTGCTGATACCGTAGTTTGGAAGTACTCCTTCCACAAGAACGTATTCGATCAGGATGCTAATTTTATTATGTATCGTGCTGCTGGTGTACATCTATGGTTGGCAGAGTGCTATGTCTACTATGTATTTGAAAAAAATGGTGGTAGTGCGCAGCCTTTTACCTCTAATGCTGTAAATATTGTAAATAGCGGAGCAAATTACTCAGCAGCTGCCGACCGGCAACAATTAGGCGTAAGAGGGCGGGTAGGTTTTGGTGGAGTTAACGATGGCATAAAAGTTGGAAATATGAATTATATAAGGGATCCATTTACAAATGAGGTTGTGGATCATATAAATTTGACTGGTAATTTTACCGGGCTACAGGAATTGCTTGAAGATGAGATCATTGAAGAAAAGGCCCGCGAACTTGCTTTTGAAGGTGAAAGATTTTATGAATTAATGCGTGTGGCTAAAAGAAGAGGAGAAGCTTCATACCTTGCAGATCGTGTGGCAGAGAAATATCCTACCCATAGAAGAGATGAAATATATAACTTGCTTTTAGATGAAAACAACTGGTATATTCATTATTTTGAATAATAACAGCGATAAAAATGATAAAAACCGAAATCTTGTTTAAAGTGAATGGTAAGGGGCAGAAGACCTCCTTCAGAATTAAGACGGACTAAGAAAACTAACAATAATCCCATTATGGAACAATTTTTATCACCCAATTGAACTATTTGTAAGCCTCTAAGTGCGACTTTTATCCCTAATTTTACTGTATTAATGAAGGATACGATTTTTTTATTTTTAAACTATAATTTAACTTTTAAACTAACGAATTATGAAAAAATTTTACATTATTTTAAAAACTACCAGGATACTCTCATTCTTAATGATGGGTATTTTTGTGGTTAGCTTGTTTGCTGCAAGCAAAGCATACGGCCAGGAAATTGCAATAAACTGTGGTGGAAATGAGTTTACGGCTGCTGATGGTACGGTATTCATTGCAGACGATTACAGTACTGGTGGTGGTACATATACTGGTGACGATAGAGAAGTCGCAAATACAGAAGATGATTTTCTGTATTTTTCAGAACGAAATGGAGATTTTACTTATAATATTCCGGTGGCAAATGGAACCTATGATGTTACCATAATGATTGCGGAAATTTATCATAGCGATGCAGATAAACGTGTGTTCAATGTGCTGCTTGAAGATAGGGAAGTTTTAACTGAATTTGATCCTGCAGGATTGGCGGGTAAGGATGTTGCAATAGACAAAATATTCACAGTTAATATAACAGATGGTGAAATCAAGATCGAAACTGTAACGATTAAAGATGGAGCCAAACTTTCAGCAATCAAAATTACAGAGCACAGTACTAATTATGTGAAGTGGGTGGAGGATTTTACACTGGCTGACGGCACCATGGATGACACTGGCGAAACAGCCTGGACTGCAACCCGCCCTGGTGGTACTTTCCAGGTTGCCGATAATATGTTAGTCATAAATGATGAAGAAAATGACAGTGATGTAGGTGAATTTACTTCTGAAGAAATTGACATTTCTTCAGGGCCGGTTTCAATAAGTCTTGACGTTGCCGTATCAAATGGTATTGACGATGGGCAGGATTATATTAAGTTATACGCGATAATTGATGGAGGTGATCCTGTTCTTCTGGATAGCATTGATGGAGAGTATTTGCATGGTCTTGGTGGCACTCAACTTACTAAGGGAGATGATGCTACTGGTGATGTTGGAGTTTTAAGCGGATCCGGTATCACTGGATCTACCCTTAAAATATATATTACTAGTTATCTTAGCGCTGGTAGTGAGTATTATTACATGGACAACCTTGCTGTTGTAGAACAAACGCTTCCGTGGATTGAGGATTTTTCTCATCCGGACGGTACAACGGTTGATGATGGTCCAACAGGATGGACAGCAGTTCGCGAAAAGGGAAGGCTCGAAGTCGAAGATAGCACCCTGATCGTAAATGAGGGTGGCACCGAGCCAGCAGTATTCACTTCTGATGTGATCGAAATTTTCGGCGCTCCTGTAAATATTAGCCTGGATGTACTTTGCAGTGGTGGATTGGATGATGGTCAGGATTTTGTAAGATTATACGCAATCGTTGACGGAGGGGATAAAGTGTTGCATGCTGAAAAAGACGCCGGATCAGAAGGTGAAGCCGTCATATTGCAAGGTTTAAATATTGTCGGCAACACACTTCAAATCGTTATCGAATCCTATGTTAGTGCAGGGTCTGAGTATTATTGGATGGACAACCTAACTGTTGAAGTGTCGCAAATAACAACATACGCTTTGATAACAACTGCTGAACATGGTTCAATTTCACGCGATCCTGATAAAGAAGTTTATGAAGAAGGTACGGAAGTAACAGTATCAGTGACACCTGATTATGGTTATGCTTTCACCGGATGGGAAGGTGACGCCACAGGTACCGAGACCAGCATAACAGTTACCATGGATTCTATCATAGATGTAACAGCACTATTTGAAGCCCTGCCTACTTATACCTTAACAACAAGCGTCGAGAACGGTAGTGTTTTCCAAACTCCTCAAAGAGACAAGTATGCAGAAGGAGAAGAGGTAGTTCTGAAAGTTCAGCCATTTGTTGGCTACGAGTTTATTGAGTGGACTGGCGATTTGACCGGATCTGAGAACCCGGTAAACATCACCATGGACGGAAACAAGACAATCACTGCTGTAATTACTAAGATTCCTGCTTTTACGCTATCAGTAAGTGCTACAAATGGTTCTGTACAAGCCCTGCCAGATCAAGAAACGTATGAGCCGGGTTCTGCCGTTATAATTGGTGCCACTGCCGATGATGGTTACAGGTTCAAAGAGTGGACAGGAGATCACACAGGTACCCAGAATCCGACATCTGTGATTATGAATGCTGACAAGAGTATCACAGCTGTATTTGAATTGATCCCGGCAAGCTATACCCTTACAGTAGGAGCCAGCACCAACGGATCAGTCACTCTTAGTCCGGCAGGAGGTACCTATGAAGATGGCACAGAGGTTACAGTTACCGCGGTACCGGATGATGGTTATGAGTTCATTGCATGGAGTGGCGACATGACCGGTTCCGATAACCCTGCAACTATTACAATTGATGGAGATAAGAGTATAACAGCTCAGTTTGATGTAATAATAAGTGCAGCTGTTAAATCTGGTATTGAACAGAGTAATTTGGCACAGAATTATCCGAATCCTTTCTCTGTCCAAACTAGAATTCCTTATCAGCTGGATAAAGCGGCGCCTGTTCAACTAACCATTTATAATATCCTGGGTGAGAAAATCAACACGTTGGTCAATGCGCATCAAGAACCAGGTTCTTATGAAGTGGAATGGAATGTGGTAGATGCAAATGGCACACGGTTGTCAAATGGAGTCTACTTTTACCGATTAGAAGTCAATTATGAATTGGTGAAAACCCAAAAAGCTATTGTTAGCCAATAGTTTTATTCAATAAATATGGGGCTGTCTGTTTGCAGGCAGCCTCATTTTTTTCATTTTCATACATTATTCTGGAAGTTGGTTACCGGGCCGATAATTTGCCAGGTCTGAGGTTTGCTATTAATAAATATTTAAATAAAGGTTTTATGTAGATGAAGAAGTTAGGATTGATAGTTTCTGCGTTTCTGTTATGCGTGGGTATGTATGCCCAGGAAAAGCCATGGTTGAATAGTGAGTTAGATATGGATACACGTATTTCCGCCTTGATTGAAGCCATGACACTTGAGGAGAAAGTATCTCAAACCGTGCATAACAGTGCGCCAATCGACAGGCTTGAAGTTGATGAATACAATTGGTGGAGCGAAGCTTTACACGGGGTTGCCCGCTCAGGACGTGCTACCGTTTTCCCACAAGCCATAGGTCTGGCAGCTACTTTTGATCCGCTTTTGATTCAAGAAATTGGAGATGCTGTTTCCGATGAGGCAAGAGCGATTAACAATCATTTGCAAAGTACAGGAAGAGCACAGACTCTCTACCAGGGACTTACTTTCTGGTCGCCCAACGTGAATATTTTTCGTGATCCACGCTGGGGCCGCGGGCAGGAGACCTACGGAGAAGATCCGTACCTGTCAGGCACACTTGGATCAGCTTTTGTCAGGGGCATGCAGGGAGACCATCCCAAATATATGAAAGTAGCAACTTGTGCCAAACATTTTGCAGTTCATAGCGGGCCCGAGGCGTTGCGGCATGAATTTAATGCCATTGCCACCCCAAAAGATTTAAGGGAAACCTATCTGCCAGCCTTTAAAATGTGCGTCGACGCCGGGGTTGAAGCAATTATGTGTGCCTACAACCGCACAAACGATGAAGGATGTTGCGGTAGCAATTTATTGCTTCAGGACATTTTAATTGATGAGTGGAACTTTCAGGGACATATTTTAAGTGACTGCTGGGCACTTGCTAATTTCCATGGTAAGCATAACCTTACATCAAATTATGCTGAGTCTGCAGCACTCGCCTTACAAAGAGGCGTTCATTTAAATTGTGGCGATACGTATGCCCTAGGCCTTAAAGACGCTGTTGATCAGGGGCTGGTTTCAGAACAGGAACTGGATATAAGTCTTAAAAGATTATTCAGAACCCGTTTTAAACTGGGAATGTTTGATGATCCCGCAATTGTGCCTTACCGTTCTATCGGAACACATGTGATTAATGACAAAGCGAAGCAGGATCTGGCACTGGAAACAGCACATAAATCGGTTGTATTGCTCAAAAATGATGATGCCCTGCCATTGGACCCTAACAGTAAATTTATTTACATGACGGGGGCCCTCTTGCATCCAATACGTTATCTTTAGTTGGTAACTATAATGGGATCAATTCAGATATAAAAACAATTGTGGAAGGAGTTGCTTCAAGAGTATCTCCTTCAACAAGGATGCAATACAGGCAGGGGGCCCTGCTTACAACCGAAAACAAAAACGATATCGACTGGTTCAGCGGACAGGCAAAAGATGCCGAAGCTACTATTGTTGTGCTGGGTCTTACGCTGCTATTGGAAGGAGAAGAGGGTGAATCTATTGCTTCTCCGGATAAGGGAGATATTCTTGATATGAGGTTGCCGGAAAGTCAGATGGTATTGTTAAGAAAGATCAATAGACAGGCAAGACAGGGTGGGAAAAAGGTCATCACGGTAATTTGTGCTGGTATGCCACTTGATTTATCGGAAGTTGCAGAACTATCTGATGCCATATTGTATGCCTGGTACCCCGGTGAACGTGGCGGAGAAGCTGTGGCGGATATCATTTTCGGAAATGTATCTCCCTCAGGTAAACTGCCGATAACCTTTCCTCAATCGATAAGCCAGTTGCCCGATTATGAAGACTATTCAATGGAGGGCAGGACCTATAAATACATGGAAGAGATGCCAATGTATCCTTTTGGTTTTGGACTTGGATATGGATTATTGGAATGGGAAGAACCTTCGATCAATAATAGAACTGTAAAAAGCAATCAGGATCTGGAAGTTTCAGTTACCATCAAAAACCGGGGTTCTATTGATGCCGAAGAAGTTGTGCAGGTTTACCTGAGTATGGAGAATAAAAAAGAGCGTTTACCAATTGCTTCACTGGTTGATTTTAAACGGGTGGCTGTAAAAAAAGGAAGCCAGTATAATCTGTTTTTTTCTGTCCCCTATGATACATTTGCTTATTACAACAGCGAAGGAGAAAAGATACAACATCAAGGGAAGGCAACGCTCACCATTGGTAATGCTTCTCCGGGGAAAAGGTCAGCGGAGTTAGGCGCCCAAAGTTTTGAAATAGACGTAAAGGTGGATTAAGCCAGACAAACCATGGTAAAACCTTTTCAATTACGGGAGATGCGCCCAATGGCGCTTTTCAATTAAAGCCTGCCGGAAACAGCTATGTACCGGGAACAGTGGTTACAGTGACAGCTATCGGGGATCTTGGTTTTGGTTTTGATGCCTGGGGCGGTGACCTCTCGGGTACCCAAAATCCTACTTCACTCATTATGGATGATGATAAAGATGTAACGGCTGAATTTACCCTAATAACCAGTGCAAATGAATTGCTATACAATACTGCTGACAAAACGATGCTTGGACAGAATTATCCAAATCCGTTTTGTATCAGTACCATTATTCCATATTTATTAAATGATCCCGGTAATATTCAGTTAAGCCTATATAATTTGACAGGAGAAAAAGTTGCTACCTTAGTGGAAGGGCATCAAGAGCAGGGACACCATGCGATTACCTGGAATGTAAAGGAGAATAGTAATTGTTTACTGTCCCCGGGTCTTTATTTTTATCATTTGAAGACAGAAAATGAAGTGCTTATCAATAAATTATTCTTTATATTGTAAGTTTATTCCAACTGTTTCGGCAAAATTGAAAATCTGGCGGTTCTCTGTCACGAACAAATAATATTATGAAATTATTTTTTATTCTTCCGATCATTACTTTGTTGGCATTTAGTGGCCTTACCGGGGAAAATATGCCCAACGTTCCAGAATCGAAAAGTGATGCAACCTCAGCAGGAAAGCTTGAGTATCCTAATTAATTTAAATACGAGGGAAATCTGCTAAGCCTCACGCATAGTGCTTTCACCCCTGAATTGCTGGCGTGGGATGACACTTTAGGTTACAACGTATTGACCGATTCACTATCTATCACGAGGTAGTTGCTGAGTATCTTCTTATGGTAGTGCTACAATTGCATCTATCTCCACGAAAGCACCCTTGGCCAAACTCGCTTCAACCGTTGATCGTGCCGGATAATTTCCCTTAAAATAACTTGCATAGACCTCGTTCATCTTTGAAAAATCATTCATATCCTCCAGATAAACTGTGCATTTTACAACTTTCTCCAAGGTTGCACCTGCTTCTTCAATAATGGCCTTCAAGTTTTCCAGTACCTGTATTGTCTGCTCTTCTACCGTTTCAGGAATCTCTCCCGTTTTCGGATGAATCGGTAACTGTCCGGAGGTAAATAGAAATCCATTGGCGATATTGCCCTGACTGTAGGGGCCGATTGCCTTTGGCGAATTCTCAGTATGTACAATCATTTTCTCCTTATGATCACCATTATGATTGATCTGTCCCTTTTCCGCGTTTTGATTACAAGCAAATGTTGTTAGTGTCATAACTGTTGCCAGCAATAGCTTAAATGTAGTTTTCATGATTATTGGTTTTAGATGGTTAAAAGAATTTCAGATAAGCTTAAGTCTAAAAAGCTGCAATAGAATCAATCTCAACAAGTGCCTTCAAATTATCCATCACTTGTTTGTTCTGCTCCTCGATTGATGAGGGCACAATGCCCGTTTTCGGCTTAATTGGAAGCTGACCGGAGGTAAATAATAGGCCCCCGGCAATATTCCCCTGGCTATATGGTCCAATGGCTGCAGGGGACTTCTTTGTATCAACTATTTTCTTTTTCATAAATTTTTATTATTGTTATCCGGTAAAAATGGACTTTAGTTAAAATCTAAAGTTTTGCAGTTCACTTAAATGTTGAAAACTAATAAGATATAGAAGAAAAAGAGCAGTATGATATTTTGATTAATATACTGGTATTTAGTATTTTAACAATGTCTTTCAAAACATAATATCATACTACAGAGTAAAGATATAATAAGATTTCAGAATTAAAAAGCGTTTTTACCCCCTGGTGGCTTGAGCCGGATTTTATTTTCAGTTCTTTTTACGGATAAAAATCCTTAAATATACAGCGAGGCACCCAATTTACCCAAATATATAAAACCGAAACCCTATTTTATAAATAGTTAAAAAATCAAGTCGAAAAAGTTTGGAATACAGAAATAAGTTGTATTTTAAGGTCATAATTATTGCCTAATCCTAAAGCGCTCTTATTAATATGAAGGACATGATATTTAAATATTACCATTTTGTTGTTATACTAAGTATGATGTTGATGCCAATGGAGATCTTGTTGAAAGGCAAAATGTACCTGTACCACATTCCGGATGCAGAAATTAGGCAAAAGGCAGACGAGAACAACTATTTATGTGTCGATGATTTCAATCACATCAGTAAACTCAAATAAGTTAAAGATGAAAACGAAAACACCCATTCTAATCTTACTCTTTACTTTTCTAAATTTCTCCGCATTTGCAAATATTGATATTTCTGTCTTTTTGAATGACAATTCTTCGCGTATTGATTTTGCAATTGCCGAAATCGAGGAATCGATGAAGGATAAGGGAGGACAACTCAATAAGCTTCCGTTAGCTGCTTTGAAAGATAAATATGAAGATGAATTCAGCATTATTTTCTTAAATGCAAATGAAGAAACGGATGCTCAAATTATTGCAGACTATAAGATTAACAGTGTCTCAGATTTGAAAGCAGAGGGCTTCATTATAAAAAGGATTAATAATGATATTCTTATTATTGCCAAAGAAACAGCGGGTTTAATGTATGGCGGGTTGGAAATTGCCGAGATAATAAAAGTTAAGGGAATTGGAGACGTTGAAGATCAGCTGCAAAATCCTTATATGAGAGTCCGTGGCACAAAGTTTAACATTCCGCTGGATGTACGAACTCCAACCTATACAGAACCCAGCGATGCAGCTCAAAACAACATGGCCGAAATGTGGAATTTCGAATTCTGGAAAGAATACATCGACAACCTGGCACGGTATCGCTACAACACCATTTCTCTCTGGAATATGCATCCATTTCCTTCCATGGTAAAAGTGCCCGAATATCCGGATGTGGCTTTAGATGATGTGCGTAAAAGTACTGTTGATTGGGAGGAAAACTATTCGCTAAACGGATGGGGCTTTGATGCACCTGAGATTGTGAATAATTATGAAGTAATTAAAAAGATCACCATCGACGAAAAGATAGAATTCTGGCGCAAAGTGATGGATTACGGTAAACAACGCAATGTACAATTTTTCATATTAACCTGGAATATATTTGACTATGGTGTAGATGGGAAATACGGCATAACGGATAAGTTGGAAAATTCAGTAACAACTGATTATTTCAGGAAAAGTATTAAACAAATGGTGCTCACTTATCCCGACCTGGCCGGAATAGGACTCACTACCGGCGAAAACATGTACGATTATACCACCAGACAAAAAGAGGAATGGGCATTTGCTACGTATGGCCAGGGAGTGCTCGATGCTTTAAATGAGCAACCCGACAGGAAAATCACATTTATTCACCGTCAGCACCAGACACAAGCGAAAGAGATCACCTCAATTTTCCAAGATGTGCTGAAGAACAAAAACATCAATTTTATTTTCAGTTTCAAATATGCAAAGGCACACGTTTACAGCTCTGTTAATCAGGTCTTTCATCAAAATTTTGTGAAAGACATTCAGAGCGAAAATCTGAAAACGTTGTGGACACTACGAAACGACGATATTTTTTATTACAGATGGGGAGCGCCTGATTTTGTCAGGGATTTCATCAAAAATATTCCATACGATGTATCAGAAGGTTTCTATTATGGTTCTGACCAATATGTCTGGGGCCGTGAATTCCTTGGGAAAAACAGTACTGAACCAAGGGACATTGAAATTGTAAAACACTGGTACCAATGGATGTGCTGGGGACGGTTGGGATACAACCCGGATATGAGCGACGACCGTTTTGTTGATATTATTCAAAGCCGTTTCCCTGATGTAGAAGCACAGGATATGTTTAATGCCTGGCAAAAGGCATCCATGATTTATCCGTGGGTTACCGGTTTTCACTGGGGACAACTAGATTTTCAATGGTACATCGAATCCGGGCAATCACGCCCTTTCGTGGCAAACACGCCATCCGGATACCACGATGTAAACCGGTTTATTACCCTGCCCCCTCATAAAGGAACCGGTTATGTTTCGATTCCCGACTACACCAAAGCATATATTGCAGGTTCAGAGATAAGAGGTGAGACGCCGCTTCAGGTAGCTGAAAAAATCATTCAGAATGCTGATTACGCACTTAACTGGGCTGATGAGCAAAATATTGAAATGAATAAGGAACTGCGCATAACGATTGACGATATTAAGACCATTGCCTGGCTGGGGAAAAATTATGGGCATAAAATCCGGGCGGCAACATACCTCTCCCTTTTTCGGGAAACCCTTCAAAAAGAATGGTATGAGAAAGCGCTTGAAGAGTTGAATTCCTCTGCCAGCTACTGGAGGCATTACGCTGCTGGTGCATTGGCCAATTACAATAATCCGTTATGGACCAACCGCGTGGGTTATGTGGATTTGAGAAAAAATTTTGACTGGGCCTTGTTCGATGTTATCGCTAACGGAGGGTTCCCGAAACTGCTATCCATGCAACCTACCACCGGAGGAACCATACTGGAAGCGGAAGAGGCAGAATATAAGGTATCTGTTTTTAGAGCTGATTTGGAAGGTTATACCGGACAAGGGTACCTGGAAACCAATGTCGGTGATGCCCGGCACCAGGTAAAATGGACCTACAGTGCACCTGAATCAGGAAATTATATTCTGGAATTCAGATATACGCTTAAACGCGAACAGATTTTCCCATCACCGGTGGAAATTAATGGAACAAAAGCAGGTGAAATTGAATTCTGGAATACGGGAAATCCAGGTGCCTGGGTTTGGGAACGGATTACTGTAAATCTTGAAAAAGGGGAAAACAGGATTGCCATTTCACCCGAAGGGTTTGTGCTTTTGGATCATTTGAACATAATAAAAAATTGATGTTAACTATGAAAAATTATTTGGGCTTATTATTCGTTGTGATTTTTGGAACTATTTCGTGTACCGACAACAATCTTAAGGTTGATTTGCAAATCAACTCTGATGCAATTCCGGTTCAGTTGGCCGTTGAAAAATTTAATGAATCGGCATTTTCCGGGAGTTTTGAAATCTCTGATGTAAATCCCGATTTGATTATAAAGGGTACAATCAATCCTTCTCTGACTTCAGAAGAAGCGTACAGTATTCGACAGGATGGCAAACATGTAGCAATCACAGGTGGGGGTGCAACCGGACTGGTGTATGGATTGTATGATGTTAAAAAGCAGTTGTCAGAAGGTAAAACTGAAATTACAAATGCAGATGAATCACCGCACTATTCCTTCAGGGCGCTTAAATTTAACCTGCCCTGGTCCTCTTACCGCAGAAGTGAAGCCCTTCAACAACATTACGAAACTTGCCGCGATACAGCCTTTTGGGAATCTTTTCTCGATATGATGGTGGAAAACCGGTTTAATAAATTAACCCTCTGGAACCTTCATCCTTTCAATTATATGGTACGCCTGGAAAAGTACCCCGAGGCCAATTCTATGAGCGATGAAGAGCTGGCAGAATGGCGGCAATTCTGGACAACACTTTTCAGCATGGCAAAAGACAGGGGCGTTGAAACCTACCTTGTTAACTGGAACATATTTGTTTCGCCTGAATTCGCTGAAGCGCATAATGTGGCCAACTACAGCATTACCGGAGAATATTTTGTTGAAGGCGACACTGCTTCAATCATTAAAGATTACACACGCGAAAGTGTAAGAGCGGTGATTGATGAATACCCCGATCTGACCGGTTTGGGGATAACCCTTGGGGAAGCCATGTTTGGTATGGGTGCAGAACAACGTGAAGAGTGGCTGCTCGATGGTTTTATTCAGGGAATGCGCGATGCTTCCCGCAAGATCAAATTTATTCACAGGGTACCATTAACAAAGGGCGATAATGACAACTCGACTACGAAAAGTGTGGAGCAAATTACCAGGAATACCCTCGATACGCTGACTTGTCTTGAGAGCCCGATCATCATCGAATTGAAATACAACTGGTCGCACGGCCATTCTTCGCCTCATCTGTTTAAAGTACATGGCGGAAAATTGGCAGATACCTATTGGAACCCGCCGCCAACCAATTATAAACTATCGTGGATGGTGAGAAATGAAGATTTTTTCATCCTTCGTTGGGGTCAGCCCGAATTTATCCGGGAGCACATTGCTTTGAACAGCCAGGATCATATTACCGGTTATTTTGTGGGTTCTGAAACATATATTCCTGCAGTGGATTATTTTACTGGTAAGGAAAAAGGAAACTGGAAGTATGCTTTCGAACGCCAATGGATGTTTTACAAACAGTGGGGACACCTGTTATACAATCCGGAAACACCCGATGAATTTTTTGTTAATTCATTTGAATCACGTTTTCCCGGAAACGGAAAGACCCTGTTTGAGGCGCAGTCGTTGGCTGGCAGGGTTCCACTCATCCTTGGCTCTTACTGGGATGCAACATGGGATTATTCCTTGTATAGCGAAGGAATGTTGAGTATTTTAGGGAACGACAACAAAACAAAGTTAATATCCTTAAAGCAACTTGCCGAAAAAACACCTATGGATACCCTCCTGATGAGTGTATATGGGTATGTAGACAATATCAAAATAAGCTCATCATCTTCCGAAAAAATTACCCCTTATGAAATGGCCGATTCCATTGAATCGTTCTGTAACCGAGCCATTGATTTAGTTAAAGATATTCATGTAGATAATGATGTAAATTTGATGTACGAAAAAACCGACATTCTTACCTGGGCCAATCTTGGATTGTATCTGGGGCATAAACTCCTGGCGGCTGTCAGTTACCAGCAGTTTGTTACCAGCAGCAACACAGAATATCATGAACAGGCGGTTGCTCATTTGGAGAAAGCAACTAAAAACTGGGAAGAGGTAGTTGTGCTGACATCAGATGTGTACAAGGAAACTCCTTTGCAACATTACAACCGCAACGAGGATAAATATTTTCACTGGTCAAAGGTTTATGCCGAAGTAAAAGATGAACTTGACTGGTTAAAAAATGAAGTGCCGACAACTCAAAATTGATAATAAAATTTGGTTTAAAGACATTGAAATACGTGAATTATAATAATATCTATGAAAACGAAGAGTTTCAAATCTAGTCAGCTAGTAATTACAATTGTATTAATAACTGTATTAACGGTTCTGGGAAGTTGCTCTGGAGGAGGCAAAACCGTAAGTATTTATTTCGAAAAGGAAAGTCCTCAGCATACATTTGCTGCCGGAGATATTAACGGTGCCATGTATGGTGGACCTTAGATTGCCGAATATATTAATTTTAATGGCTTTTCGAAAGAATATAACGAAGAGGATTCACCTTATTTGAAAAACAGAGTTCAACTTTATGGGGCATTTTCGTGGAAAGGCTTTGATTCAAACCTGAAGAAAGCAACATCCTCTTTGGGAAGATCAAATGTGTAGGTATCTTCAATTATGATTGAATCATCTGACCAAACGTCATCAAGCAAAAATTTATGAGGAGAGGCTGCCAGATTGTAACTGTCTTTGAATATTATAAACCCCAGGTCTCGCTTGCTAAGCTCAACCTTACGATCTGTTTTTGAGCGGTTAAAAATGCCAATCCATCCTTTTCCGGGATCTGTTTTATGAGGTGTTAACCACACATCGACGTTTCCGGCACGATAGACATTAACACCCATAACGCCATTTTGGTTACAGGCCAGCATTTCTTCATTCGTGAGCAAGCTGTAAGAAAAATCGTCCATGGTCAATAAATCACCACCTATGATTAATGGCGAGGCAGCCAGGGCGCGCTGGGCTATAAAGGTTCTCATCTGATGATCATTGAAATCACTTTGACGTGCATCTTCATTAACAAGGTCCAGGCGACCAAATGGAATCATATCCAGATCAGGCCAGAAACCAGGACCGGAAACGCCCTGAAACTCTTCCCAGGCAAAAAAACCTTTTTCAATGCTCAAGGGATTGTCCCAGATATCTCTGGTGATTCTTAGCATGTTTGCCCTTTTATAATAATTCAAATGCGACATGTGGTGCACATCTCCGGGGGAGAGGCTGAAAATAATTTTGTTTCCGTTTTTTTCAATAGCATTGGCAATTGCTACAATCTCTTTCGGATTGGGGACAACATCATCCACTTTTAAAAAATCAATTCCCCAACTACCTAATGTGTTGATCATATTATCGTAATAATCCTGTGCGCCGGGTTTGGTCATATCAACCCCATAGTTCATGCTACTCCAAACACATGTGTCGCTCGTATTAGCTATATCATTTGCAAAATAGTTTGTTCCGGGAATAGGAAGATTAAGCTCAACAGCCTCTCTTGGGATTCCGCGCATAAGCCACACACCAAATTTTAACCCTTTTTCGTGGGCATGATCAATTAGCGCTTTAATTCCATTGGGGAAATAGGGTTGATGAACCACACATAGTCCAAATGATTCCAGTCCTAAATCATCATGTTTTTCTGGGATATAGGCACTGTACCACCCTGCGTCCATTACAAAATAATTATAACCAAAAGGCAGATACTTCTCCGCCATCACATCGATCAAGGCAAAGGCTTTTTCTTCAGTTAATTTGCTTCTGTAACTATCAAAACTGTTATATCCAAGTGGAGGAGTCGGGGCGAATTCCTGTATACCGGTCTGTGAATAAATTTTCGGGGAAATGATTCCCAAAACCAATGTTAATACGAGTGCGAAATTTCTCATCATTTTATTTTTAGATTGTTGAATTCAAACACAAAGAGACTTTTAGAAGGTGACTCAAATATATAAAAATAATGGGGCAATCTCCCAAAAGGCCATCCCTTATATTTTAAAACAATAGCATATTATTGATAAAAGGTCAGTTTATATTTTGGAGAACAATTTCTGTACCCATTTTGAGATATTATCATCCAATGTATTATTGTTAAAGATATATATTTGAATTACTCAAAGTACATGACTTGCTTTGAATTTGAATATTTTATTATGCGAGGTAACAACCGGAACGAAGTGGAGCTCATGAGGCCGACGTAGGAGGACGAATAACTTACATGTAGTTAAAACGATATTTATATTATTATATATCAATCATTTAAATAAAGAATTAATACAAATGAAAGTATTTACTAAACTGAAAATAGGATTACAGCTAATCCTGATATGTATGATAAGCTCACAATTATTTGCATCCTCCCCGGATAGGTTAGAAATAGTGATCGAATCGGATGAATACTGGTGGGGAGGCTTAAGCTCTGTTGGCTATGAAATGCCTTATGATGTCACTTCTGTGGCCGAATATGATCTTTGGGGCAATAATGCAGGGAATCAGGCCCAGCCTTTGTTGTTATCCAGTAAAGGAAGATATATTTGGTGCGAGCAACCAATTAAATATTCGTTCAATAACGGTAAACTTATTGTAACATCCAGAGACGGAAAGATTAGTTATGGTACAGCTGGAAATAATCTTTCAGAGGCTTACCAATTTGTTAGTCAAAACTTTTTTCCTCCGAATGGTGAAGTTCCACCGGATATGTTTTTTTCACATCCTCAGTATAATACCTGGATTGAATTAATGTACAATCAGAATGAAGAGGATATTTTAAATTATGCCCAAGCTATACTTGACAATGGATTTCCCCCGGGTGTTATCATGATAGATGACAACTGGCAAGCCAATTATGGGACATGGAGATTTGCTGCAGAAAAGTTTCAGGACCCTAAGGGGATGATCAGGAAATTGCATGACATGGGCTTTAAGGTAATGCTTTGGGTATGTCCGTTTGTTACTGCCGACACTGAAGTATTCAGGTATCTGGCAAAGGAGGGAATGTTGTTATTGGATGTTGAGAGAACGCAAGATATTTTGTGGGCAAATACGCAGAACAGAGCAGCAATCATCCGATGGTGGAATGGAGCAAGTGCCTGTCTGGATCTAAGTAATCCCAGAACGATGGATTGGTTCATAGGTGAATTGGACTATTTGGTTGAAGAATACGGCGTTGATGGATTTAAGTTAGATGCAGGGGATGCTGGATTTTATACCGGTGGTGTGGTATCTTATGAAGATGTTTCCCCTAACAGACATACGCAATATTTTGCTGAATTGGGCCTGAGATACCCATATAACGAGTACCGGGCTGCATGGAAAATGGCCGGATTACCATTGGTTCAAAGGTTAAGAGATAAAACGCATGGTTGGGGGGATCTAAAAAAACTAATCCCCGACCAAATGTCTCAGAGTTTGATGGGATATAGTTATACCTGTCCCGATATGATTGGCGGAGGAGAATACCAATCATTTTTAAAATCATCAACCATCGATGAGGAGTTGGTGGTACGTTCTGCTCAGGTACACGCTTTAATGCCTATGATGCAGTTTTCTGTTGCGCCCTGGAGGGTATTGTCGACTGAAAATATGAAAATTTGCGCTGATATGGCTAATCTCCATTTGGAAATGGGATCGACAATTATGGAATTGGCAAAGCGTGCATCAAAAACTGGCGAACCTATCGTTAGACCTATGGCACTATCCTATCCGGATAAAGCATTTGAAACCATAAAGGATCAATTTATGTTAGGTGATAATATTATGGTAGCACCTGTGTTAGAAGAGGGTGCCCGTAAACGCTCGGTAGTTTTTCCAAAAGGAAAATGGGAAAGTGAACAAGGAGAAATTATAAAGGGAGGAAGAACAATTGAAATTGAAGTCCCATTAGAGCGGTTGCCCTATTTTCAAAAATTAAATTAAGAAGTCCGGGGAGGGAAAACCCTGAAACTTCAGGAACAAAATACGATCCGGAAAATGACGGAACTCTCCTTGAAAGCTTAGGTGTACACGAGCATTGGAATAATCCGGCAGACAGGCAATATTCCAGGAATCTTGGACACAATAAAGGAATCGAATTAGTTTCATCACATTTATAAGAGTTGCAAATGAGAATGGCACTTTTTAATATATGTTGTTTAATCATAGCTATATCTAGTGTTACAAGAGCTGGGATTAAAGAAAATGGGTTTCTGAAGATAATAGTATATAGAAATTAAATAATGTTTAACAGACCAGGCGCGAGGACGATATTGATCGGTTTATTGTTATTATTATGGATAAATAATTTAAATATGAACACTTTTTTCAATAAAATTTCAGCGGTCTTTTTTAAGATTTTAGCCATTGCCATGGTTTTTATCACATCCATGTCAGCGGTTTATTCACAAAGCGACAATCCATTGAGCATAACACCAACCCCCTATGAGCGTGCGCTTCGTAACCCTATGATGGGATTTACTCATGGAGACAACAAGCATCCCTGGGCCTCAGCAAACCATACCTATATCAAATGGAATGAGTTAGAAAATAAGGAGTCTGACGGACTTGATAAAATATTGGCAGTTTCAAATGCAAAGTGGGGTGGTTTGGCTTCTGCCAATAAAAAAGCGATCCCACGGGTTTATTTACATTGGAGTGCTGACAACCAAAAATACTGGCCATCGGATATGCAAGCGGATGACTATACAAGTGAACAATTTCAGGAAAGGGTATTGCGCCTGATAGAAAGGCTTGGTATCGCCTGGGACAATGATCCCCGGGTAGCTTTTGTAGAATTGGGGATATTCGGAAAATGGGGTGAACACCATGGTCCCTCGCCAACGGCTAAGATGCAAAAGTTGGTCGGAGATGCATTTGCCGAAGCTTTTAAAAATAAAAAGGTATCGGTAAGGCATTTTTGGGACCAGTTTACACAACAGCCTTTTGGTGAGTATTGGGATTCCTGGGCGCATTATGATCAGATGTGGCCCCACGGAAAGAGTATTCATAATGTAAACAGTACAAAGGATCGTTATTTACATAATTACATAGGTGGTGAGGTAGCTTACAACTGGGGAAATGGGGATATACAACCGGGACCCTCACCAACGAGCAGTGTAGCTATTGAAAAACACCGGAATTTTGTTATTAACTCTATTCGTTGGCTGCATTGCACCCAGCTCCGTTGGATAGCTGGTTACGACAGAAACAATGCGGCAGCAGTGGCAGGTGCTGAAGAGATCCAAAAAGCATTTGGATACCGGTACGTGCTTAATGAAGTCAGGGTAGGGGTGAGTGATTCATTAAGCATTTCGTTTGATGTGACCAACGAAGGTTCCGCTCCCTTTTATTATGATTGGCCTGTTGAAGTTTCGTTGTTGGATCCAACAACTTTAACCCCGGTTTGGACATCGACTATGAAAAATGCTGATATCAGGGACTGGTTGCCCGGTAGCGGATGGACAGAACCGGAATGGACACCTGTTGGTGGCTGGAGGACCAATGTGCCACATGAAAATTGGAACAGCACAGGAGTAACCGGCTGGGCAAATCCTCCTGAAGAGAATACCGTCGAAGAGGAATTCAGTGTTAACGTTCCCGGGGGGAGCTATATTGTTGCACTTGCCGTACTCGATCCCGGCGGGAATCTGCCAGCCCTGAGGTTTGCGACCGCCAACTATATCAATGGTGGTCGCCATCCACTTGCCATCATAAATACAAGCAGCAATACGGTTGAGGAATTACCTCAGGATTTTAATTTTGATGATCCCTTCAACGATAAAAGTTTAAACTATGACCCAACAGTTGAACTACCAAAATATACAATTACATCCGAAACGCCCAATGGATCACTTATTTTAGATCCTGCAGGCGGTTCGTATTTGCAGGGAACAGTGGTTACAGTTACGGCAGTTGGCGATTTGGGTTATGCGTTCGAGTCATGGGGAGGAGATGTATCAGGTACCGTAAACCCGATTACTCTTACAATGGATGGAGACAAACATGTTTCAGCATCTTTTGAAATAGTCCCTATCTACAGCTTGAACATTGAATCAGAATATGGCCAGGTGGAGCTGAATCCGCCGGGAGGCTCTTATAGTAAGGGAACAGTTGTTACACTTACAGCCATACCCGATGAAGGCTATGCGTTCAGTAGCTGGAGCGGCGACCTGAGCGGAACGGACAATCCGGTATCCTTTAATGTGGTTGCTAACATAGAGGTAACAGCTCTGTTTTCACCAATAACCAGTGTAGGCGATGTGTTGAACCCCGTTCCAGGCCAAAGTACATTGGGGCAGAATTTCCCGAACCCTTTTAGTGTAAAAACCAATATACCCTACCTGTTGAGCAGCACAGGGCACGCAACCCTTGCAGTTTACAATTTTACCGGGCAGAAAATAGCTGTTTTAGTGAATGAATATCATAATGAGGGGCTTTTTAGTGTCGAGTGGGATGCAAGGGATAAAAAAGGGAATCCGCTTGCTAACGGTTTGTATTTATGCCGTTTGGAGACTGAGAATGGCATTGTCTCAACAAAAAAATTAATTTTAATCCAATAGAATATTAATTTGACGGAATCGAAATAATTATCATCTTTGAAGATAAAAAAGGAGCAGCAATCGAATTAAATAATATGAAAATAAAGGCAGCTATAGAAAAAATTCCCGGTGGGATGATGGTAATTCCACTGGTTCTTGGGGCGATAATCAATACCCTGGCCCCCGGAGTATTAAATATTGGAGGGTTTACAACTGCTATTGCAACGGGTGCAACCACTATTATTGGGGTGTTTTTATTTTGTATGGGTGCAGGCATGGATGTAAAAGCTGCCCCCAGGGCAATTAAAACCGGGTTTGTTCTTACTGTGGTGAAGTTTGGCGTTGGTGTTGGGATTGGATTAGCAGTGGCTAAATTTTTTGGTGTAGAAGGATTATGGGGTTTGTCTTCGCTGGCCGTTATTTCGGCAATGACCAATACCAATGGGGGATTGTATGCAGCACTTGCTGGTGAATTTGGAAAGAAATCAGAAATTGGCGCTATTGCTATCATATCGATTAACGATGGGCCCTTTTTAACTATGATTGCGTTAGGTACGGCCGGGATAGCATCTATCCCATTTTTGTCACTCCTGGGGGTTGTACTACCTATAGCTCTGGGAATGTTGGTAGGTAACCTTGACAAAGAGATGCGGGATTTTTTAATGAAGGGTGGTCCTATGCTCATCCCGTTTTTTGCCTTCGCTTTAGGCTGTGGTCTTAACATGGATATGCTACTAAAAGCAGGACTCCCGGGAATTTTGCTTGGTGTATTTACTGTTGTTTTTGGCGGTTTTTTTAATATCTTGGCAGATAAAGCTTCCGGAGGAACCGGAGTTGCAGGTGCAGCTTCTTCCAGTACGGCCGGAAACGCCGTTGCAACACCAGCTGCTGTTGCTATGGTAGATCCTTCTTTAGCAGGTATTGCTGCCATAGCTGCACCTCAGGTAGCTGCATCAACTATAACAACTGCTATTCTGGTTCCTGTGCTGACAACTTTCGTCGCAAAACAAAACAGGAAAAAGGAATTAGCCAGACAAAATGCAGAAGAGAATGAAAATAGTTATCGCTCCTGATTCTTTTAAAGGCAGTTTATCTGCACTTGAGGTAGGAAATGCTATTCGGGATGGAATAGTAAAGGTCGGTCATGATATCGACACCATAGTTGTCCCGATGGCTGATGGTGGCGAAGGTATTGTGCAATCATTAATTGATGCTACAGGGGGAGATATCATTAAAACGACTGTTCATGACCCTTTATTCAGAACAATAGATTCATTTTACGGGATATTGGGAGATGGTAAAACTGCGGTAATTGAAATGGCTGCTGCTTCCGGCCTTCCCTTGTTAAAGCCTGAAGAAAGAGATCCATTGAAGACCACTTCCTATGGAACCGGTGAGTTGATTAAAGACGCTATGGATAAAGGTTGTACGAGCATAATACTTGGCCTTGGGGGCAGTGCAACAAACGATGGTGGAATAGGCATGGCGCAAGCACTTGGTGTTTGTTTTCTTGACGAAAACGGGAATAGCGTTCATGTCGGCGGCCATGAATTATCCAGGATCAGAACCATTGATGTATCAGGAATTGATGACAGGGTAAGCAACGTGAAATTTATTGCGGCTTGTGATGTTGACAATCCCTTGTGCGGACAAAACGGTGCCTCAAATGTGTATGGGAGGCAGAAGGGTGCCAGCGATAGTGATGTAGAAACCCTGGATAAAGGGCTTGTTCATTTTGCCCATATCGTAAAAAATAGTTTGGGGCTTGATATAAAAGACTTACCCGGGACAGGTGCAGCAGGCGGTCTGGGATACGCTGTGATGCTTTTCTTAAATGCCAGGCTTGAGAGAGGCATCGATATTGTTACCCGGCTATTAAAACTTGATGAGATAATTTGTGGTGCTGACTTAGTGATTACAGGTGAAGGAAAAATGGATGCTCAAACTGCTTTTGGAAAAACACCCTATGGTGTTGCTCAAATTGCCAGGAAAATGAACATTCCTGTTGTTGCTTTGGCCGGAAGCCTTGGCCCAGGTTATTCTACTTTATACAATAGCGGTTTTGATTGTATTTATTCAATTATTGACAGGCCCATGTTATTGGAAGAGGCTTTAGCCAATACCAAAGAATTACTGGAAAATTCGGCTGAAAATGTGGTGCGACTTTGGAACGCGGTAAAAATTAAATAATAAAATGATTATCAATTATGAAAGATTCAATTAACAAGTATGCAAAAATTGGGCTAATTCACTTTATGGCCTATCCTTCGACAATTAAAGGAGAAGGACCCATTGAGGAAACCATAAGAAAAATTGCAGTTGACGACTATTTCGATGCCATTGAGATAACCTGGATTAAAGATGCAGAAGTCCGTAAAAGAGTTAAAAAAATGCTCGACAGTTCGCACTTAAGCATCGCTTATGGTGGACAACCACGATTATTAACTACAGGACAAAACATTAATGACCTTGATGAAACGAAAAGACAAATAGCTGTAGCTAACCTGAAGGAAGGCATAGATGAAGCCCATGAAATTGGGGCCGTTGGTTTTGGGTTTTTGAGTGGGAAGTATAGCGAAGACAAGAAAGAAGAAGCCTATCAGTCGCTGGTCAAATCTACACGAGAAATTTGTGCCTATGCCAAATCCAAAGGGGATATGAAAATTGCGCACGAAGTGTTTGATTTTGATATTGATAAATGCTCCCTTGTAGGCCCCGTTGATCTGGCAAAAAGATATGCAGAGGAAATTTGTGCTGAGTTTGACAATTTTGGACTCATGGTTGATCTTAGCCACTTGCCTATAATACACGAGACGGCCCGTCAATCACTTATCCCCGTCAAAGATTACATCATCCACGCGCACATGGGTAATTGTATGATGAAAGATAAGCAGGATCCTGCTTTTGGTGATGCACATCCCCGTTTCGGATATCCTGGTGGTGAAAATGATGTAGATGAACTGGTTGAATATCTTAAAGTACTGATGGAAATAGGTTACTTAAACCCTGACAACAGACGTTTTTTAAGTTTTGAGGTTAAGCCGGTTGGAGATGAAGATGCCGATATTGTTGTTGCAAATGCAAAGCGGGTACTGAACTTAGCATGGGCTATTTTAGAGAATGAATAAGTAAAAATAAATATTAAAAGGAATATAAAATGAAGATAGTAGTATTAGATGGATATACCCTAAATCCGGGTGATTTAAGCTGGGAGGGAATCGAAAAATTTGGCAATTTGACTGTTCATGACAGAGTTGATTTTGTTCCGGAAAAAGTGATTGAAGCCATTGGTGACGCTGAGATTATATTTACGAATAAAACACCAGTTCCTAAAAGTGTATTAATTAATACGCCATCGGTTAAATACATTGGTGTTCTTGCTACTGGTTTTAATGTAGTTGACACTGAAGCGGCAAGGGAACAAGGAATAATTGTTACAAATGTCCCTACCTATGGAACGACTGCAGTAGCGCAATATACAATAGCGATGTTGCTTGAATTGTGTCACCATATAGGTGAACACAGCAGGGCAGTTAAGAACGGAGACTGGACAAGAGGTTCCGATTTTTGTTTTTGGAATTACCCACTCGTTGAGTTGGCTGATAAAACCTTGGGGATTATTGGCTTTGGACGTATTGGTCAGGCTACTGCAAAAATTGCACAGGCCTTCGGCTTGAATATACTGGCATACGATAATTATGAGAATCCTGAATTAGAAAATGCTGCCTGTAAGTATGTCCCACTTGATGAGTTGTTGGCGAAATCGGATATCATCAGTCTGCATTGCCCGCTTTTCGATAGCACCAAAGGGATTATCGATAAAAATAACATAGCTAAAATGAAAAATGGTGTGATGATCATCAATACTTCGCGTGGACCATTGATAGTTGAGGAAGATCTTCGTCAGGCATTGGAGAGCGGCAAAGTTGCAGGTGCAGCAGTTGACGTTGTTTCAAGTGAGCCAATTTCTTCTGATAACCCACTTTTAAAAGCAAAGAATTGTATTATAACTCCACATATTGCCTGGGCGCCCAAAGAATCCCGTGCAAGATTAATGAATACAGCCATTGAGAATCTCCAGGCTTTTATTAATGGTAATCCTATTAACGTAGTAAATAAATAATTATGAAAAAAATAATAAAAACAGAAAAGTCACCTTCAGCAATAGGACCATACAATCAGGGGGTTATTACAGGCGGATTCCTTTTTACCAGTGGGCAGTTACCCATTCATCCACAAACGGGAGAGGTTGCGCAAACCATTGAAGAACAGACATCACAGGTGCTTGAAAATCTGAAAGCAATCATAGAGGCTGCCGGAACGAATATGGAGAAAGTCGTGAAATGTACCGTTTATCTTCAGGATATGAATGATTTTGCGGTTATGAATCAAATATACGCCACCTATTTTACCAATCAGCAGCCTGCAAGGGCCTGTGTTGAGGTATCAAAAATGGCAAAAAATGCCCTTGTTGAAATTGATGCAATTGTAGAAATTTAGTAAAAATGACAAGCTATGAAAACACTACTTCAAATTTTTCTATTAGTTTGTTTTCTTCCCATAAACAACTTTTCTCAAAACTTAAAGGAGGAGCTCAAAGCAATTAGGTTTGAACATTTACGCATTAATGTTCCCGATAAGGAAGCAACGGCAAAATGGTATGTTGATAATGTTGGTCTTGAAATTATCTCCTCATCCGATGAGGAAGTTATTTACCTAAGGGATTTATATATATGATGAAAGTATTAGTATCACTATTGGTATTATTCAATGTATTGGTAGTTCAGGCCAACGATAATCACCGCCTGATCGTCCTGGCCGATATGGGAAACGAACCGGACGAAATGCAACAGATGACCCACATGTTCGCCTGCTCAAACGAGCTGGATATTGAGGGATTGATAGCTGTTACCGGTAAATATCTGAGGCCTGAAGCAAGGGATGAATACCGCAGGGTGACACATCCGGAACTGTTCCACGAAATTATCGATGCTTATGAAAAGGACCTGCCAAACCTGAAAAAACACGTGGCTGGCTGGCCTGAACCGGATGATTTGAGAAAAGTAGTACGTTCCGGGCAGAAAGGATACGGAATTGCCGATGTAGGGGAAGGCAAATCGAGCCCGGGTTCGGAATTGATCCTTGAGGTTGTTTCCAGAGATGACCCACGGCCCGTATGGATTGCTGTCAATGCAGGATCTAATACCCTTGCCCAGGCCTTGTATGATTATGAAAAAGAACATTCAAAAGCCGAAGTGGATGCTTTTGTGGCTAAACTGAGGGTATTTGAAAACGGAGCACAGGACAATGCCGGCGCATGGATATGCAGTAATTTTCCTAAAATACACTGGATACGAAGCAATTATCAAACGTATGCCTACGGAGGGCCCGGTGGAACCGACGGTGATTTAACGACCAATCTTGGCCCCCACTATTGGCAGCCATTTGAATACAGTACTGCCGGCCAGAATGAATGGCTGACGGAACATGTGATGACCGGCCATGGCGAACTTGGCAAAATATATCCGTCGAGACACGGTTTCGGCTGGGGTGACTTTGGCTTTATGGAAGGCGGAGGAACCATTCCCTGGATGGGACTTTTAAATAAAGGGCTTTTCGATATCAACCATCCTTCCTGGGGTGGTTGGGGAGGCCGATTTACAGCCGAAAAAGTTTCTGACTTTTGGTCGCGCCATGTCGACATAAAGGTCGATGAAGAAAAACAAACTCCATTTTACACTTACCGCGAAGTAAGCGACCATTGGGTTGATCCGCAGGATGGGAAAGTGTATAACAATAATTATGTACCGGTTTGGCGCTGGCGCGAAGCAATGTATAACAATCAAATCTGCCGCATGGACTGGGCCACAAAACCGTTTGAAGAGGCAAACCACCATCCGGTTGCAGCAATAGACGGAGACAAATCCAATTTAATTATCAGGATGAGCGCTTTGGCCGGAGAAGTTATTTCTTTCGATGCATCAGCTTCTACCGATCCTGATAATGATGAACTGATTTTTAGATGGTGGATTTATGAAGAAGCGGGAACGTATTCCGGGCAAATAAATATTTCTGATCCAAATCAGTCGAAAACCAGCATAACAATTCCTTCCGGCGCAGGAGGAAAACAAATACACCTGATTTTGGAAGTAAAAGACGACAATGCAATAGCTTCACTATTTGATTACAGAAGAATAGTAATTGATATTGAGAATATTATAATAAAACAGGAGTCAATTCAGATTAATTGAAATAGATAGGGATATTACAGATACATGGAAAGTAAACCGCTGAAATTAAAGGACATAATTATGATTATTGAGAAAATTAGAACAGTATTACTAGCGAGTTGCCTGATCATTGGCTGTATACAAATAGCAAAGGCAAGCGAAAATAGCTTTCAGGAAGATTTTATATTCTCGGTTGCTATCGACAAAAATTCGCCCATGGAGGTTTTTGGGGCTTCAAAGATCGAATTAGTTCTCCGTAATTTGGGCATATCTCACCAGGTGGTTGATAACTCTGAGGCAACCGGTAAAGAGCAGATTCAGGTAAAAATTGTAAATCACCATGAGGATGCGGAGATTAAAAAAGAGGGGTTTCGAATTGGTAAATCTGGCGATTCGTTTATCGTTACTGCCATCGACGCAACGGGAGGTATGTATGGCCTGCTGGAGATAGCCGAGCAAATTGAGATGCAGCAGGAGTTGTCCAAAATTGAAGAAAAGCTGGTAACCCCCCGGTTCAGTTTCCGTGCGGTTAAATATAATCTGCCCTGGGTTTCATACAGAGAAAACGAGGGACTTCAGGCAAATAGTGAACTGAGTAAGGACCTGGACATGTGGGCATCTTTCCTTGACATGATGGCTGAAAGCAGGCTCAATGCACTTACCTTATGGAGTCTTCATCCCTTTCCATACATGATTAAAGCCAAAAACTTCCCGAAGGCGACACCTTTTTCAGATGCTGAACTGGCAGAATGGAAAACGTTCTGGACGGCCCTGTTTCGAATGGCCAAAGATAGGGGAATTGAAACGTACATCATTAACTGGAATATTATTGTCTCCAAAAGTTTCAGGGAGAATTACGGGGAAGGCAATACCGGACTTTGGGCGGATGGCTATACTTCGCCACAAATTGAAAAATATACCAGGGAAACGGTTACCCAGGTGCTACATGAATACCCCGATTTGACCGGTCTCGGCGTTACCCCGGGGGAAGCTATGCAGGAATGGGATGGCTACCAGATGGCAGGTTGGTTTGAAAGAACTTTCTTTGAAGGTATAAGGGCGGCTGACCGGGAAGCACGGTTCATCTATCGTGCATCACTTCACGGAGATCACCGGCCACATCGTGAGGCCATAGACAATTCCGGGATCTCCACACCTGAAAACCCGATAATTGTTGAACTAAAATTTAACTGGTCACATGGTCACTCTTCCACAACACTGGTTAAGGCACATGGAGGCCGCACCGGAGAAGAATACTGGTCCGACCCTGCACCGAGCCAACATAAGATGGGCTGGATGATTCGAAATGAGGATTTTTTCAGGTTACGCTGGGGAGAGCCGGATTTTATCAGGGAACATATAGCAGTCAATGGCCAGGATTATGTGGGCGGTTATTTCATTGGTTCCGAATGTTACATTCCTGCAAAAGATATTTTTACCAAACCTGATCGCATAAACTGGAACTATGAATTTGAACGGAAATGGCTCTATTACAACCAATGGGGAAGGCTATTATACGACCCTTCAACGAGCGACGCTGTATTTACCAATGCGTTTAACCAAAGGTATTCGGGAAATCCCGGCAGCCAAATGGTGAGCGCTTATAAACTGGCAACGCGCACCACTCAGCGCATCGCTCAGTTCTTTAATTTTACCTGGGACCACTCCTTTTATACAGAGGGATTTATCGGTAATGAGCGGGATTTTATTACCTTAGATGAAATGCTTGATGCCAATCCCATAGAGCCAAATTTTGTCAGTATAAAAGAATACGGCGACGGAAGCGGTGATTTTGGATCAAAAATAACACCCTTGCAGTTAGCCACTGCTCTTGAAAATGATAATAAACAGGCCATAAGTATTGTTAATGGCATAAATACTACTGATGAGATATTAGAATGCGAGATTGAAGATGTTGAGGCATGGGCACATCTTGGCCACTATTTTGCAAAAAAAATCCGCACTGCTGTGGCCCTTAATCAAAATAAAAAGGCAGATGCAGTTAAATATATCAAGGAGGCGCAGCATCATTGGCAAGACCTTGTAACGGTAACTGATAAACAATACCAACGCAGCTATTTATCAATATTAGACGATGACGACAATTATTTTCATTGGAAAGATTTCCAGGAAAAAGTTGATGCTGAAGTGGAATGGGTAAAGAACCGGTAAAATCATTTAAATATGAAAATTCTTTTTAATTATTTTTCAGTTGCGCTATTGGCCTTATTGTTATTTTCATGTAATAATGCCAACAGGAATAGCGGTGAGGCTGCACCTTTAATTGTTGAAGCCGAAAACATGGATCTCACCGGTTATAAGGTTACCGAAATTGAGGGGCGTACCAGTATTAAACTGGCTGATTCAACCGGAACTGCCCGTTTCAAATTTATGCATCCGTCGGGTTACTACGATATTGATGTCAGCTACCTGGCTGAAAGTGTGGGACAAAATACTTACGCTATGTATATTGGAGATAACCAGATTGTAGCCTGGTTGGGCAAAACCCGGGATGATCAATGGCATTTGCTAAGTGACCAAAGGTGGCATGCCCCTCGTCATATCGCGATCGAAAAAGGGGATGAGGTTCGGATTGAAGCATTATCAGAAAATGGTTCAATGGTCATTTTTGATTATTTGGAGTTTACGCCTTCGGAACGTGTTGTTGAGGAGTCGGATGCAGAAACTGTTAATCCCACACCTACAGAGACGGCTGATGAAATTTTAGCTTCACCCGAAGATTACTTCACGGTTTATCCTAAAGAATATGAACATGCATTGAAAAACCCGCTCAAAGGATTTAGATCCTCAAGTTTCGATCATGAATTCAGCACGCTGAACAAAACCTATTTCAAATGGAATGAATTGGAAAACAGGGCGAGTGATGATGTGGATGTTGTCATCAAAGCCTGTAACGAGAGGTGGAAAGATTATGAAAAAAACAACATGAAGGCAATTCCCCGTGTCTATCTTGACTGGCCTGGGCAGAAAAGCGGCTGGCCATCGGACATGGAAGAAGGCAACTATACCAGCGATGAATTTAAAGAAAGAACGATTGCCCTAATCAAGAAACTTGGACAGGCCTGGGACAACGACCCGCGTGTGGCGTATGTAGAAATGGGGCTCATAGGTGAATGGGGAGAAATGGAATGGCCGGATACCAGCGATGATATTAAAAAAGCCATTGCCGACCAATTCGCAACCTCTTTTAAAAATAAGCTGGTGATGATCCGGTGGCCAAACACATACTACGATCATATTTATAATTTCGGTTATTACTGGGACTCTTTTGCTCATCACGATCAGGACTATTATGCATTTCATCTTAACAAGACCTCTCCACGATGGAAAACAGCTCCCATTGGAGGCGAAACGGCATATAACTGGGGCAACGACGATATCCAGCCGGGTGTAAGTCCTGATGAATCACTAAAAAAACCGGTACACAGGGAGTATATAATCGATAAAATCAGAAAGCTGCATGCAAACCATATTGGTTGGATTGCGAACTACAGTCAGGATGATCCGGAAGTAAGCACAGGGGCAGAATTGGTTCAGAAAGCACTAGGGTATCGCTTTGTAATAACTGAAGTAAGTTATTCAAAGAAAGTAGATAATAATTTTGCGATTTCATTTAAAGTTAAGAATACCGGATCATCACCTTTCTATTACAATTGGCCGGTTGAGGCCAGCCTGCTCGATCCGGAAACAAAACAGCCTGTTTGGAAAGAACAAATTTCAGATATTGATATTCGGGCCTGGCTTCCCGGCGATGAATGGGATGATTCGGCAAACACATATACCATTCCGGCAGAGACTTATACTGTTAATGAATTATTCAAAATGCCAGCAATACCCGCCGGGGAATACATTGTTGCTTTAGCAATATTGGATCCTGCGGGCAATCTACCATCGCCAAGATTTGCCATTAAAAACTATTATAACGGCGGAAGGCATCCAATTGGTAAAATTGGTGTAAATCAGGAGATTGATTATTTTGAGTTATCAGGTTTTGATGACATTCAAAGTGATAGATCATTATTTTATAATCCATTATGATTAAGTTAGAAACATGGACATCTCAATCGGTTACTCAAATATGTTAACAATAATTCATAGTTTTTAAAAAAATATAGCAAAAAACGAATATTAAAAGCAAGAATACTAAGTAAATTAATAAGATAAAAATTAGTAGTTATGAAAAAGTTAGTTTTATTACTGATTGTTATTTTTGCCGGTTTTGGCGTAAAAAGCCAGCAGGTATCGTTATCCGAATTTCGCTGGAACCCTATCGATGCAGAAGGCGAGGTAACTGCTCGTCACGAAAATGCCTTTATAGAATACAAAGATAAATTCTACCTGATTGGAGGGCGGGGTATACATCCTGTAAATGTTTTCGATCCGGAAACAAACAGTTGGGAAACCAAAGGCAAATCGCCCATGGAAATTCATCATTTTCAACCGCTCGCGTTCGCTTCCGAGGCGAATGAGACCGTCGAGCCGTCTCTCACGAACCCCGCCGCGATCAATTTGCTCGCAGGAGGTACCCTCGAGGCATGGAAAGTGCCCTCGCCCCGTTGGTCTTTAGCGGAGGGAACCATTATCGGCCACACCGGCAACGAGAAGCTCTTGAGTCCAGAGTGGCTCTACACCAAGCAGCGGTTTGGCGACTTCGTGTTCACCTGTGAGCTAAGGCTGTCCGGCGACGATAATCGAAATACGGGAATCTATTACCGCGTGAACGTGATCCCCTACCCGAAGAGCCCGAAGCAAGGGAGAACCTTTGAGGCTCCCTCCGGTTACGAATTCGACGCAGCCTACCACAAACCGGGGAAAGTAAATTTTCAAGGCACGCTGGGCGATTGGTATGCCCGCCCAAAACTCCGTATTTTCCCGGACCCGGCCATCATTAAGCAGGCCTACAAGGAAGAAGAATGGAACCGCATGACGATCCGGGCGCGCGGCAACCGGTTGGAATACTGGATCAACGCCATCAAGGTCATGGACTTTGTGGATTCCGATCCGCAGGGGTCGCGCGAGGGAGTCATCGGGTTTCAAATGCACAACGGCTCCGTGATGAAGGTGGAATACCGCAACATTCACGTCCTGCCACTAAAACCATAACGAAATTTCTTACCCATCCCCCTATGCAAACACCATTCGGTCTTCGCACTTCAAGTCTCCTGCTCGCGTGTTCGCGATCGAAGACGGCATCATTCACGTTTTCATGGACCTGCCGGAAGCCTCGGAAACGGATGAATTCAATCCGTTTATGAATTAACGTTTAAATGTAGTTGATACCGACAAAACAGGTCGCGACAACCGGGTAAAAGGCCGTTTGCAATACGATGGCACCCGTTACCTGAAGTATGCCCAAATTGGCGAACGTCTCACCGGCTATAATTATGTCCAATGTGCTAAGGGACTATTTCATTATCCATTCTGGCCAAAAATTACCCCCCCCAAATTTATTGTAAAGGTTAACTTTGGTTTATTGTTTGAATAGGACAAATTGCTTACCCTATAGATGATATAAGGAAGGAATATTATTATGACAACTATTTCACGAATATCAAATGAAGCATAAAATATAAGAGAAAACAGAATGTGAGGTCAATGAATTTGACTCACACAAATAATTTGCTTGTTCACCAATTTAATTAAATTCTATGAAAAAAGTATTTTGGATACTATCAGCACTTTTCTTGTTTGGAGCATGTGCGGAAACGAAGAAAGAAAACAAAGATGAGCTAAAAAAGCCCAACATCATTTATATTTTAGCCGACGATTTAGGCTATGGAGATATTGGTGCTTATGGGCAAACTGAAATTCAGACTCCTAATCTGGATAAAATGGCTGAAAAGGGAATCAGGTTTACCCAGCATTATTCCGGAAGTACGGTTTGTGCCCCTTCGCGTTGTGTGTTAATGACAGGTTTGCATACCGGACACGCCAAAATCAGGGCTAATTCGTCACTTCCGTTAAGCGAAGAAGATGTTACAGTGGGCAACCTGCTCCAGGATGCCGGCTATAAGACCGGTGTAATTGGGAAATGGGGTCTGGGTGAACTAAATACTACCGGGCATCCAAACAAACAGGGTTTTGATTATTTCTTTGGTTACCTGAGCCAGCTAAGGGCGCATAACTTTTATCCCGATTACCTGTGGAGAAATACCGAAAAAGTGCCCCTCGATAATGAAGTGGTTTATGTTCAGGAAGGAAAATTAAAAGGCAGAGGGAGTGCTGCGGTTGAGAAAAACGAATACAGTCACGACCTGTTTACAGCCGATGCATTGAATTTTGTAGAAGAATCTGCTGACGAACCATTCTTTCTCTATCTCGCTTATACCATTCCACATACCAATAATGAGCATTGGTTGGTTGATGAGCACGGCATGGAGGTCCCTGACTATGGCCAATATGCAGACAAAGACTGGCCTGATGCACAAAAAGGCCTGGCAGCCATGATAACCCTTATGGACAGGGATATTGGCAAAATTAAAGAGAAACTGGAAAAACTGGGCATCGATAAAAACACCCTGGTTATTTTTACAAGCGATAACGGACCACACAGCGAAGGTGAAAACGATCCTAAATTTTTCAACAGCAGCGGTGGATTAAGAGGCCAAAAACGCGACCTGTACGAAGGAGGTATAAGAGTTCCAATGATTGCTTACTGGCCGGAGACAATTGAGCCGGGCCAAACAAGTGACCACATCTCTGCTCACTGGGACTTTTTGCCCTCTGCCTGCGATTTAGCCGGAATTGAAGCTCCGGATAACATTGACGGCATTTCATTTATGCCTGAATTATTGGGTGAAGAACAAGCCGAACATAAAGCTTTGTATTGGGAATTCAATTTACCAAATAAAGGTGGAAAACAGGCCGTCAGAAAAGGTAAATGGAAACTGGTGAAACTTGATATTTTGGATCCATCAAAAACCCGATTAGAGCTTTACAATCTTGAAAACGATCGGGCAGAGCAACAAGATGTGTCAGAACAATATCCTGAGGTTTTGGCTGAAATGAAAAAATTGCTGGAAACAGAACGTACAGAGAGTGAGCTTTTTCCATTATATACTTTGAATGAATAAGTTAAATAATAAATATCAACAAGATTAATCTTATTTATCACTTTATTGTTATGTGAATCTCAAAATCTATTATTCTTGTTCTATAAAGGAGGTAAAATATGTTTAGAAAAATAATATTGCGATTTTGCACAATGTGTATCGTGGCTCTTGCCATGCACACAATGGTTTTTGCTGAAACAATAGGCGTTTTCTACGATTCAACTGTTGAACAGATCGAGTTTGCTGCCGGAGATGTTAAAGCAGCACTTGAGTCTAAAAGTCTCACCGTTGAAATGCGGAGTATTGACCAGCTAAACGCTGCCTACGCCAACAAAAAAGTGATTATTGCCCTGGCAACTGACACCAGGGTAAAAGAGATGCTTACTTCCCATGGTGTAACTGCTACTACAGGTTTAGGAAAGCAGGCTTATGCTTTGAGAACCACAACGCAGGGACAAAGTTCTTACTGGGCACTGGGCGGCGACAATACAGGCGCCATGTATGGAGGATTACAGCTTGCTGAAAATTTCAAAATTAATGGATTTACTGGTACTTATAACGAACAGGAATCTCCAGCCATCTTAAAACGGGGAATCAAACTCAATCTGCCGTTTGACAAAGAAAGTGGAACATACGGAGCAGGAAATGTGACCTCTAAAATCAAAGCAATTCCCAATGTATGGGATATGACATTCTGGACAAGCTGGTTTGATACAATGGCCAGATACAGGTACAATGTTCTTACCATTTGGAGCAATCATCCATTTACATCGATGATTAAAATGCCCGAATATCCGGATGTCGCAATTCAGGATGTAACCGGTTTGGATGGATACAAAAAGTCCATGTCAATTGACGAAAAAATAGAATTTTGGAGAGACGTGATGGCTTATGCAAAATCGCGCGGCTTCGAATTTTATCTTTTCAACTGGAATATATTTACCGATGGCGCTACCGGTAAATACGGGATTACTGATGAACAGGCAAAAGCTGCAACCAATCAGGCTACAATTGATTATATGCGCAAATGTATGTCAACACTTTTAGAAACATACCCCGATCTCGATGGTTTTGGCATTACCCAGGGCGAGCACATGTCATGGCATGTTGGCCCCCGCGATTTACGCCCGGAGCAGCATCAAATAAATGATGCCTTGTTTCTGGCTAAAACCTATGGCATGGGTATGGCCGATTATGCAAAGCTTCATCCGGAGAGGAAACTGACATTCATTCATCGTTGGCACCTGGCCGACTTCACCGATATGAAGGAAAATTTTGCTGAATTGATGAAGCTTCCTAATATCACTTTTGAGCTGTCATATAAATACAGTTTGGCCCACATGTATTCGATTCCTTTGCCCGAAAGAATGAATGACAGGCACATCACTCCGCTTCGGGAGCATAATTTAAAATCATGGCTCAATCTCCGCAATGACGATTTCTACTATCATAACTGGGGAGATCCGGATTTTGCCCGCGCTTATATTAACGGCATGATAAATAAAGGAAAATGGTTTGCAGGCTTCTATATGGGTGCCGACGGTTATACGCCCACACGAACTTTTTTTAGCAAGAACAGCGTAACGCAAGGAATTCTTGAAGTGCAACGGCAATGGTACATGTACATGCTTTGGGGGCGGCTTTCTTATAATCCGAATACCAGAGACGATGTGTTCAAAAATATTATGGCTGTTAAATACCCTGAAGTATCATCAGAAGAATTATTTACAGCCTGGAAAAAGGCTTCTGAAGGATTTCCATTAATAGGCGAAATGATCACAGGAACTTTAGGACGCGACAACCAGTGGTGGCCCGAGGCATGCCAATCAAATAGTGGGTTTTTAACCGTTGAAGATTTCGGAAATGCAAATCCCAATCAGGGTTCGGCGCTTGCAAGCATTGCCGAAACCGCATCGGGCAATCTGGATGGAAAAAGAAGCGCTTATGATGTGGCAGATGAAATAGAGGCCAGTGCCAAAGCAGCGCTATCATTTGCTAAAAGTATAAATGCTGATACAAACACCAGGCTGGGTATAACAATTAATAACATCAAGGCAATGTCATACTTAGCCAATTATTATGCATATAAAATTCGGGGAGCTACTTACCTGATGGCCAACGAAAAAGAGAAAGCAAAGATTTCACTTGGAGAAGCCTATGGATGGTGGATGAATTATTCCAACCTGATGGACGATATGTACACAGGAATGGACATGGCGAGAACCGAAGATCTTCCGGATTGGCATGTACACGACCAATTGGTGCTAAAGGAATATACCGATCTTGGGGGCACAGGAATTCCCTCGGTTGATTAACAGTGTGGAAATGATAAAACTTGTACCAGTAATAAAAATGATCAAAGTGCTGGAATACTTTAATAAGTTAAACAACAAATAAATCAATCTATGATTAAACGATTAATAGTTTCATTTACAATAATCCTTCTTTCGTCGATCCTTACCCATTCTGCATTAGCGCAGTCAATGGAACAAACTTCGGCTTTTCCGGAAGATGCATGGGGTGTATATTCCTGGGCAAGCTATTCTCCCAACAATGTAAGTCGCGAAAAGTGTCCGAATATAAAAGGGGCGCCACTAATAATGAGATGGAGCAATCTTGAGCCTGAAAACGGTAAATTTGAATTCAAAAAAGAAATTGGCGATAAACTTGAATTGCTTGACCAAAATGATTTTAATACCTTTTTGATGGTATGGGTTGCCTTTGCTACCAGCCAGGTTAGTGAAACGGATACTTCGTGGGCATTTACACCCAAATGGCTTTTTAAGAACGGTGTTCCGCTGGTGGAAATGGAAGAAACAATTAATCCGCTTGGAGTAAAAACCCGGCGGGATTCTCCGTATTATTTTGATGAAGATTACATATTCTTTTTTCACCGGATGATCGATTCTCTGGGCAACTATATTTGTAATCTTCCACCACATTTAAAAAAAAGAATCCTTTTTTTACAATCAGCAGAAGGATCGACAGGCGATGGAGGTCCTTACAAAGGCTCACCGGTAAACCCGATTTACAATATTACCAAAGCTCAATGGAGTCAATTCCGGATTGAAACATGGGAAAAGTACAAATCAGCATTTACAAGGAATGGCGAATTGCAACTTCCGCTTTTAACCAATTATGATTCCAATGAAGAGGCTCAATACCGATGGATGCTGGATAGTCTGCCAAAAGCGCTGGGTTTAAAAAACGGCATGTTTTCGCACGGATATCATATTAGCGATGCCCAGGAGCGTCTTGCAAATTTTATTCAATTCAGAAATGACGTTGAAGCAACGGGGAAAACATTCTTTGCGCGCGGCGAACAGGATGCTGAATATAAGACTTATGGATGGAGTACGCAAAATATAAAACAAGGTTTATACTGGTCATCCATTTATGCCACGCATTGCGGATTAAGTATGTGGAATGTTCCGGGGGAGGCCTGTCAGGGTGAAACCTATTCCGATGCTATACATTTTTTTAATCGTTATGCTGCGGAAACCAATCCTGCGAATGCAAAAGGTGCATTTTGTGCCCTGCGTCGCGGCCTGGATGCTTTCGATACCGAATCTTTTCCAGAGGATCAATTTGGAACAGCGACAAAAAATAACACGCAACGCTACATAGCCATTGCAAATGAAATGAGCGGCTATGGAGCCAACCAGGGAGATCCTGAAAAAGCCACCGGTGGTGGAATGGTAAACCGTAAACGCCAGGATTATAACGATGTAGGCTGGCAGATTCTTCCATCAAATTACCAACGGCATATCACACAAATTGATCCGGAAGAAACCAGCATCGCCTGGTGGCAGGTTGACAGGTCAATTTATGGCCGTTTTGCGCGGGGTTTTGATGTGGAAAAGGGAATGAATACCATGTTTTTTGATGTTGATGACAAATACTTTGAGGGCAACAGGGAAAAAGAAAATGGCAGATTGAAAGTAAGAATCATTTACAGGTCCGGTGATGGCGGATCCTGGGAGCTTTTATATCATGCAAAGGATGGCACCATGAAAAGTGCCTGTATCGTCAACAATGATGTAAACAGAGATTGGCTTACCAGGGAAGTCATTATTAATGATGCCTTACTGGACAATGGTGGTCCAAAGGGCGCTGACCTGATCCTGCAAAACCTGGGAAATACGAATTGCCGGTTTCATATGATTGAATTGGAACGAGATCTCGTTATAACTGCAAACGACAGTATTAAAATTACAAATATCAATATTGAAAATTGTTCTTCAGAATTAATTCCGGGTTCAACACACCAATTAACCGCCAGCGTATTTCCAGCTGATGCAGGCAACCAGACAATTACATGGAGTTCTTCAAACACCGATATTGCAACTGTTGATCAATGGGGTTTGGTAAATGCAATCGCCAATGGAAGCGCTGTAATAGTTGCAACAAGCAATGATGGTTCGTTTACAGATACCTGCTTTTTTAATATAGGTACACAAGAAAAAATACAATTTCCATTTGGTGGTACAAACCATGTATTGCCAGGTTTAATAGAAGCAGAACATTTTGATATTGGTGGCGAAGGAATAGCCTACCATGACGTAACAGAGCCCAATGATGGGGATAATGATTTAAGAGCTGGCGAAGGTGTTGACCTTGTTACTAAAGAAAATGCCAGCAACGGAATAAGCACAGCGCATCCAAGAAACGGAGAATGGCTGGAATACACGGTCGATGTATCTGAAGGGACTTATGATATTGTTCTTTATTATTTCTGTCCCAGGGCTCATGGGGATATTGAAGTTAGTCTTGACGGAAATGTCATTTGTACATTTAGTGATTTTAAAATCCAGGAAGATTTGGACATGCCCGACTCCGTAATTGTAAAGAATATTTATTTGCCTGAACAAAACGATCAAATCCTGCGCTTAGAAAACGTGAACGGGGGGAATGTTTTTATTGATGCAATTAAATTTTCACCCGGAGAAAAGATAGAAGTTACGGATGTTGCAATTAACTCCTGCCCATCTGAAATATTAAATACCGGCAAAACTTACCGGTTTTTCGCCACACTGGTTCCTGAAGACGCCAGCAAACGTGGTGTAAGCTGGAGTTCATCTAACCCTGAGGTGGCTGCGGTAGACGAAAATGGGTTGACTACAGCAATCTCTGCGGGTACAGCTATTATCACGGTCACTTCTGATGGCGGGGGTCTGACTGACATGTGTGAATTAAGCGTTATCTCCCCTGTTGATGTTAACGAAGTAAGCCTCAACAATTGCCCCGAACAGGAAATCAAATTGGGAGATAGTCATCAGTTAAGTGCAACAGTTTACCCGGCAGATGCTACAAATAAGCAAATTATCTGGAGTACTTTCGATGCTTCTAAAGCAACTGTAGATATGAACGGACTGGTTACAACCCTATCGGAAGGATCTGTTATAATTTCAGTGTCAGCTCCCGGCGGTTTTTCTGATCAATGTACGGTCAACGTATACAAACCTTATATTGCAGTAACCAGTATTGGTATTGAGGGTTGCTCAGATACAGAATTATTAATCGGCCACACCCGCCAGCTTACAGCACAGGTGGAGCCTTCTGATGCAACGGATCATAGAGTATTATGGAGTAGCTCGGATAACCAGCTTGCTACTGTGAATGAAGATGGACTTATAAATGCAGTTTCCGAAGGAATGGTAACAATTACTGCAACTTCAATTGATGGTGGATTTACTGAGGTGTGCGAAATAGCTGTTTCTCCTGTTCCTGTTTCATCACTGGAACTGGGAAATTGTCCTACAGCTTCTTTGAATATAGGAAATGAACATCCACTTAGGATTTTTGTCAGCCCTGTTGATGCAGGAGATAAAAGTGTAACATGGACTACTTCAGATCCTTTAGTTGCAACCGTTGATCCTGCAGGAGTAATCACTGCAATATCCGAAGGAAATGCCACCATTACAGCAACAAGTAATGACGGAAATTTCACAGATGAATGCTTAATCACAGTGGCTGATACTGCAACATCCAATAGCGCTGTTGGTGGGCTTACCCAAAATGGGGTAAAAGTCTATCCGAACCCGGTATGGGAGAAACTCAATTTTGAATTCAGTGAAGGATTCACCGAAAAGACGATCAGTTTATATAATATTTACGGGCAATTGCTGATAACCCGGGTTACATCTGATTCCTCGATGGAGTTCAATATCAGTGAAATCAGTAATGAAGAATTTCTTATTGTAAAAATAGTTTCACAGGCAGCAACAAGCTCTTTTAGGGTAATTTGTGGGGGAGAGAAGTGGTGAAATTAAAATTAAGAAGACAATTATAAGCAGGATTTTCAGATACCGACAAAACAGGTCGCGACAACCGGGTAAAAGGCCGTTTGCAATACGATGGCACCCGTTACCTGAAGTATGCCCAAATTGGCGAACGTCTCACCGGCTATAATTATGTCCAATGTGCTAAGGGACTATTTCATTATCCATTCTGGCCAAAATTTACCCCACCAAATTTATTGTAAAGGTTAACTTTGGTTTATTGTTTGAATAGGACAAAATAGGACAAATTGCTTACCCTATAAATGATATAAGGAAGGAATATTATTATGACAACTATTTCACGAATAACAAATGAAGCATAAAATATAAGAGAAAACAGAATGTGAGGACAATTAATTTGACTCACACAAATAATTTACTTGTACACCAATTTAATTAAAATCTATGAAAAAAGTATTTTGGATACTATCAGCACTTTTCTTGTTTGGAGCATGTGCGGAAACGAAGAAAGAAAACAAAGATGAGCTAAAAAAGCCCAACATCATTTATATTTTAGCCGACGATTTAGGCTATGGAGATATTGGTGCTTATGGGCAAACTGAAATTCAGACTCCTAATCTGGATAAAATGGCTGAAGAGGGAATCAGGTTTACTCAGCATTATTCCGGAAGTACGGTTTGTGCTCCATCGCGTAGCGTGTTAATGACCGGTTTGCATACCGGACATACTAAAGTACGGGGTAATGCAGATGTTCCGTTTGATGAAACCGATATTACTGTTGCTGAACTGTTGAAAAGCGCCGGATATAGAACAGGAATAATCGGGAAATGGGGGTTAGGTGATTTTGGCACACCCGGAATACCGAATAAAAAGGGGTTTGACTTTTTTTTTGGATACCTTAATCAAATCAGGGCACATAATTTTTACCCCGATTATTTATGGAGAAATAACGAAAAAGTACCTCTCGAAAATGAGATCGTAATAGCCGATAAAGGCTATGCCAAAGGAAGAGGAAGTGCATCGACAAATAAAAAAGAGTATTCGCATGATTTATTCACTACAGATGCGTTAAATTTTGTTGAAAATTCTGCCGATTCTGCTTTTTTTCTTTATCTGGCCTACACCATTCCTCATGCTAATAATGAGCACTGGTTGGTAGATGAACATGGCATGGAGGTGCCTGATTACGGGCAATATGCAGATAAAGACTGGCCGGAAGCTCAAATAGGTCTGGCAGCCATGATAACACGAATGGACAGCGATATTGGCAAAATTAATACGAAACTGGAAGAACTGGGTATTGATAAAAACACCCTAATTATTTTCGCAAGCGATAATGGACCACACAGCGAAGGTGAAAACGATCCCACGTTTTTTTATAGCAGTGGCGGTTTGAGAGGACAGAAACGTGACCTGTACGAAGGCGGCATAAGAGTTCCAATGATCGCCTACTGGCCGGAAACAATTGAGCCGGGCCAAACAAGCGACCATATTTCTGCTTTCTGGGATTTTCTGCCAACAGCTTGCGACTTGGCAGGAGTTGAAGTTCCCGAAAACATTGACGGCATCTCATTTTTGCCCGAATTGCTGGGAAAAGAGCAAGCCAAACATGCTAATTTATACTGGGAGTTTACCGAACAGGGGGGTAAACAGGCCGTAAGAAAAGATAATTGGAAATTGGTGAAGCTGGATGTTTTGCATCCATCAAAAACCCGATTAGAATTGTATGATCTTGAAAACGATCCCTCAGAGCAATATGATGTTTCAGACCAGCATCCTGATGTTTTGAATGAAATGACAAAACTACTTATATCAGAACGTACTGAGAGTGAGTATTTTCCACTATACAATGTTAAATAAGATACGACATGAAAATTAAATTAATTTCAATTGGCCTATTATTACTTGCTATATATGCCTGCAGCAATCAGAAGCAAGAAGAAAAAGCAGAAAGTCTTGCACAAACGCCACCCATGGGCTGGAACAGCTTCGACAGCTATGGTGTTTACCTGCATGAAGAGGCAGCCCTGGCCAACGTGGAAGCCTTTGCAGAAAAACTGAAACCTCACGGGTATGAATACTTTGTAATTGATGCCGGATGGTTTGGTGAATTCGAACTTCAGCCCGGCACGATTTACCCGGCCGAGAAACATGCCCAAAAAATGAATTTTAATGAATACGGTCTGCTTCAGCCTTCAGAAACCTATTTTCCAAACGGGCTGCAACCTATTATAGATCGTTGCCACGAATTAGGTTTTAAGTTTGGACTGCATTTAATGCGGGGGATACCGCGTGAAGTTTACCATTTGGATTTACCGATAAAAGGCACCGAATATACAGCAAGAGATATAACCGACACAACCAGTATTTGCAACTGGAATCATCAAAATTACGGGGTTGACATGAGCAAACCCGGTGCCCAGGAATTTTATAACAGCCTGATCAATCAGATGGCCGATTGGGGAGTGGATTTTGTTAAATATGACGATTTAGTTCCCTTCCCCGAGGAAATTAAAGGTATTGCAAATGCCATTGAACAGTGTGGCCGCCCCATGGTTTATAGTCTTAGCCCCGGAGGCAGCACAAATCCCAATCACATTGAAGCTTTCAAAAGAGCGCACATGCTGCGGGTTACATCTGATATCTGGGACGAACAAAAAGGGCTTAATCAAGCATTTAAAGCCTGGCGCAAATGGCAGGGCAAAGAAGAACCCGGATTCTGGATTGATATGGATATGATTCCTTTCGGACAACTGCAATTAATGTCACCCAAACCGGAAGGAGTGCGGGGCGACGAGTCAAAGGCAGAACTTATAAAAAAAATGAAAGCCGGAGAACTAAAAAATTTTGAACTCCTTTCAGGAAAAGGTTTTCATCGTCGGAGTGAATTCACCAAAGACCAGATGCATACCTTTATTACGCTTCGTGCTCTGGCTGCCTCACCTTTGATGATGGGTGGTGATTTGCCAACACTCGATGATTTTTCGTTAAAATTAATCACCGATAAAGATGTTTTGGAATGCAACCAGAATGGTGTAATGGGACATTTGGTGTATGAAGCAAACGGTATTGAAATTTGGAATACCCCAATGAAAAACAGCGATGGTGGCTGGATTGGAATTTTTAACCGAACCGGGGATGCAACCACAATTTCTCTGGATCAAAAAGACCTTGGTTTAGAAGACGGAGTATCTTATGACCTGGAAAATATTTGGAATAATGAAAAAGTTGATAAGCTGAATTTTGATATAAATTCGAATGGGGTTACATTTCTGAAGTATTCAATAAATGGATAAATTCAAAACAGTCTCTTAGTGCTAATGCGTTAAAATTCTATACATTAAATAGTCTATCGCTGCTTAAACATGGTTGGTTTTTATAATTAAAAAAATAAGAAAAACGCCAATGAAACAATATCTTATCAATCGTCGTAATTTTCTAAAGAAATCGACTGTCGCGGCGGCAGTTCTGACTGCCTTTACAAAATTTGGCCACTCTGTCTTCGCGCAAGGATCCGGGGGAGTTTCAATTATTGTGGATCCTGCAGACAACATAGCGGGTTCCGTGCCACCCCAATGGGCTCTCACCCAACTCCGGGAAGCCCTGGAAGGGCAAGGGATGACGGTTAAGACATTTTCCGGCATTTCGCAAGCCCCTGTCAATGATATTGTATTGGTAGCCAGTTCCGGTTCGGCCTCGCTTACCAGTCAGATAGGTGCCAATGTTCCAAATACTCCTGAGGCAATTACCCTGATGACGGGGAGCCTCGCGGGAAGGCCCGTGGTCTTGGTTTCTGGCAGCGACGCCCGGGGTATGGTCTACGCCATTCTGGAGCTCACTGACCGGGTACTTTATCACGATACAATTGGTTTGGCTTTTACCATCCCTGCACCTATAATTGAGCAGACGTTAACCCAAACCCGAACAGTTAATAAACCTTTTGTGAGTGAGGTAGAAGACAAACCGCATTTTTATGACAAAGAATACTGGGATGAATACCTTACTATGGTAGCCACTGAGAGGTTTAATCGGTTCGCCTGGAGTTCCGGCCAGGCATACAATTTTAAAGTGGGCCAGGGTTTCGATTTACCCGATCCTTATTTTTCTTTCGTATATCCATTTTTTGTTTCGGTGCAAGGGGTAACAGTTTCAGACCTTTCCGATGCCGAGCGCCAAAAAAATCTGGACATGCTGAAGTACATTTCTGATGAATGCGCCAGACGGGGGCTTGATTTTCAACTTGGTTTGTGGAGCCATAAGTATGACTATACCGGAGAGAAATACAATATTCAGGGCCTTTCAGGACCAAACGGTGGCACGACTCATGCCGAGTACTGTCGCGATGCGCTTACGGCCATTCTGGAGGCATGCCCCAACATAACCGGTCTCACCTTTCGGGTACATGGCGAAAGCGGTGTTGATGATAGTGCTTTCTGGTCCACGGTATTCAAAGGGGCCACTCCCATTATAAATTCCGGCCGCCCGCTTGAAATTGATATGCACGGAAAACGGGTCAAGGATGAATATCTTCAGGCTGCGCTCGACGCAAAGTCGAATGCCGTTGTCACCCCAAAAAAAGTGGGCGAACACTCTGGTCTACCCTACCACCACGCGTCTATTAGAGAATATGAGCGGAGGGATGGCGTTCATGATCCAGTAACTAAGCTGGGCGGTTCAGATTCCCGTTACGGAATTACAAATTTTATGCAGGAAGACAGAAAATACGGAGTGGTCCATCGTATGTGGCCGGGTACTCAGCGGCATCTTTTATGGGGCGATCCGGTGTTTGCAGCCGGTTATGGAAGAGCCGCATACTGGTGCGGCAGCCAGGGAATGGAATGGTATGAACCACTTTGTTTCCATGGTCGTGGCCCGTCGGGAACTACTGATGAGCGAAACTGTTATACTGACAGCAGCCTGGAGCCTAAAGGTTACGATTACCACAAGTTTCTCTACACTTACCGCATATGGGGCAGGCATCTTTATAACCCTGATACCAGCCCTGAAGCCGGACGCCGTTTACTCAGTAAAAATTTTGGAGCGGCGGCCCCGGATATCGAAGAGGCCCTTGCAAATGCCAGCCGCGTTCTGATGCTGGTAACAACCAACCATGGAGCAAATGGTTGTTTTTGTGCATACTGGCCTGAAGTATACAGGAACCGCGATATTGTCGGAAATCATGATTCAAGTGCTACCAGCAAGGCAAACAGAGAAACTTTCGATCCCCAAATGTGGGCAAATATTGAGGAATATACTGAGGCGCTCTTAAGCGGGAAAGATGGCGAATTACATAAATATACTCCCCTGGAATTTGCTGATCACCTGGAAAACTACAGCAACACTGCTCTTGCCAAACTTGCCGATGCAACATCAAAGGCTACTGATATTCAGGATCCTGAGTTTCGACAATATGATATAGATATTAAAATTCAGGCCGGCCTTGGCTTGTTTTTCGCCAACAAATGGCGGGGCGGAGTTCTCTATTATATATATCGCAAAACCAACGATTCCAATGCGAAGACCGAAGGAATTAAATACTATGAAACGGCCCTCGATTTTTGGAAGAAGTACTGCGTCGAAGTTGGCAATGTGTATAAATTCCTGGATTACGGTTTCATGGCTGGTCACTGGAGTGGTCAGGTGGACGGTATACAAAGGGAAATCAACGATTTTAAGAATACTAATTATAACTCGGTGAATAACTTTACTACTCACCTCGGATCAGCGGCCGCGGCTATAGCCAGGGTCAAGGCAAAGCAGGTGCGATTGGCGGCAGGGGCCTCTCATACGCAACCTTCAATTTTCAAAAAAGGTTCCCAACTGCAGCTTTCCATTAATACCGACAGATTAACGGTCAGCGCGAAACTCTATTACCGTCATATAAATCAGGCCGAAGAATGGGAATCTGTAAACATGACTAAATCGGGGAACCAGTTCACGGCCACTATTCCGGGCAGTTATACTGATACGGTCTTTCCTCTTCAGTATTATTTTGGCCTCAACAAAGGCGGCAATTCCGGAGTGATATTTCCCGGTTTCGATCAAACCCTGGCTAATCAGCCCTATTTCCATGTGCGATCGGTCAAAGCATGATATGAATACTTTTATAGAAAAATATAGAGCAGGCGTGACATGACACTAAATAAAGGCCAGAAAAATGAGTTTGAAATTTTTTAGATAAATAATAAAACGCAGTAATGGATTTATCTATAAATCCACAAACGGAGTTGTTTTCGTAAAATGTATTGACAAATAATAAATTCAGTTTATTGTGAAACACTATCTATTGCTATATCTGTTTACTGGTCTGATTTTTATTATAGTATCTGGTCAGGAAATCGGAGTTGGAAATTATCCTTACTGGGGTGAATATCAAAAAACTCCTGTATCAGAAATCAAAAAGGCAGCCTGGATATCAAAAGACACAGTAATAAATGGTTGGGACTGGTCTTTGCCAGGTTTTGTAGAACCCTCCCCAGTCTCAAAACTTTGCATTATCCGTAACTTTAGTTTGGAATCAAATAAAATTAACCAGTTGCCAGAAGTTAATTTTCCTGCTAATCCGGTTATTTCACATTGGGTAAAATGGCGGGAATTAGAACCCACGGAAGGAAACATTAACTTTCAACCTTTAATTGATAACATAAAAAAGGCAAGTCAAAAAGGCTATGGTTCCATTGTTCGTATTCATTTTTCTGCAATTGATTTTGCACCCGACTGGATAAAACAATACAATATTCCGATTCGGGAAGAAAAAAAAGAAAATCCCAAAAAAACAAATTACGAAGTGAGCCATCCTGAATTTCACAAAAGATACCTCAAATTTATTAAGGCACTGGGTGAAAGTGGTATTACACACATGGAAGAAGTAAAAGGTCTGTTTTTGGGGTATGCCTCTCCTTCAAACGGAGACGAAGGCATAGGTCCGTATGGTGAAGGCAATCCGGAGGCAAACGATACCGTTCAACATGTGATTGAACGCATTGACGCCTGGGCAGAAGCTTGTAAAGGAGTTGAATATAAGGTGTACATGGGTGGCTTATCCAACTATGGATTTAGCAAAGGATTTGGTATTCGACGCGGATTCGTGGAAATGTATTTGTACCACATTCCGGATGAACATATTGGTCAAAAGCTGGACAACAATAATTTTTTGTATGTGGATGAAACAAGTCCGGTGATTGCCAAAAATGTTTTTCAGGGAGAGGAAAATGAAGAATATGAGGAAAAATGGGCTGACGGTGGATCCATCTCCCGTTTTGGTGCTTTGGAATCGTTCCCATATCGCTACTTTACTGCAAATCTGAGGCTCCTGCAAATGCGTGTTAATTATTTACTGAATAATGAGTTTGCGCTTTTACCGGAAATGCTTTCATGGGTAAGTTTGGAAATGGGCCGGACAATTGAAGATGCACCCGATGCCTGGTGTTTTTTAAGAGAAAGTTACATCAAAGAAAATGGAGGGAGTCCGGTAAAAAATTTCGAACGATGGTTGTATCAGCGCGATGCACCGGGTTACTTAACTGAACCAGCTGTGAGAATCGACCATGCCATTCAAATGTGGATGGTACAGTCCGGGAAATATTACGATTATGTGGCCAGGCAGGGCAAAAAAATTGGGTTTGATATTGATGACAGGTGGGCTGGATTAAAGGATTCGATTGCCATTAAAATTTCTTACATCGATAATCATCCGGGAGAGTTAAACCTGGTTTATAACAACGGGCAGGAACAAATTAGTAAACCACTAACTTTGCTTGGCGATAACTCCCTGAAAACGGCTACATTTTTTATATCGAAAATAATAGCAAACAGTTTAGACCAAAATTTTGATTTTGTTCTGGAAGCCGGTAAGAATACCGATAACATTACCGTTTCCTTTGTTCGGGTTGTTCATGCAGATGAAACCACCGGGCAATTAGGTGCCGTTAGAAAAGTAATTCCTGAAAATGCAAAAGGAGAATTTTACCCATTCTATCGGGGGCTGGACGCATCCGGCACCCAAACTTTCCCTAAAACTGTTAACATTTATTACAACAAAAGTATTCCACAAATTGATTTTGCAGCAAAGGACATAAAAGCAGCTTTAGAGCAGAGAAATTTCATAGTTGAAATTAAAAATATCACAAGTTATCATGCAGATTTCAAAGGCAAGAAAGTAATTATAGCGCTTTCTAATGATAAGGCAATAACTGAACTTTTGAAAGATGAAGGAGGATGTGGTTTTAATGATTTGGAAGAACAGGCATACGCTTTACGAACTACTACTAATCCGGATTTAAGTTACTGGGTTTTCGGCGGCGATAATAACGGAGCCATGTATGGTGCCTTGCAGGTTGCAGAAAAAATCAATGCCAGCGGATTTCAAGGAAACTACAACGAATCAAACGCACCTTTTGTGAAAAAACGGGGCATCAAATTCAATATTCCTTTGGATAAAATTGCCCCAACTTATGAATACAGTAATGGAGGCACTTCACATCAAAATGCAATAGAACATGTATGGGACATGAGTTTTTGGCAGGATTATTTTGATGAGATGGCTCGTTACCGGTTTAATGTACTTTCCTTATGGAATCCCCATCCCTTTACCTCCATGTTAAATATGGAGGATGAATATCCGGGTATTGCCATTCAGGATGTGCAAGGGTACGATGGGTTTTCCAAAATCATGACAATTGATGAGAAAGTTAAGTTCTGGCAGGAGTTTATGGCATACGGCAAAAGTCGGGGATTTGAAATACATTTTTGTACCTGGAACATATTTTTGTGGAATGCTGCAGGTAAATACGGACTGACCGATGATTACGATGCAGATCAAACTGCAACCAAAGCTTACCTGAAAAAGTGCATGGTTAAGTTTTTAGAAACCTATCCTGACCTCGATGGTTTTGGCGTAACTGCCGGAGAAAATCTCAAATATGATAACAATGCCGATAAAACTGATTGGACATGGGCTGCTTATGGTGAAGGATTTAAAGAACATGCATTGGCTAACCCAGGGAGGGAGTTGATTTTCTTTCATCGCCAGCATCAGGGAGACGTTACCGATATCATTGAAAAATTTTCTCCTTTATACCGTTTGGATAACGTAACTCTTGATGTGTCGTATAAGTATGCCAAAGCGCATGTCCATTCAACTGCCAGCCCGGATCACTGGTCAAATCAATTTCTTGAACAAATTGAAGAAAAAGGTGTAAAAACATGGCTGGAATTACGCAACGATGATTTTTATTTTCTTCATTGGGGCGATCACCAGTTTGTAAGGGATTTTGTGAATGCAATGCCCGAAGATAAACTTTTAGCAGGTACTTTCTTTGGTTCGGATGGCTGGGTGTTTACACGCGTTTTTACCAGTAAAAACCCTTATTTTAAAAACAATAATGCGCTTGAAGTTCAAAAGCACTGGTATTTAAATAAACTTTGGGGACGACTTCAATACGATCCGAACACGCCGGTTTCAGCATTAAAAGCCGATATCAAACATAAATATCCTGAGGTGCCTGAGGATGTGTTGTTTGAAGCCTGGACCAGCTCTTCCAGGGCTATGCAAATTGCCAATGAGCAAGTGGGCGGGAGTGGTGCTCCTGCGCAAAGTAATATTTCACGGTACCTCGATTTTCAGTGGTGGCCGGAGTTTTACACCAGATACAACGGTTTTATCACACTTGAAAAGACACAATATGCCGGGCCTATGCCAGGGTCCAATTTATGCAGCATTTACGAAACTGCCGAAAATAATTGTGGAGGCAAAGTCTCAGCATTTGTTGCTGCCGACAGCATTGAATCGAAAGCCAAAAGGGCGCTGTGGCTTCTTGAATCCATTCATGGTGAAGATACTGAGTTACTTTTGTTAAAAGATGAGTTAAAGGCAATGTCAAATCTTAGTTTATACAATGCTTATAAAAACAGGGCAGCTATTTATTTAAAACAGGGAAAGAATTCAAAATCATTGGAAGCTATTGGCACAGCCTACTGTTATTGGGAAAAATATACCACTATTATGGATAGTTTGTATTACCCGGTTGATACGCAAAGAAACTGGGACTTTGCAGATTCAGACTGGCACGATATGGATGATGAGGCGCTAAAAGATTATACAAGCTTTGGTAGAAACAGGAAACCGAATTGTTCATGTCAGTACCCATGGATCGATTTTATCTCACCGTTTGATAATTCAACTCACCTTAATTCAACGAACTTAAAAGTTGAACTGGTGGTAGAGTCTGGCAATCGCTCGGTTGAGAAGGTCGAATTATTTCGCAATGGCGCATTAATCGGCAGCGATTCTGATTTTCCTTACAGTTTCATCCTAAAGAAACCAACTCCCGGGGAATATACTTTGGAAGCAGTGGTATACGATAACCTTGGTAATACTGACGCATCAAGTATAAACGTTAATGTATTTAATGCCCAATCTTACAACTCAGTTCCCTGGATTGAAAATTTTCAGTTAGAAAGAAGGACTACGAACGATAACGGAGTAACATCTTGGAGTTCCGAAAGGGTAAACGGACGTTTTTACGTTGTCGACGGTAAACTAACCTTGAACGATAACGGTACCGAAGGTGTCATGAAAACCGGTAAAATAGATATCTCAGGAGGTGTTGTTGATATCAGTATGGAAGTGGAATCTTCAGGCGATCTGGAGGAAGATGATTATGCCCGTTTTTACAAAATTGTTGATGGAGGCCGGGAAGAATTGATTGGAGAAATCAAAGGTCCGGTAACAAATACAAATATACTAACTGGTGAGGCAAAAGGTAAAACACTTCAACTTGTTATTAGATCGGATGTTAATGCAAGCACCAGGTATTATCACTTTGATAATTTGAGGGTTTATTTTAAATAGGTTGTTGAACAAAAAAAATTAATTATGAAGAATTCTAAAATTGTTTTATCGGCATTGATGCTATTTTTGGTGCATGTAAGTTATGCACAAATACCTGGGGTTAATTTAGATTTTAAAAATGCATCTGTTGCTACTCACAATAATGAGATTATTGTATCTACCGGGGAGGTTACCGGTAAATGGCAATGGACCGGAGTAGGATTTGTTACTACAGGTTTTAAAAATATTGCTGACGATAAAGAATGGGTTACTAAAAAACCTCGCTATCTGGCTGATTGGGATCTCGCTCCCTTTAAAAATGCGGAGGCTCAATTAATCAATTTAGATGCTGAAATTTCCGATGATAACAATTTTACCAGTCAGCACATCCGGGTTACGGCTGAAATTGAATATCCGGAATCTGAGTTAGGTTTGCGTTTTGAGATTTGGGCATACCCCGGTGCACCAGGATTAAGAACTCAGGTATTCCTGAAAGGAATTGGCCGTTATTTTGCTCCCGGAAATGCTTGTTCGAATAATTACAGAATCGATTATTTGCCGGTTTCATCTGAAAATCTGGTACGCCAGGCTGTGGGATACCTGAATGATCATGACGGCCGTAATGATGACCATCTTGATTTCGTAGTTGACGATTTGAATGAGCATGAATTTTTCGGCAACGAAGAAGAGTACAAAGCCGCTAATATTTTATTTGTGTATAACAATGAAGGAGGTGTTGGGTTAGTTAAGGAATCGCACAAAGTAGCCAATCTGGAAGGCATAAATACCGGCATGTTTGAGTATAGCAGTAAAGGCATTGAAACAACAGGATGGGGAGCTTCATTGGCTTATGTAGATAGGGAATACTATATACCTTGTTGGGCAAACTGGCGAATTAGCTGGGCTGGTGGAGAGGATGAGAAACAACTTGCAATAAAAATGTTTGACAGGATGCGATATCCTGTTTCTGAGGAAGATATTGTGCTGGTTACCAATATTTGGGGTGCCGGACAAGGAGTAAAAGGGGCAAGAGAAGAGAACATTCTCAGGGAAATTGAGAGTTGCGCAGATTTGGGAATCGACGTTGTACAGATTGATGCGGGCTGGCAAGATAGAGACGACCGGGAGAAAACGTTTAAATATTCGTCGTCTGTTTACCCTGATGGCTGGGAAAATATAATGAAGTTGGCAAAACAGGAAAATATCAAAATGGGTATTTGGAATACTGCTTCCGGCGTTAACAAAGTGCCAAACAAACTAATCCATTTAAACGATGCCGGGTTCCTTTATTATAAAGTTGATATCGGTACATGGAGCACTTATGACATGCTCAGTGATTTGACGCAAAATGCGAGAGACTTGTTAATTCACAGTAATCATCAAGCCAGAATTAATTGGGATGTAACACACAAAGGGCTTAGAGTAGGTTATTTGTTTAACAGGGAATACGGGAACCTTTTTCTTCAAAACAGAAGACTGCAGATGGATGGCAGAAAGAAATCACCATCACATGCATACGTACCCCGTAGAGTGCTAAAAGATCAATGGTTATTTGCGCCTTATTTAAACCTGAACCAGATGATGTTTAATGTACAAACCACTGAACATGTGCTCAACGAATATTCCAATGCATCTCTTTATGGCGATGTATATTCATTTGCAATTACCATGATGAGTTCACCCTTATTTTTTACTGAAACATGGCGATATTCACCAGAATCCCGGGAAGCCATGAAAGAGATAATCAGCATTTATAAAACGCATCGTAATGAGTTGTATCAGGGTTACGTATTTGCATTGGGAGAAAGAGCTAACGATAATAGCTGGACAGGATTTCAAAATTACCACCCGGGAAAAGACTTTGGATACCTGACATTGTTCCGGGAAATTGATAATCAGGATAAGAATAAGAGAATTCAATTGCATTTTATAAAAGGAAAAACGCTCGCAATTGAAGATTTGATGACCGGTGAAAAGAAAAATATCAAGGCAGATGATGAAGGATTTGTTGAATTTTTAATGGAAGACCCGGCTTCATTTAAATTTTATAAATACCAAATTGAGAATGATTAAAATTCATGCGAGTTCCATGCGATACCGCTAAAAACTAACAATTTTAATAGTATAAATAGTATGAAATAGTTAATGTAAATTAAAAAAAAATGAAAAACCTTATTTATTTATTACCCATTTTTACTTTATTTCTGATATCGTGTAATAATCAGACAAAACAAAAAAGTACTGAAGCAACCCAACCCAACATCGTTTACATTTTGGCCGACGATTTGGGCTACGGCGATTTAAGTTGTTACGGGCAGGAACTTTTTTCCACACCTAACATCGATAACATGGCTGAAAACGGAATGAAGTTTACCCAGCACTATTCAGGCTCAACAGTATGTGCCCCGTCGCGTTCGTCGCTCCTGACCGGTCAGCATACCGGGCATACCTATATCCGCGGGAATAAGGAAATAATGCCCGAAGGCCAACATCCGCTGGAAGCTGAAGCCTACACGCTGGCTGAAGCATTGCAGGATGCCGGTTATGTTACCGGATTATTCGGTAAGTGGGGACTTGGTTATCCCGGTTCCGAAGGGGATCCCAACTTCCAGGGATTCGATGAGTTTTTTGGTTACAACTGCCAGCGCCTGGCACACCACTATTACCCCTACCACCTTTGGGACAATCAGGAAAAAATTATGCTCGAAGGCAACGAAGGTTTTCAAACCAAACAATACGGACCGGAAGTGATTCACGCGGAAGCGATGAAATTTCTCGAAAACAATAAAGACAAACCGTTTTTCTTGTTTTACCCTTCATTGATTCCACACGCCGAAATGTTTGCACCTGAGGAATACATGGAAAAATACCGGGGCAAATTTGGACCCGAAAACAGTTACGAGGGTGTTGACGACGGCGAAGATTACCGGAAGGGGCCTTATGGTTCACAACCCGAATCGCATGCTGCAACAGCAGCCATGATTGACTACCTCGATATGCAGGTAGGCGAAATTGTGACCAGGTTAAAAGAACTCGGTATTTACGATAATACCCTCATTATTTTTGTTTCCGATAACGGCCCGCACAGAGAGGGAGGCGCCGACCCCGACTATTTCGATTCAAACGGACCTCTCAGGGGCTACAAACGCGACCTTTACGAAGGCGGTATCCGCGTGCCCATGATTGCCGTTTGGAATGGCAAAATTGCTGCTGGAAGCGAAACCGACCACATTTCCGCATTCTGGGATGTGTATCCCACATTTGCTGAAATAACCGGTGCTAAAACTCCGGAGAACATTGACGGAATTTCATTTTTACCTACACTTTTGGGGATTGAAGATAAACAGAAAAAACACGAATATATGTACTGGGAATTTCATGAACGCGGCGGTCGGCAGGCTGTGCGTAAAGGAAACTGGAAACTGGTAAAATATGATGTGCTCGATTCAGAAAAAACAACTACTGAGTTATACAATCTTGAAACTGATTTGGGAGAAGAAAACAATGTGGCTGAACAGTATCCTGAAATTTTAAAAGAACTGTTGGAAATAATGGAAAATGCCCGCACCGAATCAGAAATTTTCACATTTGATTCGGGAACTTATCTGCAATAAAAAACAATAAAGTAAAAATGAAGAAAGAAATAATTGTTACTGCGCTGCTGCTTATTGTTTGTTTTGCAGGCAATACACAGGAACTTTTCAGAAAGGGAGTTTGGGGCACCTATACCTGGGGGAGCCCATGGGACGAGGCTGATTTTACCCAGAAGAGCTATCCATACGTTAAAGGTGCACCTATTGTGTTGCGGTGGTCAGAATTAGAACCAGAACCAGGAAACTATCAATTCGAAAAGCTGATTGGAGACAAGTTAAGACACGCAAATCAAGAAGATTTTTATACCATGTTATCCATCTGGGTTGGACCCATGTCACCTAAATGGATTTACGAAAGTGGTGTGCCCCTTTTGGAAATGGAAAAAACAATTAACCCACGTGGCAATGTTCGAGAATGGAATTTTCCATATTACCTTGATGAAGATTATAAAAAATTCTTTTTCAGAATGATTGATCATCTTGGAGAATACATTTTAGATTTGCCTGAAGATGTAAGAAAGCGCCTGGTGTTTGTTCAATCAGCTGAAGGGAGTACAGGCGATGGTTGGCCTTACAAAGGCAAACCCCTGGATTTAAGATATGACATAAATAGGGATGAATGGACTTCATTTCGATTTGCAACATGGAAAAGGTATACAGACGCTTTAAGTATTAACGGGGAAAATAGTGTCCCCGTCCTTGTAAACTATGATTCTTGTACGGATGAAGAGTATGAGTGGTTGCTAAACAACATGGAGGTTGTTGGCCTGAAAAACGGGATGTTTAGCCATGGCTACCACATCAGTTTTGGAAAAACCAGGTTAGCCAACTGGAATGATTTTAAACAAAAATTGGCAGAGAATAACCGTCAATTCTTTTCACGGGGAGAACAAGACAGAGAGTGGGAAATTTACGGTTGGAGTACTCAAAACCCGGAACAGGCATTTTACTGGACTGCTATTTATACTACCCACAACGGGTTAAGCATGTGGAATGTACCTATAAAGGCAAGCAAAGGGGCCAGGATGAAAGATGCAATGGAGTTTTTTAACCGGTATGCGAATGAGCAAAATCCCAAAACTGCAAAAGCTGCTTTTTGTGCATTGCGAAAAGGATTGGATGCATCGGATATTGTAAATTATCCGGAAGAACAATTTGGGAAAGCCGAAATGCACAATGTAAGCAGGTACGTGAAAATTGCAGAGGCTTTTAAAGAATATGGAGCAAAACAGGGTGACCCTGAAAAGGCTGCCGGAATTGTTGATTTGCAAATATTGGGAGATGCAGATGAGTCTGATACGGTTGCCCAGGCAAGCATGACTAATGCCGGAATGATAAACAGGAAACGCCAGGATTACAACGATGTAGGTTGGGAAATTCTTGATGGAAATTATCAGCGGTTTATCACACAGATTGATTCTGAAAGCACCAGTTATGGCTGGTGGCATAAAGGGCCTGAGAAAAGCGTTTACAGCCGGTTTGCCCGCTCTACCGATTCAAAAAAAGGAAATAGGTTTTACTTCGATGTAAACGACGAATGTAAGTTTGATGGAGCAATAGCATTACGATTAGTCTGGTTGGATGAAGGCACAGCAAAATGGCAGATAAAATATAACGGAACAGATTCTCCTGAAGCGATAGCATTTACAAATTTAAACAGTAATTCAGGAGAATGGAAAGAAAAGACGATTGAAATACCCGATGCAAAATTCAGTAATTCAGGAGCTAAATCCTCCGATATTATTATTGAAAATATTTCGGAGAACGAAGCCATTGTTTTTCATCTTATAGAAATTATAACACAAAAGAATTAATGTCCTGTTTTAAACTGCAGAAATGATAATAATAGAAAAATGTCGATAGAAGAGAAAGCAGCATATTGGAAAAAGGTACACAAAATGGCAGCCGACAGAGGTATTCAGGTGTACTGGACCACCTGGAACATTCATTTAGCAGGTGCTGATGGTAAGTATGGCCTTGAGGGAAAAACAATTTCTAAAGAAACAATTGCATATATTCGTAAGACAATAGCCCATTTCCTGAAGGAATTTCCATTGGTAAAGGGATTTATCGTACATGCCGGTGAAAACTTCCATGAAGAAGACAGGGAGGTGCGGGCAAATTTAAGTGGGATTCCTATGGACTTGGCATACAAGACTATCAGCAACAATATGACCAAATACGTTCTCGACGATTACCATTATGTTGGTGGCACAGGAATTCCCTCTGCTGATTCATTGATTCGATCTGAATAAAATCAAGTATTAATAATAAAATCAAGTATTATGAAGAAAATTATTTTTTGGAAGTTAGTAACATTATTGGTTTTAACAACCAATATAATGTTAGCTGCAAATGCAGCAGAAGAGAGTAACGCTGAAATTAGCGGAGAACTGAAAATGTGGCACAAGGTAACCCTAACCTTCGATGGTCCGAATACTAGCGAAACTGCAAATCCCAATCCATTTACCAATTACCGTTTGAATGTAACTTTTACACAAGGCGATGCTTCGTACCTCGTACCCGGCTATTTCGCTGCTGATGGAGAGGCAGCCAATTCAGATGCTGTCAGCGGAAATAAGTGGCGTGTTCATTTTTCGCCCCCAGCCACAGGCGTTTGGAATTACACTGTTTCCTTCAGAAGCGGAACAAATATTCATGCTGAATCTTCTCCCACTGCCGGTGTAAGTGCCGGCTTTATGGATGGGGAAACAGGCAATTTCCGGATTGGCCCAACCGATAAAACGGGAAGAGATATGCGCGCCAAAGGTTGGCTTGAATATGTGGGCGGACATTTTCTAAGATTTAAGGGCAATGGAGAATACTTTCTTAAGCAGGGCCCCGATTCACCCGAAAACTTTCTTGCCTATGCTGATTTTGACGGCGACTTTAAAACAGACGGTAATAAAGATAAAGGTGTCAAAACGTATGAACCACACATTGCCGATTGGAAGCCAGGTGATCCCACATGGGCAGGAGGTAAAGGCAAAGGTATTATCGGTGCAGTGAATTATTTGGAAAGTAAAGGTTTAAACTCTTTTAGTTTCCTGACATTTAATATTGATGGCGATGATCAAAATGTATTCCCCTATATCGCATACCGAACCTACGATCGTATTGATGTATCGCGTATGGATCAATGGGAAATTGTTTTTGAACATGGTACCAATAAAGGCTTCTTCCTTCATTTTAAAACACAAGAATGCGAAAATGAAACTCTCTTAGATAAAGGAGATACCGGGGTGCTTCGCAAACTATATTACCGCGAGTTGATTGCTCGTTTCAGCCACCACCCGGCCCTTAACTGGAACCTTGGTGAGGAAAATGGTGTATGGTCTGACCATAATGTTGAGGATGGCACCGCTCAAAGTTCGGCACAAAGAAGAGCAATGGCTCAATACTTCTTCGATAATGACCCATACAAAAAACACATTGTCATGCACAATGGTCAACGTCCGGATGACATGTATGGAAATCAATCCAAACTAACAGGCTGGTCCCATCAAGGCAATCAATCCGATTTTAGCGATACCTATCCTAAGATTAAGGAAATTATCGACAAATCTGCAGCATCTGGGAGGCCCTGGGCTGTGGCCTCTGATGAACAAGGCAAGGGGTCTGAAGGGGTTCCACATGATGGCGCATCCCCTATAGCACCTGGCAATACGCAAGAAAATGCCCGAAAGAATGCAATGTGGGGAACTTTCATGGCAGGTGGTTGGGGAAATGAATGGTATTTTGGTTATAAATATCCAAATTCCGACATGAACCTGCAGGATTTTCGATGTCGCGACAAGTTTTTTAATCATGCCCGCTACGTCCTTGAATTTTTTAAAAACAACAATATACCCGTATGGGAGATGAAAAGTGCACCTGAAAAAGTGACCAATAATAACTGGGCGCTTGCCAAGGAAGGACAAGTATATGTTGTGTACCTTAAAGATGGAGGCACAGCCGATCTTGATGTAGGTTCAAAAAAAGTTAACCTGGTTATCAAATGGTACAATCCGCGTACCGGAGGTGCTTTGCAAAATGGAACTAAAAAAAGAATCAGAGGTTCCGGCTCTCAAAATATTGGCCGGGCACCTTCAACTCCAACAGATGATTGGGCTGTCATTGTAGGTTACAATAAACTGACACAAACAGAAAATTCCAATAAATAAGGAATATGAAACGAGCCATGTTAAATACATTTCACACACAGACAAATGTTTATATGGCGAGTTCCCCCGCCAAAGCGGGGCAAACTATGCGGGTAGCCTGGAAGTTTAATGAAAGCAATATTGATCCAACAGGTAATCAGCAACTTAAAAAATATAAACAGATGAAAAAATTAAAATTACACTTATTTGTATTTTCACTGCTCACGCTTGTGTTATTTAAACCATTATTTGCAGTAGAAAAGAAAACCCCCTCAAAACCAAACGTTGTATTCATTGCAATTGAAGATTTTAGCCCCAAACATTTCGGGAGTTACGGAGGCAAGGCAATAACCCCGAATATTGATGCTTTGGCAAGCGAAGGGGTAATTTTTAAGAATGCGTTTTGTGCAGGGCCGGTATGTAATCCCAGCCGCACATCGCTGTTTACCGGGTTACGACCTCCAACTTCAGGAGTCTTTGGAAATCAACACAAATGGAAAGAAATGACATTGCCAAAAATACAGGCTACCATGCCAAAACATTTTCATAATAATGGGTATGAAGCAGTATGGGTTGGGAAAATGTTTCATCATCAAATGGAACATCCTGAAAGCTGGAGCAGGGAACTTCAAACACCCGTTGAAGGCCGGAAAATGTTAAGCTCTTATCATCCGGAAGTTATGGAGGTTTTGGACGAGCTGGATACTGTAGCAGGCGGTGGATATTTTGAAACTGATTTACAATGGGGGCCTGTGGACTGCGACCCGGGAGAATTTCGCGATGGCCATTATGCCACGGTAGCGTCCGATTATCTGGCTGAAAGACATGAAAAACCCTTTTTTCTCGCAGTTGGTTTTCATGCCCCTCACGTTAAATTCGCCGCACCCAAACAGTTCTTTGATCTTTATGATGTGAATGATATTGAACTTCCTGACAATCCTTTGAACGATTTGTATGATATCCCGGCAATTAATAAAAAGGCTCTCGTTTTTGAAGTTATGGATTCAACCGAGTGGCGCGAAATAAAAAGAGCTCAGTTTGCCTGCATCAGTTATGTTGACTGGTGTATAGGTCAGATTCTACAGGCCTTGATAGATAACAATTTAGATGAAAATACTGCGGTTGTAATCTGGACTGATCATGGATTTTTACTGGGTGAACATTTTCAGTTTTCAAAAGGGGGTAATAAGTTATTTGAAGAGACCGCTAACGTAGGGTTTATCTGGAAAGTTCCCGGTTTAACTCCCGAAGGTGTAATCTCGGAAAGTGTAGTGGAATCCATTGATTTATTCCCAACACTTTTCGACTTGTGTAATATATCCATACCAGAACATGTGGAAGGAAAAAGTTTTGTACCGTTATTGAATAATCCTTCATTGCCCTGGAAAAAAGCTGCTTTTACCTGGGGAACTCCCAAAAGGGTATCGGTGCAGACAGAGCGTTACAGATTGAATACCGACACGGATTTGGATCCGGAATCTTTTGAGTTGTATGACCATATAATCGATCCGCAGGAATATATAAATGTAAGTTGCAACCCTCAGTATAAAGCGGTAATTGATTCGCTGATTACATATTACCAAAATCATAAAAAGGAATATTCCCTGAAAGTAGATGAATAAAAATATCATATTATGCAAAAACATTATTTCATTTCAGTTTTAATACTCATTTCGCTGATGCTGGCAAATGGCAGCACAAATGCACAATACACCAATAAAACATCTGCGCCGGTGCTGGGGTGGAACAGTTACGACTGTTACGGTTCTCATATTAACGAAAAACTAACCCATGAGAATCTTGATGCATTTATCGAGAAACTAAAACCTTACGGATACGAATATTTTGTGCTCGATGCCGGCTGGTTCAGGCACTTCGATTTAAAGCCCGGTGAACAGTGGCCAACCGATGGCGATAAAAGTTATTTGAATATTGATGATTACGGAAGGTTCGTTCCTTCCGAAGTATTGTTCCCGAATGGTTTAAAAGAGATTATCGACAAAGCCCATCAACACGGTATAAAATTCGGATTACACATGATGCGTGGCATTCCCCGCGAAGCAGTGGAGAAAAACCTTCCTGTAAAAGGAACGAATTATTCTGCCCGGGATATTGCCAACGTAAACGATACCTGCAACTGGAGTTCGCTGATGTATGGCGTTGATATGGATAAACCCGGCGCTCAGGAATATTACAACAGCGTGTTGGAACTGCTTGCCAGTTGGGGTGTGGATTTTATAAAATACGATGACATTGTGCACAAACCCCGCGAAATCAATGCAGTTGCCGATGCACTTGAAAAAACCGGACTGGATATTGTGTTGAGTATTTCTCCGGGCAATGATATTAATCCTGAATATTATTCAACCTACGCAAGAGCTGAAATGATTCGGATTTCGCGTGATATCTGGGATTTACAGGAAGATATTGATATTTCATTTGATCGTTGGGAAGAAATATTACCGTATGCCGAGAAAGGATTCTGGCTCGACATGGACATGATTCCCTTTGGTCATATCAGGGTAAACTACCCGGTTACCAAAAATAAGTTAAGTTCGGGACGGGGTTATGAACGAATGGACAATTTCAGTTATGCGCAGAAAAAAACCTTTATAACGCAGCGTGCCATGGCGGCTTCTCCGCTTTTTATGGGTGGTGCATTAACAACTTCACCCAAAATTGTGTTTGAATTAATAACCAATGAAGATATGCTCGCATGCAATCAAAACGGAGTGACCGGTGAATTGGTTACAAGAGTCGATACTTATGCTGAAAAAGTGGATGTTTGGAAAACACCCAACAAAACCAATGAAAACGAAGGCTGGCTTGGTGTTTTCAACCGTAATTCATATATGGAATTAATCAAATTGGATAAAGAAGAGCTTGGCCTGGACAAATCCTTTTCTTATCACCTCTACGCTATCTGGGGAAAAAGAATAATTGACGACTCAGATGAAATTATTTTTAAAATTCCAGGAAACGATGTCATATTTATTCATTTTAAAAAGAAATAACAATGAAACTAAACTTATTTTTAATAGCGCTGACTATAATAGTTGGAGGTTGCAAACAATCATCCGTTGTAAACGAAAATAAAAAACCAAACATCCTTTTCTGCATCATGGATGATGCCGGCATGCACATGAGTGCGTATGGTTACGATTGGGTCGAAACACCTGCTTTCGAAAGGTTGGCAGAGAATGGAATTTTATTTACAAATACTTATACTCCTAACGCGAAATGTGCTCCTTCGAGATCCAGCGTATTAACAGGGCGTAATTCATGGCAATTGGAAGAAGCGGCAAACCACGTGCTGAATTTTCCGGCAAAATTTAAAACTTTTCCTGAAGTGTTGCGCGAGCATGGTTACTTAACGGCATTTACAGGTAAAGTCTGGGGGCCAGGTCATCCGGGATTTATTGACGGTGAGTTAAGAAAATTCATTGATCAGGAATTTGGTGATATTAAAATGCAACCCTGGGCAAAAGGAATGAGCAACGAAGACTATGCCGCCAACTTTGAAGCCTTTTTGGAAACTGTAGAAGAAGGTCAGCCCTGGTTTTTCTGGTATGGTGCACGCGAGCCACATCGCCGGTATGAATATGGATCAGGAAACCGGGTAAAAAACAAACAAATTTCTGATATTGATTCAGTCCCTGCTTTCTGGCCCGATAATGAAATCATTCGGAACGACATGCTCGATTATGCCCTTGAAATAGAATACGCCGACTGGCATCTCGGTCGCATGATTAAAGCACTCGAAGAGCGTGGATTGCTGAAAAATACAATCATTATTCAAACTTCAGACCATGGAATGCCGTTCCCCCGCGGAAAAGCTCAGGAATATGAGTATTCAAATCATGTCCCGATGGCAGCAATGTGGCCAAAGGGTATCAAAAATCCCGGACGCACAGTAAAAGACATGGTTAGCTTAATTGATTTGGCGCCAACTTTTTTAGAATTAGCCGGAATACCTTTCGAAGAATCAGGCATGCAAAGTTCTCCGGGCAAAAGCCTAACCGATATTCTTTATTCAGAAAAAGACGGTCAGGTGAATTTTGAAAGAGATATTGTTCTTATCGGAAAAGAAAGACATGATTACAGTCGTCCTAAAAACCAGGGTTTCCCGATAAGAGGTATTATTTCTGATGATTACATGTACCTGTACAATTATGATATTTCGCTTTGGCCGGCCGGAAACCCCGAAATTGGCTACCTCGATATTGACGGGTCACCTACCAAAACTGAAATTTTACGGCTTTTCAGGTCGGGTGAAAATGACTTCTACTGGAAACTTTCTATGGGAAAACGTGAATCAAATGAAGAATTTTTCAATATTACCAAAGATGAGGAATGCATGAACAACCTGGCTAACAATCCGGAATATGCAGAACTGAAAGCCAAAATGAAAACGCGAATGGAAACAATGTTAAAAGAACAGCAAGACCCGCGCATGTTTGGGAATGGTGATATTTTCAATACCTATGATTATTCAGAAGAAAGAGCATGGAATTACTATGAACGTTTTATGGCCGGAGAGTTTACCATTAACAATACAGGTTGGGTGAATCCGGGTGATAAAGAAGAAAAGCCCTTCGAATAATCAGCTATTAAATAATTGCCCAAAGAAATAAATTTAAAATAGTGTGTTTATGAAAAAGTTAGTATTTGGAGTTTTTGCGATTTTCGTTTCATTAGGGCTGAAAGCCCGGATAAAAGCTGGTTAAACAGCGAACTGGATATGGAAACCCGGATTTCGGCACTGATTGATGCAATCATTGAGCATAAATAACAAGGCTATAATCAACTATTTAATTTAACAAGAAATTAAAAAATTATGGGAAGAAATTACAACAAATCCTTTGAAGAGTATCCTATTCATAAGGAAGCTCAGGGAAGAATAACATGTTATAACAGCTTATACTACAATGAGGATGGTACCATAAAAATGGTAAAACATACCAGATGATATGTATAAAAAAAAGCGAATAATAAAATGAGCGTATGTAGTTGCTATAATTTTTAAGATAATTAAATATGAATTTGAAGCTTTTATTTATAATGAATTTGGTGATCTGTAATATCAGTTTTGCCCAAAATCCGTTCATTAAACACATGTACACTGCTGATCCTTCAGCTCGCTTCTTTAATGATACACTTTATGTGTATCCCAGTCACGATGAGGATACCGCCAGCTGGTTTTATATGCAGGACTGGCATGTTTTCTCTACTACAGATATGAAAAACTGGACTGATCATGGTGTTGCTTTTTCATTGGATAATTTAAGCTGGGCAAGCACAATGGCGTGGGCACCTGATTGCATAGAGCGAAATGGGAAATACTATTTTTATTACCCGGTAGAACAAAGCAAAATTGGTGTAGCTGTTAGTGATAAACCCTATGGGCCGTTTAAAGATCCGTTAGACTCGGCGCTAATTCATACAAATTCAAAAGGTGTAGTTTGCAACAGAGATTTTATTGATCCGGGAGTTTTTATTGATGATGATGGTCAGGCATATCTTTATATGGGACAACTTGTCGTTAATGCCATTAAACTGAATGAAGATATGATTTCGTATGATGGAGAAGTGCACCTTCTGGAGGGTACCGATGACTTTTTTGAGGCTGCCTGGATGCACAAATATAATGGCAAATATTACCTATCATACGTTGGTACAAGCGGAGAAATTAATTACTGTATGAGCGATAAGCCTTTAGGACCTTTTAAATACAAAGGGGTTATCTTGAGAAGAATGAACAGTGGTACCAACCATCATTCAATTGCGAAATACAAAGGTCAGTGGTATATGTTCTATCATAATTCCGATTTGTATTATACCAATAATCCTGAAAAAGAAGAAAAATTTGGTTGGGGACATGAAGGGAGCCCTCATCCATTTCGTCGGTCAATTTGCCATGACGAATTATTTTACAATGCAGACGGAACGATTAAAGAAGTAATACCCACTAAATAGTAATGGTATAAAAATCCTTATGCGAATTCATTTTTAAGTGTGATACTAATTAACAGGTCAAATTTACCAGTAAAATGAAAACTATTGGATGATGTAAAAGTTTGCAGTCACGGGGTTGTTAAAGAAGATAAAACAGTAAAATATAATTAAATGACGCATATTGTGAATTTATAAGTAAAAGCAGCTTAAAAAAAGAAAATGTTTAACTTAATAAATCAGATTTTTGGTACAGGAAATGGGGAGTATTATAATATAAGCTACCTTCATTATAAAGACAATGGTGATTGTGTACTCGACGATTTTATAGCACAATCATCCCTCGGTGTTGGACAATATGATTCTAAATGGACAATACAGGCAGAATGGTATTTTGCGGCGTCCGATGGTACAAGCAAGAGAGAAAATTCAAGCGGATTTGAATTGAGAGACCTTGGGGAAAATACATATCTGTACTATCCAAATATCAGGAACATGGTAGCGAATTCACCTATAAGTTTTCGTGTTTCCTCAGCTAATTCCGATGGCGGTATAATAGAAATCCGCGAGGGCAGTACCACCGGGACTTTATTGGGGTCTTGTGCGGTACCCAATACAGGAAGCTGGACAAACTACCAGACTTTAAACTGTGAACTCTCAAATAGCGTAGGCGATAAAAACATCTACCTCGTCTTCAAGGGTACAGGCACCGAACTTATGAGATTAGACTATTTCAAGGTCGAGGGAGGTGATCCTCCTGTTCAAGAGCCTTATAGTGGATCAAACAGAACAATCCCCGGATCAATAGAAGCTGAACATTATGATTTAGGTGGTGAAAGTATTGCTTATCATGATGACGATACGAAAGAGGGCGACGCAACGCAAAGGCCTTTAGATAATGTGGATATTATTAATAATAGTGAAGCCAGCAATGGCTACGTTGTTGGACATTCACAAAGTGGTGAGTGGCTCGAATACACTGTTGATGTAACTTCAGGCAACTACAATATCTCACTGTTTTATTTTTGTGGTGAAACTGCCGGTGACCTGGTTGTTAGCCTTGGTCGTGAGATTATTAGCACCTTCAGCGGAATGCAGAATAAGGGATGGGATAAACGTGATTCTCTATGTGTTGAAAACATTTTATTAACAAGCAGCGGTAAAAAAATTCTGAAATTGGAATTTGTAAATGGTGCCGGATTTGACATTGATGCTATTAAGTTTGTAAAGCAAACTGTTGATGTAAGTAGTGTGAACCTATCCAACTGCCCAAACAGTGGTCTCTCAGTTGGCGACACCCAACAATTAACTGCCAATGTCTCCCCGGCTGATGCAGATGATCCATCTGTCAACTGGAGTTCTTCAGACATCACAGTTGCCACTGTTGATGAAAGCGGTCTGATTACTGCTATTTCAGATGGAGCGGCAACAATTACAGTCACTACTAACGATGGAGGGCTTAGCGATCAGTGCGAGGTCGAAATTAGTAAAGCGGTAATTTCAGTAAATGGTGTAGCAATTGACGATTGTCCTTCCATATTATTTCATGCAGGTGAAACCTTCCAGTTCACTGCCACTGTTTTTCCTGACGATGCCGATGACAAATCAGTTAGCTGGAGTTCATCAAATACCTCAGTTGCCACCGTGGATTCAAGCGGGTTTCTTACAATAGTTTCAATGGGAAATTCCATCATTAAAGTCACTACGAATGATGGCGGTTACAGCGCTCAGTGTATTGTCCTGGTTGATGGATCTGAAGTCATTGGTGCTATTCTGACTAACAGGCAGAGCGGCGTTATTAAAGTATATCCAAATCCCACATCTATAAAGCTTCATTTTGATTTACCTGAATCAACTTCAGAAAAGCACATAAAGATATTCAATACCAGGGGCCAGTTATTGATTTCTGAGAATACATTTGAAACGCATTTTGAAATTGATGTTGAGAAATTTAAAGCGGAAGAATTATTGATAGCTCACATCGTATTCGATCAAAATTCAGTTTATAAAAAGGTTTTGCTGGAAAGGTAAACTGAAATACCCAAAGAGCCATATTCGAGAGTTCGAAAGACATCATATAATAAATAATATCGCCCAAGATGCTATAAATCTGTAGTTCGAATCATTACTATTGAACTGAGCTGTCTTTGTAAATATTGAACTCGGAACAATTAATGGTAGCATTTGAACTATAAATGACCTTCGCTTTTAAGTTTTGTTGCTATTTTTACCTTGATATGATTATTGGATTGAAACTTTCTGATATTCATCCAACAAAAAAATCATTAAATCAAAAATCCGGCATCATTTAAATTTTATAAATACACGATTTTATAAGATAATTTCAGAATACAATTAACCTTTACAACAATTATTACACTTAATAAAAGAAAGATGAAAAGAATCGTTAAGTACATATTTTTTTTAAGTTTAGCATGCATTTTATTTGCTTGTAATAATGCACCTTTAGAATATGATGCCACAATTAATGGCAAAGAAATTTTAACTCCTGCAGCTAAAGACGAAGCTCAAATTAATGGAGCTTCTGTTTTGGGTGTACGCCCCGGCAAGCCTGTATTTTACCATGTAGCAGTTTCTGGAATAAAACCTATAACATATGCAGCTGAGGGTTTGCCGAATGAAGTGCAGATCGATGCCACCACAGAATGGATAACAGGCAGGGCTCCACAGCAAAGCGGTGATTATGTTATCACTTTACTATAAACCAGGATCCATTGGTCAAGCAGGGATACAGGGTAGAAAAAGAAGAAGGCAGTTATGAAATCTGGGCCAAAGATCTAGAAGATGGCAGTAAAGCAGTCGCCTTATTCAATTTATAAGATGAGGAACAAAATATTTCAATTACAGCAGAGAAACTTGGCAAGAAAGGTGCGGTGCGCGATTTATGGAGACAAAAGGATATTGGTAAACTACAAACCGAATTCACAGTTAAAGTAAGCCCTCATGGCACAGGCTTTTTCAAAGTAAAATAAAAACATCTTAAATTTTGAAAAAATGAAAAAAACAAAAATTCTCCTTTTGCTCGCCATTTTTTCCTCTTTTTCAGGCCTAAGCCAATCCTTTGATGAACTCGCAAGAACTCCACCTATGGGATGGAACAGCTGGAATAAATTCAGATGTGAAATTAATGAAGTGCTGGTGATGGAAATCGCGGATGCCATGTCTGAATCAGGCATGAAGGATGCCGGATATCAATATGTTGTAATTGACGATTGCTGGCAAGTGGATCGCGATGAAAATGGCGAATTGATGCCCGATCCGGTGCGCTTTCCATCGGGAATTAAAGCACTTTCTGACTACGTCCATTCACTGGGATTGAAATTCGGGATATACTCTTGTGCCGGTGATCTGACCTGTCAGGGTAGGCCAGGTAGTCGCGGTCATGAATTCCAGGATGCCAGGACATTTGCCCAATGGGGTGTAGATTATCTTAAATATGATTGGTGTAACCACGGAGAATTAAATGCGCAAGCCTCTTATACTACTATGAGCAAAGCATTAAGAGCATGTGGACGCCCCATTGTTTTAAGTATCTGTGAATGGGGAACCAATCAGCCATGGACGTGGCCTGACAATATTGGCCATTTGTATCGTACTACCGGAGATATTCGCGATTGCTTTGATTGTACCCTTGAACCTAATTTCTCAGGAACAATGCAAATTGTTGACCTAAATGAAAATCTTTGGAAATATGCTAAACCAGGTCATTGGAACGATCCGGATATGCTGGAAATAGGAAACGGTGCTCAAACATTTGAAGAATATAAAACACAGTTTAGTTTATGGAGCATGATGGCGGCTCCACTTATGGCAGGTTGCGATTTGAGATCGATGAGTGATAAAACCATAGAGATTTTTACGAATGAAGAAGTGATTGCAATTAACCAGAATCCATTGGGATACCAGGGATTCCGATACATCGATTTCGGCGATTTGGAAATATGGGTTAAATTCCTTTCGGAGGACGAATTAGCTGTTTGTTTTTTAAACCGCTCAGACAAAGAAATAAAACTCGATTTCGACTGGCAAAAGTATCGCATCACGCATCGTGGAGAAAAGTTTTATATAGATAATGATTGGGAAATGAGAGATTTGTGGGAACATAAAAACTTAGGAAAAACAGATAAGAATTTCGATAAAGTTGTTCCTGCTCATGGTGTTGTAATGTTGCGTATGTCGGGAGGAAGTAAAATAGCAAAAATTTAAGACGATGCTTGTTTCAATGTCTCTGTTATTCAATGGAAAAATGAATTACAAATTAGCACTACTGGTATTTTTAAGTTTTTTCACCGGAAGATTGGTATTAGCGCAAAGCGCTGTGAATTATGCACAGGCATATATATAGTGCTGTATATAATGAAGAAGGAACAGTAAAAAGAACAAAAAATCGTAATTATAATTATAACCAATAAAAGTCAGCAAAATGAAAATCTCTAAATTTTACCTTTTACTAGTTGTTGTTTTATCATTTATTAATTCCTTTGTTTATGGTCAAGAGATTAATGTTTACTTCGATTTGTCTGTACCACAGCATGAATTCGCAGCCAATGACATTAAAACAGCTCTCGAAGATGACAGTTATACTGTTGTTTTTCAGGATTTGTCGACCTTGTCTTCTGGAGACATTGGTAAAAAAGTTGTCATTGCCCTTTCTGATAACACAAGTGTAACTAGTTTACTAGCAAACCAGGGCGGTAGTGCACCTGGCGTACTTGGAGAACAGGCATATGCTCTATCCACAACCACTACACCTGATTTTAGTTTCTGGGTGCTGGGTGGCGATAATAACGGAGCCATGTATGGCGGCTTGCAAGTTGCGGAGTACATCAATTTTGACGGATTTAACGGATCTTACAACGAGGAAGATTCCCCCGCAATAAGCCGACGTGGGATTAAATTAAACATCCCCTTTGACGCAGAATCATCAACTTACATGAGGGGAAACAATGGAACTTCACACCAGAATGCTATCCGTAATGTATGGGATATGGACTACTGGACAAGCTGGTTTGATGAAATGGCCCGTAATCGTTATAATTTGCTTTCTCTTTGGGCAAGCCATCCTTTCACTTCTATGGTGAATATGGAAGATGAATACCCCGGGGTTGCCATTCAAAATGTTGAAGGGTATAGTGAGGCCGGATTTCCACAATTTACCAAAACCATGACTATTGACGAAAAAATTAAGTTCTGGCAGGATGTCATGGAGTATGGCGCCAATAGGGGCTTTGAATTTTATTTGTTTACCTGGAATATTTATGTTTATGGTGCCGATGGAAAACATGGAATCACAGACGACCCTGCTAATGATCAGACCAGGACATACATGCGTAAATGCGTTGTTAAATTTTTAGAAACTTATCCTTTGGTGAAGGGAATAGGTATAACCGCTGGGGAAAATCTTGATGGATCTGATTCTGAGAAAATAGGATGGTTGTACGATACCTACGGGCGAGGAACTCTAGAATATGCCCAGACACACCCTGGAAGAGATCTAAACTTTATATTTAGAATCCATCTTGCATTGGGAACTCTCATTGAACAAACATTCAATCCCTTGATAGAACAGAGTAATATCACCTTTGATTTGTCACACAAGTATTCTCTTGCTCATATGCATGGAAATTATACGCCTGCTTACAGGAAAAATAGTATTGCAAATATTTATGAGGTTTCTAATGCAAATCCACCACTTAGAATTTGGTTTAATCTCCGTAATGATGATTTTTATTTTCTCCATTGGGCCGACCCCGAATACGCCCGAAACTATATCAATAACTTTTGGATAGATCCCGTGGGCTTTTATATTGGTTCGGACGGCTGGTCGTTTACCCGGGAGTTTACGGCAAAGGACCATTACTACAGAGACAAAAGGGCCCTCAGTGCTCAGAAAACATGGTATATGCAGAAGATCTGGGGAAGAATTGGGTATAATCCGGATGTTTCAAATGATTTATTTAAAAAGCATCTTGCGTTTAAATACCCAAGCCTAAATATAGAAAGCCTTTTTCAGGCTTGGAGTAAGGCTTCTGCAGCAATGGTGCTTGCCAATGAACAGGTTACGGGTGATTGGAGAAGAGATGCAGATTGGTATCCGGAAATGTGGAGTTATGGTACAAATGGCGGCGGTCACTATTCACTTGATGACACTAAAAATACCAGGCCATTTGAAGGTTCAAATCTTTGTGATTTTCAGGCAACTGTGAATAACAATTGTAATGGTAAAACTTCTGCATGGGATAATGCCGATAAAATAGAAGAACTCGCTTTAAGCGCCAAACAATTGCTCAAAAGCTTGGATTACGGATCAAATATCGATTTGAAATACAATCTCAGCGATATTAAATGCCTGGCAAACCTTAGTCTGTATAGTGCCAATAAATACCGGGCCGCTATGCACTCAATGGCTGGAAATCAATCCGAGGCAAGGGATGCAATGGCTGAAGCTTATTGCTATTGGATACAATACACTAATGCGATGGATGAAATGTACATACCTGTCGATCTTCAACGAAATAATAGCTTTAGTAATTGGCATGTTTACGATAAAGAAATATTACAGGATTATATTAATTTAGGGGGCGATCCAAATATGGGTTGCGACTGATGATGGAGATTTTCGTTCAAAGTAAAAAATACAGGCTCATCACCATTTTATTACAATTGATTCGCCTTTCTTAAGAGAAAAGATTTCTTTTTTCTTCTGATATGCCACAACACAAGAATTGCCATTGAGAGATTTCACGGTGGCTTGTATCAGTTTTTCGTTTTTCCAGGCCATATCTACCGTAAAACCGCCACGTACTTTTAATCCTTTAACCTCGCCGGTTTTCCATGCTGAAGGCAATGCAGGAAGAAAATGAATATATCCTGCATGGCTTTGTATAAGCATTTCAGCAATACCTGAAGTTCCTCCAAAATTTCCATCTATCTGAAACGGAGCATGGTTGTCAAAAAGGTTTGGTAATGTCGATTTTGCAAGAAGTGCCTGAAGATTTTCATGCGCTTTTTCGCCATCTTGCAATCTTGCAAAGAAATTTATAATCCATGCCCGGCTCCACCCGGTATGTCCGCCTCCAGCTGACAGCCGTCGCTGAATAGTCTTTTGAGCTGCCTCAAAAAGTTGGGGTGTTTCAGGTGTAATTTGTGCCAACGGATAAAGTCCTAAAAGATGGGACATGTGCCGTTGTCGATTGCCCCTTCTTTTATGCGATTCAGCCGCTGGTTGGTGGGCAGGTGCGCTAATGTATCTTCGCCAAAGCTTAAACTAACACGGTCAAACATTTCCGAATGGTCTGCAATGTGAGCCTCTTTTATTTCAGCATATGACAAATCATTCACTCCACTCAAAATTTTTTCACACTCAGAAACGGGATCAATTTCGTTTGATGTGTCTAGATTGTCAATATCATAATTTGTTGCGGCTGTCAAATAAATGGTAACTTCCGAAACAGCTCTGCACGAGATTCCACTTTCTGTATTTTCGATTTCCCCATCTTTATTTTCCAATTTTGCTATGGCAGAAAATTTCATGTGATCGCCGCCCGGTCCGCTTCGCGGATCATCTTTATCTGTGATTTGTCCGGTCATTAGAATTTTACCATCAGCCATGGTTTGAAAAGTTGCGTCCTTATCACGCATCAAGCTAACATTAAAGCTGACTGGTTCCCTGGATGAAATTCGAACAGCAATAAGATCGTGAGGAGCAGATACAAATACCTCTTGTTTAATAAGGTTTGTACCTGTTTCAAAATTAGTGGTTACTATACCTCTGTTTAATTGAAGCTCTCTTCGTTAAATTGAATTCGCTCCGTGTCGGGGTTGCCAAATACCATCGCTCCCAAACGGCCGTTGCCCACAGGTAAAGCTTCGGTCCACTCTTTAGCCGGTTGATTATACCACAATTTATTTTGGGAATAATTACCATTAAAATGAAAGATAAACATTAAAAAAACTGTGAAAAACAAAACTCCTTTAAAATTCATAATAGAATTGTATTTATTAATAACCCAATTTGATTTAATTTCACGCTTGAATACCTTGTATACTTTGTTATTAATGATTATGTTTCAATTTGCAAAATTATTAAAATAACGACATTAGTGTCCACCTAAAATAACATGAAATCCCCATAAGAAATTGAACTTATGCGATATATATAATGAAAATACATGTCCACGATTTGAATTTCAATTTCTGAAAAATAAACTCGTAGAACATTGTAATCAATTGATAATAAGAATAAATATATTTAGTTCACACTCCGTAATACTTTTAAGTGGACACTACTGATATAACGAAATTAATTATTGAATTAAATAAGAGGTAGCAATTATTGTTCAGTTTGGGAAATTTAGCGTTTAATATCAATAGATCATTATTTTATGATGCTGAGTTCATAGAATAAAAAACAGTAAAATAAGTCCTGATTGAAAAGGCAGGAGGTTTATTTTTCCGAGGATAATTTATGCCAGTATTTAATATATTTTTCCTGAGTGATAATACCAACAGGACCTTCATAAATGCCCCCAACACCCCGGAAATCATACACCCGGACCGAAATCACATTGCGTCCTCGTCTTAAAATGTTTTTTGGAATTATATAACCTCGTAATGCATCATAAAAATCACTGCCACTACTTTTTCGGTCCGTATTATTGAAATTTCCAGTGCTGCCAATAAACTCACCGTTGAGATAAACTTCATCAATATCATCAATTTTACCAAGCAATACCACCATCTTTTCATCTCTCATGGCATTCGTATTTCTGAACGTTTTTCTGTACCATGCAAATCCGTCATAATCCCTGTATCCCTGGTTTTCCCAATTTGACGGAACCAGTATCTCGTTCCAGTCCCCATCATTGTAGTCTGGTTCTTTAAAAGTGAGATCGTCTCCGGTATTAAAACTCCAAAAGCCTGATAAATGAATGTCAATGGGCATTGGAGCACGGCTGGCATACAGACCAATCTGACCACTGACAATGCCTCCTTTCGAATGATTATCATAAACCTTAACGGCAATTATATTGGGTTCATCATACGTAACCAGATTCTCAGGAATGTAATATTTTCTACTTGCCTCATAGGCAGATTCATACTTGGGTGGGAAAGAGCCCGTTGATCCTATTAATTCTCCGTTGAAATACACCTCGTCCACATCATCAATGTATCCTAATTTCAGAAAGTACAAATGTCCTCTGAAATCTTTTGAAATGGTGACTTTTTTCCGATAAAAGGCATAACCGTTGTAACCATGAAACCCTTGTTCTTCCCAATTTTTCGGAACCTTGATTTCATCCCAGGATCGATCGTCGTAGTCGTTCCGTATCCATGCCTCACGATTCCCAATAGAAAATTTCCATTGCCCCTTCAGGTCAACAATAAGTTTATAATTATCGTCATCCGCGTAAGAAGACTGGAAAATCATCAGGCCCAGCAACAAGCCGGTAAAATATTTATATCTTGAAAATAGATTCATAACGATTTGATTTATTGAAAGTATTATCGCAATGCAAACGTGTATAAAGTATTAAATAAACAATAGATTACCACAATAACCAGACCAAGCTGACTGCCCTTAACGAATTAATTTATAGCCGATTCCATGGATTGTGACAATATTCTGTGGATTAGCCGGGTCATCCTCAATTTTCTGACGCAGTTTATGCACAAAATTATCTACAGTACGTGGTGTAATGTAGCTGTCTATGTTCCATACCTCTGACAAAATCTCGTCTCTGTGAACAACTTCATGTTTTCTTTTCATCAGCAACCATAAAATATCAAACTCCTTTGTTGACATTTTTACGGAGTGACTGTCTATAGTTGCTTCATATGTCTGAAAATTGACTGTTAAATTACCAATGGTACAGGTTTGGCTCCTTTCGATATCATCCCCTGCATCTGTCCTTCTTAATATCGCTTTTAGCCTTGCCAGCAGCTCAGGTAAACTAAAGGGTTTGGTTATGTAATCATCAGCTCCAAGCTCCAGACCACGGACTTTATCCATCTCTTCTCCCCTGGCTGTTAATAGTATAATTGGTGTCTTTATCCCCTGATCTCTTGTCCTTTCACAAATATTAAAGCCTGAGATATCGGGTAACATGATATCGAGCAAAATAAGGTCATACCCCCCTGCAGATATCATTTTCAAGCCTGTTTGGCCGTTATCTGCAATATCTACCTCATATCCTTCAAATTCCAAATTGTCCTGAAGTCCCCTCAGCATATCCGGTTCGTCTTCAATAATCAATATCTTGCTCATAACCTACTGTTTATTATTTATTTATATCAGAAACCAGCTGCTTTTTCATCGATAATAAGCGGAAAATTTAGTACGAAGCGACTACCTTTTCCTTTTTTGCTGTGAACCCTGATATCTCCACCATGGGCATCCATAATGTGTTTAACGATATTTAGCCCTAGTCCTGATCCCTTTGTATTTGGCGTCAGATCTGAGCTGGTTACACGGTAAAATTTATCAAAGATGTGCTTCATATCCTTTTCTGAAATGCCCTGACCATGATCCTGTACTTCAAAATATACATAACCGGATAACTGTCCGGTTTGAATTTCAATATACTTTTCCCCAGGGGAGTATTTTATTGAATTGTCAATAAGGTTCATCATTGCATCGGTAACTGCTTCGGAATCTGCTTGAATATAGGGTAGTTCCTGGTCGAGATGGATATGATAATCAAAACCTTCATTTTCCAAATGGTGACTGAAAGTAGTTAAAACTTCATCAACAATTTCATTCAGGTTAACGGGGGTAAAATGATATTTCTTTTTGTTCTTTTCAATTTGGGAAAAATTGAGAATTTTGTTGACCATCCCTGATAATCGTTGGGTCTCTTTTAACACGACATCCAGGTATTCCTGCTTTTTTCCCTCAGGTCTTACGCGATTCATTTTAAGCGATTCAACATACATCTGTATGAGGGATAAAGGGGTGCGAATCTCGTGAGAAACATTGGAAACAAAATCCGATTTAAGCTGGGCAAGTTTTAACTGTTTATCAATCGATTTAAATACCAAAACTATTCCAATAATCAACATTAAATCCACCAGAAGAATAAATAAGATATTACTCCTTGATCGCTCCCTGGTAAGATTACTTATGTTTATTTCCTTTAACCCAATGGCAGCATAATAACCCGGGAAAAGCCATAAAGCTGTTGTATATCGGGTTTCATCAGGCTCAATATTCCGGTCGGTGTTGTAAATAAGCGTATTTTTATTCTCATTATATATGCTAATATAAAATTGATTCTGACTGATTTCCTGAAGTATGGGAGCCATTGTTTGGTTAATGAATTTTTCAGCATTGATTATCATGCCATAAACCACCTTAAGTTTCTGATCTGTTTCTCCTATGAAATAGACCAATACATGACCGGGTGATAAAGCTATTGGCTGAAGTTTTCTGTAATCATTTTCTAAAAAATCCTTTAGCTTCATTATTTCCTCTGTTTCTTTATTCAATATATTTCCGGCTTGCTGGCGATAAAAATCTAAAGAATCAGAACTATTAGCCAGTATTTCGACCTCGTTTTCACGGTAAAGAAAAGCTAATTTTAATGATGGGTATTCTTCCATTAACCTGTTTAATGATGTATTATCCCGGCCTTCTCTGGTTTTTGCAGACGCGTCAATTCTGTTGCCCCATTCATTAAGCAGCTCATCAGAGTATTGATTGACGGTAAAGAGAATCGCTTCCAACTGATTGCCGTATATGCTTTCTATCACCAGTTCATGTTTTCTGTAGGAGCTCAGCTCATATATTGAATAGAAAGCAGTCGGCAAAATAATAATGAAGATAAATACTATAAAAATTCTTTTGATGGAAAACCGCATAGCAATTGACTATAAAGTATTTATAAAATGCGCTGTGATAAATAATCAGGAACAAAAATAGGTAAATTTTAGAATACACATCTTTCATGACAATTTATGACAACTGATTATATTCTTATGACGATTATGCTGATGTCTGTTTATAATTTTGAACTGTGAAAAAACAAACTAAATAGAGTGTGTCCATAGAGTCGGACTTTATGGACAGACACTAAATATGGCTTTACAATGAAACTGAATGTAATAACCGATTACTTTATTTGAATACTCCGACAAAATGAATAAATACTCAGCCAAAATGGAATGATTTCGCAAATGAAAAACATTGAAATATTTATCACCAGCTTTTTGTTTATAGCTTTCGTGCAGGAAGCACAGGCACAACAAAGCAGCCGCACAGTTACGCTTACATTAGACGAAGCCATTTCAATTGCGCAGGATAGTTCGTTGAGGGCATTTATCGATAAAAATGAATACTTATCTGATTACTGGGATTTTCGCACCTATCAGGCAGAATTTTTGCCAACCCTCAAACTGGAGACAACCCCTTTCAATTATGAAAGGGCTGTACGTGAAGTGTATAATTCGCAGGATGAAGAGTACCAGTTTATTCAAAATGAATCGTTGAATTCGTATGCAAATTTATCTTTAACACAGAACATCCCATTTACAGGCGGACGAATTTACATCGACTCTGATCTGGGAAGAATTCAAAATATTGGCGGGAAAATAGAGTATTCTTCAACCCCCATACGAATTGGGATCAGGCAGGCCCTATTTGATTTTAACGACCTTAAATGGGAGAAAAAAATTGAGCCGGTGGAATTTGAAAGATCGAAAAAGGAGTATTTCGAATCATCGCAGAATATTGCAGAGTATGCGGTTGGCCGTTTTTTTGATTTACTCGCGGATCAAATAGAATTAAAAATTGCACAAAACGATTATACCATCGCAGATGCTTTAAATCGTGACGGTTTGAGGCGTCAGGAAAATGGTGGTATTTCGCTTGAAGATATCTATTCGCTTGAGCTTAGTTTAATGGATGCCAGCAGCGACCTTGAGCGCCGTGAAACAGACGTGAGAAGGTCGCAAACCCGTTTGCTTTCCTTTCTCCGGATGGATCAAAGTCTTAAAGTGGAGTTAATTCCGCCTGACTGGATTTATCCTATTGATATCGATGAACAGCTGGCAATTGAAATGGCACACAAAAATAATCCGGATATTTTAGACTTTAAACGCAGAAGACTGTGGGCCGAAAGAGATGTGGAACGGGCTAAAAAATCACGCTACAGTGCAGATTTGAATGTTAGTTTGGGATTGAACCAAACCTCGGAAGATAATCGCATACGAACTGTTTACCAGGATTTGGAAAATCAGCAAAGGGTTCAGGTGAGTATGAATATTCCGATTGTTGACTGGGGGTTGTCGAAAAAACGTTTTAAGCTGGCACAAAGTAACCAGGAGGTAGTGATGGCTGAAATGGAGCAGGAAGAGATTGATTTTGATGAAAACGTAAGAATAACTGTCGAAGAATTTAATATGCAGAAAAGACTGGTGGAAAGGGCTGCCAAGGCCGACACACTTGCACAGATGATGTACGATGTAACCCAGCAGCGCTATCTGGAGGGCGAAGTGGATATTATTAAACTGAATTCAGCCCAAAACAAAAAAAATTCAGCCCGGAATGATTACTTCGAGGAACTGGAAAGATACTGGGATTTATACTACGAAGTAAGGGGATTAACCCTTTATGATTTTGTCCGGAACAGGGACATCTCAATCGATTACTCAGATATTTTTCAGGGCGATGTTCTGAATTCACTTATGGAGAAACAGTTTGACCTGAATTTTGATTAACACTTTAAAAAAACAATTTGTATTTTTAAGCTATATTTCAAACTTTATAATAGATTATGAAACCAAAAAATTTTAAACTTAGATTATCATTAACATTTTTTTATTGTTTGATTTTTAGCGGAATGCTTAAAGCTCAAACCGGTGTGGTAAGTGGTGAACTTATAGTATGGTATCCTGTAACAGTGACATTTGACGGCCCTTCCGTAAGTGAAGAAGAATCAACTTTTACTGATTACCGGCTTGATGTAACCTTTATAAAGGGCAGTAAGACTTATTTAGTACCCGGTTATTTTGCTGCAGACGGGAATGCTGCTAATACTTCAGCAACCAGCGGGAACAAGTGGCGCGTTAAATTTGTGCCCGATGAAGCAGGGACCTGGAACTATTCAGTATCCTTTCTAAAAGGACCGGAAATTGCAAAATCTTTGAAACCGGTTGGCGGGGAGAGGAATATTGCCCCTGATGGCGAAACCGGCACATTTAAAATTGCCCCGGCCGATCCCAATGCCTCCGGTTTTTATGCGAAAGGGATGTTAAGCTATGTAGGCGAACATTACCTTCAGTTTCAAGGCAGCAAAGACTGGTTTGTAAAAGCCGGCCCCGGTAGTCCTGAAGATTTTTTCGGCTATCAGGATTTTGATGATGTGTATGATGGCCCTGAAGGCTTAAACATCAACGATTACAAGGCTGACAAATACCTGTATGAAGACCATGGGTTTGGCAAAGGACCAGGAAAAGGGCTGCACAGATATTTATTTCACCTTAAAGATTGGCAACCCGGGGACCCACAGTGGCAGGATGGCAAAGGTAAGGCGATTATTGGTGCTATTAACTATCTGAGCATTGTAGGGGCAAATACGCTTTATCATATCCCGTTAACCATAAACGATGATGCCGATAACTCCTGGCCCTGGGTGAACAGAGATACAAAACTCATTTATGATGTTTCCAAGCTGGATCAGTGGGCCATTGTTTATGAACACATGGACCGCAAAGGGATCAATGCTGATTTGTATTTGTGCGAGTCGGATAATTCCCTGTATCTGAATTACGGTGAAATGGGACTTGAAAGAAGCATTTATTACAGGGAATTGATAGCCCGCTTTGGTTTTAAGTTGGGGCTTCGCTACAACATAGGTGAAGAACACAAATTAAATCCTGCCAAAATGAAGTCAAATGCTGATTATTTAGCGGAATTAGATCCATACGATCACCCTGTGGGTTCGCATAGCAGCCATAAAAAAGAAGACTTTGTTGAAAAGTTTGATGCCATGATGGGACATAAGAACTTTCATGGTGCCTGGATGCAGTTACACGACAATTACGACATAAGTGCTGAAATTATAAGCTTACTGGAAAAATCAAAAGCTGCCGGGCATAAATGGGTGGTTGCAGATGATGAAACCTGGGGGATTAAGGAAGATAACGTCGAAAGAGCTGAAAAAAATGTCTGGAAAGTACTCATGGCAGGTGGCGAAGGCATGAATTTATATATTGCCTATGATGACCCTACCTATAACGATGTGTCTGTTGAAGATTTCAGAAGGATGGACAAAACCTTAAAGTATCTTGTTAGTGCAAAAGATTTATTCCTTCAGCCCGGGATTAATGAATGTCTACCCAATATGATAAGTAAGAATAATTTAGTGGGAAACAAAGGGACTGGTGACTGGCCCTATTGTATTGCCAAGGAAGGGGATGTGTACATTGTATATAAAGGTCCTTCCGATAATGTCCCCAGGATTGACCTGTCGGGGCAACCAGGTGAATATCACGTTAAATGGTGGGATCCAAGGAATGGGGGTGAATTTCAAAAAGGTTCAGTCACTTCAGTGAGCGGCGGCGAAAGGATAGATTTAGGGAGCCCCCCTTCTGGCAATTCAAGCCAAAGTTGGGTAATTGCCGTTGTGTCCAAAAACCCTGAAACACACTAATCCGGATCGCTTATTAAGGTTACCTTTGAAAAGGTATTTAGCGAAAGATTTTTTTAAAAGAAAAAAATACTATGTTATTTTAGGAATTTTAAAATTTGTAGTTATGAAAAAAACACTTTTATTTTTAGTTATCATTTTTGCTGGTTTCGGCGTAAAAAGTCAGCACATATCGTTATCCGAATATCGATGGACACCTATCGATGCAGAAGGTGAGGTAACTGCTCGTCACGAAAATGCCTTTATCGAATACAAAGACAAATTCTACCTGATTGGTGGACGTGGGTTAAATCCCATAAACGTTTTCGATCCAAAAACAAATACCTGGGAAACAAAAGGCAAGACACCTATGGAAATTCATCATTTTCAGCCTGTGGTATATGGTGATGCCATTTACATTGTTGGTGGCATGACCAAAGGTTACCCGAAAGAATTGCCTCTTGAAAACATTTGGATTTATTATCCTGAAACCGATAAATGGGAAAAAGGCGATGAAATACCCGAAGAACGCAGGCGCGGTTGTGCCGGAACAGTTGTGTACAACCATAAGGTATATTGGGTCGGGGGCATCAAGTTTGGACATACCAGCGGTACCACCAACTATTTCGACAGCTACGACCTGAAAACCGGCCAGTGGGAAATGCATACCGATGCCCCTCATATCCGTGACCATTTCCACGCTGTTGTTGCCGATGATAAATTGTACTGCATTGGTGGTCGTAATACCAGTGTTCATTATCCCGATAATTTTGGCGCTTTTTTCAATGCGGTCATTCCGGAGGTTAATTATTATGATTTTAAGGAAGAAAAATGGTACACTTTAGAAGATCCCATACCCGTGCCAACAGCCGCAGGCGGTATAGTTAAGCTTAATAACTATTTGATTTACATGGGGGGTGAAGGTCCAAGAAACAAAGCGTATGACGAAACACAATGTTTTGATATCAATACCGGTGGATGGACCCAATTGGACAAAATGGATACCGGAAGGCATGGTTCAGCAGCAATTCTGTACAACAACAAAGTATACATCGCAGCCGGAAGCCCGAATAGAGGAGGAGGGAACCTTCCAACCATAGAAGTTTTTTCCATGGATTAAGAGTAGGAATCGGAATAATGATTTTTATTGTAATAGCTAAATGCATAGTATGATAATAGGTACTGAAATTTTTGTTGAATTTTTAAATAATTATTATGCTGTGAGGCAACATTTCCCCTGGAGAGAGATCTAATTTTATAACTGATTAAATCATAATACTTTAACTAATATATTAATACATTACATATGAAAAAAGCGACATTAAGTTTTATTAAAAAGAGTGTTTATTGGCAACTCACATTTTTGTTGATATTCGTCTCTAATATTCTAACAGCTAATACTGTAGGAGCAAATGAAGTTCCGGTTGAAATAACCGGTGAGTTAAAAAAATGGCATAAAGTCACCTTGACGTTCGACGGGCCGGAAACCTCGGAATCGGATGAATTCAACCCGTTTATGAACTACCGTTTGAATGTAGTTTTCGCTCATGAGGAATCAGGAAAATCCTTTAAGGTTCCTGGTTACTTTGCTGCTGATGGGAATGCCGGGGAAACATCGGCAACCTCAGGCAGCAAATGGCGTGTGCATTTCGCTCCTGAAGAGACCGGGAAGTGGAGCTACAAGGTAGATTTCCGGAAAGGCAACTTTTTGGCCATGAGAGAACGCGATGACGCAGGTGAAAGTGCTGATTTTATGGATGGTGCCGAAGGTAATTTTCAAATTTCAGATACCGACAAAACCGGTCGTGACAATCGTGCAAAAGGACGTTTGCAATACGATGGTACCCGTTACCTGAAGTTTGCCGAAACAGGCGAAATCTTCTTGAAGGTCGGGCCTGATGCTCCCGAAAATTTTCTGTCCTATGAAGATTTTGACGGTACTTTTCACAACGATGGTCACAAAGATAATCTGGTGAAAAACTGGGAAACACATTTAAAAGACTGGAAAGAAGGCGATCCCACCTGGAAAAACGGTAAAGGCAAAGCTATTATTGGTGCAGTGAATTACCTCGCCTCAAAAGGATTGAATGTATTTTCATTTCTGACCATGAATGTGGGTGGTGACGACCAGAATGTTTTTCCATATGTTGATTACTCTGCCTATGACCGCTTCGATTGTTCCAAACTCGACCAGTGGGAGGTGATATTTGAACATGCTGATGAACTGGGGATGTTCCTGCATTTTAAACTGATGGAGGACGAAAACCAGGGATTGTTGGATCATGGCGCTGTAGGAGCATATACAAAAATCTATTACCGTGAAATTATGGCACGGTTCGGACATCATTTGGCCCTGAATTGGAATATTGGAGAAGAGTTTGGCGATTGGGGGAAAAATAAAAAGACATTTCCAGTGAATACCACGCAACGTCTGGCTGCGGCCGAATACTTTCATCAAAACGACCCTTACGGGCATCATATTGTAATTCATAATGGTGAGTCGTTTGAAGGTCTTTTGGGGCCGGAAAGTAAATATACAGGTGTATCCGTACAAACCTGGAATGAAGACTTTAGCAGGGTTCACGAACAGGCACTACGCTGGATCGATGCTTCTAAAGAAGCCGGAAAACAATGGGCTGTTGCTGTGGATGAGCCTGGTGACCACAAATACTCACTGGCACCTGATGAAATAGATCCGGAACACGACAACCCCCGGATCAATGGTTTGTGGGGCGCAATTATGGCCGGTGCCTGGGGCACAGAGTGGTATTTTGGTTACGAATATGCGCATTCAGATCTATCTTGCCAGGATTGGAGGTCGCGCAATTTATTCTGGGACCAGTGCAAGCACCTTCTCGACTTTTTTAAAGGGAATGATATTTCGTTAGGCGAAACAGAAAACTACGACAATCTGGTACAGGAGGGAGATTATTGCCTGGCCAATCCGGGTGAAATGTATATTGTCTTTTTAAGAAATGGTAGTGGCACAATTAATCTTGAAAACAATGCAGGCGAATTTAGTGTAGAGTGGTTTGACCCAAGAAACGGGGGCGTTCTTCAAACCGGAGCGATGAAGAATATAAAAGCAGGAAAAGTTCAGAAACTAAGTGGTGCACCTTCTGAATCAGAAAAGGATTGGGTGGTGCTGCTGCGTAAACGATAACATTGTAACGATTGTCATATTATGATGAAAAAGAATCATATTACATTCACCCTTCGCATTTTTTCACTGATTTTATTAGTGGCAACCGGAGGGGGAGTTAAAGCGATTGGTAATTCCGGCGAACAAGATAAAGTCTCTATTAAGATTTATACAAAAAATTCTTCGTACTGGCAATTTAAAGGTCAACCGGTTTTATTGCTGGGAGGAAGCTCGAATGACAATATTTTTCAAGATACACATAACGGATTGGATAAAGAGTTGGACAAGCTGGTTTCCCATGGTGGAAATTATTTGAGATGTTCCATGTCGTCACGTGATGAGGGTAATGAATACCCCTTTTACCGGGATGCCCAAACCGGCTTGTATGACCTGAATAAGTGGAATGATTATTTCTGGGAAAAGTATGAATATTTTTTAGAGGCTACCCGGAAAAGGGGAATCATCGTGCAGATTGAAATATGGGCCACCTACGATTTTTATACCCGGCCATGGCACATAGTCGAAGGAAAAACAGCTTGGGAGCGCAACCCGTTCAACCCGGTAAACAATAGCAACTATGGTGAATCGGAGTCTGGGATGTCTGATGTTTTCAGGTCCAATGGGCAGAATATAATTAATCCATTTTTTAATACTGTACTGCCGTTGCCAGAACCATTCAATTTCGAAACGAGGCCGGTTATGCTCGGCTACCAGCATAAATTTGTGGATAAATTATTGTCCATCAGTTATAAATACGACCATCTACTTTATTGCATCGACAACGAAACTCAGGCTGATCCCAAATGGTCTGTTTATTGGGCGAAGTACCTTCGCAAAAAGGCCGACGAAAAAAATTTATCAGTAGAAGTAACCGAGATGTTCGATCCTTTTGACCCAACCAATGGCGCTGTAGAAGGGGCCATAATGCAAAGCATCTCAACACATTTTTTTACATTGCGTTCAAACGTAGCGCTAACACTAAACGACCCTGAAAATTTCTCTTATATCGAAATATCCAACAACAATGCGCAGACTGGGCAGGTGCATTATGAAACCGCCTTCTATGTCTGGAAAAAGGTTCAGGAATCAGAAGTATTGAGACCGATTAATAATGTAAAAATATACGGAGCAGGCGGAGAAGAATGGAGTGGACCGACCAGAGACGGGCTGGAACGGTTTTGGCGAAATGTTTTTGCCGGGTCTGCTGCGGTTCGTTTTCACCGCCCCCCCTATGGCCTGGGCAACAGCGATTTGGCCTTGGCACATATCAAAAGTATGCGCATGCTTACCGATGCAATGGATTTTTTCAACCATAAACCTGCTAATTATGTATTGCTCGACCGTGAAGAGAATGAAGCTTATTGCCTTGCTGCCGATGGAAAAGAGTTCGCTGTTTATTTTCCGGCAAATGGCAAAGTTAGCTTAAATGCTCCAGCCGGAAAATATGAGACAAGGTGGCTAAACATATCTTCGTTTGCCTGGAGCAAGACTATAACTTTGGTATTTCCGGGTGAATTAAAAACACCCTCCGATGATCAGTGGGCAGTAATCATTCGAAAAATAGAATAATATGGAAATATACCTTATTTAACGTTTAGTATTTTGGGTTTCTCCATTCTTCAAATGGATGATATTTGCTCTCGCTGGCCCAGCGTATTCCTC
>JBBDUV010000079.1:0-4598 GCA_040903745.1 Bacteroidales bacterium | reverse complement strand
TTTATTGATTTTGTGTGATAAATTGTTGAATTTCTTTTGTGGAAGGGACACGTCCCGACATGACCACCTTACCATCAATCACTAATCCGGGTGTATGCATGATGCCATACTCCATGATTTTCATGATGTCCTCCTCTTTGGTGATACTTGCATCTACTCCCATTTCGGCAATCACATCTTGTGTTGCCTTCTCAAGCGCCTTGCATTTTGGGCATCCTGTGCCCAATACTTTAATCTCCATGGTTTCCTTTGTTTTATGTTTATTTGACCTTTATTAGCTATTATTTACTGTTGTTATTCATTCGCATTTCGCCTAATAACGAACAATAAAAACAAAAAAACACTATTTGTTAAAGAATTTTTCAAACAACCTTTTGGCCTCCTCCCAGTTTTCCCTGTTCAGACAATATTTGATCCGGGGAGCCTCAATGGTTCCCTGGATCAGCCCTGCATCTTTCAGCTCTTTCAGGTGTTGGGAGAGGGTCGATTTAGCGATGGGCAGGTCCTCTGTCAGGTCACCACTGTAGCAACAAGACTGCTTTGACAGTAGCTCCAGCACATACATTCTTACGGGGTGTCCCAATGCCTTGGCATACCGGGCCGCCCTCTTCTGTTCGTTGTTTATTCTCTCTTGTATAATAATCTCTTTCATATCGTTCGCAAAAATACGAACTGTTTTGTAATTGAAAAACATTTTAACATTTTTTTTAAGTACATCAGATTAATTTGAAGCGAATCCTACTGAGGTTTTAGCTTTACTGAGCCAGCAATCCTGATTCGTGCAAGCACTAACTGTGCTGATGTAGATAAAGCATATCACAACTTTTTTGAATGGAACGTGTTTATAATGCAGGCTGATTTTATTGTGTATATTTGTAAAAACAGGGTGATTATCCGGGATCCGGGACAAAGATTCTGATGATAGATTACATTTTCGTTAAAGTAATTATAAAATATACGAATTGGGAATATTGAGCATACAGATACCTTTTGTTGAACCCGTTATCATCATTGCCCTGGTTCTTACAATTATTCTTATCGGACCGGTTGTTTTTGAACGGGTTCGTATCCCTTCCATTGTTGGACTCCTTTTGAGCGGTGCGCTGATTGGTCAGCATGGCTTTAACCTGGTGGGGTCCGACCTGGAATTTAGTCTGTTGGGTACGATGGGGTTACTTTACCTGATGTTTCTCGCGGGACTCGAAATCGATCTTATTGATTTTATTGAGAACAAGCTAAAGAGTATTTTTATCGGTCTGGCCTCCTTTCTGGTACCCTTTCTTTTAGGCTTTCTTGTCAGCCGCCACCTGCTCGATTACAGCGTTTATGCCTCCTGGCTCATCGGTGCCATGCTCTCCTCCCATACGCTTATTTCATATCCCCTCATGGGAAGACTGGGCATCATCAACAGGTCAATTGTAACCATTATTGTCGGGGCGACGATCATTGCTGATATTTTGGCGCTGATATCCATGGAACTGATCATTAATTTTGCTGACAAAGGGTTGGAGATAAACGCTATGCTCCATCTTCTTCTCAGTTTCCTACTGTTTTTCTTATTTATTTTTTTGGTGATCCCAAGATTATCCAGGTATTTCCTTGACCGCTACGAAGGAGAACTGGGCGTTCAGTATATATTTGTGCTGGTCATGCTTTTCATGTCTGCAGCCATTGCCTTCCTTCTTGATATAGAACCTATTCTCGGAGCCTTTTTTAGCGGATTGGTGCTTAATCGACAGATCATTAACACCTCTCCCTTGTACAAGAGGATTGAGTTTATCGGGCAGAACCTATTCATTCCGTTTTTTCTGATCTCGATTGGTATGCTAGCCAATTTTCGAGTATATATCGATGACCCCAGGCAGGTTTGGCTTCTGTTTATCCTAATTGCAGTAGCTGTATTGAGCAAGTACCTTGCTTCTTTTCTGTCCAAACTGGTATTTCGTCTCTCTGGTGCAGAAACCAATTTGGTGTTTGGGATGAGTGTATCGCGTGCTGCATCGGCAGTAGCGATCATCCTGATCGGGTTTAATATGGGACTTATTAGCGAATCGATACTTAACAATACGGTAATTCTTATCCTTGTTACCAGTATTCTGAGCACGTATATTACACAAAAAGCAGGAACACAAATCCTGCTAAAGGGAAATGATACGGTATCGGGAGAAAAAAGGATGAAGCAAAAGATCCTGGTTCCGATTGCCAATCCTGCAAACATGGCCCATCTATTGGAATTTGCTGTGTTAATCAAGCGAGATGACGATCATATTCCCATCTATCCCTTAACGGTTTTTACACAGAAGGATCAGGTGCGAACGCAGATTGACAACAACCAGGGAGAGATCCTTAAGGTGATTGATTCTTTGCAGACTGATGTGGATTTTGAGACCGGATCGCGTATTGACAACAGCGTTACGAATGGTATTGTAAGGGCTGCGGAAGAGATCGTTGCGACGGCCATTATCATGGGATGGAACAACAGGTCAACACCCTTTTATACTTTATTCGGTAATGTGTTGAGCAACCTGTTGCGTAAAACGCAACGCATGTTGTTGGTACTGAAAACTCCGTCAGAGCTAAAAAAAGTTCGAAGTATTCATCTGTTCTGTGCAGATAATGCGCAATACGAGGAGGGATTTTCCCTGTGGATGGATACGTTGATGCACATGATAAAAAGGTTGCAGATCAAAGTCATCCTTTATTGTGAATCACAAAGCACCTTTGATGCAATTGTCCATTACAGTAAGGATAATAAAAACTCCAAATATATTGAAGAGAAGAAGAGTTTTGTGGGCAAGCTAGCGACAATAGAGATGAAGCAGTCCACTTCTGATCTTCTGATCTTTATTCATTCCCGGAAGAAATCCGTCTCATACAGCCGTAAATATGAAAATTTCCTAAACAGTAACATCAACCGTTACAAGGAGAACAATATTATTATTGTCTACCCGGAGCAGTAGTGTTGCGGGTAAGCTTAACTTCGCAGCGGTGAAATATTAAAAATAAAGCTTCGGCAATTGTTTTGTGCTCAGAGGTCTGATAATACAAATTACTCCGGCCATTTCATCCATTTCACTTCGTCGTTGAATCCTGCCTCTACCACCAGGTCGATGAACTGCATACCGCGGATACCATCCTCCACACCTGGAAAATCGAGCCATTCCGGTTGAGGTTCCTTCCCGGCCATCCGGGCCATCAGCGTCCAGGCAAAATTGCGATAAATATTGGCAAATGCCTCCAGGTATCCTTCAGGATGACCCCCGGGTACCCGGGTGTTTGCCTGAGCTATTTCACTCATTCCGGGTGTTCCGGTACGGTAAACCTGGGCCGGTCTGTCGGTCCATTTTACAACCAGCGAATTGGGCTCCATTTGTTGCCAGTCGAGCCCGCCCTTTTCGCCATAGATCCGTATCCGGATCGCATTTTCTTCACCGGCAGCGATCTGTGTGGCTATCAGGACACCTTTCGCGCCATTATTAAATTTCAGGAAGGCAGCACCATCATCATCAAGCAATCGGCCTGAAACAAATGTATTCAGATCTGCACAGATCTCAGTTGTTCTAAAACCTGTGATATATTCGGCCAGGTGGTGCGCATGGGTTCCGATATCGCCCATGCATCCTGCTTTACCGGAACGCTTCGGATCAGTTCTCCAGGAAGCTTGTGCATTCCCGGTATCCTCCAGCTTTGAGGCGAGCCATCCCTGCGGATATTCGACAATCACTTTCCTGATCTTTCCGAACACACCGTCGCCTACCATTTTACGGGCCTGCTTCACCATCGGGTAACCGGAATAGGTATGTGTAAGCGCCAGCAGCAAACCAGTCTCTTCAACCTTCTCTTTTAATTTTAAGGCCTCTTCCAGTGTAAATGTAATTGGTTTGTCGATCACTACGTTGAATCCATGTTCAAGTGCCATCATTGCCGGATCAAAATGAAGAAAGTTGGGGGTGACGATGGTCACGAAATCCATGCGTTCCCCTTCAGGGAGAAGGGATTCCTTCTCAAACATCTCTTTATAATCTGAATAAATACGGTTGTCGGAAACGTAGTATTCACGACCCGATTCCAAAGAGATTTTCGGGTCAACACTGAAGACGCCACAGACCAGTTCGATTTGTCCGTCCATAAAGGCTGCCAGCCGGTGGATTGCACCGATAAAAGCGTCTTTTCCACCTCCGACCATGCCCATCCTGAGTTTTCTGTCCATTTTCTAATCAGATATTGGTTTATTATTGGGTACCAATATAAGAAGTTTCTGTCTGTTTATTTTGCAAGCAGGTCAGAAATTTCTTTCAGAACTTTATCAATAATCCTTTCTCTTGACCAGGAATCACTGCTCCATATGCTTTCAGAACTTTATCAATAATCCTTTCTCTTGACCAGGAATCACAGTTTCATTTGTATTAATTCTATATTTAACTTCTTGATATATAATAATATAAATATCGTTCTAACTACAAGTGAGTTATTCGTCCTCCTTCGTCGGCCTCATGAGCTCCACTTCGTTCCGGTTGTTGCCTCGCATAATAAAATATTTTCAATGGTGCTCGGCGAGCCCTTCTATGTTGTAATCCAAGTTTTTTTATATAATTATT
>JBBDUV010000078.1:0-27118 GCA_040903745.1 Bacteroidales bacterium | reverse complement strand
GATACTACAGAGGAACCAAAGTTAAATGCACAAAACCGGAATTATTATTTACCGGAAGCACCTTCAATAAAGAATGGAAAGACTTTATTGTAAATATTAAAGATGGTACAACGGAATATTACTGTCGTAAAGAATATTTGAATGATGCAATAATTGAATTATCTAAACAGCATCCAGAGGAAACTTTCACAGGTGTAACATGGACAGATGATGATTATGAAAATGCAATTGAATTCACTTCCATTATTAAAAATGGAGAAGAGGATGTAATAAAGATGGCCCCACATTATCAGATTTTCTTCCCTGTAATTGAGGATGAAGAGTATAACAGGCTGGCAATAAAATTCGATGAACAAATTTATAGTTATCTCAATCGAATTGACCTTGTGAATGAAGACAAGGATGATGAATCCGATTTTGATATTTTAAATGACAAGACTGATGAAGAAGGATTCAAATCTTATTTTACCATTACCTGGGAAAATGATAAGCACATTTTCCGGGCAACCAAAAGATATACTTCTATGGTAGTTGTTGATTACCAAAGAAAAAATCCTATTGTGAAAGAAGAGATGAAAATCGATGAGAATATTTCAGGTGATGTTCAAAATGATATTTATGAGAATCTTCCTTTTTAGGAAAATGCCAGGTGAGTCAACTCTAATAATTTAACGATTATGCGGCTCACCAGAGAAAAATAACGCCAGTGAACGACTTCATGTTTTTCACTGGCAATTGTCAAACCTTTTAATTTAATGTCCAATGTTACAATTATTAATGATGATTTCAGAAACCACATAATACCAGCAGGATTGGTAATTACCGATCCACCTTATAACCAGGGTTATGCTTATAACCAGTATAAAGACAGAATGAGTGAAGAAGATTACATTAAACTCCTTTCGCAGATTCCCAGACCATGTGTTATCATCCATTATCCTGAAGAAACGATAAACCTGCTTCCCAAAGCCTTTAAAGAGAAATGCGAACAGGTGGTTTGCTGGGTTTACAATTCCAATACCGGAAAACAAAGCCGACTAATAAGCTGGTGGGGATGCAAACCTGATTTTCGGAAAGTGAGACAGGAATATAAAAACCCAAATGATAAAAGAATCCAGAAGCGAATAGCAGAAGGCAAGACGGGTGCTAAACTTTACGATTGGTGGGAAATAAACCAGGTTAAAAATGTCAGTAAAGAAAAAACCGGCCATCCCTGCCAGATTCCAGAATCAGTCATTGAAAGGATTATTCTTACAACAGCAGAGCCAAATCAGCTAATCATTGATCCTTTTGGTGGGAGTGGAACCACTGCAAAGGTTTCTAAAAAACTCGGATTTAACTCACTGAGCTTTGAAATTGACAAAGAGTATTGCGATATTATTCAGCAGAGAATAAGTGCTTGAAGTCGGTATAACATCCAATTCAATTTTTGATTTCAGTTTTGAACTAAAAAATATCTCATTCATTGAGATATTTTCCCTACCTTTATTTGCATCAAAACTGGTAATCCAATGAACAGAATTAAGGAAGTGCTCGACAGTAAAGGGATTAAACAGGTTTGGCTGGCGGAACAACTGAATAAATCATACAATATGGTGAACAGTTATGTGCAAAACCGAAGGCAGCCATCCCTGGAAATCCTTTACCAGATTGCAAAAATACTGGATGTCGATGTGAAGGATTTAATTGTTAGTGAAAAAAAATCGTAATGATCCACATCGACAAACATACCCGCAATAAACTCTATTGGATTGATTATAGCGATCCACAAAAATCATTCGTGAATAACAAACTACGTGAATCTAACCTCATTGTCCTTAACCTGGGTTATGAATTTGCATCATACATAAAAGATAAAGATGAAGCACAGGTAAGGATCATGGCCACCGATTACCTCTCAGAGATCATGGAATACAGCGCAAATGTGGACACCTCAACTAAATTACCGTTTGTGATTATGAGGAATTTTGGAATCATGCTGGAGAACTTCCTGGATATTGATGTAGAGAAGTTCCTGAAAGATTTTTCAAAAAACATCGGATTGGTTATGCTATGGGAAGGAACCGTAAAAGATAACCAACAGTTCTTCTGGCCTGAAAGCGAAGATTATTCATTGAAATTTAACGATACTAACGTCAACAAAATTCAACTATAGTAATGAAGTATAAAGAGCTTATTCATTTCGAACCTATTACATCCGTTGTTAAACTGGTTGGTTCTGAGAAGAAATCTGTGGCAGAGAACCTCGTGAAAACATTTGTCTTCTCTCAGAAGATCAAAGAGGACTTGCTGGAAATTGTTCTTAAAAACCTCTCCCCAACAACTAACAAAGAGAAAAAAGGTATCCAGATTGTCGGTAGCTATGGTACCGGTAAATCCCACCTAATGGCACTGGTCTCTGCTATTGCCGAAAACCAGGATTTCCTTCCATTACTATCGGATGAGGATTTAAAAGAATCTTTTGCAAAAATTGCCGGGAAGTATAAAGTTCTGAGGTTTCAGATTGGAACAGACCGCCCATTAAAAGATATTGTATTTGCCCAGTTTGAGCGTTTTATTGAGAGTGAAGGAATTAGCTATAGGTTCGACCAAAGCTCAAATTTCAGTTGGAACGAACAGATTCTGCAAATGATGGCAGAGTTCGAAGAAAAGATACCCGATAAACACTTTTTAATTGTTATCGATGAGATGCTGGAGTACCTGAAAGGCAGAAATTCTACTGAACTGAGTAATGACCTGATGCTCTTAAGACAACTGGGTGAAGCATGTGACATTTCACGGTTTAAAATCATGTTTGGCGTTCAGGAACTTCTTTACCGTTCACCTGAGTTTCAGCACCAGGCTGAGATGCTGAATAAAGTTGAAGATCGCTTTGATGATCTGATTATAACCAAAGAGGATGTTTCATTTGTTGTCAAACAGCGGCTATTAAAGAAGGATGAGCACCAGAAGTCTGCCATAAGAGAACATATGTTGAAATTTGCTCATCTTTTTGAAGGAATAAACGGCAATCTGAATGAGTATGTTGACCTTTTCCCTGTTCATCCATCCTACATCAGCTACTTTGAAAAGATAAAACACGGAAAAAGCCAGAGGGAAATATTGAAGGTATTGAGTTCGAACTTTGAAGAACTTATGGAGCAAGATGTTCCTGCTGATAATCCTGGGTTGATTACCTACGATATGTATTGGCCTGACCTCGCTGAAAATCCTTCCATGTTAACGGTTCCTGATATAAGGACTGTAAGGGATAAAGTAGAAATTATTTATGACAAAATTAAAGTGCATTTCACGGGAGCAAGAGAGAACAAAAGACAGCTCGCTACAAGCATTACCAATGCTCTTGCCATAAAAATCCTCTGTGACGATCTGGATAAAAGGAACGGAGCCACGGTTCACAGTCTCAAAGAGGATATCTGCCTAACACTACCAGGGGTTGAGGATCCTGAATTTTTACTTGCCAATATTGAAAGTACAGCTTCACATGTTGTAAGTGCAACAGCAGGACAGTATGTTGACAGGGAACAAATCAGTTCCGAGTTTTACATTCGGGTGGAAGGGGGTATTAACATTTCCCAGGTAATTAAAGACTATGCTGATGAGGTGATAAAACGCAATCCTGACCAGGCTGATCAATACTATTTCGATTTTCTGCAATACGTCCTGGCACTGCAGCAGCATACCTATCGCACCGGTTTTAAAATATGGGAAGATAGCCTGGAATGGAAGGATAAAAAGGCATTCCGACTGGGATATGTCTTCTTCGGAAATCCAAATGAAAGAAGCACTACCGAACCCATTCAACAGTATTATCTCTTCTTCTGCCCTGTATTCAATTCGATTCAACGGAATGACCAGTCCGATGAAGTGTATTTTGATATGGCCGAACTGAGTGAGGAATTTAAAGAAGTTATTTGTTTATACGGTGCAGCCAAAGCAAAAGAGGTAACGGCATCGACCAATCAGAAAAAGCTATTTCAGGATCAAATTGGTAATTACCTGGCAGATGCCATAAAGTTATTTGACAAGGAGTATACTTCTAAAACACAGGTAATTTATAAAGGTGAAATAAAAATGCTGAAGGCATTTCCTTTGCCTGGAGAAGGAACCACAAAGGATGCCATTTTCAGGGATGTGGCTGCACGGGTATTGAACAAATATTTCAATGACAAATTCCCTGATTACCCATCATTTCCCGATTTATTACGACCCATGACCAAGGACAATTTTGATGGCATGATCAAGAATGCCCTGGTAAAAATTGTTAAACCCAGCCAACCTAACAGGGATGGGGAAGCTATTCTTTCCGGTCTCGGACTCTGGAATGGTCAACGTATCGATACCCAGCATTCCAAATACGCTGATGGTATTCGAAAAAAGATGAAGGAGCGTGGTGAAGGAAAAGTCCTGAACAGGGATGAAATTATTTACCCGCATTACGCCCAGCACAATCTTTGGTATTCAGTTGACAGTAAAATTGACCATCAGCTACAGTTCCTGGTACTTTCTGCCATGGTATTTGCCGGGGATATTGAATTATCGTGGTCAAACAGTCGTACATTATCAGCATCGTCCATTGAGAACCTTCAGATGGTGGTGGAAGAAGATATGTTTACCTACCAGACAATCAAAGAACCACGTGGAATTCCGGCAAAGCACCTGAAAACGCTGTTCGAATGCCTGGGATTACCCGATCTTACCACTGAAATTGAGAAGCAGGACACTGTGGTAAGAATTGTCACCAGAGCACAGGATATGGTGAAAAGGGTGGTGGAAACAAAGGCAATAGTAACCGCAGGACTTAAATGTAAATCCATTAATCTGCTGAAAGAACAGGAAGAAGAGGATTACAAAACCAAATTACAATCTCTTGCCGAATTGCTGGATAAGATTCAAACATACAATACCTACGGTAAACTGAAAAGTTTCAGTTACACTTCAGAAGAATTGAAAGAAACTTTCAAGGCATATGCACTAAACGATTCTATTGAACAAATGCATGCACTGGCAGAGAAATTTGAAAAGTTGGTTAATTACCTCAGCCAGGCATTGTCGTATATGATTGAAAGCGAGCAACCGCTTTACCATGATATGACCAAAGCTATTGGTCAACTCTCCGAAAAACTTACTTCCGGCAATCCGACCGAGATAAAACAGTATGAAACCCTGCTGAACTCTCTGAAAGACAGATATGCCAAATATTACCATGAATATTACCTGAAATGCAGATTGTCTAATCAGGATGCCATGGCCAAGGAGAGAATTCTTGTCTCGGAAAAGAAAAAGATATGTGATATTGTAAAAGACGCAGAATTCCTGACAGCTACGGATTACCAGAACTGGATAAACATCATAACTTCACTAAAGGAAGCCGATCCATCTCTGACTTTGCAAAAGGTAAAGGAAGAGCCATATCAGGATTTTAATCCAAGGGAGTATTATGGGAAACCAAATTATAAAATCCAGGAACTGGAAGAACAACTGGACGGCATCCTGGGAAAGTGGATACTGGCCATGCGTTCCATTTTTAAAGATCCAAGCGTTAAAAGTAACATTGAATTGCTGAAAGCCGATGAAAGAAAACTGGTGGAGGAATTCAGGGATGAAAAACTGGAGTTAACCATCGAAAACGCTGCTCTACTTCGTAACCTCATCTCAACACTTTCAAAAGGAATTGACAAAGTTGAAATTGCCCTTGATGACATCAAGAAGCAATTGAACAGGCCGGTTACTCCTTCAGAAGCAATTGATATCCTAACAAAATACATCGATACCCTTTGCGTAGGTAAGGAAAGAAATAAAGTACGAATCATCATTAAATAACTGTTATGGCAGAAGAAATTACATGCCTTGGAAAGACATTTAACAACGAAGAAGAAAGACGGGAGTATTTCCGGAACGAGCTTCGTAAAAAGTTACCAGAATTAAAGAAAATAGATGGATTCCCAATTGGTGAGGATGAAGATATTATTGCATTGAGTGATCCACCTTATTATACAGCTTGTCCAAATCCATGGCTAAATGATATAATCGATAATTGGGAGATTGAGAAGGACTTTCTAAGAAGTGAGAATAAAAGAGATGAAAACAATATTCCTAATTATCCATATGCAATTGATGTAAGTGAAGGAAAGAACAATCCAATTTATAATGCTCATAGCTATCATACAAAAGTACCCCATCCAGCTATAATGAGATATATACTCCACTATACGCAACCTGGAGATATTATTTTTGATGGATTTGCTGGCACTGGAATGACATGTGTTGCGGCTCAATTGTGTGCTAATCCAGATAAGGAAACCAAAATAAAGATCGAAAAAGAATGGTCTGCAACTTTTAATAATAGTCCTAATTGGGGTTTGCGAAAATCAATTTGCTCAGATCTTAGTCCAATAGCATCATTCTTAGCAGACAAATTTTCAAGTACAGAGAGCATTGAAAAATTCGATAGTGCTTGTAATAAATTATTATCTGATTTTCGTGACCAATTAGGAGATCTTTATTATGTGAATTATAAACACAGTAGGTGTGAAATCAATTATGTCCTATACAGTGATGTCTACTTATGTCCAAATTGTAATGAAGATATTGTTTATTGGGGCCAGATATTTGACTATGCTAATAACTCAGATTATGAAAATATAAGATGTCTAAAGTGTGAAACAAGTTCCAGACCGAAGAACCTTGAAAGAAAGTTTACTACAGTATTTGATGAATTCCTAAAAGAAACAATCAGAATTAAAAAAACGGTTCCGGTTCAGGTCAATTTAAAATATCGTAGAAAAAACATCAATGTGAATCTGGAGGATCTTGATGAAGATTATCTTGGGAAGATTTCTAATATTAAAGTCAACAATTTCTTCCCTATTTCGAGAATGCCTGAAGGGGATGAGGCCAGAAGAAATGATCGTACGGGTATAACTCATATTCATCATTTCTATAGCAGAGAAAATCTGAAGGCAATCTCAAATTTATATGATGTTTGTCGAAAAGATAAGTATACATTTTTTGGTTTTTTTAATACTGCCTGGCATGGAACTCTAATGCGGAGATATAATTCTGGTGGTGGACATAGACCAAAGTCTGGGACGCTCTATATACCATCAGTATCTTCTGTGGGCAATATCTTTAATATATATCAAAATAAACTATCTCAGTTACGCAGATTTCTATTTGAGACAAAAGATTTTAAAATATCGGATAGAGTAATATTCACTTCATCTGCAAACTCGCTTCTGATAAAAAGTAGTTCAGTGGATTACATATTTACAGACCCCCCCTTTGGTGCAAATATTATGTATTCAGAATTAAGTTACATATGGGAACATTGGTTAAAACTACTTACTAACAATACTAAAGAAGCTATAGAGAACAAAACACAAGGCAAAGGAAAACTTGAGTATCAAAACTTAATGATAGAGTGTTTCTCTGAATTCTATAGAATTTTAAAACCAAATAAATGGATGACAGTAGAATTTAGTAATCCAAGTGCCGCAATCTGGAATTCAATTCAGACTGCATTGCAAAAAGCTGGTTTTATTATTGGTAATGTTTCTGCATTAGATAAGAAACAAGGAAGTATTAACGCATATACAACACCAACCGCAGTTAAACAAGACCTTGTAATTAGCTGTTATAAACCTTCTTCAGTAACTATTAAAAATCTAAAGGAACAATCATTAGATATTAGTATCTGGGAGTTCGTGGAAGAATACCTCAACCATTTGCCTATACATATAAATGTCTCTGGAAAAACATCTTCAATAATTGAAAGAAGTCCAAGGATTCTATTTGATAAACTTGTGACCTTTTGCATAATGAAAGGTATTTCAATACCTATCGATTCAATTACATTTCAATCTGAATTAAAAAAGCGGTTTGTAGAAAAAGACGGAATGTACTTCACAAATGAGCAGGTTATGATCTATGAAAATAAGAAGGCTACCGCACCATTTGTGGTTCAATTAAAATGGCAGGTGGCTACTGAAAATGAAGGAATAGAATGGTTAAAGCGAGAATTGAACAATAGCTTTTTAAAATACCAAGATATTCAACCAAAATGGATGCAAGCAATTACAGCTATTCGAAAAGGAGATATTCTACCGGAATTAAGTAATATTCTCGAACAAAATTTTATTCAAGAACCTGACGGAAGCTGGAGAGTGCCAAACTTGAATGAATCTAAAGACAGGGATATTATCCGTGAAAAAGCCTTATTAAAGGAGTTTAACACCTATATCGAATTGGCAAATAATCCTAAATCCAAACGAATGAAAGAAGTACGGGTTGAGGCATTAAGAGCAGGATTCAAGCACTGTTGGGATGTCAAAGATTTTCAGACGATTATAGAGATATCTAATAAAATCCCACAAAACCTTCTTCTTGAAGATGAGCAATTATTAATGTATTATGACATTGCAAAAGATCGTATGTAATGCTTTACCAGGAGAAACCCATAGAAATTATCGGTAAACGCAAAACCTTTGGAAAGGTCATTGCTCAAATCCGAATTCTCAGTACTGGTGAATTACTGGATGTGCCGGAGAGTGAGTTATACCTGCATAACGGGGAAATCTCTCCTGCAGAGATCACATTCCGGGCCATGGCATCCAGGATAAAAAATGAGATAAGCAAACAGAGTATGCTTTCGCCACTGGAGAGTAATGTGATTCCTCTTCCTCATCAAATCCTTGCGCTGGAAAAAATCATGGCAGGACAATTTATGCGCTATCTTATTGCCGATGAAGTGGGTATGGGTAAAACCATAGAAGCTGGTCTGGTGCTCAAAGAATTAAAGCTAAGGAGTGTAGTAAAGCGAACCCTCATTATTGTTCCCAAGTCGGCCATGCTTCAGTGGAAACAGGAAATGAAAAAGCATTTTAACGAATCTTTTCATATTTACGATAGCGAATTAATCACCACTCTTACCCGCACATTTACCCGATTGGAAGCAGATAACGAAATCAATATCTGGGCACAGCACAACCAGTTAATTGTCTCCATGGATGCCCTGAAACCTATCGAAACAAGGCAGGGTTGGTCAAGGGAAAAGGTTGAGGAATATAATAAATACAGGATTGAAAGCGTGCTGGATGCTGATTTCGATCTGTTGATACTCGATGAGTGTCATAAGGTTGGTGGAAGTTCGGTTACTGTGGGTAGGCATCAGATGGCAGATATTCTATGTAATGCTATTCCAAATGTCTTGTTATTGTCGGCAACACCACACAGAGGAAAGTCAGACCATTTCAGAAGAATTCTCCAGCTACTGGATGCTGATGCTTTTACAGGTGAGGGGATGCCTACTATTCCTGAACTGGAACCCTATGTTATCCGAACAGAAAAACGCCAGGCAATAGATTACAATGGCAAAAGACTCTTCAATAAACGATTTACCGAGAAGGTAGAAGTACAATATCATTCTGATCGTCACAGGAAACAACAGGCATTGTACAATGCAGTTACTGAATATGTTATTCATGGATTTAACCTGGCACAACAAACCAAAAATACTTCGTATGGTTTTGTAATGCTTCTCTTTCAGCGAATGATGAGTAGTTCCACGGAGGCCATTCTTAATGCCATGGAAAAAAGGGCAGCAAGACTCTCGGAGGAAAAGGGGGAGGTCAGTAAGGAAAATATTTTGAGTAATCTCACGGACTTGGGTTTCGAAGGACAGTATGAGATCGATTTTGAATCCAGGGTGATGTCGCTGGTAGAAGAAACGAAAGCCAATTATGAAACCGAACTTTCCACTTTGAAGGAACTGATCAGGAGTGCCAAAGACTGCCGCAACAGTGAAACCGATGCTAAAGTGGATTACCTACTTGAGAAGCTATCAGAGTTAAAAAGAAAAGAAGAGAATCACGAAGTGAAATTTCTCATTTTCACCGAATTTACAGCCACACAGTTCATGCTAAAGAAGATATTGGAAGAACGGGGTGGATACAATTGCGAATACATAAACGGTTCTATGGAATTTGAGCAAAGAGTGGAAGCATTAAAGAATTTCAAAGGAGATGCTCAAATACTCATATCCACCGATGCTGCCGGAGAATCTTTGAATATGCAATTTGCATATATAGTTATCAATTATGATATGCCGTGGAATCCAATGGTGGTTGAACAAAGAATTGGCCGTGTAGACAGGATTGGGCAAACCAAAAATGTTCTGGCATTAAATCTTCTCCTGGATAACTCCATTGATAAACGGGTGTACGAGGTGGTAGAAACGAAACTCCATCAAATCATGAAGGAGCTGGGGATTGATAAAACCTCAGATGTACTGGACAGTACTCTTGAAAAGGACAGTATTAATAAGCTATACCTTGCATCTCTTCTTTCACCGGAGAAATTTGCAAAAGAAAGTGAAGATTGGCTGGAGGAAATAAAAAACAAGCTGAAGAATTATCAGAGCACTGAGGGTTCGCTACCTACATTAAATTCGAAAAATATAACCACGGATAAATCAGACAGTGTAAAATACAGTCCACTCCCTGCATGGCTCGAAACTATGGTAACCAGTTACCTTACATCAAAAGCGATCGATTATACAAATCTGCATGACGGCATTAGGTTTACCTTCCCAGGGATTAAAGAGCAGATTTATACTTTCGATATTAAGGATAGCGTGAACAATCCCATTCCGGAACCCTTAAGCCTACAGCACGAAATTATCCAAACCATCCTGGCCGATGCTGTCCCTGTTGATGCGAATCAACCAATTCCAGAAATAAAAATTGATTCTCTTGAAAGTGTGAATGGTACCTGGTCGCTTTGGCAACTCATTGTGAAGAACAGGTATGAAGATCAGAAGGTCGTAATACCTGTTTTTATTTCTGAAGACGGAGATGTTTTCCCTGCTTATGCCGAAGATATCTGGCAGAAAATTTCAACTACACAAAATGGAATCCACGTTATCAGGACTATTAATCCACCCGAGGTAAAACCAATACTCGATAAAAACACTGGAAAAGCTGAAGAGATTCTGAGCGACAGGTATATGGAAATGGAACGATCCATCCTTCACAATACTGAGCGCATAAAGAATAACAAGCAAAATTCTTATGAATTCCAGGTCAAGCAATTGAATAAGATTGGCATCGAGAATATCAGGGAATCAAGGATTCAGAAGCTGGAGAAAGAAAAATACAACTGGGAAAAAAGTCATGAACTCCAGAAGGAAATCATTCCGGAATTAAAATGTTTGTTGATAATGAAAATTATACATGAGTAAGCTGCTTGAAATAATCAGGAAAAATGTTCAATCCTATCAAAATCGGATTCTTGTTTTTGATAATGATGGAATATTTGATTATCCCGAAATCCAGGCAGATATCTCATCAAAAGGTTATGAAATTGTTTTCGTACAATCAGCGTATGATTTCCGCATTCATTTTGAGTTGAACAGGTCTTCTGATAAAATAATAGTTTATGTAACAAGTAAGATTTTCCCCGTTCTGCCGGATGTCAGAAACCAAACCAAAATTACCAATATCGGATTGAGGGATATTCTCCCATTTCTGGATCCTGATGCACTTAAAGGGTTAAGTTTTCCAGTTCTAAACATATTGGCAGGTTTTAAAATATACGAATCACTGGGGTACAATGAAACAATAAAATTCATTCTGGAAAATATTTATAATGTAGATTTTGACACATTAAAATCCGGCAGAGGTAAAGAAAGATTGCTGAATGCATTGATAACTGTCTTCCTGGAGAAAAATGGAGTAAATAAAGCTGTAACTGAATTCTTGTCACAACAAGTAAAACCTTTTTATCCAGACCTTATTGAGTCAGGACTTACAAGAAACAATCTGTTAGCCTTTGTTGAAGCAAAGTGGAAAGCATGGGTTCTTCAACAGGAAAGCGACATTAATTTTGATGAATTCTACCTTGCCAAAACCATTGGATACCTGTTCATAAAAGGCCAGCTTAAACCAGTTCAGGTCACAAAAGAACGATATGAATCATTCACAGCCAAAGTGGGAGTGTTTTATGACCAGGAACAATCTGTGCTGGATGAATTTCGTATGCTTGTTGAATACCTCAACAACACCATTGTAACGATTGAGGACAAACCCCAGGAGTGGTTTGATCTGGTTCAGATTGCAGCCAGGGCAAAGGTTTTATCATTCAAGTGCCAGAAAAACCATCCAATTCCCGACTATGGTTCTGTTGAAACCCGAATTAATGAGCGGTTCCAGTTATTTCTTGAAACCAATTATGATTCACTCATTAGCAGGAGTGGCAGTAAACATCCATATCTGGTAACAAGGGTGTTGGAGTTTATGAGATATCATAGCAAGCATAAAAAAGCATTGATTGTATTGGATGGATTGGCTTACTGGCAATGGTTAATCATTGCTGAAATCCTGGAGAAAGAGACAATTCAGGCAGAACCAAAATCTACTTTTGCCTGGATACCGACAATAACTGCCTGGTCAAGGCAAGCGATATTCAAAGGTGACATTCCAAATTTGAATGAAAACAATTCCAATGAAGGAAAACAATTTAAGGCCTATTGGAAAAAGCATGGCTATGCTGATCATGAGGTTGAGTATTTCAAATTTGGTATCAACAAACCGGTGGATATATCCAACATCCAATCAAGGTCTGTTCTTGCATTCGTTGTGAATGACCTGGATGATTTGATGCATGGAGTACTAATGGGAGATGAACAGTTGTATCTATCAACGATTCAATGGGTAGAATCGAAGATATTGTCATCCTTAATTAAAAATCTCAGACAGGCAGGATTTAAGATTTTTGTTACCACCGACCATGGGAATATTGAAGCTACCGGACTCAGAAGTTTGAGGTTAAATGAGAAATTTGGTGCACTGTCACGAAGTAAAAGACACATCCGTTTTTCGAATGAAACGCTGAAAAATGAATTTCTAAAGAACAATACAAACCTGCCGGTTGGCATTAAAGACTTATCAGTTTATTTAAAAGATAAGTCAGCATTTGTGCCAGAGAATGATCGTTTGATAACTCATGGTGGAAGTCATTTTTGGGAAGTAATAATACCATTTGTTGAGATATGATGAAGGAGAAAGGAAAATATATCGGAATAAACCAGAGAATACCATTTAACGTGTTGAATGATGGAATAATCAGGTTATTGCAGTCGGGTGAAGTAACACTGAATGATTTCAGGCAGGACATGGGTCAATATTCAAAAGGTGTCAACCGGATTGAAAAAGCATCAAAGTATGCGATGCAAACCCTTTCACGGCCATCCATCATTAAAACAATACAATCGAAATTTAATCCCGAAGCCTATAACCTGCTTTCCGAAACCGACCGGAAAGCAATGGTATTGTGTTTACTGGCATTGACCTATCCTATAACCTACGACATGTTAGTTTCACTGAGTGCCATTTTCAAAGTCCAGCCACAGGTAAACCGTTCAACCATCAACTCAAAAATGAGTGCAGCTTACGGTAGCAATAGAACACTGGATATAGCCATAGATGCCTTAATTCCGATGATAATTGAACTGGGGACTATCAAACGTAGCAGAATGTCCATTTACGAAATTGAAGCCAGGAAAGCCATTAAAAACCCCTTTATTTCCGAACTATGCATATACACAGACATCAAACTCTCAGGATCAAAAACCATATTGCTTGATGACCTGCAGTTTCGGCCATGGTTCATGTATTTTGAACCGGTGTTGAATTTAAATAAGATGACGATATTGAAGCATTCGGAGGGAAGAGTTGGTGGGGGGTATGTTGGAATTAGAAATTAACTGAATAAAACATTCGAGGAATGGAAATATTTAAGTCTGCTTGATTCGAAAACAATTATGCCAACACAATCCGAAGAACGTCAAAGATATTTGGATCTGATTCTTGAATCAGATTCTGTAAAACAATTGATAGTTGCCGGTCCAGGAACTGGCAAAACTTATACCTTCAAGCAATTACTAAAATCTCTTGGACCAGGTAATTATCTTGTCCTGTCCTTCATCAGAAAGTTGGTTGATGATATCGCTTTTGAGATGGGAGATATGGCCGAGGTTAAGACGTTTCATGCCTTTTGTAAACGAATATTGCATGAGCAACAAGGAAAGGTCGATATTTATCCTAAACTCCCGGAAATTATTCAAGATGATGCTACCCTTCTTAACTATGATTATAGTGATTTTGAAACTAAGTTTCGGAACTTAGAAGAAGCTACCCCGGATATCGCATTTTTTTTAGCAAGAGGAGATTATTATAAGTATCTCTCATTTGATGATTCTGTGTATCGGCTCTATCAATTATTAAAAGAAGACAATTCGATACTTGGGGAGTATGATCATATTATTGTAGATGAATACCAGGATTTCAATCTTCTTGAAGTTGAATTTCTTAAAGAGCTTGAAAAGACAGGGCCGATATTAATAGCAGGAGATGATGACCAGGCAATTTATGAAGGAAGGTCATCATCCCCTGATTATTTAAGAGAAAGGTACAAATCTGGTGATTACGATATATTTGAATTACCCTATTGCAGTCGATGTCCAGAAGTTGTAGTTAATGCAACGAATTCATTCATTGAAAATCTAATCGCATACGGTGGTTTAAAGAATCGATTAAAGAAATCATACTTTCCATATACAGATGGAAACGAAGAAACTAATAGACTTCATCCGAAAATTAAGGTTATTGAAGTACCTGTTATATCAACAATTGCAAAATACATTGATAAGGAGATTCAAAAAATCCCATCAGGAGAAATTCTTGAATCAAATAATACTGATTCGTCATATCCGACCGTCCTGATTATAGGTCAAAGACATTACTTGTCAGAATTACATAAGAAGCTTGTCCGTACTTATCCTCAGATTGAATTTGATGCAAAATCTCAGGAGGATCAGAGTAGAATTCTTGATGGAATTAAAATGCTTATTAGAGATGAAAATTCTAATCTTGGATGGCGAGTTTTAGCCGAAGAGTTACTAAGTAGGATAGTTTTAAAATCGGTGATTATCGAATCCCGAAACCTGTCTCCACTTAGAGGACTTCTTGAAGAAGATTTCCTGCAACCTATTGTAGGGTTGATTAACTTAATAAAACTCGTAAAGCAGGAATCAAGAGAATTCTCAAATGATGAGAAACGCACTATTAAAGAAAAATTTCCAAGTGATGCGGATATAATCATAAACTACTTTTCACCTGGTGAGGAGGAAGAACAAGCAGAGCAGGATCCGGAGGAACCAACTATTTTGTTAAGAACATTTGAAGGAAGCAAGGGATTATCTGGAGGCCATGTCTTTATTGTTGGAGCAAATGATGGTTCAATCCCAAAGTTTGAAAAGGAAGATGAAGTAAAAGATATTGAATGTTGTAAGTTCGTTGTCGCTTTGACAAGAACAAGGAAACAGTGTCATATTATTTCTAATAGGTGGTTGAATTCTCCGAAGAACAGTGATGGAAGCTGGACGGATAAATTTAAGAAATCTACCTTTTTAGGAATGATTCCAAGAGAGTGTGTTGAAGATTCAGGTTATAAAAGAAGCGAACAAATAGAATAAAAACAATGAAGCTATCAGATTTTGCTATTAATGAGATCACTCCATATATAACCGGAGATGATCATACCCCTTCTCGTTCTGGAAGAGAGTTAGTTAAGTTATTTAATTCATATGGATGCAGAGATGTTTATGATGAAAATGGGTTACCTCAAAATCCAAAAATGAAGAATGGCCAAAGATTTTCGAGAAAGCAATTTGTGAATAATAGACTGAAACAAATTGCCGAATCTGGTAATGCGAGAGAACTGATTGAACAAGTTATTGGAGAATCTGATAATCCTGACAATTGTGCAGAATCAATAGATGCAATTATTAAAGAAGAAGGTTATGCAGTAGATAAAAAAGAGAATAAATATTCAATAATTGGGGGAGTTATAAATAAAATGACCCCAGTTCGTAATGAGGCACATTTTAACGAGATTCAAACCATAATTTTATCAGTTTTAGATGAAGCGAAAGTATCAATTAATGCCGCAGTTGCTTGGATTACAAATGATTTAATCCTAAAGAAATTAGAAGAAAAACAAAATGAGGGGGTCGATGTCCAGGTAGCAATTTACGATGATGGTATAAATAAGAAATATGGAGTGGACTTATCAAATATTAAGACCCATAAAATTAAAAAATCTGATAGGTCAGGGATAATGCATGATAAATATTGCGTAATTGATAATCAAGTGGTGATTACCGGATCATACAATTGGACCAACAATGCTGAATTTCGGAATGATGAAAATATTACTGTTGAAAGGGACCCTTCCCAGGCAACCAAATATTCCCAGGATTTCAAGCGAATAATTTCAACATAGAAGAGTTAAGTATCACCTAATCTAATCGCTATAATTTCGTTCCCAATAACTTTTTACAGTTTTCCCATATTAATTTATTTGTATCTGTTATAGACAAATTCCAAATTTTTGATAATCCTTGAAACACAAACTCTACATCCCATGGCTTATAGGGCGTTCCGTGTTTTACCGTAAATGGAGAATCTGTTTCAGGGACAATTCTACTTTTTGGAATTTCCTGAATTATTCTTATACCAGACTTGGTTTGCACCATTGTTGGATTGATACTAAACCAGCATCCGATTTCAACAGCACGTTTTATTTCTAACAGATTACCTGTATACCAATGTAAAATTGGTATTCCGGCTTTGGGGAATGCACTCAACAAGTCAATTACTTTTTTTTCTGCTTTACGACTGTGGATTGACATAATTTTCCCACCATTTTTTTGGCAAGAATTAAGAATGTGGTAAAACACCCTAACTTGTGCATCCCACGTCTTGTTATAACCAGGTGAACCATCAAGACCAATCTCACCGACATATTTTACTTTTGGAAGCAGGTTATCAAAAAGAGAAAGTTCCTTCTCCTTTTCAAATGCCAACTGTGGATGTAATCCGAGTGCTGTTTTTATTCGTTTATTGTTTGTACCTATCCGATTAGATTTAACCCATGCACTTGGTGTAGTTGTGACGGCCAATACATATAAACCTCGTTTTCTGCATTCTTCGGCTATCTCAATTGGATCAGGGAATAGATCAAGATGGCAGTGGAAATCTATCATATGATACTATATGCTTGGAGTAACATTTTTAGCTCATTCAAGCCTTCTTGAACTGTATTCTTATAATTTGCAGTATCTCCAAGAATTGCAGTATTCAGGTGAGCTCCAATCCATCTATCAATACCAGTATTTTCAAGCTCCTTAATTGCAATTGCTATCGATTTTACATCATCAAACTGTGAATGGTTTGGTGAATTAATTGACAGATCATCGTAGATATAATATGTTTGGTCTGTTACCCCCCAAGTTTTGAACGCAGCTCTTCGTACAAGACATGGTATACATCGACCACAATGTTTATGTCCGTGTCTTTTGTGTCGTCCACAGCTTGTAGATTTATATGCATGTTGTTTTAATAGAGGTTGGTTAAAACAATTAATGAGCATTTGGCCTTTAGTTAAAAACTGATAAGGATTCTCTATCCGAACATTTAATCCTGCATTGTTTACCAACTCTTGAAACAACTTTAGGAAAATAGGATGTGTTGTGCGTGTACTAAGGCTTCCTATTCGCATACCTGTTAAAGGAGGATTAATGGATATATATCCATTCTCACACATAAATATTGTTACAGGTTCTCTTTTTTCATACTTTTTTAGACAAGTGGCTATTAAAATTCCATAAGCCAAGAAAATAATTGATCTGGCTCTTTGGGATGATGGTGTTTCACTATTTGGAATGGAAACATTGTGATTTAATTGAACATGAGGAACTTCTTGGGTAAATATTTTTGAAAAATCTCTTTGTTTCTCTGCATCACCGAGTACTAATTGGCTAACAGCAACAGGACTATGGTCTTGTGCAATTAAATCTATAATACCAATTAGGCTATCTAATCCACCGGATAACAAAACAATAGAATCATTGTCAAACGTTTTTATTTCACTTGTTTTAGGCGGATCCGGTTGAAAACCACCATCAACAAAGGTAAAATTCCATCTATCAGAAGTTAGAAAACCAAATAGCTTTGATAACAATGATGCTTGTGCATTCCAAAAATTTGTATCATTAACAGCAATTATCATTTCAAAGACTCTTGTCCAACCGTCATGACTTTCTTGTCTATGACCAGCATAATCTGCAGAAGTAACAGATAAGGCTATCGATAGTAAATCCCATGCTTGCAACGATGGATTAATTTTCTCTCGTTTAATTTCATTCCAAATTAGATCACCGACATGTCCATCTGTTTTTTCCCCTGATTTCCCGAACAAAACTACTTTTAGATTAGGGGTATATTTGTTTTCATTATCTTGTTGAGGTGTACAATATATTTTCATTGCGCATAACTTTCAAAGATTTCAAATGCTTCTGTTAGTACTTCTCGAATAAGGATCCTAATCGAAGATGGTGATACTGTATCTTTTGTTATTTTCTCTCTAAATTTTGTATATACTGCTTCTCTAATATAGTCCTTTGCTTCTTTAAGTCTCGATGCAGCAACACTTGTCGGAGCATTATCCAGGATATTTTTCCCCATATCTAAATTGAATCGGGCAAATACATCGTTAGCAACAAATTTTTCTACAACAAATAGACGTTGGTCATCGGTTAGATTTAATAAATCCGTATTATCTTCTTTTTCCAATAATTCTGAAAACGCTTCTTTTATTGAATTTTGACTTGCTTCCGAATCAAGGTCTCCATCAATTGGACGAACGGCATTAATAATGGCATCTGTAATTTCATCCTCATCCTTACCAACTAATGCATTGATATCAATGTCCTGAAACGGTTCACCAGTACTTGTTTGCCCTGTAGAGATTGATGAAAGAAAATCGAAGAGAACACCTGCAGTATTTATCGTTCGGCTTAGTCTTTTAGCTGCTGTCTTTGAACCCCCATACCCTGTTTTAATGTACTGTCCAACTCCTCTACGTAATTTATCTGTTTCACCATTTTTGGCAAAACTATTGATATTTGTACGTGCACCTTTAAACCGTCCAGCCGGAGCTAAAGGCAAATCCTTTGGGGGCGATGGTGCTTTGTCGTCATTACCGGTATAAGAGTCATCCGATTGATTTGGGTTTTTTTCATCATCATCCGCCCATGGAGGAACCAGTGGAACATTTCCTGGTGCTCCTTTGCTTGACTGTGAGGTGCCCATTATTTCTTCTTTAGTTTGATATTTATAGCTTTATTTAAGGGTTCATGAATATCTTGTTGCAACCAGTGTTCCAAAACTGATTTTGCCCATGATTCACTACCAATTTTCTGGACAATGGCTGGTTTAATTTGAGCAGGGTTGATATTTTTAAAGAATGTTACCAGTCTTTGTGCTTGTGTAGTATCAATTTTTGCAATTGTTATTAATGAATTAAGAATTTTTGGAGTTCCCCATTCTTTTTCCTGTTTTGCCTTATCTAATATTCGATCCATTATTATTGAGAGTTCAGATTTGGGTATAGCTTTCAATTTATCGGCAAAACTTGATGCAACGTCAGGGTTATTAATCAGGACTTCTAATAATTCCATTCCATTAGAAGATAATCTGTCCTCTGGGGTTATCAAAGCCGAATGTTCACGACTTACATAGAGGGCCCCTCTTAAATCACTATCAGACAATCTTGGTGAAAGTTCCAACCATTCCCTTACAAATTGTTCATCATCTTTCCAATTCTCGGATAAGGTAATTTCTTTCCCTTTTGAAATGTTTTCTTCCCATTCTTTCAAGAATACGGGTTTGCCATCACTATCTTCATTAACTTTTGAAAGTAATTCGGAATAAGCAGCAGGATTTCCGCAACGTTCAAAAAGTAGAAGTTTAACCAAAACGGATTCATCTACGTTTACTCCAAGAGATTCAGAAATTGACATACGGATATATAAAGTATTTAAGAAACGTTTTATAAGCCTTGGATTTCCTTTGATTTTAGTAGATGTCGTCATTATGTTAGCAAGCCTTTCAGCTGTTTCGACCTTTTGTAAAAGAGCACTTGGTAATGATAATCCAAGTCCATTTATAAATGTTCTATCAACCCGTTTGCCTTGCCAACTCAAGGATAATTGCTTAATGACCTTGTCTCGGATGTCTTCCTTTGGATCTTCTTCTAACTCACTTGCTTCGACAAAGAGTAAAATTAAATAAGCTCTCACTTCTTGTGTTCCTAATGCAGGAACCCTTAGTGGAATCTGAATTAGCTTGTCGAAATAATTGATGACGAGGTCATTATTAACCTCTAACTCAAAGTGCTTTTTAACGGCATGTTTTATCATTTCATCATCAGCCGCAACAACAAAAGCAGTATTCTTCAAAAACAAGAAAAGTCGAACTGCTTCTAAGGTGGAAACAGTTGTTTCTGGCAAACATCTGTCAAGGTCATCAATAAGTACTACAAGAGTAATACCAATTTCGTGCAAAGTATCTTCAAAGCTGTTTCGAATTTCTTGTATTTCTTTTGGTGGTGTTTTTTCTTCCTTTGGGTTTAAAAAACCGGCAAATTTCTCAAATGTCCTCTTGGCAGTTTCCTCTGAAGCTTCGAGTGTCTCTTGTGAAAGTTCCCCATCTTGAATTTTTTTAGAAATGCTTAAAATTTCACTTATAATTCCCGTGGGCGGTAATCCCAAAGCCAGAGGAGCAGCAATACCAACACCGGATTTTATTATCCTAAGCCAATTTACTCTATTTAGAAATTCTTTTGCTTTGTCTATTCCTTTTTGTCTGGATTCTGCTTCTTCCGTAAGTTTATTCGCAATCACTTCCATTAATGCCGCTCTTGCATCATCATATCCTTGATATAACCATGCATTAAATTCGACAAATACAAATTGATTTCCTTCAACTTGATTTAAAGATTTTCTAATGAGTTTAATCATTGAAGATTTACCAACTCCCCATTGGCCGGAAACCCCTATCGTTACCGGTTCATTTTTAGCTTCAATGATAAGTTTTGCTACTGTATCCGCTGTACAGGAAAAGTTTAAAAAATCTTTATCAGTTTCGTTGTCTACCCACATGGAAATGCTTATTTAGTCTATTCTCATATTAGAACCAAATAGTAAAAGTAATAAATAACTGATAATTAATACGATTCATTTTATTTTCATTTACGCATATTATCACCCATATATGACTCCATTCTCTGTTTAAATCAGACACAGGTTCTTGCTGAAAACGGGCACGGATTTCTGAGCAAAGTTGTCGGAAAATCACTGCCTGATAATAAATTCACTGGGGTTTTTAGGATATCACATAAATCCGGAAGTCATTGAGTTTTTTGAAAAGAGAACCAATGAGACAAATCCGATGCATGAGGCCTTATCTGCTTGGTTAGTTTTTCTCTGCAAGCGAGACTATGGTCAGGTTCAGATTCAATTCAACAGATGTAGATGGTCAATCTGAACGAGGGTATTAATTTTATTTCAACTCAATGATTCTTTTTAACGCAGCTTGAGCATAATTGAATTTGAAACACCAGTCTTTGCAATACTTCTTTAATTCAGGTTTTAAATAACGGTCAAAATTATATTGGTATTTGAAAAGACTATACGATCTTTGTTCATAGAGATCCACATATTCACTTAAATTGAACTTGTTATATTCTTCCATCAACACATTGATTTCATCTCTAATCTGGTCTTCGATTTGCAGAGTATAGGGTACAGAAAAGATGTTCTCAAGACCTTCAGATATTTTATATCTTTTTCGGGATTTGGCACCTGGTTTCTGTAAAATACTATCGAGATATTTCTGAAACTTCTCTTTGTCTCGAAGTAACTCATCATATTTTTCCAAATTGATGTTTTTCTTCCTTAGTTCTTTGGCCAGGTCAATGAGATCTTTTTTCTTGAAGTAATAAGTACTACCACGTTTGAAATAGTTTTTAAACTGAAACTGCTCGATGAGAATTTTACCGGAATTATAGTTCGCATGCTTAATAACGGATTTAATTTCATAGCTTTCAATCCATTCTTTTCTTGCAATTTGCAAATTCCTGAATTCTTTTGCTGCTTTAGAAATCGCTTCCCTGGAGAACTTTTCTTTTGCTGGAAGGTCTTGTGTTCCAATTAAGTTGGATAGTAGCTTACGAAGCTGTTTAAGTTCTGCAAATATCATATCCTCTCTATTGAGAAGGGCGTATTCTACATCTTGATTTTCCATAATATAAAATTCTTGTTCGTCAGGCTTATACTTTTCTTGTTGTTCTCTTCATTGATGTTTACGTAAATATTCATCCAACCTTTCTCCACCACTCATATAGCGGGATTTCTGGATGAAAGCATCAACCTCTTCCCGCTTAAAAAGGATTCTTCCACCTACTTTGTAATAAGGAATTTTAGTGCCTCTTATATTGGTTACAGCAGCAGTAGATATTCCAAGATGTTGAGAAAGCTGCTTTGTTGTAACCCAGGTACTGGAAAGACTTGAAGGATCTATTGGGTTGTTGAGGCCTTTAGTAAGACCATCTATTTTCTCTTCGATAGATGCAAGTCTCTGTTCAAGTAATTCAAATGGATTTTCCATATCAGTTAATTTTATGATTGATTGTAAAAATACGTTGAATATAAATTTCTATAAAGACAGTTTTGATTTGCAACACTTTTTGTAGGTCATATTTGCCAATTAAGTTTTCATAAATGATATTAGGGTTTTTACATGCTACCTTAATTATCATACTAACCATTATTATTATATTTGTAAAATTAATGCATTCTCATGGTAGGTATATATTGTAGAATCAGCAAACAAAAGGAAGAGGGGCGTGATGTATCCATTCCAGTTCAAAAGAAGCATGGGATAGAATTTGCGAAATCTCAGGGGATGGAGTTTAAACTTTTCGTAGATGAAGGTATCAGTGGTGCAGGCGATAAACTTTCAGATCGGCCTGATTTTACACTATTGTTAGATGCAATTAGAAAGGAAGAAATATCTATGGTATTTTGTTATGACCAGTCGAGAATTGAAAGGAATAACCGAATCTGGAACATGTTTCTTTCTTTGATGCTGGAGAAAAAATGCAAATATTACCCTGGCGGAAAATTTCTTGATTTAGATGTACCCGAAAACCAATTTTTTACCGGGGTAATGTCTTTGGCGAACGAACTCTTTTCAGCATTAACTGGTATTAAAGTCAGGGATGCTATATATGAAAACGCCAGGAACGGTAAAACACATGGGTTAACAGCGTATGGTTATATCAAAGGTAAAAATGGCTATTTTGAAATAAATAGCGAAGAGGCGGATGTTGTAAAACGGATTTTTAAAATGTCCTTGGAAGGAATTGGAACCTATACCATTGCTAATAATCTTAATATAGATGGAGTGCCAACAAGATTTAGTAAGTTATCCGGTCAAATAAAGCGTAAAGATCCATACACAAAACAAATAACGACACATAAAAAAGAAGATGTTAGATGGCGTGGAAATGTCATTCACGACATAATTAAAAATCCCATTTATAAGGGCACCCGAATTTGGAATGGTGAATCCGTACCTGTACCAGCATTAATGAGTGAAGAATATTGGCAGGAAGTAAACGACAACCTGCAAAACAATAGGAAGATGGTTGGGAAACGGGAAGAGTATCATTATTTACTGAATGGCCTAATGTTCTGTGGGGAGTGTCAAAGTGAGTATCGGGGAAAGAAAAGACTTAAAGGACGTGACAGCGCATATAAATGCAAGGGTAAACGGATACATAATGTTACATGCAATTCGAGAGGCATAAGCATTGTGAAGATGGAGAACTTCATCATTCAACACCTATTTATTTCAAAAGATTTACAGACTTATCTGGCTGGATTATCAGAAAAAAAAGAAGAAACTGATAACCTGAAACAAAAACTAACCCGTGAAAAGAAAGAACTGGAGAAGTTGGCCAAGATTGAAAAAAATGCATATAAACATTTGCTGGATCCTGACTTCGAAAATGATGAAGTCATCAAAGAAGAAATAAAATCGACTAAGCAAAAAATTAAAGACAAAGAACAAACAATTGAAATATTGGAGAATAGGCTTATCGAACGAGATGCCAGCAGTCGTATCAAAAGAATTAATAATACGATTGGGAAATTCCACCTGGATGCTGGTTTTAACGACACAAAGCGACTTATTCACTCGTTGATAAAAAAAATAACCATTCAACACCATTATAAGTCAAATTCAAAAGGAGGATATTTCCTGATAAATATAGATTACCGTGGTTTTGATGAGAGCAGTACTTTCATGACCGATTGGCAAGCATTAAAATGGTATTGGATGGGACATTATCGGTCACAAGCAATAACTCAAGATGATCTTGAGGATGATACAGAATTATTAAAATATTTCGCAGACAAAAGTGGAAAGGAGTTGAAAGTGCCTGAAGATTTTATTGGTTTTGAAAGCTATTCTTCTGGAGGCACATTGATTGAATTGAATCCAGAAGAATTTATTTATTTTGATTAATTAGCTACCTTAATTACCCGTATCAATATATTGATCCTTTTTGCTGCGGAACCAGAAGCAGGATCCGACAGGTGCTTTCTTGTCCGATTAAGGTGGGGGACACTGAAAAATTCCAATTTCAACTGGTGAATGGCCGGCTGCAGGGAATCTTCTGTCTGGTAGGTGTTGAAAATTCCCTCAAGGCCATTTTTCTGCCGGTACAGGTTTTTCAATGCTGCGATAAAGGTAAGAAGATCGTCACTGTTGAAGGTGCGGTGCACAAAACCTTCTGCTTTTTTCAGGTCTTTCTCTTTGTGGTTGATAATAAAATCGTAGGGTGAACGGCCCATTAGTGTCATCATTTGTCTGGCACTCTTTAGGATGGATATGCGGTTACCCCATGAAATGGTCGCAGTAAGAAATCCTGCGATCTCCCTGTCCTCTTTCCTATTATATAAATGGGGTATCTGAACCGGGTCCGTGGCAAGAAACTCCGGGGTGTTGTACCGAAGCACCCTCTCCTCAAGAAAATCCCGCAATGCTTTCTGGTCTGCTTCCATACACATATCTTTGCACTTGCAATCTGATCATACACTACTGATATCTTTCGGAATAGTCACCTCCTCCTCGATAAACCTGATATCAAATTGTTCAAGCTCTTTCAGTACCGGTTCATACACCTCTTTGATGATCGGCATCTGCACTCCTTTCAGGTTTATGCTCCCTTCGAGTATCAGGCGGCCGACAATGGCCACCGGCAGACCCACAGTGGCAGCCATGGCGGTATGATATGAGTCTTTGCCGATATATGACATGGTAGAAAAGATCTTTTTACGGCTCTCGTTTTCCATATAGTCGAACTGGTGCTGCATGACGATCATGTCCTTATCTTCGGGATCGAGCGACCATTTTTTCTCCAGGATGTTCTGTAGTACCATGGCAGGTGTTAATCCGGGTATACCGATGGGCGTGTCATCAAAAATCCCGAGCCACTTCAGCCGTTCCATCATTACTGATTGAAGGGGTATTCCCAGGTACCCTGCCAGCTTTTCCTCCACGGGTATATCAACTCTGTAGGCCATGAAGCTGTTGATAAACTCTCTGCGGGTCATCTTTTCTGTATCCTCCATCACATAGCTGTCGTCAGTGGCTCCCAGCTGAACGAACGTATCCCATGCTTCGCAGAAACCAGGCCGCCGTATTGTTCCTCTGAACATGGTTTCCAGGTGATGCAGGCCATAGGTCTCCCGGTAGGTGAGAGAATCACGGTTGCCATAGACTTCAAACTCGCCCAGGTTGGGAACATTGATGGTCTCGATCCGGCTAAACAGTTTATGGTAAGGAATGTACTTGAATTTGCCATTGTGCATAAACCGGGCACCATCTTTTCCGGCCAGCACAACATTCCTGGGGTTCCAGGTGAACTTATACTGCCATGGATTGTTTTCAAATCCCGGCGCTACGAGTCCCCCGGTACTCGACTCAAAAGCGATCAGCTCAAGTCCCCTGGCCCTTATGCGGTCAATCATCTGCATGGCCGACATATGGTCGATGCCCGGATCGACGCCACACTCATTCATAAAAACGATCCCCTTTTTTCGCGCTTCAAAATCCATCTGCCTGATCTCCTCGCCAGCATAAGAGGCGGTAACCATATTTTTACCGAATCGGATGCATTTTTTGGCTACCAATGGGTGAAGGCGGGCAGGAAGCATGGAGATGACCAGGTTGGCTTTGGAGATTTCCCGGTTCGCCTGAATATCGTTGTACACATCGAATTCAAATGCAGTACAGTTCTCACAGCCATTTATCTTTGAAGCTGCTGTAGCAATGGACCTGTCGCCCACGCGAATCTTAATATGCATCTGTTTCGATCTTTCAGCAAAATAGCTGATTAGCATATTGGAGGAGAGCCCTGCACCAAGGATAAGAATCGTCTTCATTTTATAGGAATATTGTAAAGAATAAAGATACAATGGAGCAGACGACAATGGAGCAGCAAAAGATGTTCTTTAGAACATATAGTGCTATAATATTTTCGCTACAGTGAAAGAATCCAAAGGTTAATTGCAGCTTATTGCATCTGCTTGAGGATCTTGGCAATATATTTGCCGATAATATCAAACTCAATATTTACCACGGTTCCCGGCTTGAAGGTATGGAAATTGGTTACCTCCCAGGTAAATGGGATGATCGCAACTTCAAAGGAGCGTTCTTTTGAGTTTACTACGGTAAGGCTCACACCGTTCACTGATACGGAACCCTTCTCTACGGTGATATGTTCCCCGCTGGTCGGTTCGTATTCAAATGAATAATACCAGCTGCCCTCGGCCTCCCGTACGGCTGTACAAGTTGCCGTAAGGTCCACATGGCCCTGCACCATATGTCCGTCGAGCCTTCCGTCGAGCTTGGTGCTCCGTTCAAGATTCACCTTGTCGCCCACTTCGAGAAGACCAAGGTTCGACTTGCGCAAAGTTTCCTGAACAGCTGTAACAGTATAGGCTTTGTCGGTGATGTCTACCACCGTCAGGCAAACTCCGTTGTGGGAGATGCTCTGATCGATCTTTAGTTCATTCACAAAGGAGCACTCCAGTGTGATATGAAGGTTGTCCTTCTCTTTTTTTAGAGCGACTACTTTTGCAGTCTCT
>JBBDUV010000077.1:0-27152 GCA_040903745.1 Bacteroidales bacterium | reverse complement strand
AATGCCGGTTGTAATACCTTATAAATCAACAAACAAAGGAATTTTGGAAAAATAGCTTTTTTTGTACTATATTTGTTATTCACATTTTTTCTGGTCAGAATTTTATATAAAACACTGAAAAACAATTAACTAAGAGTGGAAAGCAGATTGAATTTGCACAATAAAATGGTAATGGGACTTGTTTTTTTCTCACTATTTATCTTCAACAATTCCTTACAATCCCAACAATACGAAGAGGATGAGCCACTGGATCCTGAAGTGCAGGAGTTGCTTATGCACGATGATGAAGAGGCTGCCGACACCTATAATGCTTCAGAGGCAATACTTCACCATATAAAAGATGCACATGAGTGGCATATTCTAACTACCCCAAGCGGCCATCATGTAAGCGTTCCCCTTCCAGTTATACTCTACAGTAAAAATTCGGGGTTTCATATGTTTATGTCGAATAAGCTTGCACATGGCCACAGCCATAAAGGATTTGAATTAGGTCATGGAACCATTGAAGTGGAAAACAGCAAGGGAGAGATGGTGAAGAAAAATATTGATGGTAAGATTTTGGAAAGGGATGAGAATGGAGACTTGGTAAAAGAGGGCTTGCCGCTTGATTTTTCCTTTACCAAGAATGTTCTCATGATGTTTGTTACAATGCTGATCATGCTGATTATCTTTATGAGGATAGCTAAAGCCTACAAAAACAGAGGCGTAAAAGCACCTAAGGGGATGCAGGGATTTTTAGAACCACTGATCGTTTTTGTTGAAGAAGATATTGCCAAGCCAAGCATTGGGACGGAGAAATATGCAAAGTTTGTTCCGTATTTACTGAGCTTGTTTTTCTTTATTCTGATCAATAATTTGCTGGGTTTGATCCCATTCATTCCTTTCGGGGCCAATGTTACCGGAAACATCGGTTTTACAATGGTCCTCGCGGTATTTACATTATTGGTTACTAATTTGAATGGTAACAAGGAATATTGGCGACATATTTTCTTCACTCCCGGAGTGCCAGTCTGGTTGCTACCCATAATGGTGCCGGTTGAGTTGATAGGGATTGTTATTAAACCTTTTGCCTTGATGATCAGGCTTTTTGCAAATATCACCGCGGGGCATATTATTATTTTAAGTCTCGTATCATTGATTTTTATTTTTCAAAGTGTCTATATGTCACTGCCTAGCATGGTAATGATTCTTTTTATGAATATGCTTGAGTTGCTCGTTTCGTTTTTGCAGGCATACATTTTTACACTACTTTCATCATTGTTCATTGGATTGGCGATGCCCGAGCATCACCATGATTAATATTTTTTTAAATTAATACTTAATAATTATGACAGGAACAATTGCAGCAATTGGAGCGGCACTCGCAGTATTCGGAGCGGCGTATGGAATCGGAACGATTGGTAAAACAGCCCTGGAGGCTATGGCCCGCCAACCTGAAGCATCAGGAAAGATTCAAACAGCTATGATTATTGCAGCTGCGCTGATTGAAGGTGTGGCATTGTTTGCTATTGTGGTGATTCTGCTATCAGACAGTGCATAAGTAAAAATGATCCGCAACGGTTGGTTGCGGATCGTTTAATTGAAAAACATTAAAACTAACATATTATGGATCTTGTAACTCCCGGAATAGGAATGATCTTTTGGACTACTGTGTTCTTTCTGATCGTTCTTTTCGTTCTTGGCAAGTTTGCCTGGCCGTCGATTCTATCTGCTGTGCGGGCCCGAAATGAGAGTATTCGTAAATCTCTTGAATCTGCTAAAAAGGCAAGAGAAGAGATGGCCAATCTGCAGGCAGATAATGAAAGGATTCTGGCAGAGGCAAAGGCTGAACGTGATGCCATGCTTAAAGAGGCGCGTGATGTAAAAGAGGCAATTATGGCTGAAGCCAGGGAAAAAGCTGCTGAAGACGCATCAAAACTTTTGAAGAGCGCTAAAGAGGCCATAAAAAATGAGAAGCTGGCCGCTATCAATGAAATAAAGGAACAGATAGCTTCACTCTCTATAGAAATTGCAGAAAAGGTTTTGAGGCAAACATTAAGTGCAGATAAGGAGCAAAAAAAGTTGGTTGATAAACTGATTGATGACATTGATCTGAACTGATAAATAGCATGAACGATAGCAAAATATCTGTCAGATACGCGAAGGCACTTTTTGAAAGTGCTTTGGAAAATGAGATTCTTGAACAGGTCAGAAATGATATGGTCGAAATTCAGACAATCTCACGTGTGCCTGAATTTCAGAAACTATTGGATAGCCGTATTATTAAAGAGTCGGAGAAAAACAGGATTGTGGAGGAACTTCTGAAGAACAGGACTCAATCATTAACAATGTCGTTGCTGAGTCTGCTGATCAAAAATGGCAGGGAGCAGTATATTCCTGCAATAGCAAGAAATTATGGCGACCTCTTCCGACACCATACAGGGATCAAAGCAGCAACATTTATTACTGCAGCTCCGGTTTCAGATATGATAAAGGAGCGGGTGGAAAAGGTTTTTAAAGAAGCAATGAAATCAGAGTTAGAGATGCTATGTGAGAGCAATGAAGATCTTATCGGTGGTTTTATTGTCAGGGTAGATAACAGGCAATATGATGCCAGTGTGGCAAGTAGCCTGAAGTGCGTAAAGAAAAAATTATTGAATTAATCGTAAAAGAATAGCATATGTCCCAAATCAAACCTTCTGAAGTATCAGAAATTCTTAAAAAACAACTTGAAGGCTTTAAAAGTGATGTTGAACTGGAAGAGGTGGGTACGGTACTCCAGGTGGGCGATGGAATTGCCAGGATCTATGGTTTGAATAACGTGCAGGCCAATGAATTGATCGAATTTGATAGCGAAGTAATGGGTATTGTGCTGAACCTGGAAGAGGATAATGTGGGTGCAGTATTGCTGGGATCGTCAGATGTTATTAAAGAGGGGGATTCAGTGAAACGGACCAAACGCATTGCCTCCATCAATGTGGGTGAAAAATTGCTGGGTCGTGTGATTAACACACTGGGAGAACCATTGGACGGAAAGGGTCCCATTACGGGGGATCTTTATGAAATGCCACTTGAACGAAAAGCTCCTGGTGTGATTTTCAGACAACCTGTAAATGAACCCCTTCAAACCGGAATTAAAGCCATTGATGCCATGATACCCATCGGGCGTGGTCAGCGGGAATTAATAATAGGCGACCGGCAGACAGGGAAAACAGCCATTGCTATTGACACGATCCTTAACCAGAAAGAGTTTTATGACAAGGAGGAACCAGTCTATTGTGTTTATGTGGCAATTGGGCAGAAAGGAAGCACAGTGGCTAATGTCGTAAAAACACTTGAATTACATGGGGCGATGGACTACACCGTTGTGGTAATGGCAACTGCGGCGGACCCTGCCGCACTTCAGTTTTATGCCCCCTTCGCAGGATGCACAATCGGAGAGTTTTTTAGGGACACAGGCCGGCCTGCTTTGATTATTTATGACGATCTTTCGAAACAGGCGGTCTCCTACAGGGAAGTATCCCTGCTTCTCAGACGGCCTCCTGGAAGGGAAGCATATCCGGGCGATGTCTTTTACCTGCACTCCAGGTTGCTTGAAAGAGCGGCAAAAGTAATCGAATCTGATGAGATCGCAGCTACAATGAATGATTTTCCTGAATCAATAAAACATCTGGTTAAAGGAGGGGGATCCCTTACCGCACTGCCGATCATTGAAACCCAAGCAGGCGACGTCTCTGCTTATATTCCGACGAATGTTATATCAATTACTGACGGACAGATCTTCCTGGAATCGAACCTCTTTAATTCAGGAATTCGTCCTGCGATTAATGTGGGGATATCTGTATCCAGGGTAGGAGGAAACGCCCAGATCAAGGCAATGAAGAAAATCGCTGGAACACTTAAACTTGACCAGGCACAATTCCGTGAGTTAGAGGCGTTTGCCAAATTTGGATCTGATCTTGATGCTGCCACAAAGGCAGTACTGGATAAGGGAAGAAAAAACGTTGAGATCCTTAAGCAGGGCCAGTATTCACCTTTCCCTGTGGAAAAACAGATTGCAATTATTTACTGTGGGATAAAAGGACTGTTGAATGATATTGATATTGTCCAGGTAGAGGAGTTTCAAACAGAATTCCTGGAGTACCTGGAACTGCATCATAAAAATGTACTGAAACAATTGGCAGAAGGCAAGATAACAGATAAAATCGAAGAGGTTCTTGTGTCTGTAGCGAAGGAAATAGTAGAAAAATTAAAAAACAGTTAAGTTCTGCAATGGGATGTGGGTTTCCACAAACTATAAACGCTTAAAATTCTATTGAATAGATGGCCACACTGAAAGAGATTAGGGTAAGGCGGGAATCGGTTGCTTCAACACGACAGATTACCAGTGCAATGAAGATGGTATCTGCTTCGAAATTAAAAAGAGCGCAGAATGCGATTTTACAACTGCGGCCCTATGCTGAGAAACTGCAGGAGATTCTTGGAAGTATAAGCGGTAGTCTGCAAGATGATGAGCATAACATATATGCTCAAAAACGGCAAAAGGAGACTGTTTTATTGGTACTGATTACCTCCAACAGGGGACTCTGTGGTGCATTTAACAGCAATGCCATTAAAGCAGCTATTTTTTCAGCATTGGAAATCTATTCGGAAAAGATGATAGCAGGAAGTGCTGACTTACATGAAAAGGTATACTTTCTGACAATTGGTAAAAAGGGATATGATTTTCTTACGCGAAATGGGTACAATGTTATTTTCAATGGAAGTGATATTTTTGACGATCTTACTTTTGAAAATTCCGTACAAATCTCGGAGATGGTCATGGATCTCTATGTGAAGGGCGATTATGATCATGTTGATATTGTCTATAACCAGTTCAAAAATGCAGCAACTCAAAATCTTGTAACAGAGCAGTTTCTACCCATCAAGATGGAAGATCTTGGGGATGATGAGGCCCAACAACTGGTCGTGGCAGATTACATTTTTGAACCTACAAAGGAATACATCGTCAGGGAGTTAATACCCAGGTCGCTGAAACTTCAATTCTACAAGGCAATACTCGATTCCTCTGCCTCAGAGCATGGTGCCCGGATGACAGCCATGCACAAAGCGACCGACAATGCGACAGAGCTTATAAAAGAACTCGGATTGCAATACAATAAGGCTCGTCAGGCTGCTATTACCAATGAGATCATCGAGATCGTTGGCGGTGCAGAAGCTCTCAACGGCTAATTTTCATTTAATTGTATTCTCCCCAGCTTTTAATGGGAATTTCATTCAGGTTGATCTTGCAGAAGGCGTAAATAAAAGCACTCGCCAGGCGAGCATTGGTGATCAGTGGTATGTTATAGTCCACAGCCGATCGCCTGATAGTATAGTCGTTCGACAGCTCATGCGAAGTAAGGTTTTTGGGGATGTTAACCACCAGATCGATCTGACCACTTGCCATGTGATCCAGTACATTGGGCTTTTTGTCTTCGTCAGGCCACGCCAGGTCGATGGATTCAAATCCATTCAGTTTCAGAAATTCGTGGGTTCCATGGGTGGCATACAGGTTATATCCCCGCTCTACAAGCATCCGGCACGAGTTGATTAATTCAACCTTTGAACGCATCGGACCGGTGGATAGAAGAACGTTCTTTTTGGGAATCGTATATCCTACTGAAAGCATTGCTTTCAGAATTGCTTCATAATAGGTGTCGCCTATGCAACCCACTTCACCTGTTGAAGACATATCCACCCCAAGAACCGGATCGGCTTTCTTTAACCTTGAAAAGGAAAACTGCGGTGCCTTGCAGCCAATATGCTCCAGGTCGAAGATCGATTTGTGCGGTTTCTCTACCGGCACATCCAGCATAATACATGTTGCCAGTTCGATCAGGTTTATTTTCAGCACCTTGGATACAAAAGGCATACTCCTTGATGCCCTCAGGTTACATTCTATTACCTTTATATCATTGTCTTTGGCGAGGAACTGCATATTGAAGGGACCTGAAATATCCAGTGCCTCCGCTAGCTGACGAGCAATCTTTTTTATTCTTCTTACTGTTTCGAAATAGATCTTTTGAGGGGGAAAAACCATGGTGGCGTCCCCAGAGTGAACACCGGCAAATTCAACGTGCTCAGAGATGGCATAGGAGAACAATTCACCCTTCTTCGCAACCGCATCAATCTCAATCTCCTTTGCCTGCTCAATAAACTCTGAGACTACAACCGGGTATTGTTTGGATACTTTTGCCGCCAGGGTGAGAAACTGTTCCAGCTCTTCACCGTTGGAGACCACATTCATTGCGGCTCCGGATAGCACATAGGAAGGACGTATCAACAAAGGATACCCTACTACAGAAACAAATTCCTTGATCTCTTCCAGGCTGGTCAGCTCTTGCCATCGTGGTTGGTCTATCTCCAGCTTATCGAGCAGCATCGAAAATTTATGCCGGTTCTCAGCATTGTCAATCGAAGCGGGCGAAGTTCCCATTATATGGATATTTGCGTTGTGTAAACGCATGGCCAGGTTGTTGGGGATCTGACCGCCTACTGAGACGATTACTCCTTTCGGATGCTCCAGATCGTGAATGTCCAGGATCCTTTCGAAGGATAATTCATCAAAATAGAGCCGGTCACACATATCGTAGTCGGTCGACACCGTCTCAGGATTATAATTGATCATGATCGATCTGTAGCCCTGGTCATTGACTGTTTTTAATGCATTGACACTGCACCAGTCGAATTCCACACTACTGCCGATCCGGTATGCTCCCGATCCGAGAACGACAACTGATTGCCGGTCATTGAAAAATTCTATATCGTGCTCCCGACCACTGTATGTGAGGTAGAGATAATTGGTTTTGGCCGGGTACTCAGCAGCCAGGGTATCAATCTGTTTTACATAGGGAACAATGTTCCTGTTTATTCTGTGCTCCCTGATAATATGCATCTCTTCGGTCACATCTCCATCGAGAATGATACGGGCCAGTTGAAAATCGCTGAATCCGGCCACTTTGGATTGCAGCAGCAGCTCATCATCCAGATCTGTCAGCGACGAGACCTTTTCAAGTCTGTTTTTCAGGTCGAAAATGTTTTTCAGTTTTACCAGGAACCACTTGTCAATCTTTGTTAACTCATGGATCTTTTCAATAGTATAGCCCTTTTCAAGAGCCTTTTCAATGACGATGATACGCATATCGGTGGGCTCGGTCAGCTCTTTGTCGATATCATCAAAATCCAGGTTGAGATTGCCCACAAAGCCATGCATTCCCTGACCGATCATTCGAATCCCTTTTTGGATCGCCTCTTCAAAAGTGCGGCCAATGGCCATTACTTCCCCCACTGATTTCATGCTGGAATCGATCATCTTAGATACGCCTGTGAATTTATTCAGGTCCCAACGTGGTATCTTACAGACAATATAGTCGAGCGCCGGTTCAAAAAATGCAGAGGTGGTTTTTGTGATGGAATTTTTTAATTCATGCAATCCGTATCCCAATCCCAGCTTGGCAGCAACAAAAGCAAGCGGATAACCAGTTGCTTTGGAAGCCAGTGCAGAGGAGCGTGAGAGGCGTGCGTTGACCTCGATCACCCTGTAATCCTCTGATTCCGGATCCAGGGCATATTGAACGTTACACTCCCCAATGATCCCAATGTGTCTGATGATCTCAATGGCGAGCTTTCTTAACTTATGATATTCACTGTTTGTTAAAGTCTGCGAAGGGGCAACAACAATGCTTTCTCCCGTGTGAATCCCGAGAGGGTCGAAATTTTCCATGTTACAAACCGTAATACAGTTGTCATACTTGTCACGCACCACTTCATACTCTACCTCCTTCCAACCCTTGAGAGACTCCTCTACCAGTATCTGTTTTGAATAGGCAAAGGCATTGACGGCAAGTTTTTGTAACTCGTCCGGATTATAACAAAAACCGCTTCCTTGTCCCCCCAGCGTATAAGCTGCGCGGATAATGATAGGAAACCCGAGCTTTTCCGAAGCTTTATGCGCATCTTCCACCGAGGTAACTGCGATGCTTCGGGGTGTCTTTACGTTGATCTCCCTTAACTTTCCTGCAAACAATTCCCGGTCCTCCGTGTCCATGATCGCCTGAACAGGCGTTCCCAATACCCTGACATTATATTTTTCCAGTATTCCCTTATGGTATAATTCAACACCGCAATTCAGGGCAGTCTGGCCCCCAAATGAAAGCAGGATTCCCTCAGGTTTCTCTTTCTGAATGATCTTTTCAACAAAATGTACCGTAATAGGTAGAAAATATATCTCATCAGCCAGCTCCGCTGAAGTCTGTACGGTTGCAATATTTGGATTAATCAGAATGGTTTTTATTCCCTCCTCTTTCAATGCCTTTAGCGCCTGGGAACCGGAGTAGTCAAACTCTCCTGCTTCACCGATTTTTAATGCACCTGAACCAAGAATAAGTACTGTGTTGATTTTTTCGGTCATTCTATCACGATTTTTAATATTTAGATGATCAGACCGGTCATGTGAAGTGTCCGGTTCAAATTGATCCGGAGGCCAAAATTATGAAAAAAACAGAAACTTTTGCATATAATCATAAATATTGTATAAATTTGCATAATATTTGTATAAATATACAAGACGAATCCCTCATCATTGAATATAGATTTTTCAATGGTGCAAAGACAAAAGGACATATATATGAATGGTAGAAATGAGAGGTTAATGGCGATCAGACGTTTGATAAACAGCATCAATATATCTTCACAGGAAAAGTTGTTATCATTGCTAGAGGATCAGGGTTTTGCGATGACACAGGCCACATTGTCCAGAGACCTGAAGCATTTAAGGGTGGCAAAGATGCCAGATAATAACAAAGGATATATCTATATGCTTACGGAAAAGCAGTTGAGTGAGCCTACGGAGAATGATGAGATACAGATTACCGGTTTTGTCTCCATAGATTTCGCCCAGGGTATGGCGATCATGAAAACAATGCCGGGTCATGCAAACAGTATTGCCTATGCTCTTGATAACCTGAATTCATATGAGATTTCCGGCACCATTGCCGGTGATGATACCATCCTGATCATTCCCAGGGACGGCGTAACCAAGGGTGATCTTGTAAGGCTTCTGAAATCACGGCTGCCGGGCTTCAGCAGGGAGCTGATAAACTGAGATAAGAAGATAGGGTCTATTCGCATGTGTATCATGTGGACCAATCTATTTGTACAACCATTATTAATATTTAAAATATACAACAGTCATGTCAGATTTTAAAATTTTTGTTGCGGGAGACCAGGAACTCAGATACCTGGAGGAAATTGAGCAGGCAATCTATAATGCATCCAGGGTCAAGGGAACTGGTATCGCTGTCAGAAGCAGTGAGTATTTGACGGCAAAGATCAAAGAAGGAAAATCCGTAATTGCGACTCACTCCGATGGGACATGGGCAGGTTTCTGTTACATTGAGTCCTGGGGGCATCATAAATTTGTTGCCAACAGCGGATTGGTTGTCAACCCTCAATTCAGGGGATGCGGATTGGCGAGAGGGATCAAAGCCAGGGCACTTGATTTGTCGGCAGAGCTTTTCCCTGAAGCCAGGTTATTTGGTTTGACCACAAGCCTGGCAGTGATGAAAATAAACAGCAACCTGGGCTATAAACCGGTTACCTTCTCAGAACTTACCGACGATGATGAATTCTGGAAAGGTTGTCAGTCTTGTCCTTATTACGACATCCTCGTGCGTACAAGACGGTCCCACTGCCTTTGTACAGGCATGCTCAAGGAGAGTCCGGCTGATGCAAAAACCGGAAAAAAAAAGGAAGACGATAAGGCAGCCTGACTAACTGAATGGAACATATGGAAAAAAGAGAAAAGGTATTGTTGGCCTTCAGTGGCGGACTTGACACATCATTTTGTGCAATTTACCTCGCGAAGGCGAAGAATTTTGAGGTACATACTGCGATTGTAGATACAGGGGGGTTCAATAAAGAGGAGTTGAAGAAGATCGACAGTCAGGCCAGAAAGCTTGGCGTGGCATCCCATGAGGTGCTTGATGCAACAGAGGAGTATTATAACAAATGTATTCGCTTTATGCTTTATGGGAACGCCTTGAGAAACAGGAACTATCCTATGTCAGTTAGTTCTGAGCGTTCATTCCAGGCAATCGCCCTTGTGGAGTATGCCAGGAAAAAGGGATTCAGTAAAATTGCGCATGGTTCAACAGCTGCAGGAAACGACCAGGTACGATTTGATCTTACCATGCATGTACTGGCACCTGAAATTGAGGTAATTACACCCATTCGTGAACTTAAGATATCGCGTGAAAATGAAATTGGTTACCTGGCCGATAATGGCATTGAAATGGAGACAGCAGAGGTAAAATACTCTATTAATAAAGGGTTATGGGGAACCAGTATCGGAGGAAGGGAAACCCTTACAAGTCATGAGGAACTACCTGAAGACGCCTGGCCCACAGGTCCGCCGAAACCCGGTACGGAACAGGTCGAGATAGAATTTGAAAAAGGAGAACCGGTCGCTCTGAACGGAAAAAAAATGGATTCCCTGGAGGTGATTTGGAAGCTGGATAAGCTTGGGTCAGAATATGCCATTGGAAGAGATATCCATGTGGGCGACACAATTATTGGAATTAAAGGTCGGGTGGGATTTGAAGCTGCGGCTGCCAGAATGCTGATTGATGCGCACCTTGCACTTGAAAAGCATGTGCTTACCAGGTGGCAAAACCACTGGAAGGAACAGATCGGAAACTGGTACGGCATGTTCGTTCACGAGGCCCAGTTTTTGGATCCGGTGATGAGAAACCTGGAAGATTTCCTGGAATCTACACAAAAAAATGTAACAGGAACTGTTACTTTGCGGCTTAGGCCTTTTCATCATATCGTGACCGGCGTTTCGAGCGAATTCGATTTGATGGATGCTGAATTTGCATCCTATGGAGAGGAAAACCGTGACTGGAGTGCTGAAGATGTCGATGGATTTACAAAACTATTGGCCAATCAGCAGAAAATATGGCATCAGAAGAACCGGAAAATATAAAATTTAATATAAAGACGATGACAAAGATTGGAATAATTGGTGCCGGGAATATTGGAGGAGCTATCGCCAGGGGACTGGTAAACCACGGAAATATTGAGGCAAATGATATCGTGATCAGCCGCAGAAAGCCAGAACTGCTCAGCAGCTTCAGCAAACTGGGAATAACTTCCACAACCAGCAATAAGGACCTTGTTGGCCGTTGCGGGATTGTTATTTTGGCCGTACTTCCAAGTCAGGCCGAAGAGGTTGTATCCGGGATATTTCCCCTGTTGGAACCAGGGAAACACATGCTTGTAAGTGTAGTTTCAGGCGTTTCCATGCAAGAATTGGAGTCGTGGGTTGAAAAAAAGGTACCCGTTGTAAGGATTATGCCCAATACAGCCGTTGAATTTGGTGAGTCGATGACCTGCATTGCCGGAAACGATCCGGCAGCTGAGCAGACCATTCAGGAGATCTTCGAACCGATGGGATCAACAATGATCATTCTTGAAAAACTGATGCCCGCTGCAACCATATTGGCAGCATGTGGTATCGCCTTTTTCCTGCGCTTTATCCGTGCAGAGACCCAGGGGGGGATTCAGATCGGTTTTCATGCCTCAGAGGCTGGGAGAATTGCCGCCCAGACTGCCAAGGGGGCTGCACAGATATTACTTAGCACCGGAAACCATCCGGAAAGGGAAATTGACAAAGTGACCACACCCATGGGTTGCACCATTGCCGGACTGAATGAGATGGAACATTACGGACTCAGCTCGGCCCTGATCAAAGGGATCATAACCTCCTATTCAGGGATCAGCGACCTGAAATGAACCCCTCATCATTGAAAAAGGTTTTTTCAGCGGTACAAAGACAAAAGGAGATGTATAAATATGCCGGTAAATATATTGAGCTGTTGTTGCAACTTCTTGCAATTCCCGCTTTAAGCAGGAAAGAGGAGATACGTGCCGATTTTCTGGAAAACTGGCTCAAAAAGGAGGGTTTCACACTGAAAAGAACAGGAAATAACCTGGTTGTTACCGGAGGTAATAATCCGGCCCTGTCGACAATTCTGCTCAATTCTCATATGGATACGGTTGCCCCGGGTGCGGGGTGGAAGAGCGATCCTTTTGTTCCATTATCAGAAGAGGGCCGGATCACCGGCCTTGGATGCAATGATGCCGGAGCATCGGTGATCTCCATGGTGGCTGCCTACAGGAATCTGGTTGAAAGGAATATGGCAGACAGGGTTGTCATGGTAATATCTGCTGAAGAGGAGGTGAGCGGTAAGAACGGATTGTCGTCTGTGATCCCAGAGCTACCCGGACTGAAATTTGCAGTTGTGGGTGAGCCCACATCCTTGCAGCCGGCTATTGCTGAACGCGGATTGATGGTTGTCGATGCGGTGGCAAAGGGAACAGCTGGTCATGCAGCCCGTGATGAGGGAGAAAATGCGATCTACAAGGCAATGACCGATATCAGTGTAATCCGGGAGATAGTTTTTAACAGGCCTTCAGAATGGCTGCCCGATCCTTCGGTGAATGTCACGGTGATTCATGCGGGAACCGGACATAATGTGGTGCCTGCCAGGTGCGAATTCATTATCGATGTAAGAAGCAACGACCATTATTCAAACAAAATGCTTCTGGATCTTCTGAAAAACCGGTGCAGTTCAGAACTAACACCACGGTCATTGCGACTGAACAGCTCGTTCCTCAATAAAAATCATCCGCTGTTTGAACTCTTTGGCAAAATGAACCTCATACCCTTTGGATCGCCCACTTTGTCGGATATGGCATTGCTTGATATCCCTGCTGTGAAGATTGGTCCGGGAGACTCCTCCCGGTCGCATTCAGCCAATGAATACATCTATATTTCAGAAATTGAACAAGCGGTCGACCTGTATACCAATCTTCTTGAAGAAATACTAAAACTATCATTATGAGACTATGGGATAAAGAGAAGAAAACCGAAGAGGCAGTCATGCAGTTCACTGTTGGAAATGATCCACTATTCGATAAGCTGCTTGCACCTTATGATGTAATTGGCTCCATGGCCCATGCCATCATGTTGGGAGAGACCGGTATAATTTCATTGGAGGAGGCAAAAACATTGACCGAGGCGCTTATTGCATATTATCCGGAGACCCTGAAAATGGAGTTCAGACTGAATCCTGAGGATGAGGATGTCCATAGCCACCTGGAGAACTACCTTGTGAAAAAGGTGGGTGAACCGGGAAAGAAGATCCATACCGCCCGATCGAGAAATGACCAGGTACTGGTGGCGATGCAGTTGATGATGAAAGAGGAGTACAGGCTAATCATACAGGAGGCAATGGCCCTATTTGAAACGATCGCCGGTCAGGCCGAAAGGTACCGGGAGGTCCTGATTCCCGGATATACACATACACAGATTGCCATGCCCTCCTCTGTGGGAATATGGCTCGGAGCGTATGCAGAATCTTTGGTGAACGACTTGCAGCTGTCTTCAGGTATAATTAAGGTATTGGATCAGAACCCGCTTGGCTCTGCTGCGGGGTATGGATCCTCCTTTCCGATCGACAGGCACCTAACTACCAAACTGGCCGGTTTCAGGGAGTTACAGGTCAGCTCGGTTTCTGCCCAGCTGAATCGTGGTAAGATGGAATTGGATATGGCATATGGAATGAGTACCTTTGCAGTAACCTTATCAAGGCTTGCGTCCGACATGATTCTTTTTATGAACCAGGACATGCATTTTATTTCGTTCAGGGAGGAGCTGACAACCGGATCCAGCATCATGCCTCACAAGAAAAATCCCGATGTACTGGAACTGATCAGGGCCCATTGTAATACAGTGATACAGTTACCCGGTATGCTTTCGGGGTTATCTGCCAATTTAATATCCGGTTATCACCGTGATTTTCAGCTTACCAAGGAGATTTTAATTCCCGGTATAGAAAAGATAAAACAGTGTCTCTCAATGATGGGGTTGATGGTACATTCAATGATCCCCAGAGAAGAGATATTGAAAGATGAAAAATATAACCTGTTGTTCTCGGTGGAGGAGGTAAACAAGAAAGTGATGGGTGGAATGACTTTCAGGGATGCCTACAGGGAGGTGGCAGGCGAAATCGAAATGGGAACTTACAAACCGCATCGGGGAAAAATATACACACATACAGGAAGTATCGGTAATCCTGGGTTAGAGCTGATACGTAAAAAAATGCAGGAGGCAGCAGAGCTTGTAATGATCCGGCCTGTAGCTGAAATTTTTGAAACGATGAAAGGGCACTTTAAATAATCAGAACATTGCTTTTGAGTGTTTTTTCTAGCTCAGGGCACTAAATAATAAACATGAATCACAGAAAGTTACTGAAGGATAAGCAACGGATTATCGTAAAGGTAGGAACGGCGCTGATTACTCATGAAGATGGAAAGATCAATCTATTAAATCTTGAAAAGCTGGCAAGGGTAATAGCAGGGTTATGCAATGAGGGAAGGGAAATTATACTTGTCACCTCCGGTGCAGTGGGTACCGGGATGGGCATTATGAATTTGAACAACAAACCGGAAAATGTTGCTGAGAAACAGGCCCTCGCCTCAATCGGTCAGGCAGCCCTCCTCCGCATGTATGAAACCTTCTTTAAGGAGTACAACCAGATTATCGGACAGGTGTTGCTTACCAGAGATGGTATTGAGGATCCGGTGAGAAGAAGAAATGCTAAGAATACCATTGAAAAACTTCTGGATATGGGAGTAACTCCAATAATCAATGAAAATGACACTGTTTCAACAGTAGAAATCGAATTTGGCGATAATGATATGTTGTCTGCACTTGTCGCTGAATTGATCAATGCTGACCTGTTGATCATGCTAACAACCACCGATGGGGTTTTCACCGATGACCCAAAACTGAACAGCAATGCGAAACAGGTCCCGACTGTAATGAAAGCCGGAGAAGATTTAAAGGGAATAGTTACCAATGGATCCACCGGACTTGGTCGAGGTGGAATGGAATCAAAAATCAAGGCCGCAGAAATATGCAGGCAGAAGAATATTGATGTAGTAATTGCAGATGGGACCGAGTCACATGTTATCTATGATATACTGGAAGGAGGAAAATACGGGACACTATTTGTCAGCCGGTCCACCGATTTAAAATCAACATGATAAAAAATCTATAGAAATGAACCCCTCATCATTGGATAGAGATTTTTCAGCGGTGCAAAGACAAAAGGACATGTATAAATATTTCTTTAACATGCTGTTAGTTGATGAGGGCTCGCTGAACACCGCTAAAAAATATTACTGTGTGAAGCAACTAGTCACTTGATGTTAGAACGATATTTATATCATTATATAACTGGTATTTAAATAAAGAATTTATACAGATGAAGGAGATAATTGAAATAGGAAAAAGGGCTAAAGAGGCATCTTATCAACTGGCTCATTTGGATACAAGCGCAAAAGATAACATCTTAAAAGAGGTTGCATCGAAACTCGTGGGGTCTTCTGCTGCTATTCTGGAAGGAAACAAAAAGGATCTGATAAGTGCTGAGGAGATGGGTTTGAAAGGGGCCATTGTGGATAGGCTTACTCTCGATGATGAGAGAATAAAAGGGATTGCCGAAGGGTTAATACAGATCGCCGGGATTGAGGATCCTGTAGGAGAGATTCTTGAGATGAAAAAGCGTCCTAACGGACTCATGATTGGAAAACAGCGTGTTCCACTCGGTGTAGTGGGTGTGATTTATGAATCACGTCCGAATGTAACGGCCGATGTAGGCGGACTGTGCATAAAAACAGGGAACGTGTGTGTGCTTCGCGGGGGCAAGGAGGCATTCAATTCGAACCTGGCCATTGTAAACATTTTCAGGGAGGTGATCAGTGAACTCGGCTTTAATCCTGATATGATACAGCTGGTTACGAATACGACCCGTGAAAGTGCCAATGCCCTGATGAAGCTAAATGACTACCTGGATATTCTTATTCCCAGGGGAGGCGCCGGGCTGATACAGGCCGTGGTGCAGAACAGTACCGTTCCCGTAATTGAAACCGGTGTGGGTAATTGTCATGTATACGTCGATGCATCGGCCGACCTGGAGATGGCAAAAAACATCGTTGTTAACTCCAAAACACACCGTCCGGGTGTTTGCAATGCAGCTGAGAGTCTGCTGATTCATGCTGATATTGCTGAGAAGGCGATTCCGGTTATTGGGCAGGCATTGGTTGAGGCCGGAGTTGAGGTAAGGGGCGATGAAGTGGTCTGCAAATTACTGAAGGATGCAAAAAAAGCATCTGAAGAGGACTGGGCCACCGAGTACCTGGATTATATCATGAGTGCCAAAGTTGTAGAATCTCTTGAACAAGCTATTAGTCATATTCATACATATGGTTCTTCACACTCAGAATCTATTGTTACTTCAGATTATGGGAACGCGCAATACTTTCTCGACCGTGTCGATGCTGCCGCTGTATATGTAAATGCTTCAACCCGCTTCACCGACGGCTTTGAATTTGGTTATGGCGCAGAGATCGGTATCAGCACCCAAAAACTGCATGCAAGGGGCCCCATGGGACTTAAGGAGCTCACTACGACAAAGTATATCATCTACGGGGACGGACAGATCAGGCAATGATGCCGGAAGAAGATGTTCAACTGTTGGTGTCCAACCAGCAGGGATGGATATTCTGAATCAATGAGGTCTACTCCTTGTGCTTTTCAATCATTTCAATAAACAGATCGAACAGGTGTGCCGTATCAGTTGGTCCTCCGGAAGCTTCGGGATGAAACTGTGTGGAAAAGAAGGGTTTTGATTTGTGTTTCATTCCTTCATTGGTCTGGTCATTCAGGTTAATGAACAGGGGTTCCCATTCAGTCGGGAGCGAGTCATTATCGATGGCAAAACCGTGGTTTTGTGAGGTGATGTAGGCTTTATCGGTTCCCACCAGGAGCACAGGTTGGTTGTGGCTTCGGTGTCCGTATTTCAGTTTGTAGGTATCAGCATTGGCAGCCAGGGCCATCAGTTGGTTACCCAAACATATACCAAAGATCGGCTTCTCTTTTCCGTAAGCTTTTGTAAGCTGTTCAATGGTGGCTGTACATTGCTTGGGGTCACCGGGACCATTGGAAATAAAGAGGCCGTCATACTCCTCTTTTGTAATGTCATGGTCAAAGGGAACCCTGATCACCGTGGTATCCCTTTCCAGCAGGTAACGGATAATATTAAATTTTACACCGCAGTCAATGAGAAGGATCTTATGCTTTCCTGATCCGTAAACCTCCTTTTTTTGTATGGATACCTGCTCCACCAGGTTGACGAGGTTGGGATCGTACCAATCAGGCTCGTTATCATCGAAGATTATCTTTCCAAGCATGGAGCCTTTCTCTCTCAGAATCTTCGTGAGCATCCGCGTATCAATGCCAAATATTCCGGGTATTTTCTTATCAACAAGCCACTCGCCCAGGCTCTTTTCGGCATTCCAGTGGGAATATTCATCGGAATAATCGCTGATGATCAGGGCGGATATATGGAGCGCATGGGATTCGAAAAAGCGAAACATATTGTTCTCTTCCGTTTCATGGGGAACCCCGTAATTTCCAACGATGGGATAGGTGAGGACAAGAATCTGGCCGCGGTAGGAAGGATCTGTCAGACTCTCAGGATATCCGGTCATGGCCGTGTTAAAAACCACCTCACCTGCAGTGCTCCCCTCGTATCCGAAAGAGTAGCCTTCAAATGTGTTGCCGTCTTCCAGCTTTAGCCTGATCTTCTTGTATTCCATAGAATAAATTGTAATTTATAATCAATCATTTAGTAGCCTGCTCAGTATGTCGTCGACCTGCTCCGTAGAGAGGCTTTTGGCGACGATTTTTTTATCCTTGTCAAGCAAAAAAAGTTGTGGAAAGCTTTGAAGGTTGTAAAGTTTTCTGAATTCATTGTCATATGGACTCCAGCAGTTGATCCATTCGAGGGTCCCATACTCGTTTACAAAATCGACCCATTTGATCTTCCCTTCCACTGAATTGATTACATGCACAGCCAGTGCCTGAACATCCTGATCTTTGTATTTCATAAAGACCTTGTAAAGTGCAGGGGTGGATTTCTTGCAGTGTCCGCAATCAGCTTCCCAGAAATAGAGCATGGTATATTCAGCCGGAATTTGTGAAAGCATAAAGTTATAGCCTATATGGGGATCGCTTTTAATGGCCGTATCCATTTCGGCAAGCTGGAAGTGGTCGCGTGGAATCCCTTTTAATTCAAAATCAGGGGCTACGTTGCCAATAAAAGTGGGTTTGCTTTTTTCCAGGTTTTCACTTAGTTTTTCAATGAATTCCTCACTGCTCCAGGTGGCCTCCGGGATGTAATATTTTTCGGCAATGTGAAAGTAAACTTTATCCATTCCCATTACTTTACTTTCCGCGAAATTATTAAAGAGGGTAATAAGCATATAACGAAAGATGTCAGCATTCGATCTTGCCTTTTCCATCAGCTTGTCGACGGCCACAATCAGGGAATCCGGATGTCGTGGAACTACATTGTTTATATAGGTTTTAACCTTTGGTTCGTAGAGAGGGGTATGTAATAGCCGGATATCTGAAAGATCAAAATGATCAAAATAGTGGTCTTTGTAATAGATATACCGGATGGAATCCTGTTCTCTTTTTGTTCCCCGGAGTATCTCTTCAGGTACATGTACCTCTTTCGTGGCAAGAAGAAATGTTGAAAAGAAAGAATGGCTGTTTTCAGATATCATCCTGTCAATGTAATCGGCCATCTCTTCATTGAGATCCTCCATTTTTTTTCTGATCCGGCTGGAATCGGAACCGGTTTCAGCTGCATTCAGCGCTTCGCTGTAGGTCTTCTGAATTTCCCGCTGTTTTGTCAGATAGCCCTTGTATGCATAAAAAAGTTCATTTTCATCGGAACCATCAAAAGTTGTTTTCCCTGCAAGATCTGAACTGTCGGTTGTAACACTGAATTTCTGGTTCTTGTCAAGCAGAAAATCGAAATAGTAGCCGGGACTGAAAAACATGATATATAATCCTCCCTCGAAAGCGGTCTTCCCGGAAAAGAGAGCTTCTCCCATGATGCTGATGCGGGCTGTATCTTTCGGAACCATTCTGTTGGTAAAGTATTCAGCAAGGATTACCTCCTGACCCGCAAAATCGGGCGCATTTAGCCTGATTTCATACCCCTGACCAGATAATAGATTAGTAGAAAACAGGAGAGAAAACAGAAAAAGATAAAATCTAAATTGCATGTGTACCATCAAAATTCAATTTGGGTTACAAATTTAATCATAATATGGAATTTCCCTTCTTATAATGAAATTCTATCATAGAACACCAAGGAATGTGCCAAAGTTCATAGGTATAAATTCTTTATTTTGGTACTGATATATAATAGTGTAAATACCGTTCAAGCTACAGGTAACCAGTTGCCTCGCATAATATTATTTTCCTTAATTTTTCATCAATATTTTGCGTCTTTACTTGGTGCCACGCGAAAATGAGATTACCTTAGATTCGCGTTCACCCGGTTCATATTATTGTGTAAATTTAATGGTATGTATACATTAGCCGAAGCCCAAAAGCTCATAGAGCGGCACCTGGAAAATATCAGGTTCCCCGAACAGCCCTCCGAGCTCTATGATCCTGTGAGATATATTCTTTCTATTGGAGGAAAGAGGATTCGTCCTGCGTTGACGCTGCTGGCGTGCGATATGTTTGCCGGATCAGTTGATTCAGCATTGAATCCGGCCATTGCCATTGAGATCTTTCATAATTTCACCTTGCTCCACGACGACATTATGGACCGGTCGGAGTTGCGTCGCGGAAATGAAGCTGTGCACATCAAATGGAATGAGAATATTGCTATTCTCTCAGGTGATGTGATGTCGATCCTTGCAGGCAGATATATGAATGAGGCACCCGGAGCTGTGTTGCGAAATGTGAATAATGTTTTTCATCGCACGGCAATGGAGGTATGTGAAGGACAGCAGATGGACATGAATTTTGAGAAAAAGCTGATGGTTGGGGAGAGGGAGTATCTCAGGATGATTGAGCTGAAAACAGCGGTGCTTATAGCCGCAAGTCTGAAGATCGGAGCGATGCTCGGTGGTGCAGCTGAGAAAGATGCTGAACAATTGTATGATTTCGGGAGGGACCTGGGGGTGGCCTTTCAGTTGCAGGACGACCTGCTGGACGTTTATGGAGATCCGGAAGCTTTTGGAAAAAAGCCGGGTATGGATATTGTAGATAACAAGAAGACCATCCTGATGATAACGGCACTCAGGGATGCAGATGAAGAGGACAAAAATTCGTTGATCAAATGGTTGAATGTGAAGGAGTTTGATTCGGAGGAGAAGGTAAAAGAGGTCCTTGATATTTTTGATTCCCTGAATGTAAAAAAGAAGGTTGAACAGATTATTCAGGACTACTATAAGACCTCTATCCAAAGTCTGGACAAACTGAATACACCGAAGGAATGGAAATCAGAACTGTATGCTTTTGCCAGGTACCTGATGGAGAGGGAAAGATAATCCGCTCTTACAATCCAAGCTCCAACAATTTGTCCTGCTCCCCGTAAGTGGTAGGCAATATCCTTAACTCTTCCATTTGCGACATGGTTTCATATTGTTCCTGTTCAACCACCTTGCTGTATTTTGGTTCCAGGGATTTAAAATAGCTTAGCTTCTGGTTTAGGATATCAAAATATTCATTGAGTAAGTCATTGGCTTTTTCTGTTTCTCCGCACATAAAATAGGCTTCGATGATTCCTTCATGGTGGATCATATTGCCCTCTCCCCGTGGAAAGGTGAGTCCGCCGATATATTGATCATACGGTAAAACTGAATGAGGTGCCAGCTCCAGGCAATGGTCGAGTACCTCTACCGCCCTCTCTTTGTCTCCCTTTTCCAGAAGTTTGAGGGCAAGTCGTGTATGAATATTTCTGAACCGGATCACTGAAAGTGTCCTTTCGGAATAATAATCGATTGTTACATCCTCTTCATTCATTCTTCCCCAGCTGAACCTGTTCATCACGATATCGTACATTTTATCGGGATCAATTCGGCCCATGACCAGTACGCTTTCCTGGGGTGTCCTGATTGGCACCACCTTGTAGGCAAGTCCGTCCAGCTGGTAATATGGTTCAAGTCCGAGGCTGCCGTTAAATGAGCCAGCAGTAAAATAGATGGGACGTTCCCAGTTGTTGTTGGCAAAAATGTCGAGCTGTGCCATATTGCCTTTCATAATCTGATCATTGGGTTTTAGCTGAAAACGGACATCATCAGCTATTTTATCTGCGTCGTATGGCTCAATGATGCCATGAGCGATGACTGCAGCTGAATCTACTTCAATGACAATATTGGGAGTGGGAATATAATCAACTTTTTCTCCACTGCGCAAATCTAATTTCGTGCGGGGGTCGTTGCTTTTAATAAAGTTTGAGATATACTTTACCGTTGCCCACCGGTTATTTTCTCTTACAAAGATTGAATTATTTGTACCCTCTTTATATTTGGCATAGGGAAGGGAGATGGGAAGCGGTTCTGAATCATACACCTTCATCTTCTTCTCGTCGATGTACCACTCTGTATTGAACAGCATCATGTTCACTACCCGCACATCCGTCCTTACGCCCTCAACCTCCTGCATATACCAGAGAGGGAAAGTGTCATTGTCGCCAACGGTAAATAAAATTGCATTTTCATCGCACGACTCCAGGTAATTTTTTGCAATGTCCCTGGCCAGATACCTGCCGGAACGGTCATGGTCGTCCCAGTTCTGTGTGGCCATCAGCATTGGTACCCCCAGAAATGAGATGATAAAACTGAATATGGCTGCCATTTTCATGCTCGTCCACCTGTTAATGAATGTTGCAAGTCCTGCAGCACCCATCCCTATCCAGATGGAGAAGGCGTAAAAGGAGCCTGCATAGGCGTAGTCCCTTTCACGGGGTTGGTAAGGAGTCTGATTCAAAAAGACCACAATGGCAATACCTGTCAGGACAAAGAGAAACAAAACAACCCAAAAGTCCTTCAGGTGATACTTATAATGAAATAGCAGCCCAATAATTCCCAGGATCAGCGGGAGAAAGTAGTAGGTATTTCTCGCCGGATGGTTGAGCATGTCGTCCGTTAGCTTTTTTTGGTTTCCGAGCCAGAGCCTGTCTATGCCCCTGATGCCACTTACGGCCCTGCCATTGAGAATGCCGCCGTGCCCCTGACGGTCGTTTTGTTTGCCGACAAAGTTCCACATGAAATAGCGCAGGTACATGTGCCCTACCTGGTACCGGAAAAAGAACTCAATATTATCCAGGTAGGACGGATGATTGGGGTCCTTGATTGTTCCGTATTGCATATAGGCCTGTTTGTGTTGGGAATCCCGGCTGTACATCCTGGGGAACAGTATTTTACCCTCTTTATATTTTATTTCAGGTTTTTTGTTGACTACCTCATACCGGTTGCTATCCTTGTCAAGGGCATATATTTCCTTGTTGTATTCGACGGATTCTATTTCTGCATTATACTGGTTCCCGAAAACAAGGGGTCTGTCACCATACTGTTCCCGGTTCAGGTAGGACAGAAGGGCAAATGCATTATCGGGCCTGTTTTCATTGATGGGCGGTTGGGCCGTTGACCTGATGATGATCATGGCATAGGAGGAGTAGCCAATGATAATTACAGTGAGACTTACCAGGATGGTATTAAAAAGAATGTTTTTCTTTTTGAACTGGGTCCTGTAGATTCCGTAGGCAAGCGCCAGAAACAGAAGTATAAAATAGATGATCATGCCTGTATTATAGTGCAATCCGACACTATTGGTGAAAAACAGTTCAAACCAGATCGAAATTTTAAAAAGCCCGGGAATTACAATATACATGATCGATCCAAGGATTGCGACAGAAGCAAGAATGGCCATGATGATGCCTTTTCTGGTTACCGTGTATTTTTTGAAATAGTAGACCAGTACGATTGCAGGAATGGCCAACAGATTCAAAAGATGTACGCCAATGGAGAGTCCGATCAGGTAGGCAATCAGTATCAACCAGCGGTTTGCATATTTTTCATGCGCAATATTTTCCCACTTCAGAATCGCCCAGAATACTACAGCGGTAAAAAGCGAAGAGGTGGCATAGACCTCTGCTTCAACAGCTGAAAACCAGAATGTGTCGGAAAAAGTATACGCAAGGGCACCTATCATGGCACTGCCCGTTACAAGAATATAGTTGGTGGCGTTGTGATCCTCGTCCTCTTTTATGAAGATCTTTTTCAGAAGATGAGAAATGGTCCAAAACAGGAAAAGGATGGTGAACGCACTGGCTGCAGCAGATAGTGTATTATATGCTGCAGCAACATTGGCAGTATCGGAGGTGAAGAGGGAAAATACCCTGCCCAGGATCATGTACAGGGGAGCTCCGGGAGGATGGCCCACCTGTAGTTTATAGGATGTGGCAATAAATTCTCCGCAGTCCCACAGACTTACAGAAGGCTCGATCGTAAGCATGTAAACAGTCATGGCAATGAGGAAAGCCAGCCAGCCTGATACCAGGTTATATTTTCTGAAATCGCTCATAATTCTTGGGTATATGTAAGGCCACGAATTTAAGGAATTTTTGTGATCCGGAGGCAAAAACTGTTCTTCTGGTTTAAGATAATCGGTTCTACCCCCTTCATCAGGTACAACAAGATATTATGATTTTCAGCTTCGCAGAGATCGCAAGCTCGGTTCTTTTCGACTAATAATTGAAAGATTCACGCAGGAAAACTATATTTGCATCTCCACTAACTGAAAAATGTTATGGTTGAAAAAAAACTATCATCTGCCGATGAGGTAATCTATTCTACCTATCCTGAATTTGAATATGAGTATGCCAATATCCGTGAGCCGGAAACATTAAAGCCGGGCGACCAACAACTGGTTATCGCATTGTCGAAACGGAAAATGGACGGAGCTCCTATTACTGTGATTACCGGTTTTGTTGGCAGGCGGATCGACATGATTGGAATCGGGCAGGAGCTTTCAGACGTTTGCAGAACTTGCGTTTCCACCCGAATGTATGAAATTATATTGACCAGGGATGTACGGAAGAGGGCATATATTTATCTGCGCAATAAGGAATATGGAGTGCAATTCGCCATCGAAAAGGATTAGTCCGTTCAGGTTTTCCTGTGTTGGCATTGTAATCATTTCACTTTTGCTCATTTTAGTTTTCCCTCTGACCGGGTTTGCTCAGTTTTATGAATATGGTCAGGACCGGGGGACGATACGTTGGAACCAGTTTTCAACGGAGCATTTCAGGTTGATTTATCCGGTGGGACTTGATAGCATGGCCATGGACTTTGCCGACAAGCTGGAGTATTTTTATCCTCATCAGGCAGCGGTTATGGAACACGGGCACAAAAAGATGCCGGTGGTACTTCACAACGAATCGAGCTTCTCCAATGGGGTCTTTGTCTGGGCCCCCAGGCGACTGGAAGTGTTTACAAATCCAGACCCCAACGGCTATCCGCAGGATTGGATGACACAGCTGGCATTGCATGAGGGCAGACATGCCCTGCAGGTGTCAAAGCTTAACCAGGGATTCAGCAGGTTTCTTTCATTTATTGCAGGAGAGCAAGCCGTGGGTGCCATCACCGGGTTTTTGCCACTCTGGTACCTGGAAGGAGATGCAGTCGATGCAGAGACCAGGTTTTCTTATACCGGCCGGGGAAGGCTTCCCTCTTTTGAAATGGGGATGAAAGCGCAGCTGTTGGAGGGGGATAAACGGTATACCTTTTCAAAAGCGATGCTGGGCTCTTATACAGACTATGTTCCAAATCATTATGAACTGGGATACCTGATGGTTCGCCACGGACGCAGAACCTATGGCAACAGCTTTTGGAACCACATGGTAGATCATGCAGCAAGAAGACCTTACCTGATTGCTCCTACCTATTTCAGCATGAAAAGTTATGGTGTAAACTCTAAAATGGAGCTGTATCACGCGGCCCTGGATCAATACCAAAGCCATTGGGAAAAGACCTTTGAAAAGAGGAAGGTTGATTCAATTTCAAACTGGAGCAGTACAGGGAACAGATACTATACCAGTTATCGTTTCCCCCAGTGGATCAATGATACAACAGTAATTGCCCTGAAATCGGGACCAGACCAGATACCCGAATTTGTTTTGGTCGACAGGGAGGGTGATGAAGAGCGGGTGTTCAGACCGGGATATATGAACTCCGGCCGTTTTAGCTATGGAGCGGGTAAGATTGTATGGGACGAGTGGGTTCCGGACATTAGATGGAGCAACAGGAATTATTCTGTCATCCGGATATTTGATTTGGCCCAAAAGGAGATCAAGAACCTTGGTACCCGAACCAGGTATTATGCGCCGGTAATTTCCGGAAGTGGTGATAAAATTGCAGCGATTGAACAGCGTACGGACCACACATTTCATCTTGTAATTCTAAATGAGGAGGGAGAAATGATTCATTCGGCGGGTGCTCCTGACAACCTTTTTATGCAGCATCCTTCCTGGATGGAGCAGGATTCTGCTTTAGTTGTAACTGTGAATGACCGTTCGGGAGAATACCTCTATAGATACTCTTTGGGAAAGCAGGAGTGGACAGAACTGTTCCATGCCGGATACAATGATATCTCTTTACCGGTTGTTCACAAAAGCACAATTTTCTTTGGCTCCACTTTTTCAGGAATTGATAATATTTACCAGTATGATCTGAAAGATGAATCTCTGTACCGGATTACTTCATCAGCATTCGGAGCATTTGAATCTGATATTCATGAAGGAAAAATTCTTTATTCCGATTATCATGCCGATGGTTACCGGGCTGTCTCAAAGCGATTAAAACCGGATCAGTACATTGAGATTTCTGACCCTGCGAAACTTGCTTATTCTGCCGAACAACTTGATGCTGCGCCGACCGCCAAAGAACAGGAGATCATTGAGGAGTCAAAATATACACCGGAAGGTGAATATGCGCCCGGGCCCTACCGTAAAATACTGCATTCAGTGAATATTCATTCCTGGTTGCCGCTCTATTTCGATTACATGAACCCGGAAACTGCATTGAATCCTGAGGAGCTGCCTGTAAGTCCGGGCATCACAATTCTGTCGCAAAATCTCTTAAGTACCGTAACTGGAATGGCTGCATATGAGTACAGGAACAATATGCATTTCCTTCATACAGGGGCAAGGCTGAAGGGACGCTATCCTGTTTTTGATATGGGACTCCGGTATGGTGGTATTCAGCAGGTATATAAGATGAATTCTTCCGACACCATTCCCGTGCGGCCCAACAGGCTTTCCTTTGTTACCAATGCCTATGTCCCCCTCAGGTTAAACACGGGAAAATTCATTACCTACCTGCAGCCGCTTTTGTCCCATACGTATACATCCGATCTTTTCCCCAATGCAGATCGTTCAGCCTATGAATCCGGTATCCACAGGTTGATGTACCGGCTATATTTCAGTTCGTATTTGCGTATGGGAAAAATGGATGTACTTCCCAGGCTGGGTGTTTCGGCCCGGGCGGGATACAGGCATGCACCATTTAACAGATATAATTTTGGAAACCAGCGGATTTTCGGCATGACCGTCTATTTGCCCGGCTTGTTAAAGCATCAGTCAGTTATGCTGAACCTGTCGACCCAGAAACAGGAGGCGGAAAGATACCTGTACACCAATGATATTGAATTGCCCAGGGGTTATCAGGATATTGTGGGGCTGGAAACGAAAATGGCGGGTATCGATTATAATTTCCCCATAGTTTATCCCGATCTGAGTATTGAACCCCTGGTATATATAAAACGAATCCGGGGCAACTTGTGGGGCGATTATTTGCAGGGGAAAGATATTTTGATCCAGGATCCTGAACCTGCACTGGACAACAGGAATTACTATTCTTATGGGGTCGATCTGCTTTTTGACTTTCATGTTCTCAGGTTCATGTTTCCCTTTTCAATGGGGGCAAGGGTCGCCTACCTGCCGCAGTCGGGAGAATTGAAGCCGGAGTTTCTTTTCACCATTGATGTGAATTAGACGAACGGATAAAGAGTCCGTTAATAGAGTTTGAGTGGACAGATAAATTAGTGACAGAAAGAAAACCAAGCTGTTTTAAGTCTTTGATAAGAACCGTAGCGAAGCGGAGCTCGACGAAGTCAAAGCGTCAAATACAAG
>JBBDUV010000076.1:0-27175 GCA_040903745.1 Bacteroidales bacterium | reverse complement strand
CAATTCTCGAAAAAACCAGAAAAGAACTTGCGGAGATTAAAAAATCCGCAGATGAGTTAAATAAATTCACTGAGAATGTAATCGACTCGGTACGTGAACCATTACTTGCAATTGATAAAGACTTAAGGGTAATAAAAGCCAGTCGTTCATTCTATAATTTCTTCATGGTAACAGCCGAAGAAACAATTGGTAAGCTTATATACGAACTGGGAAATCACCAATGGGATATTCCAAAACTGAAAGAATTGCTGGAGAAAATCATTCCTGAGAAAAACTCCTTTGATAATTACGAGGTTGAACACAGCTTTTCTACCATCGGTAGACGGGTGATGCATTTAAATGCACGTCAGGTGAAAAGGGCATTTGGAAAAGAGAAGATAATTCTTCTTGCCATTGAGGACATTACTGAACGAAAAGGCAAAGAAGATATCTTAAAAGAAACACATCGTGCAACAAGTGATTTTTTAAACATCCTCCTGAACCATATGCATGCGCCTATTATTGTATGGGACACTTCCATGATAATAAAGCGTTTCAACCGCAAATTTGAAGAATTGAGCGGTTATGATTCAGCTGAAGTTATCAATAAAAAAATTGATTTTCTTTTTCCAAAGGATAAAATTGATACAACACTTGAATTGCTAAAAAATCATCTTACCGATGAACAAGAAACAGTTGAAATACCTATTTTAACCAAAGAAAACAGTGTCAAGACAGTTTTGTGGAGTTCATCGCGTATTCTTGATGAGGAAGGAAAAAATATCATTGCAACAATTTCGCAGGATATAACAAATCGCAAGCGTTTAGAGGATACGTTAAACCTTTTGGAAACCAGATACCGCCGCCTTTTTGAATCGGCTAAAGACGGAATTATTATCCTCGATGCCGAAACAGGGAAGATTGTTGACGTTAATCCGTTTTTAATTGATTTGCTGGGCTATACAAAAAATGAATTAATTGAAAAATCAATCTGGGAAATCGGCGTTTTACAAGATATTTATGAAAATAAAGAGAAATTTCTTGAATTGCAACAAAAAGAATATGTTCGCTATGATGATTTACCGCTTGTAACATCAGATGGACGAGAAATTCATGTTGGGTTCGTTAGCAATGTTTATTTGGCCAACAATAAAAAGGTAATCCAATGCAATATCCGCGATAATACCGAGAACTGGCAAATTAAAAAACAGATTATCGAAAGTGAAGAAAAATTCCGTGGTCTGGCAGAAAACACTTCGGATGTGATCCTCATCATGGATTTGCAAGGCACGATTACTTATATGAGTCGGATGAAGGAAGACAGAACGGGCTATACAAGAGACTATATCGAAGGCGTTAACATTCAGAAAATACTCACGCCGGAGTCCTATAACATGGCCATGGATATTCTTCAAAAACAGCTAAGAGGAGAAAATATCAATGCTCCTTTTGAAGTTGGAATAGTGAATAAAACCGGTAAAGTTTTTCCATTTGAACTTAATGTATCTGTAATAACCGACAACGGAGAACTAAAGGGGATTCAGATCGTTGCCCGGGACATTACCGAACGCAAACAGGCAGAGATGATAAAACAGATGCAATACAACATTGCCTATGCAGTGATTACTGTAAAAAACCTCAATGAGTTGTTTGATTCTGTTAAAAATGAACTGAATACCATTATTGATGCAAAAAACTTTGTGATTGCACTCTATAATGAAGAAACCGGGATGTTGAGCGCCAATGTGGAAAGAGATGAAAAGGATGAAATACCGGTATGGCCTGCCGAAAAATCACTCACCGGCTATGTCATCAAACAAAACCGTCCGGTACTTTTGCGAAAGAATGAAATCTTACGCTTACATGAAGAAGGAATCATTGAGTTATTCGGGACCATTTCAGAAGCGTGGCTCGGCGTTCCCCTAAAAGTGGAAGGGAAAATGTTGGGGGCTATCGTTGTTCAAAACTACGACAATCCCGATGTTTATGATCAAACGAGCATTGAAATTCTGGAAATAGTAGCCCATGAATTAAGCATATTTATTGACCGGCAACGCAGTGGAGAAAATGCCAATAAGCTCTTCAGAGCCGTTGAACAAAGTTCCGTCTCGGTAGTGATAACCAACAGGGAAGGACGTATTGAATATGTAAATCCATTTTTTACAGAACAAACCGGTTACAGTTTTGAAGAGGCAAAGGGCGAAAACCCCAGTATTTTGAAATCGGGGCATCATTCCACAGCGTTCTATCAGGAGCTTTGGGATACCATCCTTTCAGGCAAGGACTGGGAAGGAGAAATGCTGAATAAAAAGAAAAATGGGGAATTTTACTGGGATAAGGCTTTTATTTCACCCATTGTAAACAACGAAGGGGTTATAACCACCTTTGTGGCTATTAAAGAAGACATCACCGAAAGAAAAAAGATGATTGAAGAGTTGGTTACAGCCAAAGAGAAAGCAGAAGAAAGCGACCGGCTGAAAACAGCCTTCCTGAACAATATTTCTCACGAAATCAGAACACCCATGAATGCTATAGTAGGCTTTTCAGGTATTCTTAATGACCCCGGTTTACTACCCGAAAAACGCAAACAATTTACCGATATGATTATACAAAGCAGCGACCAGCTGCTTGCCATTATTGATGATATAATTAGCATTGCCTCTATTGAGGCCGGCCAGAAAGAAATTCAGCAAAATGAAATCAACATCAATTTAAGATGTAAGCTTCTTAAGGAACAATTTTTCCACAAAGCCAATGACAAGAATGTTACACTTAGTTTGAAAACCATGCTGGCCGATGATGAGGCATTTATTATTACCGATGCAACCAAACTAACGCAAATACTCAACAACCTTATAGGCAATGCCCTTAAGTTTACCCCACAGGGTTATGTTAATTTTGGCTATGGGGTAAAAGATAATCAATTGGAATTTTATATTGAAGATTCCGGAATAGGTATTCCGTTGGACATGCAGGAATTGATATTTTATCGTTTTCGTCAGGTTGAAACCACTTCTAAAAGAAATTTTGGTGGTTCAGGATTGGGGTTGTCCATCTCAAAAGCTTATGTAGAATTACTTGGAGGTAATATTTGGTTAACTTCCGAATTGGGAAAAGGTTCTACATTTTATTTTACCATTCCTTACAAAAAGGCAAATCAGGAAAAATCGCCTGACATCCCCTCAAATATGGATTTGCGCTTTTGGATTAAAACACTTTTAATTGCCGAAGATGAAGACTCTAATTTTATGTTGTTGGAAGAATTGCTTTCGGAAAAGGGAATAGACATTATGAGGGCTGCAAATGGCGTCGAAGCTGTTGAATTATGCAAATCTAGCCCAAATATTGATTTGGTGCTGATGGATTTAAAAATGCCCGTGATGGATGGCTACGAAGCAACAACCAGGATAAAAGAATTCAGACCTGATTTGTGTATAATAGCCCAAACAGCATATTCTACTGAAGTTGATAGAAATAAAGCCCTGGCAGGTGGTTGTTCCGATTTTATAAGCAAGCCTATTAACAAAGAATTATTGCTATCTACAATTAATGAACAATTTCATAATTAGAAACTAATCCCTGCTTTCAATAATACGCTTTTTTATTCTTGTATGTTAAATTGTCATGAAATTCTATAACATTACAGGTGAACCTGAGGAGCTGAAACGAATACAGACGATTTATAAATCTCCACCCTACATCTCCCCTCCTTCAAAGCTGTCTTCATCGCCACCGCCACCAAAACCTTCATCCCCGTTATTTCTGAAGTTGTTAATCCGGAAGGTAAGATTCAGCATGAAAATAGGTGCCCTGTGTGCGTATAGACGGTAGGCGTAGAAATCATTCGCTTCAATCACTGATTCATGCCTGTCGGTGCGGAATATGTCCCTTACCTGCAGAGTGAGTATAAGGTTATTATTCATAAAGGATTGCCGGATGGCACCGTCAAATTCAAAGGTGGCTGCTTCTGTTTCCTGCGCTTCAACCTCCGGACTGTCATATTCGGCATAGAACTGAAGGCGGGTTGTTTCGGTGATTTTAAAAATATTGTTCCATTCAACGGACCAGGTAAATCTTCCCCTGTTAAGCTCTTCTCCGTTAATATCTCCCACAACCCGGTAATCGTAAAAATTTCCTGAAAAATCTGATTCCCACCAGTCGAAATGTTCCATGCTCAACATAATCTCAGAACCAAGCGCGTAATCTGTTCCCACGTTGGCGTAGGTTGAGAGCATGATATTGTCCCTGTAAACCTCCCGGACCCTTTCAATTTTGTTTTCAGTGACACGATAGTACAATTCAGCAGAGAGAAAATCTGTTTCGTTCAGTTCCCTTTGATAACCAATTTCATAAGAGCCAATGTATTCAGGTTGAAGGTCAGGATCTCCTCTTCTCACATTATATGCATCGCTCCATGTTATGAATGGTTCAAGGTACCAGCCTCGCGGTCTGTCAATTCGCCTGGAGTAACTTGCCATGAATTGGTTTTTTTCACCGGGCGTATAGGATAAATGCAGGGTGGGGAAATAGTCCCATCGATCGATGTTAAACTGACCCTGATCATCCATGTGAATGTCACGGAAGGTATATTCACCACGCAGCCCCAGTTGATATCCCAAATCACTGTATTCACCTTTCACGAGTCCGTATAGGGCGTTTATGTCTCTCTTGTAGCTGACATCATGGCTGAAATTGTCCTGTAATTCAAATTCGCCATTATCAGCATCATAGAAATAAAGTCCGTTGGATTCATCAGATACACCATTTCTTCCCTGGGCGCCGGCCTCAATATTAAAAGCCCGTGTGAATGGCTGCTCGTAATTCAACCGGTATTCAAATCCGGCCGACGGACCGATTTCTGTTGATCGTTGGCCATCTATTCTTTCACCGCCCGGATCAAGAAGGAAGTTGAGAGACTCTTCATTGCCCTCCCGCATGTAGTACATCAGGTTGACATCGAACCGGTGTTCTCTTCCATCCTCCCTGTTGTCACCGTTGAAATTATGCGTGTACTCTCCATTCAAAGAGTAGTAGTTGCCGCTGCGTTCACGCTCTTCAAGATTCGTATACCGGTTTCTTGCCGGAGCATAACTCGTCCATTCTTCATAATTGACCGTTGATGAGCCCAGGCTGGCCCTGTATCCGTATCGACCACTCACGCTAAACACATTTTTCTCATCCGGAAACCACTCAATCCCTGCCTGGCCACTGTAACGGTTATATCCCCTGTTATAATCACCTTCAGAGTTGAGATACGAGATGGTATCCCCGGAGTAAGTCTCCTGTCTTCTTTCAACTGTACCAGGGTAGTTTCTATTGCTATAATCTCCACCCAGGTAATAGTTGAATTTATCCGTGCGATAATTTAACAGGAAATCTCCTCCATATTTTTCATCCAAACCGACATCCGCATGTACAAGTCCACTTAAGCCGGTCAGGGTACGTTTCGTTGTAATAATATTGATGATACCCCCTGTACCTTCCGGGTCAAATTTTGCAGAAGGGTTGGTAATGATCTCAATATCTTTGATCATGCCGGCAGGGAATTGCTGAAGTGCTTCACTACCCTCAAGAACAGAGGGCCGGCCATCGATTAACACAGTAAAATTACTGTTGCCCCTGATTGAAACATTGTCCTCTATATCTACATCGATGGAGGGCACATTTTTTAAAATATCCACTGCAGTTCCGGAAACCGCAGTATACTGGTCAGCCACATGCACCACCTTTCTGTCAATTTTATATTCGATGGATCTTGTATTAGCTTCAATGGAAACCTCCTCAATATCTACGGATGAGCTCTGTAAAAGTATTGTCCCAAGTTCTGTTGAGGGATTGTCCCGCGTAAGGCTGATATCATTAAAAATAGTTTCATAGCCAATGAAATTTATCCTGAGAATATAGTCCCCGGGCTGCTTGGCACTGACAACGAACTTACCCCGCCTGTCTGTAATTATGCCATTTACAATGCTGCTGTCTGGTACACTAAGTAAAGCAACTGTAGTATATTGCAGAGGAGCTTCAGCCTGTTTATCCAAAACAGTGCCGGATACCCGGTAACGGGGTTTGATCTCCTCTGGTTCATTACCAAACAGTAAGCTGCCTAAAGTGACGAAGATCAGGAATATATTCAATGCTAATTTTTTCATTGCAAGGTATCAGCTAATATAAATCTAACTGGAAATCAGCTTTTTTTCCAGTTAAACAGTGCCACATACTTCATGAATTAAGGTTAAACACGCATTAGACCTGAATTGTTTAGTTCTATTTGCAATGAAAAATTGGAATTTGATTTTTCGGGGGATAAGGTTTCGGCATGTATAAACAATTTGTTCGCTGATCCGTTTATTTCGATATGGATGTTAAAACAAATACCACCCAGTTACCTGAAAGTAAGCCGAGAACCATCCGGGACCTGGTAAACACACCATTCAAAAAGGCAATGTTCGCCGTGCAAATTCTTAGCTATTTTCTTATCGTGGGATCGCCATTTATCGGGGGAGCGCTCGGTAGGATGCTGGAGCTGAGCGGTAAACAGACCGCAGCGGTGATTTTTGGAGTATTTCTGGCCGGAGAAATCTTGTTCTATGGTTCGCTGTTTTTTCTGGGCAAGGAGATTGTCCTGTTGCTGAAAGATAAAATGAAAGGGTGGTTCAGACGGAAAAAGAGCGGGTCGGCCCAGCAATCTGCAGAAACCAGTGACAAGTAGCTTTAGGAAAGCCGGTAATTCCCGGAATCGGTGGAAGGTAGCTTCGAAGGGCAGGATTGCCGGAAACGGTTAAGCCTGTCTACAGCCTAACTTTCTGGCACCCTGGTCAGCTCTGCGATCACATGACATTTTACCAGGAGAAGAAAGATTATTTTTTAGCTCTCCTGCTGAAAGACCATCACCGGGATGTCAGCTTCTGACAAGATCTTATTGGAGTCACTTTTCGTAAACAGACGCTGCAGGAAATTCCTGTTCTCCTTCAGCAGAACGATCATGTCAAACTTTCCACTCCGGGCATATTCCATAATTCCATCAACCACATTTTCATCCTGCCTCACAGCAAAGCTGATCTTGTCGTACCCGATTTTATCGTGCAGGGTCTCTTCGAATCCGCGACTCTTTATTTTATCTTCTAGATCAACACTGTCTGTAACATGCAAGGTTGTTATTTCTGCCTGAAACGGTGCTGCAATGTCTGCCAGTTTGCTCAGGGTGGTCAGATCCTCCTCCTTGTAATCTGTTGCGTAAAGGATCTTGCCAAGATTCGTGAAATTCTTTTTCTCCGGCACTTTCAGGATTGGGCAGCTTATTTTTTCAAGGGTGTTCAGGTAGGTATTGATGATAAAACCCTGTTCCGGCTCCTGTGACTCGTTCACCAGAATCATAAAGGTGTCGGATTGCCCCGAAGCATCAATGAGAATCAGATCGGTGGCTCCGCTAAGTATTTCATAGGAGATCTGCGGTTGTCCCTTGCCTGACTTCCTTTCTTTAATGAATTTATCAAAAACCTTCTCAGCCTCCTCTTTTCGCTCGGCATGCATCGCTTCAAACTGGTATGTTTCCATCCCCGTATGAAGCGTGGTTGTCATCGGATAAAAATAGGGGTGCCTCGTCTCAAGCACCATAAGAAGTTTTACATCAAGATCGAGCTTCTTTGCCAGAATTTCCGAATTGCCTATAATTTTTTCCAGGTTTTCGGCCGACCTGATAAATTGTACTACTTTCTTTTTCATGGTTGTAAGCTTTAGTGTATTCTTACCATGTAAGATTCAAAAAGCGTGCTTTTATCGTGATCCCTTCAAGATTATTGCTTGTGTGAGTTATTATGGTCAAATATACAGGCATTTAGAAAATACAGCTTTTTCCCTGTAAAAACAGACAACACCCCTTTCTGTGGATAAAATGGTTCGTTCCTGTGGAATAAATTCCACGCTTGTTTTGTAACTTTCCACAACCGTTGTTTGGCAACTCATCGTTGGTGGTTTTCTTTTTACAAGACTATCAGCTACTTGCTGCGATAATTGATGGGCAGGCGTGATACAGGTATATTAATTGATAGTCATTGTTTGGCTTTTAAATATGTTACTTTTATGCAAAAAGAAAACAATCCGTGTGAACATCCAAAAGTGAGTGAGAAGTTATTTGGGGTCCTCGCATCAAATATTCCCCATTCCAATGTATTTGTTTTTGACAAGGATCAGAAGATTATCATGTTTTTTGGAAGGGAGATGGAGAAATACGGTTACAATCCCAATTATTTTTTAGAAAAAAACTTAAGTGATCTATGGGATAAAGATACCTCCATTCTCCTGCAACCACTATTCGAGCATGCACTGAGGGGAAGAAAGTCAGATAGCGAGTTTGTTTTTTCGGGCGACCACTATATGATCAATGCGATCCCGATACGGAGTCACACCGGTGAAGTATGTGCTGGCATGTCTGTGATGACAAATATTTCAGAGGAGAAAGGCAGGGAGGAGCAGCTGCAACTTGCAAAAAAAGCGGCGGAAGCTGCCAACCAGACAAAAACAGAATTTATGGCCAATATGAGTCATGAAATTCGCACCCCGCTGAATTCAATCATGGGTTTTGCCGAGCAGCTGGGAAAGACCAACCTGGACCCGGAGCAGAGGAAATTCAGGGATCTGATCGAGGAGTCTTCCGACCATCTGTTATCCATAGTAAATGAAATACTTATACTTTTGAGGATAGGAGCCGGTAATATCTCACTTGAAGCTGTTCCGTTCAATGTGAGAAATCTTTTCACTGAGGTATACAATACGTTCCGCATCAGATCGCAAAAGAAGGGTATAAAATTGGATTTCAATGTTTCAAAAAGTATACCGGAAGTTTTGTTGGGAGATCCGGTAAGGATTAAACAAATTCTAATAAATTTGGTTAGTAACTCATTGAAATTTACACAATTCGGTTATGTCAGATGTACGGTAAAGGCGGGTGGTTTGTCTGAGAATCGGACGGAATTGCAGATCAGTATAAAAGATACCGGGGTCGGCATACCAAAAGAGGAAATGGAAGCAATATTTGATCCGTTTCACCAGGCAGACACATCAATTACCCGTAAATTCGGGGGTTCGGGACTGGGACTTACGATCGTTAAGAGGCTGGTTGAGCTGCAAAACGGTCGCATTTCCGTTTCCAGTAAAGTGAGAAAAGGAACTGAGTTCACGGTACGTATACCATTCGAAGTTGGCAGGGTAGCGGATCTGCCTGAGGAGGAGCGCATCTATAGTGCCGACAAAGAATTATTGAAAGATAAAAAGATATTGGTGGTTGATGATGATGAAACCAACCAGATCCTGGCAACCACCATCCTAACAAACTGGAAACTGGAATTTGATGTGGCCGGTGATGGGGATGAGGCGATGAGATACCTTGAAAAAGTGAAGTTTGATGTTGTTTTGATGGATATTCACATGCCCGGCATCAGTGGTCTTGACCTTGTAAAGAGGATCAGGGGTGATGAAGGTAATCCCAATGCAAAAACCAGGATGATAGCAGTTACGGCAAATGCGATAAAAAGTGATATCCGGGAATATGAAGAGGCGGGTTTTCAAAACTATCTGATCAAACCTTACCGTGAGGAGGCTTTATTTAATAAAATCTGTAATGTATTAAGAATAAATGCTTACCATAATAATGTCTGTCAGAATAAAGAGGGAAGAACCAAATTGAGTACAGAGCGGACAATCGGTCAATCCTATGATCTGAATGAATTGATCAATCTGTCGAAAGGTGATATTCACTTTTACAATAAAACCCTTCAGTCATTTGTCAGGACAGCTGAAGGTGTCCGCTCAAAAATTGAGAATCATCTGAAACAGGAACAGTGGCAGGAGGTGGGTGAGCAATCACATAAATTGATCTCATCGTCCAGGTTCCTGGGAATGTCAGAAATGGCCAATATCTGTATTCAGATTGAGGACAATACATTGAAAACAAGCAATTATGATGTGGTTCCAGGCCTGGTGACAAACCTGCTTGAAAAGATTGATGTTGTTGTTCCTCAGCTAAAAAATGAGTATATTAGTGAAAAATCATAGAGGATTTACCTTATGAATTTCTCACCATTGAAGAAAGAACATGAACCGAAATCGCCGTGGCGATGAGCTCGGTGAAACCAATAAATTGTTCGGTAGCGCACTGTTCGATGATGAAGGATCGCTGAACACCGATAAATAATATTACTGTGTGAAGCAACCAGTCTCTTGAAGTTTGACCGATATATATAGCATTATATAACAATTATTTAAATAAAGAATTAATATATATGAGCAAAGTTCTGATCGTGGATGATGATGTTTTCATCTGCAATATTCTTGAAAAGCTCCTGGCTGACAATGGTTATGAGGTTGAGACTGCTTATTCAGCAGCATCAGCCAAAAAGTTATTGAAGGATTCATCTTTTGACGTGGTACTATGCGATTACCGGCTGCCCGACAGTGATGGACTGAAAATGCTGAATTCCATTAAATGGTTGGTTCCCGGTGCAAAGGTGATCATCATTACTGCCTACGCGGATGTCAGTATCGCCGTCAAGCTGATTAAAGGTGGTGCCGATGATTACATCGTGAAGCCCCTTCGGCAGGATGAACTACTTGTACTGCTCAGAAAGTTGCTCCAGAACAGTAGCGGGGATAGGCTTCCCCGCAAAAATGGTGAAGAGGAGTTCTTTTTTGGTGAAAGTCCTGAGATAAAACAGTTGCTCCAACTTGCAGAGACGGTTTCACCTACCGATATGAGCGTAATAATCGATGGTGAAACAGGCTCCGGCAAGGAGTATCTTGCACGTTTTATCCACTACAGGAGCAAACGGAGGGAGAGACCTTTCGTTGCTCTTGATTGTGGGGCGATACCCAAAAGCTTAGCGAACAGCGAATTGTTCGGTCATATCAAGGGATCGTTTACCGGTGCCGTTGCTGACAAGATCGGGGTATTTCAGGAGGCCGACGGGGGAACACTTTTTCTGGATGAGATTGGGAACCTGGACTATGAAGTACAGGTAAAGCTACTGCGAACCCTTCAGGAGAGAAAGGTAAATCGTGTGGGGGACCCCAAAACAACAAATATTGATGTAAGAATTATTGCTGCCAGCAACGAGGACCTCAGTCACCTGGTGGAAGAAAACAAATTCAGGGAGGATCTCTATCACCGTATAAACGAATTTATGATGCACCTCCCGCCACTCAGGGAGAGGAGGAAGGATATTCAGCAGTATGCGGAATTCTTTATCCAGGAGGCAAATATGCAACTTGATAAAGATGTGACAGGTATGGATGCGGATGTGATGGACCTTATACGCAGCTATTCATGGCCGGGAAACCTTCGGGAACTTAGGAATGTGATTAAACGCTCTGTTTTGTTGTCCCAGTCTGACCGGATCACAAAAGATTCACTTCCCAGGGAGATTACTAGCTTTCATCTTCATGAAGAGATGAATCAAAGTATGGGTGAATCTTCGGGAGAACTGCGGGAAGTTTCCAGGGATGCCGAAAGAAAATTGATCATCGGAACATTACAAAGTGTAGATAACAACAAATCAAAGGCTGCCCGGATATTAAATGTTGATCGCAAAACCCTGTACAATAAAATGAAGCAACTGAATATCGATTTACAATCAACAACCGACTCTTCAGAAGTAAGATAGGATTTGACACATGTTTGTGTAATTATCTCTACAGTCCAATCGAGTGTTTTTCATCAGGTAATAGCTTGGAATCAGTACTGTTTTATTTTGAGTGTTGATGTATCCGTCAAAGTATTAGTCTTTTATAGATTTATAAATTATATTTACCTAAATATTCTGGTTTTGGGCGCATAATTGTACAGTTTTAGTACTATAAAAAGATAAACAGAAAATAATTCACCTTAATAATTAAAACAATTATGAAAGCAAAAAATCTATTATCGATTGTTATTTCTGTTCTCTATTGCAGTAGCAGGATGTAACCAGAACAAATCAGAAAAAAAGACAGATCCTGAAGTGAAACAGTTAAAAGAAGATATGAAGAAGACTGGCGACTCTTTTGAAGCACTTGTAGAATCTGAGAAAAATGAGGCAATTAAAAAGGGCGAAGAGTTAATTGCCAATTTTGAGAAGCAGCTTGGGGCCTATGAAGCAAAGATCAAGGCGCAAGGTTCAAAGGTTGAAGCCGAAACACAACAAGCGTTGGACCAATTGAAGAAGGAGCAGAAGAGACTCCAAAATGATCTTGACGAACTAAAATCTGTGACGGCTGACAAGTGGGAAGAGATGAAGGCGGATATTGAAAAGGATATGAAGGAGTTTAATAACCGTGTAAAGGAGGTATTCAATAGTGATGAATAATGGAATCACAACTCTAATACTCCATTTAAAGTTATTTAGTCTGTCAATAGAGTTGGGGTGGCTGGATCATAATGCCCGATTGCTGCAACGCAGCTATCGGGCATTATGGACAGACACTTAGTTAACAGTTCCCTTTCTGATGGCCAGGGCAGTAATCAGAAGATAAACAGCACATGCCACAAGTACAAACATGCCGATGGTGATGCTTACGGTATCTGTAAGCCACCCGATCATTAGGGGAACTACAGCACCGCCAGAAATGGCCATCATCATCAGACCGGATATCTCATTTCCCCTTTCAGGATATTTTTCAATGGTAATTGAAAAAACGAGGGGCCAGATATTGGCCACAAATAATCCGATAAGAAAGATAATTACCCAGGCACCAACAGGTATTGGATTGAAGATTAATGCAATGAGCGCTAGTATTGCCAACGCAGAGGTCCAGACGAGAAATTTTCTTGATGCGAACCAGGTAAGCAGCATTGCTCCAGCAAAGGTACCCAGCATTTTCCCAAAGAAATAGATGCTTCTTCCCGATTCAGCCACGATCTGTTCCATGCCTAGTTTTTTCATAAGGAATTGGCCCGAAATTGAATTCACCCCTACATCAATTCCAACAACCAAAAAGATGGAGAGTACCATCGAAAGGATAAAAGGATTTCTCAACAGTTTAAACGATGAGCCCATTGTTGCAGTAGAGTTCTTGGTATTTGTCTCCCCGACAGTAATTGATCCCAGCCACAAAACGGAAAGCAATGAGATGACACCAAATACCAACAGTACTATTTTCCAGTCACCAAATTGTGTGGCAAACACACCTGCCAGGGGAGCTCCCAACATGGAGCCGACCGATTTGATAAACTGCGAGAAGCTCAATGCGCTAGATGTTCTGTTGGAAGGAACCACAGAGACCAGGAGCGGATTGGCTGATACCTGAATGATGGTATTTCCGATTCCAAGAAAAGCGAATCCCAGCAATAAGACAGGAAAAGAATAAACGATGAATGGGATGATCATCCCCAGGGCACTAATGCCCATACCTATGTTTAGTGTTCTCTTTTTCCCGTATCTGTCCTGGAATATACCGACTGGAACGGACAACAGGAAGAACCATAAAAATGCAGCTGAGGGGATAAGCTGTGATACTGTATCGCTCAGATCAAAATCAAATTTGGCCCGGTCAACACCAATCCCTACCAAATCTACAAAGCTCATCACAAAAAATGATAGTAGGACCGGTACGATAATTTTAAGATTTAGTTTTTTGTTGTTCATGGGTAAATTTTTAATAGTTTTTTTTGGTTTTAAAGCCTCGAAAATACTATTTTTTTAAGATAAATCATTAAAATTTTTAAGTATCTCTACTTTAAACTCTATCGGCAAGTATTTTCCAGCGGAATGCCGCCTGTAATAAGAAGCTTTAGAAAATAAACAGAGATGTGAACCCCTCATCATTGAATAAAGAAATTTGGCTTCGCCGAGCACCATAGAGAATATTATTTCTGCGAGACAACAACCGGAACGAAGTGGAGATCATGAGGCCGACGAAGGAGGACGAATAACTTACCAATAGTTTTAACGATACTTATAGTATTATATATCATATAGTTAAATATAGTTTTTATAACAATTAATAGCCCGTATTGCAGTTGTGGATATTTTAACGCTTAGTCTTCCTCCTTCTGGTTCATTGAATTTTCCTGGATCATTTACTTCTCCTTCTCCTTCTCCTTCTCCTTCTCCTTTTTCCTGGAAAACAACCTGATCAATCCGCTTCGTTGCAAAGCATCGGCAGCATCAGTGGCTTCAATTATCCCTGAATTGAGTCTGTCAAAAAACACTTTCAGTGAATCCGCAAATGCCGGATCGTTGATCAGCAGATCCAGCGCACTGCTGTCGCTGTTCAGTTTTTCAGCTAACCCCATTAGATTTTTCGAGGTGGTTTGCAGGTTTTCGGTGGTGTGGAATAATTTATTGGTAAGTACCGTATCTGTAAACATTCTTCCGAAAATTCCTTCTCCTTTATTTATTTTCCCAGTAATCTCCTGGATGTTATTGGCTATCTCCTCCATATTCCTGCCGGCATCACCAATTCCTGCAGTAAGCATGGTATCTGCAAACAACTTGCCAACGATCCCCTGGCCCTGGTTGATCTTATCGGATAGTTCGTTTAGGTTCCCTGTGATATTTGAAATATTTCTGGCAGCATTATCAAGATTCATTGTAAGACTGGTATCGGTGAATATCTTTCCGAATATTCCGTCTCCCCTGTTTATTTTTTGTGTGATAGAGATCAACTCTTTAGAGACAACGGCAATATTTTGACTTGTTTGATTGACATCCGAAAGAATATCGTCAAGATCGACCATTTCAACGGCACGAAGTGTGTCGAACTCCGCTACAGACCCACTAGTGATACTGCCGGGAATGATCATGATTACCTTGCTGCCCATTAATCCTTCGTTGCCTATGGTAACCCTTGAATCTTTTTGTACATATTGCACCTGTTCAGATTCAAGATTCATCAATACAAATACGCGGTTATCGTTCATAAAAGAGAGGCTGCTCACATTTCCAATGGCAATGCCTGAGAGCCTTACCTTATCGCCCTCCCTGAGTCCCTGCACATCTTCAAATATGGCAGCTACCTTGATCGGAGATCCGAAGATGTTCTCTTTCTTCCCAACGATGTAAATGGTAACAATGAAAATTGTTAAACCAAGCGTTACGAAAATTCCAACGACCAGACTTTTCCGCTGTTTCTTTTTCATTTGTATATTAGTTTTTTATTTATCTCCTTTCCTGCCTGCCTGCCGGCAGGCAGGCAGGTATCTTAGTCTTACAATTTATCTGTTTCTGCCCTTAAGGCTTGCGGCTCCTACATTCATACCCTGATTCCTGTAACGATCACATCATCAATCTGTTCGGAACCATAGGAGATCCAGTCGAAGAAGGTCCGGTGTAGGATGTTTCGCTGTTCTTCCATCGGTTTATGGTGAATCTCCAGAAACAGCTCCTTAAGCCGCTTAATCATAAATTTCTTATTTTGAGGTCCGCCGAACTGATCCTGGTATCCATCTGAAAAGGTATAAAATACATCCCCCTTTTGAAGATCGATGACATGGTTCGTGAAGGGTTCATTCACACGCTCGTGAATTCCGATGGGCATCCTGTCGGCCTTCACCTGTATTAATTCATTATCGCGAATCATGATCAATGGATTATTGGCTCCGGCGAACTCCAGTTTCATGGACTCCAGATCGATTACATGCAGCGCGAGATCCATGCCATCCTTTTGTTCGCCCTCCTGACCTTTCTGTTTCAGGGCAAAGATCACCTCTGAACGCAGTTGATTCAGGATCTCTCCAGCCGAAATAACGCCCTTTGCAATGATAATGTTGTTGAGGAAAGCTATTCCCAACATGCTCATAAATGCACCCGGAACACCATGTCCGGTGGAGTCGGCAGCCACAGTGATGATCTTTCCGTTCTTCTCGCCCAGCCAGTAAAAATCTCCACTCACATAATCGCGGGGTAGGAACAGGACGAATCCTTCAAGGTTCATTTTGGAAAGATCGTCTGCCGGCGGCAGGATGGCCCGCTGGATTTTCTCTGCATACAACACGCTGTCCATAATGTCCTTGTTCTTCTCTTCGATCACCTCCTTTTGTGCCACGACCTCGGCTGTTCGCTCCCTGATGATCGCACGCAACTGTCTGGTATAGAAAATAATGATCAGGTAAACAATAGCAGCGGCAATAACCGTGTAAATCACAAACGCCCACCATTTGCGGTACCATGGGGCCAGTACACTGAATTCGTATGTTGCTTCGCTGCTCTCGTGTGTATACAGGGTTCTCGCTTTTACACGGAATGTGTACCTCCCTTCACGCAGATTGGTGTATTCCTTTTTTGATTCAGGAGTAAAATCGCTCCAGTTTTTGTCATTGCCCTCCAGGAAATAATTGTACCGGGTGAAATCTTCATTTTGCCCCGTAAGTGCACCAAATAGAAAGGTTAGTGAATTTTCACTGTAGGGGAGTACAAATTTTTGGGATGAAGGCTGCGTGGAAACAGGCAGTCGCTCATCACCAGAGAAAGCTCCTTTGAACAGGGTGCGTGTTCCCGTGACCTCCACGCTGCTTATCTTCGCACTGAAAGCTGTTGGCTCCGCTCTATTCACCGGATCGTACCGAAACAATCCATGTGAGCCTCCCAGCCAGACTATTCCATCCCTGTCCTCGTACAGTGCATGGTTCAGTTCCTCTGATATGCTGCGAAAAGGTTCTTTGATCCACCGGTAACCTGTTCCAGTCCGCTCAAGAAATCCAACTTTGTACTGAACTTCAGCATTTTCTTGAAAGGTGACGATATACACCAGGGAATCCTGGTTGGCACTGATGCGGTGGACATACAGTTCGTCTTCGCTGAAAAGTTTTCCCAATGTGGTGTCTGCTATAAAAGTTGACCCGTTATCCTTCAGACAAAATATTCCTTTATTGGTAGCTGCCACAATTTTTTCCCCGACCATTTCCATGACAAAAGGGCCGGATGGAAGCCCATCTTCTTCGCCGAAATGTCTTACAAGTGATTTCCCATTCGCAGCTCCATGGAAAATTTCCTTTCCGACACGGACAATTCCCTCATCAAGCGTTCCAAGCCAGAGATTGCCATCCTGATCTTCAGCAATGCTGGTTACCATCTTCCTAACCTCCGCTGCATGCTCTTCCTGTTTCCAGCTGCCATTCTCCCTGTAAATGCTTGTAAAACCGTTTTCAAGACCTATATGAACCCGCCGGGGGTAAGCGGATGACTGACAAAGGGTGTATGCATAATCTTTGACAACTGCTTCATAGGAGTGGTTTGAACGGATTTCGAACACCTTTTCGTTGGTGATGACCAGTAGGGCCTCATCACCTTCATTTTTGTATGTAAGCAGCTCCCAGCATTCCATCCCAAAATCTTTTACAAGACTGAAGCTATTATGGGGGAAAGGAGAATCGCTGCGGGAATCGAAAAAATAGAGCCCGGTATTGGAGGCTACATAGATTCGATCGTTGAACCTTGTTACTGACTGGATGATGCCATTCAGCCCCTGGGCATTCTGAAAGCTGGTAACGGGCGATTGTACCTCAACCCTCGAAATACCGCTTCCCAGCGTGAGCCAAAGGTTATTGTACCGGTCAAGATATTGACCCTGAATCACCTGGTCCTGCAATCCTGTTTCTCTTGTCAGAACCTGAACAATGTTAAAGAGTGAGTCGACGATAAGGACTCCATCACCCCATGTGCCCAAAGAGAGCATGCCCCGACCGATCTCTTGAACATTATAAATCTCTGTTTCTCTGAAAATCCGGTCGTTTCCGGTTTGGATCTTCCGGATGGTTGAAGCTGACGGGTCATTCCTGTTGAACTGAAGTTCACAAAACCCGTTTTTCTCTGTTATGATCAGTATTTTTCCGGGTTTCGTTTCAATCATCCCATAGATTTGTGAATTTTCGGGAAGTTCACCCTGGGAAACGGGTGTCAGGGTGTTGTTATGAAAATAACTTAGTCCGGCATCGGGAAAACTCAGGAATAGATCGTCGTTAACAAGAAATGACTCCTGGATCTCCTGCTCTGACCGGAACACATGAAGGGAGTCGTTTTGCCAGGTGAATATTTTGTGATATGATTGGAAATAAATGGTTTCCCCGACAGCATGTGTTTCCCAGATTTCATTGAAATCCTGCTGCGCTTCTGTCAGAAGATCGGAGAGAAGAAAATACGCAAGCTGTCCGATTGAATCGGTAGCCAGATATCCGAATTTATTGACAGATCCGAAATAAACTCTTCCTTTACTGCTTGTGGCAATAGAGTGCACCGGAGATCCATTAGAGGGAGGTGTCAGGGTCCAGTGGGCACCATCATATTCCAGGATCCCGGCGTTGTTCCCAAAATAGAGTACTCCCCGGTTGTCTTCCGTGGCACACCAGTTCTGTTCTAGTGCATTGTACTCTTTGGGGGTAAAATTGTAAATAGGGAGGACCCCGGTTTCTGGCGATTGCCCGGATACAGGTTTTGCCGGTCCTGCAGTAAGGATCGCCGCTGCTAATAGTGAAACTGATATTTCCCGGAATTGCACCATAAATTTTATAATACAATCAAATGTAATAAAATTATGGAATACAAGCAGTCAGTTTTCCGGGTCTGTTAAAAAAAGGGCGGTGTAAAAACCAAATATTTCAGTTTTTACACCGCCAATTGATGGAAAACGGCGTGTCGGTCTTACTCCTTGATAATGATGCGGTGGATCAGTTTCCTGTTGGTCATGATCCGCACCTGATAGAGGCCGTTACTGTACCCTGAGAGGTCCAGCTGTGTTTCAATTCTATTTTGCTGACTGTTGATCCTTTCATCCATGAGCAGTTTTCCTGCAATGTCAAAAACCGTCATCCTTATTTCAGCAGCCTGTTCCATCCGGAGGTCCACATGGTACTTCCCATTTCCCGGGTTTGGATAAATGTTCAATGTCAATTCTTCATCCGGAATTATGATCAGTCCAGTGCCGGTTGTATCTGAATCTGACGCCGATTTCTTTGTGCTTTTTCGGTTCGATCTCGAGGTGTTTAATGAAAAGGCCTTCTTCTCAGTAAAGCAACCGGTGGGGTGTTCCACTTCAATATAGTAGTCAAGAACCCCAGTAGGTGCATCGAGATCGCTATAGGTGAACAGATTGCTCGGCAGCTCCGCGATTTTCTGCCAGTCTGACTCCTCATCCAGTCTCCAGACATCATATGTACCCACTTCAAAACCTTCATAGTTATCCCATATCAGGTTGATTGTATTATCTATCCCTGTATTGATGGTCAGGTGCATGGTCTTGTGGTGCGGACTCAGGTCAGATTCGATACCGCAAACATCTACAACCGAAAGCTTGTACCTCCAGGACCTTACCCTCGGATCGGCTGTGCTGTCGATAAAGATGCCCTCTTCAGTTACTGGCACGCTACCGACGACCTCATACTGTCCTTTGCTGGTACTTTCACGGTAGATATTATAATATGCCACATCTGTCGTTACATCCTTTTCCCAAACCACCATATTCATCCCTGAGGTGGTATCTACGGTAACAATACAGATCGGCTGCATCTGGGGAGGCTCCTCGGTGATTACCGCCCGGTTCACCCCTTTGCAGCCCGCGTCATCTGTTACGGTGATATCATAAGTGCCTTTAGCAAGACCTGAGATATCGGGCGTTGTCTGTCCGGACGACCAGCTGTAATTATAGAAGGGATCAGATGGCGTAGCGACTACGGAAATAGATCCGTTATCGGTTCCTAAACAGGTAACTCCCTGTACATCCGTGATGGATACCAGGGGTGCGCCCACGTTGTCGATGATTACTGGCTCCACAAGCTGACATCCATTGTCGTCTGTTACAGTTACTGTGTAAACGCCAGCTTCAAGTTGATCGGCAATACGCTCTGTATCCCCATTGCCCCATGCATATGAATAGGGCCGCGTTCCTCCGATAACATTGACGATGGCAACACCATCAGCACCCAGACAGGAGGAGGTGGTTACATCGGTAGTGGCACTCAGCGGGGTGGGTTGTGCGACCTCAAAACTTCCTGATACAGGACAGTTATTGTCGTCTGTAACCGTTACATTGTACACACCGGCACTGAGTCCGGACAGATCCTCCGTTTCTGCTCCATTGGACCAGAGGATATCGTAGGGTTCCGTGCCCCCGGAAATCGTGAGATCGATGCTTCCGCTCCTGTCGCCATAGCAACTGTTATTTACCACGTTTGCGATCGTGATAGCGGGTCCTCCGTCGTTCGCAATCAGCACCTCCTCCCTGGCCGAGCAACCTCCGGCGTCGGTAACGTTCACGTAGTGAAGTCCGGGAGGAAGGGAATCGTTGGCAGTACCGGTTACATCATTGGACCATACATAGGTATATGGAGCAACGCCGCCGGTTGCTGAAACGGATGCAGATCCGTTCGATTGCCCGCATGTGGCAGGGGTGAGGGGTGTTCCAGAAACTTCAATCGCTTCACCAATATCAAATTCCTCAGTGTTTGAACACCCGTTTGGTGTGGTCACAGTAACGGAATAGGTTCCGAGGGCCAGCTGTTCAGCTGTACTTTCGGTGGTTCCGTTGGACCAGTAATAGCTGAATGGTCCGTCCATGTTCGTCACTTCTACCACCGCTCTTCCGTCGTCTGTATCGCAATAGGCTCCTGAGGTTTCGAGCGAGAGCTGGGGACTAGGCGTTATGGGCACTTCCAGGCTGACAAAATCATTACAGCCGGCCACCTGTTGAACGATATAGGTAACAGTGTGGGTGCCTGCATTGTTGAACAGCCATTTAAAGGAGTTGTCGCTGTCTGAAGTCAGGATATCAGGCACCATGTCGCCGGTAAGATCCCAGCCCCGGTTTGAACCGTAGGCGATGTTCAGGGAGCTGTCAATGAATACTGTGGAGTCGCCAAGGCAGGCTTCCGAGAAATAGACATTGAATTCGGGGGTTACGCAGGAAAATTCATATGCTCCAAGATCAGGTTTTAAAGTATCTCTCTCGAGACTGTCAATGTCGTGGGTAACTGTGGCAAGGGGGATCGCTGCCTCGTGGAACTGTGCCTGCGAGGAGCGGAGGTCATCGTTGGAATAGAACTTTGGTTGGACCGACATGGAATTTGCATCAAGGCTGCCGGCTGACTTCCAGGCGGCAAGGTTGGCATAAGGGGTATTGTTGCCGTTTACCAGAGTTTCACCGGTCGTATACAGGTTGTTATAGTCAGACACTGCAATATCTGTCATGTCTGTCAGTTCCATGGCAGGTCCAGGCCCCGAATTGGCTATGATATTGTTGATGATTTCAAGTTCAGAATTTGAGGTGGTCGTGTAAATACCTCTTCCGTATAAGGCATGGTTACTGGTAATGTTGATGCTGTTGTTATAGAGCAGGGTCCTTTTACAACCAGTCACATATATGCCACTGGCATAATATGTCCCTCCGGTGCGGATGCTGTTGTTGGATACCAGTCCGTAGAACGGGTTGACAGCAGAACAGTTGTTGAGATAAATCCCATAGTCTGATTCAGTATTGTTGATCCTGTTACCCGATATGATGAGTCTGTCAGGACAATAGGAGCAGGTAATACCTTCAAATCCAGAGTACACCCTGTTCTCGATCGTGTTGGCGATGATGTGCGGTGCGTATTGATAATTGAGCTGGATTCCAAAGCTGGAACCTCCTGATATATGGTTTTCGATGATCTTATTGCCAGTGCCATAATTATTGTAATCGCCTACCAGGGAGATGCCTCCTGATCCTCCTGAGATGGTGTTGTTTCTGACGGTTGTGTTTATAGAGATACCGGTAATGTTGAGGACCGAATATCTGGTATTTGCGGAAGTAAGAATAGTGTTGACGATCTCAATATTGTCGACGTTATTGCTCAAGGAAACCGGCCTCCCATATTGGGTTCCCAGTGCTGATATAGTGAGGTCTTTTAATGTGAAATAGCTAACGCCTGACAGGCTGATGATGTTGCTGGTACTCGCTGATGATGTGGTCATGTAGTAAAATTGAACATCTTCGGGATTACCGGTTTCTGACTGTACGGTGATCCGGTTATCTGGTCCTGATCCGGATATGTTTATTAATTTCGGTACGATCTCGTTGTACTCCCCGCTTCTGATGTTCAATATTACCGATCCGGAAATGCCTCTGTTCTGCAGATCGGCAAATGCAGCAGTAAGGGTGAGGTAATCAGGAGCAGTGCCTCCAACAGTATACGTTCCTTCTGCAATTGGGGTCTGGGTTGAGGTAAACTCGAAAGCTCCGATATCCGGCGGATCCTGCCGGGTTTCACCGTTGATGTCGGTTGAGATTCCTGCGAGGGTCGTTCCCATGTTATCAAGAAAAGAGCTGTTAATGTCTGGCTCACCTTGTAACAGGAACCATGGATTGTGGCTGATCGATTGGACTTCCTGGCCTGTAGCGGTCTGCCAGTCTTCCAGGTTGGCATAGTTGTTGCCATTCCAATAACCAAGAAAACCTGTACTGAAGAGATTGTTATAATCACTTTCCAGAATGGCAGTAGCGGAAGAATTGTAATATGCCCTGCCACTGCCGAAGTTGACAAAATTGTTGTTTTTTACCCTGATATTGGATCCGTTGTAATTATAAAATGCATTGGAGTTTGTATTGTTGTTGCCTTCGAAGATCCTGCTCGTATTGAAATAGACATTTACATAACTTGAGTTATACATATCAATCCCGTTTACGGCGTCACCACCGGCATACATCTCAATATAGTTGTTGATCAGGCTGCCGGTAAAGACGGATGATCCGGAGCAGTTGTATACTCTTATACCACCATCATCGGCGTTGAACAAAACTTTATTGTTATGTATTTTAAAGTTGTCATTGCAGTCATTGATATAAATGCCATAGAAATTATAGCTGTTGTTGGTGCCAGCCTCGATCATGTTGCCGGAGATATCGGGTGCAATACAGTCTTCCAGATAGATTCCCCCATAGTAATGATCGGAGAATGAGTTGTTCGTAATGGACACTTTCTTCGGTTTGAAGCTTATATTGTTCATGCCATTGATCTCCACTCCGCGTGTTCCCCCGGTAAAGCTGTTATCATCGATTGCGATGGTGTTGATTGTCACATCAGAACCAAAAATGGCCGCATTTCCTGAATAGGTACCAAGGCTGTTCAGGCTGCAACCAGTAATTGTTATGTTTGTAGCATAGCCTCTCAGCCTGATAATGGTTGAATATCGATCATTTGCTGCCGCTAAAATAAGATCATTGATAATCATATTGTTGCCCCTGAAAATGTTCAGGGTATGATTCTCAGCTGCCGTGCCATCATTCACCAGGATCACATCCCCGGTATTTGCCGGATCAGGACTTATGGTAATGGTGTTTGTTTCGGATGTCCCTGTGACAGGTTCAAGGGTTACCAGTCCACTATAGGGAGAATCATCATCCCTTATGCTGAGGATAACCGGTCCAGACACACCGTAGCGGCTCAGATCGTCTGCTGCTGCCTGCAGGGTAGCATAGTCCGGACCTGCTCCACCTATAAAATATTCTCCTGACAAGGCCACTCCGGATCCTGTAAATTCGTCAGCTCCAATATCGGGTGTAGCGGACCGGGGATCACCATCAATGTCGGTGGCAACCGCTGCCGTCAGGTCGGCTCCCATGCTTTCGAGCCAGAAACTGGTTGTATGCAGGTCGGTATTACTTGTATGCCAAGGGTTTGCGCTAATTGATGAAGCGTCCTGACTGCTGGCAGTCTTCAGGCCTTCGAGTGTGGTCAGTTCACTGGATTCCCAGCGGGCGAGAAAATTTCCGTTGGAATAGTAGTTGTTATTGTCGGTAGTAAGAATGGAGGAGCCATCTGTGACATAGCTGGCATAACCCCCTGAACTGTTCTGGAAGCTGTTGTTCATTACTTTCAGGTTGTTGCCGCCAGAGTTCTGATAGAAGGCCCTGCTGGAGGATGCCCACCCGCTATGCTGGTTTACACTGTTATGATAAACGTTGGTATAGGTGGTATTGTGTAAGTGGATCCCGTAATTGTAAGAGGTTCCGGAACCTGCATTGGACACGAAATTATTGTAGATCATCCCTTCATCGCCAGGATTACCGGTGCAATCTTCGATCTGAATGGCCGTGTTACAGTTATCCATCTTTATCGTGTTACCAGAAACTTCAAATCCCTTGCTTACGTAACGGAGATATATTCCTCTTTTGCCGGTATAACTGAGGATACTAATAGAATTGTTCTTGCAGACCGGGGATTCTATATCTCTCAGGGAGACGGAAGCTTCAAGCTGGTCAATGAACTCATTTTCTTCTATTATGATTCCCAGCGCCCCTGCGCTCCCGTAAAGTTTAATACCATTTTCCCCCAGGTTGAACTGGTTGTTCCTGAATTCCAGGTATTCACCTGCATCTGAGAGCCCCACGATTAGTGACCGGTTATCGCTGTAAGAGCTGTAACCAGTCTTACCAATGAACAGGTTATTATCGAATGTGATGTGCTGGCAATTATCGGTTATTTTGATTCCCTGACCATAGCTTGAACTTCCCCGTGTCAGGTCGAACCCCAGGTGCCGGAAGGTGATATAGCTGGCACCCGCAAGGGTGATTACGCTGGTGGTGTCGGAATTGTACCCGCTGAAGTCCAGGTACATCTTTGTGGCATCTGCCGATGCAGACTGAAAAGTAACCCAGTTGTCCGGTCCTGAACCAGGAATGGCAGAGATCGTGAATGCTTCAGTATAAAGTCCGTCGGCTACATTAATAATGACCTCACCGCTGACACCTCTGCTGATCAGGGTATCTATTGCTTCATTGAATGAGAGAAAGTTATCATTCGCCCCAGGGTCAAAAGCACCCCCGGCTGGATTAATGGTATAGGTGCCGGCAATATCCAGGGGTTGCGCCGATGTCAGGGACAATGTACCGCTTGCCAAAAGCATTGTGCAGCCTAAAAGGGTCTGCCTGAGTATTGATTTACCGAAGTTCATAATCTGATGGTTTTATAGCATCTATCCATGTTTGGGCAGAACTATGTTTTTAACTGGGTGACTATAAGTGATTTTCTCAGGATCACTTACAGACTTATAATTTACCTTGCACATCTCCGCAAATACAGTGTTTTCGACTGGTTTAAAAAATGATATTTTCTGTAAATGACGGCTATTGTACTTATGAGAGAACGCTGCAATAATAAAAAAGAAGGTGCTATCTGCTAAATGCCTTGTAACCTCCTTTGATCTTGTTGTTAATTCTATATATGTGTGGATTCTAAAAATCAATAATCTATTGTTGATTCAAAAAAATGTTAGAACCGACTTGGCGAATTCTATATCCATATTCAAAAATATAGATATTTTTTCCAATTTCACATCCAAAAATCTACTTTTCATCAAATTTATATAATAATTAACAAGTGGGGATATTAAGATAACAACGTATTCAAATCGTAAAAAGTTACCATCTGGTTAATCAATTAAATACAATTGATTCACAGTCAATACAATCTATCTCCAGGAGTGTTTGGTAAACAGAGGGCTTTGGGCAGTTGGCTGTCGGGTCATTATTTACTTAAAAAAAATACTAATATTTTCAGAAGTGTTGTTTTCCAGATCGTTGTAGGTACCTTCTGCAATGATCCTGCCCTCATTCAGAATAACCAATCGGTCACCGGTCTTCCTTGCACATTTAATATCATGTGTTATAATGACCGCCGAAGTATCATATATCTCCCTTACCTTCAGGATCAGGTCGCTGATAGTCCCGGCAGTGTATGGATCCAGTCCGGTGGTTGGTTCATCATAGATGATCATTTCCGGCGACAACATCAGGGTCCTGGCTAGTCCTGCCCTTTTCTTCATTCCCCCCGATAGTTCTGAAGGGTATTTATCGATGGCCTCCTCCAGTCCGACACTTTCCAGGTTTCTTTCCGCTATTTCATTTAACTCTTTCGTTCCAAGTTTTCTCATTTTTGGGTCCCTTTTTACCGGGAACAGAAGGTTCTCCCTTACGGTCATTGAATCGTACATGGCCCCCTCCTGGAAAAGATAGCCGATACGGGTACGGACAGTATTTAATTTTTTTTCACTGCAGTGAAGTACATCAGTGCCAAACACATTGATGCTTCCCTCATCGGGTTCCATGAGTCTTACAATACATTTCATGATGACCGATTTTCCGGTTCCCGATTTTCCCAGAACTACCAGGTTTTCGCCTTCGTATAGAGACAGATCAATCCCATCGATCACCTTCAGATCGACAAATGATTTATGCAGGTTCTTTATGTCCAGTATCCGGTTGTTTTCCATCTATATCTCCTTTTGTCTTTGCACCCCTTCACTATCTTTTATAAATGATGATGGGACCATTTAATAGATTAAAATATCTGTTAATTGCACTGCGATCAGGTCAATCAGAAAGATTACCAGTGAAGAGGCTACAACTGCAGTGTTGGCAGCCTTGCCGACTCCCTCAGTGCCCCGTCCGGAGAAATATCCCATATAGCTGGCAATGATGCCGATAAAAAAACCGAAAAACAAGGTTTTAATGGTTGCCGGAAAGAGATCGGTAAAGAAAAAATCTCCGATCGCCCTGTTGTAAAAAAGTTTAAATGTGATGTTGCTGTAAGCCTGTAGCCCGATAAAGGAGCCGATGAATGCTAAAAAATCACCAAAGAATACGAGTATTGGAAGCATTATTGTTGTGGCAGAGACCCGTGTCACTACCAAAAAATTAAACGGATTGGTGGCAGATACCTCCATGGCATCGATCTGCTCCGTTACCCGCATTGAACTTAGTTCAGCGCCGATACCAGAGCCTACCTTGCCGGCAAACAGCAGTGCAAAAATTACCGGTCCCAGCTCAGTAACTACAGAAATAAATACCATGTTGGGCAGCCATGCCTCTGCTCCCAGGTCGGCCAGTATGGGACGGGTTTGTATGGTGAGAACAAGTCCGAGTATTACTGCGGTGATGCCTATAAGCAGGAGCGACTGTACCCCTGTTTTGAAGCATTGGTTGATGAATTCCCTGCCTTCAAAACGGTTGCTGAACAGACTTTTAAAATACTTTACCGTAAAATTCGCAATCCCGGCAATATCATGAAAGAACTGTTCTGTATTGCTTTGGTTTCCTGTATTCCGTTCCATAATTGGCAAGATATTAAAAAGAGTTTAATCTTCCATATTTATTTGTCTGTCCAGAAAGTCCGATTGCTCATGAAATAATAATTTTTTTGTTGTATTTGCGAGCTCGCAATATTATGATATCAGAGAAGAAACAACTATTATCTTATTGCTCG
>JBBDUV010000075.1:0-109653 GCA_040903745.1 Bacteroidales bacterium | reverse complement strand
GTTTGGTGCTGCGCTCAAGATTCACCTTGTCGCCCACTTCAAGAAGGCCGAGGTTTGATTTAAGCAAGGTTTCCTGAATAGCTGTAACTGTGTAGGTTTTATCGGTGATGTCGACAACTGTAAGGCAAACGCCGTTGTGCGAAATACTCTGGTCGATCTTCAGTTCATTCACAAAGGAGCACTCCAGTGAGATATGGAGGTTGTCCTTCTCTTTTTTCAGAGCCACCACTTTTGCAGTCTCTTCTACAATACCTGAAAACATAGTTGTAAGGTTATATTTTTTTAGAGGCCAAATACCGTTTTAAAATCTTCTACTTTGTCCAGTTTCTCCCACGTGAAAAGTTCAACTTCCAACTCTATCATAGGAAAATACTGTGAGGTAAACTGTTTTTTTACGACATGGGGTGTTCTGCCCATATGTCCATACGCTGCGGTTTCAGTGTAAATCGGATTTCTGAGTTTCAGGTTGTTGTTGATGGCTGCCGGTCTGAAGTCATATACATTCACATCACTTATTTTTTCCGCAATCTCATTGTCACTCAATCCCACTTTTGAAGTTCCAAAGGTGTTCAGGTAGATTCCTACCGGTTTTGCAACACCGATGGCGTAGGAGAGTTGAAGTAGTATTTCATCGGCAACACCTGCCGCAACGAGGTTTTTTGCCACGTGCCTGGCAGTATAAGCAGCTGAGCGGTCGACCTTAGACGGATCTTTTCCGGAAAACGCTCCACCGCCGTGAGCGCCTTTCCCACCATAGGTGTCGACGATAATCTTCCGGCCCGTAAGCCCGGTATCACCATGCGGTCCGCCGATAACAAATTTTCCGGTTGGATTTACATGAAGAATGTAGTTGTCGTCGAAAAGATCCTGGATTCTCTGGGGCAGCATCTTAATTACGCGTGGGATAAGGATTTCGCGGACATCGGATTTAATCTTTGCCAGCATCCGTTCATCATCATCATCGAATTCATCGTGTGATGTAGAGACGACGATTGTATGTATCCGCAACGGCTCGTTGTCATCGCTGTATTCAATGGTTACCTGTGATTTGGAGTCTGGTCGCAGGTAGGTCATCTGCTTCTCTTCCCGGCGGATTTCAGCGAGAATTTCCAGTAGTTTATGACTAAGATCCAGCGCCAGGGGCATGAAGTTATCCGTTTCATTTGTAGCATAACCGAACATCATTCCCTGGTCGCCCGCTCCCTGCTCCATGGGATCTGAACGTACAACTCCCCTGTTGATATCGGGCGACTGTTCGTGGATGATGGACATGATACCACAGCTGTTGTATTCGAATTGGTAATCGCTTTTTGTATAACCAATCTTGCGGATCACCTCCCTCGCCACTTTTTGTACATCGATATAGGTCTTCGTATGTACCTCCCCGGCCAGAACAACCTGACCGGTTGTAACAAGTGTTTCACAGGCAACTTTGGATTCCGGATCATAGGCAAGAAATTCATCAAGCAGAGCGTCTGAAATCTGATCTGCTACTTTATCGGGATGACCTTCAGAGACTGATTCAGAAGTAAATAGATAAGCCATTTTATTAAATTATTCGTTTAACATGATGGGTGGTATGTGAGACAGAAGAGCCGGGATAAAGACACTGTTTTAGCATTTTTTTCCGTGGTTGCAATCAGTCAAATCGATCCACCTTTTCGACAAGCAAAGAAAACCATTATTTTGGTTGAAACAAAAAAAGCAGCGAAAATTCATCGCTGCTCTCTTCGTAGTTTTAAGTTATCTAATTACAATCAGGTGTGGTCATCATTTTCTTTTCCGCTCTGGTTGTGAAGGGCTCTTCTGTCACTTTATTGTATGCTTCACAAGCATCTGCATACCTTACTGTGTTCTGGTATGCCATTCCAAGTTCATAATACAATGCCGAAAGCAGGACGGGATCAGTTTCAACGGCAATACCTTTCTCAGCATATTCTATGGCGGAATCATATTCAACCATTTTGTTATATGCTGAAGCTGCCTTCCAGTACGCATAACCATTTTTTTCATTGGCCTCGATGGCTTCTTCACAAATATCAAGAAGGAATGTATAATCGGCCTCTTCAGGATCGATCATCATCAGCTCCTCTTCGATCAGGGCATGGTAGTGTCCGTTAATGGCGGAATTGATATCATCAACCACCTCCTCGTCACCCTCTTCAACCGCTTTTGCTTTGGCAACAGAGAACTCCTCGAGCATTTTTTCAATGTCGTTGGTTTCTTTATAAACGAGCCCTTTCCCCTGGTGAGCTTTGTAGAGTGAAGGCCTTAATTCAAGTGCCTTGTCAAAGATATTGAGCGCTTCATCATAGTTGCCCTGACTCCGATGTACATTTCCTTCTCTGAGGTACAGAGATGGAAGATATTTTTTTGCATTTTCGGCAAATTCCGGGTTTTTATCATATTCAGCAGATAAGGCTACGGTTTTTTCCAAGGCAGGAAGGGCCTTGTCGTATTGCTTTCTCTTCATCAGAGTTATGGCCTGTCTGTAGTATGTACCAACAATCTGTTCGCGTGCTTGTTCCTTCATATCATCAGCCTCTTCTCCAACCACCTCACACAAGTCAAGAACGGCATTGAACTGAGCAAGTGCAGATTCATACGATTGTCCGTTCATGCTTTCAACACCGGCATTGAATTCATTGATCACATCTGTCAGTGTTTGTGCATACAGGGAGCCTGATACCAACATGGTTGCTACGGCAATTGTTAATGCTCTTTTTTTCATAGGATTACATGGTTAAATAATTCGAATCGACAAATATATAAATATTAATATATGTAAACAAATACAATGCCAAATGATCTATAGATTTGTAAGCATCAGTAAAAGAGGCTAATAATATTAACAGCGAGGATAAATATTGTATAGGGAGTTTTACTTTTTGCAGATTGCGGTTGACTAAAATGGAGTTCCAATCTGGTAGGGTTGGCATATGATCGGGCAGAAAGACTTTTTTTTAAAATGATCTTATTGAAAAGGAAAATTTAATCCTTTTCCTGTTTGGTCATTTCCCGAAAGACCTCTTCAAGGTTTTTTTCCTTGAGGTTCATGGACAGGACAGTGAGGTTGTTATCCACTGCAAATTTGAATACACTTGATCTTATGTCTCCGACCTCTCTTGCAGCAAGTAAATATCTATTTTCAGGGAGCTCTATCACATCAGAAATGCTTTCCAATTCTTTCCATTTTTCAACCGGAATACCGGTTTCCAGTTCTACCTGGATGGTTTGACCTGCAAGCTGGCTTTTACTGATATCTCCTGCAGCTTCATCTGCTCTGATTTTGCCCTGGTCGATGATAATTACCCTGTCGCAGATCGCCTCCACCTCTTGCATGATATGTGTTGAAAGGATGACTGTCTTTTTCTTTCCCATGGTGGATATCAGATTACGTATCTCGATGATCTGGTTTGGATCCAGTCCGGAAGTGGGTTCATCAAGGATCAGCACTTCCGGTTCATGGATCAGAGCCTGGCTGAGCCCAACCCTTTGCTTATATCCTTTCGACAATTTTTCGATTTTTTTATGTCTCTCAGCTGTAAGGCCTATCTGCTCAATGATCGCATCAACCCGTTTCCATGCTGCCTTCCCCCTGAAATGATATAATCCGGCCACATACAGTAGGTACTCCCTTACATACATGTCGTAATAAAGTGGATTGTGCTCAGGAAGATAGCCGATAATCCCCTTGATATCCATCGGGTGCTCCCTGTTGTCGAGATCATTTACCAGTACCTCTCCGGAGGTGGGAGAGAGAAAGCCGGTGATGATCTTCATGGTTGTCGATTTCCCGGCACCGTTGGGACCGATAAAACCGACTACTTCACCAGAACCGACCTCAAATGAGACATCATTTACCGCCCACTGTTCGCCAAACCGGCGGGATATGTTTCGTACACTTATAGACACCTGCTGATCATTAATACGGGTTGGAACCCTGAAATATTTCTATCCATACATAAACTGACTCACCTTTGCAAAGCTGGCCCTTGGATTCACACACATTACAGGGATCCCGGCTTCATTGGCTATAAGATACTGCTCTTTTGCACTAAAGACCAGGTCCAGCAGGGTCATATGCTTGGTGGTTGTGATAAGGATCAGGTCTGCTTTGATATTCATGCTAAAAGCCAGGGTCTCTTTCATATAGTTTTTTCCGCTTGTTGCGGTATGGATCTCATATTCGATATTGTTTTGTATAAGGAACCTGATGGCAAAATTCAGATTTACATTAATTTTTTTCAGCAGGTATTTATCACGCGTCGGTACCTTGAACAGATGGACCTTTGAGTTAAGATATTTTCCCAGGAATATGGCCCATTGCAATTTTTCCTTGTTCTCCGATTTAAAATCGATAGGAAACACAATATCGGTAAACCGGTCTTTTTCATCCGGTTCTTTCTGGACCACCAGGAAGGGTACCGATGAGCCGTTTATTACCCTGAGGGCCTTGCTGCCAAACAACTTTTGACTTCCTGTCATTCCGTGCGTACCCAATACCACAAAATTTACACTGTTTTTTTCATCTGAAGCATATTCAGATATCTCATCAAAGATTGAACCGGTCTTTAAAACATATGATACTTCAATACCAAGTAATGCTGTATAATTTTTGCAGGTTTCATTTAGTTCTTTCTTGGTTTCGCTACTTTTTTTCTCCTCAGATGCCACATGGAATAAGACAACATCATTCTCTACTATTCTTCCAATTTTTGCCGCATGCTTCAAAGCATTAACAGCAGCATTGGAAAAGTCCCATGTTACAACTATTGTCTTTTTTCCCTGAATCATTATAGATCTTGTTTATTTAAGATTGTAAAATTAAACGTTTCATTCCACATTGTAAAGGATTGCACATTAAAAACGATAATAAATTGGTTCTTAGTATTGGAAAGGCACGTTCTTTTTACTGCTGTTTTTACATGTATACTATTGTGTCTATTATCTATATATCAGACATATAACGTTGTTTTTCAAAAAAAACATATGCAAAAAATATAGATTGGTGGCTGGTCCTATATGTAGATAGATCTCTTTTGAATGAGGGTTTCAGCCTTAAAAATCCTATTTTTGTAATCTGAAATTCACAATTGGGAAATATCTTTATTTTATTTGAAGCAGGATGTCTATAATACGATCGACAGTTAAGGAGCTTTTCACAGGAGAAAAGATGAACAAAGAAGTTCTTCTGAAAGGATGGGCAAGGACGAAAAGAGGCAATAAGCAATTGGCGTTTATCGCGATAAATGACGGGACTACGCTTAAAAATATGCAGGTGGTTGCTGATGCGGAAAAGTTTTCAGAAGATCTTCTTAGGAATATTACAACAGGAAGTTCATTATCCGTTCGTGGTACGCTGGTTGAATCGTTAGGGAAAGGTCAGAACATGGAAATTCAAGCCGATTCAATTGAACTTCTTGGCACTTGTGATCCGGATGTTTATCCCTTACAGAAAAAGGGACACTCATTTGAATTCCTCAGGGAAATTGCCCACTTAAGGTTCAGAACGAATACTTTCGGAGCCATATTCAGGATCAGACATGCACTCTCATTTGCCATACATACTTATTATAATGATAAGGGGTTCTATTATTTGCATACACCTATCATAACAGCATCTGATGCTGAAGGTGCAGGTGCCATGTTTCGCGTTACAACCCTTAATCTTGATAACCCTCCAAGGGATGATCAAAAGCGTGTGGATTACAGCAAGGATTTCTTTGGCCGGGCCACCAACCTAACTGTATCAGGTCAGCTGGAAGGCGAACTGGGTGCTCTTGCGCTCTCTTCAATATATACATTTGGACCCACATTCAGGGCAGAAAACTCCAATACTCCAAGGCATGTGGCTGAATTCTGGATGATCGAACCCGAAATGGCTTTTTATGATATTAATGATAACATGGATCTGGCCGAAGATTTCCTGAAATACCTGGTCAGGTATACCCTGGAAAACTGCATTGAGGATCTTGACTTTCTCAATTCAATGATTGATAAGGGACTGCTTGAAAGGCTCCATTTCATTCTGGAAAGCGATTTTGTTAGAATGAGTTATACTGAGGCTGTTGAGATCCTTAAAAAATCCGGAAAGAAATTTGAGTATTCTGTGGATTGGGGGTCAGACCTTCAGGCTGAACATGAGCGCTATCTTGTAGAGGAAGAATTCAAATCGCCGGTCATTTTATCAGATTATCCTGCTGAGATCAAGTCTTTTTATATGAAGCTGAACGATGATGGTAAAACTGTCAGGGCCATGGATGTGCTCTTCCCGAAAATCGGGGAGATCATCGGGGGATCGCAGAGAGAGGAGGACCACGCTAAGTTGTTGCGTAGAATGAGAGAAATGAATATTCCGGAAAAGGAATTGTGGTGGTATCTTGAGACACGCAAGTTTGGTACTGTTGAACACAGTGGATTCGGCCTGGGTTTTGAGAGGCTGTTAATGTTTGTAACTGGCATGAGTAATATTCGTGATGTAATCCCATTTCCGCGTACACCCAGGAGTGCAGAGTTTTAATTATAGCAATCATGCTAAAACAGAGGCTTCAGCAGAAACTGTTACAGAAACTGTCTCCCCAGCAGATCCAGATGATCAAACTGCTGGAGATACCTGCAATTCAGCTTGAGCAACGTATTAAGAAGGAGCTTGAAGAGAACCCTGTTCTTGAAGAAGGTGGCACTGATGATGAGACATCTGATATGGATGAGCAGGATGTGGCTGAAGAGACGATGGAGCAGGATGAATTTTCATTGGATGACTATATCGATGATGATGAGATTCCGACATACAGACTGAATGCCCAGAATTATTCCAGAGACGATAAGCAGGAAGAGATCCCTTTTTCCGGGGGCAGTTCTTTTCGAGAACATTTAAGCAGTCAGATGGGATTACGTGAACTTAATGAGGTACAGGAGTTGATAGGTGAATATATCATCGGAAATATTGACGAAGACGGGTACCTTCGAAGGGAACTTGAGGCTATTTCGGACGATCTTGCCTTTACTTTCGGACTTGAGACCACCTATGAACAGGTTCATGAGATATTGATGATTATTCAGGAGATGGATCCTGCCGGAGTGGGAGCCAGAAGTCTGCAGGAGTGTCTCATGTTGCAGATGTCACGTAACGGACTGAATGAACAGCTTGAAGAAATTGCCTATAAAATCCTTAAATTTCATTTCGACGAGTTTTCAAATAAACATTACGACAAGATTATTCAACGGTTATCTATTACTGAAGGGGAACTGAAGCAGGCTCTTGAAATTATTGTAAGGCTTAATCCGAAGCCTGGAGGATCATTCGGAGACACTCAGAGTAAGACCTTTCATCAGGTGGTGCCTGATTTCATTCTGGAGGAGAACAATGGTGAGCTTGAACTGTTCCTGAATTCATCGAATGTACCGGAACTGAGATTGAGCAGAACATATTCTGATATGCTTGAATCGTATAGTGCCAACAAGAAAAATGCCTCCAGGGACGAAAAGGATGCGGTTACTTTTGTAAAACAGAAGCTGGATTCTGCCAGGTGGTTCATTGATGCGATCAGGCAGAGACAAAATACCCTTATGTTGACTATGGAGGCTATATTACAGTACCAGATAAAATATTTCACAGAAGGGGAAGAGGTGCTTTTACGACCGATGATTCTAAAGGATATTGCGGAGATGACCGGGCTGGATATTTCTACGATATCAAGGGTTGTAAACAGCAAATATATACAGACCCAATTCGGGATATTTCCTCTGAAATATTTTTTCTCGGAAGGATTGCAGACTGAAAGTGGGGAGGAGGTCTCTACGCGTGAAATAAAAAATATTCTGCAGAATTGCATCAATAGTGAAGACAAGCGCAAACCGCTGACTGACGACAGGCTTGCGGTGATTCTGCAGGAGAAAGGATATCATATAGCAAGACGAACAGTGGCAAAGTATCGTGAACAATTAAATCTCCCGGTGGCCCGTCTGCGAAAAGAATTATAAAATGTTAAGCATGGAAAAAACCCTGTCAAGGACATTCTCCTATCTTTTCCATCCCCTTATTATGACCTCCCTTGGAATGTTAATTCTTTTTAATTCGGGAACATCGCTCTCTGTATTACAATCTGAGGTAAAGCGTATTTCCATAATTGTTACGGTATTGTTTACTTTCGTTTTTCCGGCATCGATGGTTATCATCTTGTATATTACCAAGATGATTGTTAGTGCAGATTTGCATGAGAGAAAAGAGAGAATTATTCCGATGGCGCTCTCTATTGTTATGTACCTCTTCTCCTATTTTGTAATGAAAAGTATTCCACAGTTGTCATCCGGACATGTTGTCTTTCTTTTATGTCCACCGGCAGCCCTTTTTATAGCAATGATTTTGAACTGGTGGTTTATGAAACCAAGCATTCACATGCTGGGAATTGGAATGTTGCTTGGCCTTGTACTGGTATTGATTCTCGTTTATGGGGCATCACTTCAAATAATTTTCATTGCGACAGTTCTAATAGGGGGGATATTGGGGACTTCACGACTCGTTTTGAAGATTCATGGTCCCAATGGAATTTTGGCAGGTTTCAGTACTGGATTCTTTGTTACAGTGATGGTTATGACCTGTTACGTATTTTTAGTCCTACAATAATTAACTTTTTTCTATTGCGCTGTAATTGTTACCTGGTTTTTATTTGATTCCTGCTTTTGATCACCTCAGGTCTTTCTTCTTCTTCCATTTCAATTTTGTCCTGAAGCAGTTTTAATTCCATTAATACCTGGTCATACACTTCATCAAGGAGTTTCGGATATTTACTGTATTCCTTTATTGTACGATCGTACATCTCGCGATTGACATTGTATTTATCAAAGATGGGACCATACAAATCTATGCTGTCACCAGGATTGTATTTACGGTAATAACTCATGTCATTTGTGATACCGTCCATGAGGTGAATGTCGGCAATTACCCTTACGAGAACCTTCCTGTGTATATATTCTTTCCCCGTGATTTTTTTCTCCTGCTTACAACCGGAAAAGGGTATGATGCAGGCGAACAGCAACAGGAAAGCAGTTATTGGTATTTTGGATCTATTTAATATCATTGAACCGGTATCCTATCATTAATTCATGACTCCCCATATTGTATTTTCTCAGGTCGGTGATCCCGATATCGTAGGCATAGCCAAAGTAAAATTTATCGCCGTAGTTGTATCCTGCCATGATGCTAATGGCTTCGTGGAATCTGTATCCAGTTGCCAGCCAAATCATCTCCATCCATTCTAATTTGGTGTTTACCTCGAAACTGAATTGTCGCGGTGCAGTAAGTTTGATCAGGGCCGATGGTTCAAGGATCCAGTCACGATCCACTTCATATCTATATCCTCCAGTGAAATACAGATGACTTTTAAGTCTGTTGAGACCGGTCTTTTCTTCAAAGATTTTCAGTTTGTTATTCAGAAGCTGAAAGGTAGAGACACCCGCATAAAATCCATCCCCATACAGATAGACGCCAATAGCAGCATCAGGCACGTAGGTTGTGCTGACGATCCCCTGTATATACAGGTCTGAAGGGTCCTTTGGAGACAATTGTGTACCATCAACCCGGTACTGCAGCATACTGAGGGAAAGTCCCATGGAGAGCCGCATATCATTGTTGATGGCAATATTGTATGCATACGAACCGGAAAGCCCTGTTCTGCTTGTCGGTCCTGTGACATCTGTATATATGCTTCCCCCAAATCCCATATCCATACTTGAATGTGGTCCGTAGAAGGCAATTGAATTAGTGAGAGGTGGATCGGTTATTCCCACCCACTGAAAGCGGTGGTTGGTACGTATCTGGTAGTAGTCATATATTCCTGCAATGGCTGGATTCAGTCCAAAATCATTGAACATATATTGCGAAAAATGAGGCAATTGCTGAGCAGATACATGGATTGATCCCACCAGGCAGAAAAGTATCGTTATGTTTTTCAATTGCCTCATTGCTTACCTGATAATTGTGACATTTCCAGTAATTGGTTTTGCATCAGGATGGGGAATAACCACAAAATAGTAGGTACCTGTCGGGGCATCCTTTCCATTAAAAGTACCATTCCATCGCTTATCGTCAGAATATCCGACAGATGAAAATATCCTGGCTCCCCAACGGTTATAGACCTCAACAAGAATATCGGGAAATTTATATGCGTTTTCGATTTCAAAGTAATCATTGATCTGGTCGCCATTGGGTGAAAAAGCGTTATAAACTTGTATATCCTCAATCACCTCAATAAACACTGAATCGGTTTCAACACAACCATAATCATTTGTAGCGAATAATTTGTATCTAATACTGTTTTGAATCATAACTACCGGATCCGGAACAGTGGCCATGTTGAGTCCTGTTTCAGGCACCCACTGGTATGAATTGTATTCCCCCGTTGTTAATACCTCAAGCTGGATAGTTTGGCCCTGCAGTCCAAATGTATCTGCTGTAATCTCAAGTCCATAAACCGGAAGAACCTCAATGTGCAATGTGTCCATATTATAACACCCATAACCCGATGTGGTTTCTGTAAGTGTATAGGTATATGTAATTGGTTCAGTGATGTTGGTTGCTATAGGATCGTAGATGTCCGGGTTGCTCAGGTATGTTTCCGGCTCCCAGTGCATGGTGTTATCCGGCGCACTGCTTCCCTCCAAATTGAGCGTTGCCCCGGCACATACACTTGTGTCTTTACCAGCATTTACGTTCACGGTTACCAGAGAAGGAATTAATACATTCTCTTCAATGGTACATGCTGCTTCATCCGTTATGGTAACAAAATATTGTCCTGATACTACGTTCGTGAGGTCCTTACCGGTACTTCCGTCTGACCAATTGAATGATTTGACACCTGTTCCGCCTGATACTGTAAGCTCTGCAGATCCGGTCTCACTGAATGCGTTGCAGTTGGCGGGGGATACACTTTTTTGTGCAAACAGTTCATCCGGCTCGGGAATAAAGACACTTCCGGAATACTGTTTATCCTCCTCATCATATGCACGGAGTATGTATGTGGAATCGCCTGGAAGGTTTTCAAACAGAGGCTCAGTCGTATAGGTCGCTCCGTTATCAATGGAATATTGAACGGTGCCCACGCCATCCTGTGGCTGAAATTCAATGGTGCCGTCATCGAAGTCATAGCAGCTCACCCCTGTGCTGTCAATGACCATATCCAGCGGAATAATATCAAATATCTGAATGGACTCTTCATAGGTGCATCCCAGGGCATCTCTTACGACCACCTCGTAAAAGCCTGCGGTAAGATCTGTATAAGAGGTATTTGATGTAAATGTTCCAGCGAACCCATCAATGGAATACTCGTATGGGGGAGTGCCACCCGACGCATCGGAAATGGTGATGGTACCAAGGTCGTCATCCACATAATCGGTTTTACTTATCTCAGCACTTGCCTGTTCGGGTTCAGCTATCACTTCATCTGTCGAAACGGAGCAGTTTCCCGAGTCCCTTACAAAGACCGTATATTCACCGGCCGGAAGATCTGTAAAATCACCGGGTAACTGATAGTTGAGCCCGTCGATTGAATACTCATAGGAATTCCAACCCCCTGTAGCGGTGGCTGAAATTGCTCCAGTGCTGTCTCCAAAACAGGGAGTAACATCAGTAACTACAGCGGTTACATCCAGTACGGAAGGTTCAGTTATTATGAACGATCCTGCGAATACAGAGCAATTGTTTACATCCCTGACATAGACCTCATAAGCTCCGGGGCCGAGTCCGGTAAAAGATGAATTGGCTTCCCAGGTTGCTTCATTATCGATGGAATACTCGTAGGGTGAAGTACCGCCGGCTATGTATATATCTATCTTGCCATCATTGGAACCATTGCAGGTGATATGTTCAATCTTTACAGAGTTGACAATTAACTCAGGCGGATCGGTTACTGTAAGGATGGTTGATGTAATCGTATCACATCCTTCGGCATCGGTTACGCTTATCGTATAATCACCGGCGGGTAGACCGCTGAATGTGCCGGTATCCTGATCAGGTAACAGTGGTGGTGTAAGGCTGAATAAATAGGGTAGCGTTCCTCCGGCTGTTTCAACTGTTACAGCTCCTGTTGGGGTTCCGAAACAGCTTGCCGGTGTTGCTGTCTCTGAGATGATGGATAGGGGCAATGGTTCTGATACAGTAAGCGTGGTATCCTCTTCACATCCATTGGCATCCCGGACCATTACAGTATAATCACCTGCAGTTAGAAGTGTAAACAGTCCTGTTGGCTGCCAGGCCATGCCGTCAATCGAGTATTCTTTTGATCCGGTTCCCCCAATGACATTTGCATCAATTTCACCATTATTGTCGCCCGGACAACCTGTTACATCAGTTACATCAGCTTTTTCGAAAATAAGTTGATCGGGTCTGAGTATCTCAACCAGGGTATCTTTCTGGCAGAGTTGTTCATCAATCAGGCTAACGGTATAGGTTCCTCCCAATATGTTTTCGAACTCACCCAGCTCTTTTGGCGTTCCCCCGTTAAGGGAGTAGCTAATGGCACCTGTTCCTCCATTGCCCATAATGAGGATCGATCCCTCTGCAGCGTCATAGCATGTGAATATATCTGTCTGGTCATAGTAGTCAATGGCAATGGAATCTGGCTCAAGAATGGTAAGGGGAGCAATGGCCTGTTCGCAGAGGTTGGAATCTCTAACAACAACAGGATAAGAACCTCCTGGTAAATTGGGAAATATTGAGGATGATTGGTAGGAGGCACCTCCGTCAATCGAAAATTCATAGGGTTGAACGCCTCCTGTGACGTTGTTGATTGTTATGACAACATTGGAATCTCCGTGACAGACATTCTGTCCGCTGATACTATACTCATAGTTGATAAGATCGGGTTCATTGATCCTGATGATGCTGCTTGTGAGACAGCTGTTGGCATCTCGCGTATATATTCTATAAGTGCCATTTGATAATCCTGTAAATGTGTTGTCAGCTGTAAAAGGACCTGAAGGGAAACGCGCGTGTTCATAGGGGGGCGTGCCACCTGAAGGGGTTACGGTGATTGTTCCGTTTGATTCGCCTGCACAGAGCACATCTGTCTTGCTGAGGGTTGTTGTAAGTTCAGGAGGCTCTGTCAGCTCCACTGCATCAGGGTAGGTTACTGCACAATCCACATTATCTGTTACCTCCAGCGAATAGGTATCGGCAGGCAGACCGGTCGGATCCTCATCTGTTGAGACCTCTGCTCCTGAACTGTTGGTCCAGGAGAATGCATAGGGAGGTGTGCCACCTGCAACATCAATTTCGATGGTTCCATTATTGTCACCGTTACAATCGAGGTTTGTCTGGCTCACAAAGGTGACCACAATGGGATCTGGTTCTGTTAAAGTGGCTACATTATTGAAATCCTTGTTACAGTTGTTGTTATCTGTTACGATCAGATTATACGTGCCCGGCTCTAGTGATGAGAGATCCTGATCTTCAGAGGTAAATCCGTTTGGACCGGTCCAGGAAAAGTTGTATTCCGGAGTTCCTCCAGACATGTTGATAGTGATGGTTCCGTCATCTGCCCCGTTACAGGAAATGTCGGTTACTGTTGCTGTGATACCGATTTCAGCAGGCTCATCTATAGTAACAATATCCGGATAACTGATAGGGCATCCGTTTGCATCTGTGATGTCTACAGAGTAATTGCCCGGCTCAAGCCCTGAGATATCTTCTTCGGTGGAGGAGAATCCTCCCGGACCACTCCACAGGTAATTGTAGCCTGGGGTTCCGCCTGTTACGGTGATATTGATCGCCCCATCATCTGAACCAAAGCAATTTACGTCAGATGGAATAAACGAGGCGGAAAGGGGTGCCGGGTCTGTAATAGGCTGTGCAGGAAATTCTTGTATACATCCCAGAGCATCGGTAACAGTAAGTGTATAGTTTCCTGCATCCAAACCGCTGATGTCTTCTTCAGAATCATTGCTATATCCGTTATCTCCCGACCAGCTGAAAGAATATGGGGGAACACCACCTCCCACTGTAACGCTTATGGCTCCGTCGCTTTCACCATTACATGAGATATCTGATACGATAAACGTTGCTGTGATACTTGGGTTTTCACTTACAATATTGTTATTAAAATCTTTTGTACATCCCAGCGCATCGGTAATGGTAAGGTCATAGCTTCCGGCACCCAGGCCAGTGATGTTCTGATCAGTTGCAGAATAGCCATTGGGTCCTGTCCATACATATGTATAAGGCGCTGTTCCTCCGGAGGGAGTAACAGTGATTTCTCCCGTACTTTCCCCATTACAATCTACATTGACGATTGAAATCGAGGCAGTGATCTCATCGGGCTGATTGATGGTAACGATGTTGTTGAACGGTTTTGCACATGTGTTGGCATCTGTAATCTGCAGGTGGTAGGTATCTGCAATGAGATTCGCAGGATCCTCTTCTGTACTGGTATGTCCTGTAATATCTCCGGTCCACAGGTAAGTATAACCAGGTGTTCCGTTGCTCACTGTTACTTGCGCCGAGCCATCTTTTCCGCCGAAGCAGGAGACATCGGTTGACTCGTCCAGGACTGCTGTGATATCATCAGGTTCCGTGATAACAATTAGTTCAGAGAAATTTTCTGAACATCCGTTGACATCTGTTATCTCTACGGAATAGGTGCCTGGAGGCATACCTGTTGGATCCTCCTCTGTAGATGTATAGGAACCTGGGCCGCTCCAGCTGAAGGTATAAGGGGCCGTACCTCCTGAAGTTGTAATATCAGTGGATCCGTTGGACCCACCGAAGCAGCTTACATCTGTGACGTTTTCCACTGCTACTGTAAGGGGATCGGGCTCAGTAATGGTAACAATTCCCTCGAAAAAATTACTGCAGCCGGGTTGATCTGTCACGGTAAGATCATAGGTATCGGCTATTAGATTCGAAGGATTCTGATCACTTCTTGTCGTTCCTGTTCCTTGTCCTATCCAGGAGAAAGAGAATGGGGGAAAGTCTCCATTCACAGTTATTGTTGCAGATCCATTGCTGCCTCCATTGCAGGTCACATTTGTTGAGCTTACTGTGGGAACCGCTATTTCGTTCGGTTGGTCAACGGTAATCGGACCAAGGGATATGTCACATCCGTTTGCATCGGTAACTGTAACATCATAATCTCCTGCCTGCAGTCCGCTAATATCCTCATCGTTTGAGGTATAGCCATCAGGACCGGTCCAGTTGTAGGTGTAACCTGTACCAGTGCCTGAAGGGGTGCCACCGCCTGGGGTGATTTCTAACGAACCATCTGATCCTCCATGGCAGGTAGCAGGTGTATTGGAATCCAGCGTAATGGTAAGAGGGGGAGGGCTGCTAATTACGATGTTTGAGACATTATCACTGCTTGGGCATCCGTCTGAATCAGTTACTTCAACATTGTATGTTCCTTCCGGAAGACCGGTGAACAGTCCGTCGGTATTATCATCTGTTACTGTTCCGGTGAGTTGGTAATGGAGGTTGCCTCCTTCACCTGTTGCATTTACCGTTATTGTACCATTTGAGAGGTAGGAGCAAGTTTGATCACTGGTATTGACAGATTGTATCTGAATGGGATCGGGCGAAGTAATTGTAACGAATTTGCTTAGTGGTTCAGTAGAGCCATCGGTATCGTCAACAAAGACCCAATAACTGCCTTCAGGATATCCCGAAAAAGAATAAAATCTGTCGTTTGTAACGACCTCTTCTAATTTATCGAAGCTGGAAGTAAGCAGCGTATACTTTAAATCTCCTAAACCTCCTGAAATATAGATGGTTATAGCTCCATCGCCATCTCCACTACATGTTACCGGAGTAATTTCGACACTGTCAATAACCATTTCCTGGGCTACAATTCCGGCAAACGGCAGCAAAGAAATAATAAATATATAGAGTAACTTTTTCTTCATTTTCGAATAAACTAAAAGATAGTTTATTATGATAATAATTCTATACAGACCTTTTTTACGACAACCTTTACATAAAGTTCAGTGTATTTGGTCAAAATCTGATAAATATCCATAAATTTAGACAGAATCTAAATAAAGTTGGATTGATTAAGTGAGATAACCTCTATTTTTATAGCCTGAATTATTCATAAATTTTGGCAAAAATATTGTAATATTCAAAATAATAGCAAATTAGTAATATTTCTGTAAAAAAGTTTTTTTGCCAAAATTTACTAAAGTGCATCTATTTTTGCACATCTACTTCCTTACAAGCCCTTTGAAGTAGGCGAATACATCAGCAGGGCTTGTAAGTTGTAGCTGCACAAAACTAAATGCATGAATAATCCAGGATAGTATACATTATCAAATTGTTATACATTGTTTCCACTTTCTATTTCGGTTAAGTATTTTATACTTATCTGCTTTACAGGATACCTTGCAGCAAGAAATCCAATGAGCAATACAGTGGTCCATACAAGCAGTACATCTGTAAGTTGGAGCCTCACCGGATATGCATCAATTACAAATGTACCGCTGCCGCTAAGTTTAAGCAGCTCAAACTTGTCCTGTAGCCAGCTGATAAGTGTTCCCAGCGTTATTCCGATCAGCGATCCCACGATACTGATCAGCCATCCCTCCATCAGGAAAATTCTGCTGATGAGCTGGTGGCTTGCGCCCATATTTCTCAGACTTCGGATATCGTTTTTTTTATCGATAATGAGCATGCTTAATGACCCGATAATATTGAATGATGCAATAATAAGAATGAACGTTAGTATAAGAAAAATGGCATATTTTTCAGATTTCATTACACGGTAGAAAAGCTCATTCTGCTGGGCACGGTTCTGTACCAGGAAATCCTCCCCCAATAGTTCGGTAATTTTGTTTTGTATGTTTTTAGGATCAAGACCGGGATTCAGTTTAATCTCAATATAGGAAACCTCATCTGTGTAATCGAGAAGTTTGCGCATGAAATCAATGGGTACGATTACATACCTTGAGTCGTAATCCTGTTCTATTGCAAAGATCCCCGACGGGAAAAGATAATCTCTGTGGAAGGCATCATCGGGATTGGCGAGATTGATATTTCCAATTCTTTTGGGCATATAGACGAAAAGGGGATTAATGAAGTTCAGCCCGACCTGTAAATTATAGGCAACGCCTTGTCCTACAACTGCATAAGAGCGGTTAGCGTCCTGTAACACCATATTTCCATCATAAATCATCGAGTCGATGCCCGTTACATGGATGAATGATTCGTCAGCTCCCTTAATGGTTGCAATATGCTGTCTTTCGCCGTACTTAAGCAGGGCGTTTTCCTCCAGAATTTCTGATAAATACAGAACTCCGGGAAGTTCCTTTACTTTTTGCAGCCTTTCATCAGGCGTGAATACTTTTCCTCGTACAGCAGTAATTTTTATATCGGGATCAAATGAATTAAAGAGTGATTTAACCACTTCATCGAAGCCATTAAATACGGAAAGGATAACCACAAGAGCCATTGCACCAACACCCACACCAAGCATGGAAATTCCGGAAATGATATTTATAGCATTCCGGTTCTTCCTTGCCAAAAGGTAGCGACGAGCAATATAGAGGGCGAATCTCATTTAACACATTTTACGATTAATCCGGTCCCGGTTTTATGCGGGATATTCGTGTCAATTATGTTCAGTACAAAACAGACGGGATATACTAAAATGTAATAGAATGGAAGCAGTATCAGCATGATTTTGGAGGATCCGGCCATCATTACCGGCCATTTCATAGAAAGTTTCCAAGAAATCTTACCCGGTATTCCATAGGAGTATCTGCTTTCAATAGTAGAAAAACCTGCTTCGCGCAGTTTGCTTTCGATATCTTTGATTGAGTATCCGTCCCTGACATGCTCCTCAATAAACGAGTCTTCATGATCATCATGGACATCACTCCCCCCCATATCCGAAGGGGTTGATATGATTAAAAACCGGCCTTTTTTCAGGCTATCAGCCAGGTTCCTGAATACCGTTATATCATCTTCAATGTGTTCCATTACATCTACTGAGAGGGCCAGATCAAATGTATCAGGTTTCGACCAGCGGGTCAGATCTCCATATTCAAATTTAACTCTATCTGATTTGCCTATGCGGTTGAAGAAATTATTGCAATCGTCAATTTGATCCTGTTTAATATCCACGGCCGTGATTGTTGAGGAGGGAAATTGTAAAGCCATGGTATAGTCATACTGTCCGAATCCGGAGCCTGCATCCAGTATTGAAGGAGAATCGGGGAGCAAGGGTCTTATTTTTCGCAGTTCTTTTCTGACATGCCAGGATCTGAGCAAAAGGAGATTCAGCAGATGATAGAAAAGCTTACGTAAGAAGGGGGTTCTATTAAATACAGAACCCACTCTTTTTTTTATCGGGTCATATTTCATCTATCCTCGTTAAGCAGGTTATCAATATTCTCTATGTAATCAAGTGAATCATCCAGGTAATAGATGAATTCCGGAATACTTCGTACCTGGTTCTTTATTTTCTTTCCGATATCGAATCTGATTGAAGATGCATTCGCCCGGATGTTTTCCAGTGGCTCTTCCTTCTCATTTAGCGGAAATATGCTCAGGTATACTTTTGCAACTCCCAGGTCAGGACTGATCCTTACAACCGTTACGGTAATCATTTTTCCGGGCAACATCTCCCGGGCATGTTGCTGAAAGTATTTTCCCAATTCTCTCTGCAGCATTCTGGATACTTTCTGTTGTCTGGTGGATTCCATTGAACTGGCTTTAAATTTAAAAATATGCAAATAATAGCAATTATCCTCGGGTTTTATCAACAGTTTTTGTAAGCTGTAATGCAAAAGGGGGGGGTAAAAGTAGCTATTTTTAGTTCATTCGATCAACAATATTTAAAGGAATACTTGCACTACCTGAATTTCATGGCTAATTTTGCATCCATTATTAAAAATAGATATGGAAACTGTATTAAGTGGAATCAGGTCAACCGGCAACCTGCATTTGGGCAACTATTTTGGGGCGGTAAGTAATTTTGTGAAGATGCAGCATGAATATAATTGTTTTTTCTTTATAGCTGATCTGCATTCACTAACTACACATCCGAAGCCAGAAAATCTGCACGAAAACATTAAAAAGGTACTTTCCGAATACTTAGCCTGTGGTATTGATCCGGAGAGGGCTACTATCTACATTCAGAGTGATGTTCCGGAAATATCCCAGTTATATCTCCTGTTAAACATGAACGCGTACGTTGGAGAACTGGAGCGGACCACCACTTTCAAGGAGAAAATCAGAAAGCAGCCGGAGAATGTAAATGCAGGTTTGTTGACATACCCTGTGCTGATGTGCGCCGACATTATTATTCATAATGCCAACAAGGTACCGGTGGGAAAAGACCAGGAACAAAATCTTGAGATGGCCAGAAAGTTTGCAAAAAGGTTTAATCATATTTACAATGTTGATTATTTTACCTTACCGGAACCATTCAATTTTGGAAGTGATTTGGTGAAGGTCCCTGGTCTTGACGGAACGGGCAAGATGGGAAAATCAGAAGGAAACGGAATTTACCTGAACGATGAATCTGAAGTGATTCGTAAAAAAGTAATGCGTGCAGTAACTGATTCTGGTCCTAAAAGGCCCAATTCGGAAAAGCCTGAAGCGATTCAGAATTTATTTTACCTTCTTAAAATCATGTCGGACGAATCGACACTGGCACATTATGAAGAGAAGTACAATAATTGTACGATTCGTTATGGTGACCTGAAAAAACAGCTTGCAGAGGAGATTGTCAAATTCACAACCCCGTATAGAGAGAAGATACAGGCGATATACCACGACGATGAATATTTGCGTCATGTGGTTGAGAGGGGAGCTGAGAAGGCCCGTGAAAGCGCCTCTAAAACACTCCGTGAAGTTCGGGAGATCATCGGGTACAAAAGTTTTTAAAAATAAAAAGCCCGCCTCTGAGTGAGACGGACCATGCCCCGAATAAAGTCAGGTATATGCTTGGATGAACTGTCGCTTAATAAAAAGCAAATACTGTGCCAAAGAGAGGAGAATGGTCTTTGGATCCTGCTTATTATTCTGTTTTTCAGCATTAAATTTCCCAGTGTACCTCTTCGAGGCCGTTATCTTTTAAAAACTTATTGGTTTCAGAGAAGTGTTTACAGCCGAAAAAACCGTTGTAGACTGAGAAGGGAGAAGGGTGGGCTGCTTGAAGAACCAGGTGACGTGCGGGATCGATCAGAGGCCTTTTGGCCTGTGCATATTTTCCCCAAAGCAGGAATACCACATTTTTACGTTGTTCAGAAATAATCCTTATTACCTGGTCTGTAAATTGTTCCCAGCCTTTGTTCTGGTGTGATCCGGGAGAGGAGGCACGGACGGTGAGTGTTGCGTTCAGCAGCATAACGCCCTGGTCGGCCCAGGGCTCCAGGTTGCCGTGGGCAGGAACAGGGAGTCCGGTATCGGCATGAATTTCCTTAAAAATATTTACCAGTGACGGCGGTGGTTTTATTCCTTCGGGAACCGAAAAACATAATCCGTGTGCCTGACCTTTACCATGGTAGGGGTCCTGTCCGAGAATCACAACCTGTACCTTATGCAGTGGGGTGCGGTTAAAAGCATTAAAAATCAATGGCCCGGGAGGATAGATGTTGTAGTGTGATTTTTCATTGAGCAGGAAATTCTTCAATTGAGTGAAATATTCAGATTGGAACTCTTGCCAAAGAGCTCTCTTCCAGCTTTCTTCGATTTTGGGTGATATTTCTGACATGAAGAGGATAAAAATAGCAAATAATATAAAAAGAAATCCATTCAAAGGATCAGAAATTTGTTCGCAGGGTGAGTATGAAATTTCTGCCTGGTGCACTTACTCCCGAAGCGTAGGGTTTGTAAAACTGATCGAGAATGTTTTCAATGCTGAACCGGACCGTAAGATAATCATTGATTGTATATGAGGTATTCAAGTTGAGGGTCCACCAGGCGGGGAATCCAAATATGGTTGCTTCTTCTTCGTTGTCCTCACCGTAAGGAGAAAGCGCATCGGTAAATTTCCATCCATTGTAATAAATGTAACTATCGAACATAAGTTTTTTGTAATCATAGGTAATACTTACCCTGCCAAATACTGGGGGGATATGCCCGAGCGGTACGTCGTCAGTAAGGTTTTTTCCTTTAGTGATATTCATGGATGCTTTCAGCACAATGTTGTTGTAAAAGTCTGAGATCACATTTATTGAAGCTCCGTAGATATGTGCCAGATTCGCATTGTAATTGGCAGAGATCCTATACAACGTTCCGTCATAGAACAGGGAGTCCTGTCCGTTTAAGGTGTAGTCGGTACGAACAATAGCATTGGTTAGTAAAGTATAATAGCCAACAGCATCCATCCTGAGAAATCCTTCTATTACCCTGCTCACCCCCATTTCTGCATTGTAGGTATATTCTGGTTTGATGTCGGGATTGGGTATGATGATATAATCATTCTTGGCTCTGATTTTTCCATAATCATCCACATTTGGATTTCTGTACCCGGAGGAGAGAATGGCATTGATCTGCCACTCCTGGGTAGGGTGATACACCAGACTGGCGCTTCCTGTTAATGCTCCATAATTAATCCTCGTAGTATCAAATGCGAGAGAGGGGTTGTTAAATACTGAATGGAGCAGTGAATAGTTGTATCTAAGTCCACCGTTTAGAACCAGTTCATCGCTAAAGATTTTTTTATAACTGGCATATATTGATGAGGAAAAGGTATTGCTTCCTCCTGATGGATAGCGTGTCTGCGCCGGGCGTATTTTATCGGTTACAATGTTTTCATAGGTTGCACCTGAGCCCACATTGTTATATATCAGGTCAAAGCCGTAATTAAGTCTTTTGTTTGCATCCCATATTTTCAGCAAATCGATATTCAAGCTAAGTACATTTACCCTCTCAAGTTGTGAGAGTCTGTCGTTTGAATTGAATCTTCTTGAAACCCTCTCTTCGTCAACTAGCTGGTAAGCAAAGATTGATGTAGCGTTTGTGAAGAACGAGTTATCGTTTCGGTTTACGTTTTTTACCGATGCAAGCAGCCGGTTCTGAGGACCATAATAGTATTCAGCATATTCCAGATAACCTCCGCTATAATCATTTAGAAAATCTCCCCTTTCGATTTTGGAAGAGGTAGAATACTGAAAGTTCATAATCCAGTCAATAAACTCTGATTGGGAATATTTCAATTTTTGCAGGAAGTCAATCTGTTTATAGGCAGTGTGAAGCTGAATATTTTCATTTTGATTAACATACATGCTGTCTGTACCATCTTCTTCCCGTTTGGCATAATGCAATGTTTTCCCCCAATCACCGTAAAAAAGATTTCTTGTAGAACCAATTCGCACATTCCCCAGGTCCTTATAGGAAATGCTTGTCAGAGAGCCCATCTTTTCTCCTCCCACATTGAAGTTCAGGTGTCCGGCTTTTCCATTATTGGCTGTGGAGTGCTGTATATAGGCGCCTCCGTTTATCCTTTTTTTATTATCCCCGCCAAGCTCTGGGTTCTTTGTGTAATAGTGGATTACTCCACCGAGTGCATCACTGCCATAGATCAGTGAACTGGGACCGAAGATCACCTCGGTTCTATCCAAAATGGCATGATCGATCGTAATCGCGTTTTGAAGGTGGCCGCTTCTGTAAATCGCGTTATTCAGTCTTACACCATCCACTACCAGCAGGATTTTGTTTGCTTCAAATCCTCTCAGGATGGGACTTCCTCCTCCAGCCTGTGTTTTTTGAACAATGATATTTCCGGTCTCCATCAATAGATCAGCAGAAGTTTGTGAAGGATTATTTCTTATCTCTTTATTCTGAAGAACACTTACTTTATATGGAAGCAGCTGTTTGCTTTCTCTTGTTTTACTGGCTGAGATGATAAATTCATCGAACAGAATGTTTCGCTTGGACATCCGGATTACCTTTTTATCCCTGATTTCATGGTAAGGGAACATCACAGTATTATAGGATGGGTGCTGGAGCACAATGGTATCGCCTGGTAAAAACGGCAATGGTCCGGTAAATCCCATGCTATCTGTTATTGCTGCTCTTTCCCTGGTTGTATTGAATAGCGCGACATTGGCAACCGGATCGCGGCTGTTATCCGATAACACCCTAAAACGCTGCCCGTAAGCATTGAGGGAAAAGAGAATAAAAAAAATCAGTACAACAGTTTTCATGTTTTACCCGTATTGCTTTATTATGTCCGCAAAAATTGTACCAGTCAGACAGGTTCAAATGTATAAATAATAGAGGAATTTTTTGTTCTGTACTGAGGATATCAAATTTATAATGTTGGTAAGTTCCTGGAGAATAAACTATGCTTTTTTATATTTTTGAATGTAAAGTGATGATTCATGCTGAAAAGGATTTTAATTGTTGGTATTCCAGCGATCATTGTGACAGGTTTGCTTTTTATTGTTTTGTTCAGAAGCAAGCATTCTTATCAGAAAGCAGATGCTGCGGAGGCGGTTCCGGCCAATGCTGTCCTGTTTATAGAAAAACTGGATTATCGGTTCTTTTCCGAAGAATTTGAGACAGAGAGCCAGTTGTGGGCAGACTTGCTGACCTACCGGTATTTCAATGAATTTGATTCGCTTTTTCAGCAATTGCATGACCATCTGAACCGCATGCCCCTGCTCAGGAAATGCCTTGAAAGTGGACAACTGAGCCTTTCTATTCACCTACTGGGAAAAGACAGGTTATCAGCGCTTTTCTATGTTTCTCCCGGAGAAAATGTCTCGTTCAGCGAATTGGACCATGAACTCAATTCGGTTTTTGATATAGGGGTAATTGTCAATGAAAGGAGATATGAAACAGTAATTTTAAAAGATGTTTCCTTCCGCAATAATAATAATGTAAAGGGTTTTTCCTATGCGATCACGGGAGGACTGCTGATTGCTGGTACATCATCAATTTTGCTTGAAGATGCTATCAGAACATTGAATTCCAACAGTGGCATATATTTTCAGAAGGGCTTTAAAAAGGTTGCTCCTACAGCCGGAAAATATGTATTGGGAAATTTGTACCTGAACTACCCGTTTCTTGATCAGCTTTTCTTTCCCCTGATCAACAATGAAATGCATTATAAATTGTCTCCGGTTTCTGAGCTGGCATCCTGGGGAGAATTCGACATTGACTTAAGGGAGGATGTTATGTTGCTGCATGGAATGACCTTTGCTGATGATTCTTTAGGAAATTGGCTCAATCTTTTTCAGGGGCAAAGACCTGTACGCATGGATGCAACTTCTTTTATTCCATCCAATGCCATAGAATTTATGGCTGTTGGAATCAGTGATGTACAACGTTTCGCAAACAGATTCAAGGAAGAACTTGAAGAGAGAGACGAATTATTAGAATTTCAGTCGGCCGATAATCAGTCTAAAATGAGCGTTGAAGAGAGTATTTTCAGTGGTATTCTGGAGATGGTCAGTGATGAAATTGTATGGTTTACAATGGAGGATAACAGAAAAGAAAGCTATAATGAAGTTGTGATGGTTGAGATAAGAAGCCATTCTGAGACGTTAAACAGGCTAACCCATTGGATTGATGAAATGGCAGCGGTTAGGGAAGAAGATTCGAAACAGTATACCGACAGCTTTCAGCTGGACGACCAGATTGGTTATAACATCTTTAATTTTCCGGAACAATTCTATCAACATTATATTATTAGGAAGTTTATCAAGTCCCATTTTGCATTATATGATAATTATATCGTTTTTAGTGATTCAAAAGAGGCCATTTCCAGAACAATTTATCAAAATATTCTTCACAAGACACTGATAAATGAGGTATATTTTGAGGATTTGAACAATCTGATGTCGACCAAATCTAATTTCACATACTTTTTCAACCCTGGATCCTATATGGCCAGGAAGGACTACATGTTAAAAAAACCGGTAAAACAGGTTACTAAAGAACTATCACAACCTATTAGAAAGATACCCGGAATAATTATTCAGTACGTAACTGAAGGGGAGATGTTTTATTCAAGCATAAGTCTTGGCTATACCTCGCAGATAAAAGAGAAGGCGCATACCGTTTGGGAAAGCCTTCTGGATTCGACCGCCATAGGGAAACCCTATTTGACTATTAATCATTACACTTCAGAGAAGGAGATCGTTGTGCAGGATGCCAAAAACACAGTATACCTGATTAACAGTACGGGTCGGATTTTGTGGAAGGTGAGATTGGATGGTCCGGTTATGGGCGAGATATTTCAGGTCGATTACTATAATAATGGAAAATTGCAATATCTTTTCAATACCGCAACAGGAATTCACCTGTTGGACAGGAATGGAAATTATGTGGAACGATATCCAATTAAATTGCGTGCAGATGCAACCAATGGTCTGGCATTGTTTGACTATGATAAAAGAAAAGAGTACAGGATTTTCGTGGCGTGTGAGAACAGGGAGGTTTATGTATATGATATTGAGGGGAACATTGTGCCTGGCTGGAAGTTTCCGAGCTCTGAAGGCACGGTTCAAAAACCGGTTCAACATTTTAGGATTGGGGATAAGGATTATATTGTTTTTTCGGATCAGATCAGAGCCTATATATTGGACAGGAGGGGAGATGAAAGGATATTGATTAAGGACCCGGTAATTGCCTCTAACAATAATGTTTTTTATCTTGATATGAATATATCGGGAAGAGGTCCGCGGTTTATTACCTCAGAAGTTTCTGGTGATATCATTGGGATCAATTTAAATGGAGAGGTTGAAACTGTTTTTGAGCATACTGCAACATCCGATCACTTTTTTCGTATAAAGGATATCAACCAGGATGGAAATACAGAATTCATCTATGCTGATAAAAATCTGCTTGAAATTTTTGATTTAAAGGGAAAAAGACTATTTTCATTCAAAATCAATGGTGGTAGTATTCGTTCTTTGCCGGATATTTACGAATTTTCCTCATCAGATCTGAAAATTGGGATGACTGATATGGAGAATAATTTGATTTATCTGATCAATTCAGATGGCACTTTATATGAGGGCTTCCCGCTTGAAGGAAATACAAGGTACAGTATCGGGTATTTTGCCGGTTTCGACAGCAGGTTTAATCTGATCGTAGGAAGTCAAAACGGATTTTTGTATAATTATTCAATTGAATAGGCATGAAAAAAATAATTCTAAATATAGGAGCACTCTTTGTTGTTCTGTCGTCAATGGTCTGGTCATGCGACGGATATCTTGACCAGTTCAATATGGATAAGTTGTCTGAAGAAGCTGAAATTTCCCCCTCCTTTGCTGCCCCGGTAGCATACGGGAATTTCAGTATTCAGGATATTCTTGAGGCAGTAAATGACTCTTCCGGACTGATTTCGCAGACAGAAGACAGCTTGCTTTATATCTATTTTTCAGAGACAGCTTTTGCCTTTGAGGCGGGGGAATTCCTGGAAGTACCTGACCAGCCTGCAGTAGACTTTCAGTTTAAATTAGGAGATGAAGTAGATGCTTTAAGCGGAATAAACTTTAATCTCTGGGGCAGTTTGCTGGAGGGACAGGAATACACATTTCAAAATTATGAGAAGATTGAATTCAGCACAGAGGCGAGTGACAGGATCGACAGCATCGTGCTTAATTCAGGTAGTCTGAACCTCGAACTTTACAGTGAACTGAGCCATGACGGAACGATCAATATACAGAGCAGCAGCATTATTGACAGTGATGGTAATCAGCTAGACACGGTCTATACCATCAGCGACCAATCAGGTAATTATGATGTGACCGAGGTGGTTGATCTTGCCGGTTACTCTTTAATTATGTCACACAACAATGACAGCACATTTGTTGATTTAGCCTTTTCACTGACCTTTACCCTTTCTTCGGCCGGAATCTCAGCGGATGAAAAAGTGGGTATCAAAGTTTCTATCTCGAATATCGGGTTTGATGCTATTTATGGTTTTATTGGTGAGAGGGAGGTGGCCAATATGGAGGAGTCCATTGATCTGGATTTCTTTAATAATATTGACGGACTGCCGGAGTTCTATTTTGCCGATCCGCAATTCAGTTTGTCGGTTCATAATTCCTATGGTGTACCCTTATCGCTTAACATTCTGAATCTTGGGGCAAGGTCAGCTACTGACGGTACATATACAAGCCTGGAATTCACGGATGATAACAATATCTTCCAGGTATTGGCGCCTACCATTGATCAGCTGGGAGAGACAGTTACTTCGGAGTGGAATATTAATACAGAAACCAGTAACATTGATGAGCTGATCTCTAATGTACCTGATAGAATTGATATCTCTTTTCTTGCCACGATTGGCAGTCCTGAGGGTGCCACAGAACAGAATTTTTTTCTTAGGAACAGCAAAATGGAGATGGAGACTGAAGTGATTCTGCCATTGTGGTTCAGTACTTCGGGTTATACGTTGCAGGATACGTTGGATATTGATCTATCTGAGATCATGAGCAACGTTAGCTTTATTGAAGGACTGGAGCTCAGGCTGACTACAATAAATGAATGGCCCCTTGGATTGTCGGCCCAGATTCATTTTATCGATGCATCGGATGTTATTGTTGCTTCGCTGTTCGATGAGCAGAAGGCATTGATTTCTGCTGCTCCTGTTGACGCCGCCACGGGAGAACTGGATGAAGCGGTACTTGAGCCCTATGTGTTATCTGTCATGCTGGATGGTGATGATTTGAACGGCATGGATGATGCCACCAGGATGATGCTTGAGATTACAGTGGCCACCTCTACTACCACTGAAGGGAATTTTGTACCGGTTAAATTTCTAAGCAATTATATGTTAAACTACCAGGTTTCACTTGGGGTTGATTTTCGCGTCAATCCTTTGGAACTGGATTTTTAGGAAAATAGGTTAGTTACTCAAGAATATCAGTCTATGAAAATGACCACACGATTTTTAACTACAGCATGCATATGTATGATCGTGATGACCACCTCTATTCAGGGGCAGATTCCGAATACCATGTTTTTTATGCCTGGGGTGCCTCAATCAAACAGGATCAATCCCGCCATACAGCCTGGTTGTGGTTTTTACCTGGGCTTTCCCGGTGCCGCCCCAGTTCGGTTACAGGTAAAATCCAGTTCGTTGGGATTTGATGACCTCATCTTTTATAATTCCGACATTGACTCATTGATCACCCCATTCCATCCGCTGGCCAACAAACAGGATTTTTTAAAAAATCTGAGTGATGTGAACTTTTTTCAGGTAGATGCAGGGACATCCCTGGCATCGTTTGGGTTCAGGGCAGGGGAGAGTTTCTTTTCGGTAGATATTATTCCCCGTGTGGATGGTGCTATCTATTATCCCAGAGGTATATTTGAGTTGGTATTGAATGGGCTTCCGGACGGTGAAGTTCTCTCTTTCAGTGGTATTGGAGCGGATATAAATGTTTTCAATGAGTTTTCCCTTGGATGGTCAAAGAAGAATTTTATTCTGTCCAATCTGGATATTGGTATTCGGGGCAAGGCCCTTTTCGGAATTGCCAACCTGACAACGAAGCAATCTGAATTTGAGCTTGCCACTTCGATGGATTCCTGGAATCTCCATTCGGATATACAGGTAAGTGCATCCGCTCCTACATTTGTTACATTCGATGAAAATATTGAAGATGCGGACTTTACAGAATGGTATGACGATACTTTTTTTTCTACTTCAGCCCCTATGGAGATCGTTCAAAGTGTATTAAATTTTAACCGCTTTGGTTTGGCCATTGATGCCGGTATAAATTACAGGATTCTTCCACAGCTGCAGCTTAGCGCATCAGTGCTGGACCTTGGGGGGATTAAATGGAACAACACAATAAAGGGATCGTTTGGTTTTGATTATGAATTCACAGGTCTTGATGCCAACCCTTTTACCGGGATAGATACAACATTCTTAAGCGAGTTAATTGACTCACTGGATCAGTCCTATTCATTTGTAACCGGTCAGCCCTATTTCTCAAGGCTGAACACAAAGTTATTCGTTGGCGCCTCATATTATCCTGTTGAAAAGATAGGGTTCGGACTTTTGTCAAGAACTGATTTTATGAATCAGAAGATAGCTCAGCAGTTTACAGGTACGGTCAATATGACCACAGGTAAGTTTATCAATCTTTCGCTCAGTTATTCCTATATGAACAGGAAATTCAATAATCTTGGGGCTGGCATCTCTTTTAATGTGGGCCCACTGAATATGTATGTTATTTCCGACAATATTATCAGCGGAGCATTGATTCCGTTAAATACCCGCTCGGTAAATCTTTGGTTTGGGATGAATCTCACATTTGGCTGGAAACGAGCTGAGAGAAAGGCCAAACAGATTGACAGACCGTTGATTATGTAGGAAATATTAATATGGTCCTTCGACAGCAATGACCAACTGAAAATTCGATAATTATAATGGTTGATCTGTCGGTTTGTTTTTAGGGATTGTTTAGGATAGTTTAATCTGTTGTGCCATTCTTGTAGCAAAAACAAAACTGTTGAGTGCCTCATTGTTGCTATGAAGCACTTCTTCTTTGGTGCCTTCCCAGCACTTGCAGCCATTGTAAATATAGATTACTTTATCTCCGATTTCCAGTACTGAATTCATATCATGGGAATTCACTACTGTGGTGATTTCATACTCTTTGGTAATGTCCCTGATCAGGTTGTCAATACGTATGGCTGTTTTCGGGTCAAGTCCTGAGTTGGGTTCATCACAAAACAGGTAATCGGGGGATAGCGAAATTGCCCTGGCTATTGCTGCTCTTTTTCTCATTCCTCCGCTCAGTTCTGCAGGAAGCAGGCTGTTTACGTTTTTTAATGCTACCCTGTCCAAACAAAAATTGACTCTATTTAGTTTCTCTTTGTATGTATCATTGGTAAACATGTTCAAGGGGAACATAACATTTTCTTCAATGGTAAGTGAGTCGAAGAGTGCCGCCCCCTGGAAAAGCATTCCCATATTCTTTCGCAACTCCTGTTTTTCACGGGTCCCCATGACTGTAAAATTTTGCGTATCGTACCAAATTTCACCTTCATCAACATCCATTAATCCGACAATTGATTTCATCAGGACAGTTTTTCCTGAGCCGCTTTCGCCAATAATCACATTGCATTTCCCTTTTTCGAGGGTCAGACTTAACTCGTTCAGCACATATTGTCCATCGAACTTTTTAGTTATATTTTTCAGGCTAATCAATGTAAAATAATATTGGTAAGTACCAGGTTAGTAAAAAGAATAAAGATGCTGCTCATAACAACTGCTCTCGTGCTCGATTCCCCGACCTCTACTGCTCCACCTTCCACATAATAACCATAATAACCGGCAATGGTTGTGATAATAAATGCATAGAATGCAGCTTTAACCATGGCATAAGCAAGATAATAGGGATAGAAGACATACTGGATTCCATAGATGTAATCCGCCACCGGAATGTTATCGCCCGTAAGGCAGATCATGTAGCCGCCGAATAAACCTACTGCAACACTCAGTGCGCATAAAACAGGCAGGAAAATCACCATGGCAATGAGTTTTGGAAGTATCAGAAATGCTGCCGAATTAATGCCCATTACCTCAAGGGCATCGATCTGCTCTGTAATGCGCATCATTCCTATTTCGGAGGCTATACTTGAACCGCTTTTGCCGGCAATTACGAGTCCTACCATGGTGGATGAGAATTCAAGTAGCAAGGAGTCTCTGACTGTTACTCCGACTATGTATCTTGGCAGCCAGGGGTTCTCGATATTAAAATTGGTTTGTATTGTGATTGCTGCACCAACAAAAAGAGATATAATAGCAATAATTCCAATTGAACCGAGACCGTGATTTTCCATTTCACGGATCGTTTGCCTGTAATATATATAAAACTTCTCTGGCTTGGAGAAAATACTTCTAAGCAATATTAAATACCTCCCTATGGTTGCAACCTTTTTTAACATGTTGTAAATTTATAAATAATAATACTGACATGATATAAAACGTCTCTGAAGTAATCCTGTTCTAATAATTTATTGTATATTTAATAGTCTGTATGTTCATTTTGTATGGATTATCTAACTTTAGGAACAATAAGAAGATATGAATAACAAGTATTACGCCATTATAATGGCTGGTGGTATAGGAAGCCGATTCTGGCCATTAAGCAGAGAAAAGTACCCAAAACAGTTTATTGATATACTTGGAGTTGGAAAAACATTATTACAACAAACTTTTGACCGGTTCAAAGAGCTAATACCTGCAGACAATATTTACATTGTAAGTAATGCCGGTTATAAGGAGATTATCAGCGCTCAACTGCCAGCAATTCCTGAAGAGAACATTTTGCTTGAACCTTCAAGGCGCAATACCGCACCCTGTATAGATTATGCTAATTTCAGGATTCTTGGAAAAGAGCCTGAAGCCCAGATTATTGTGGCTCCATCAGATCATTTGATTATCAAAGAGGATGTTTTTTTGCAGCAGGTAAAGTATGGTTTGGAGTTTGTAGGAGATAAACAGGCATTGCTTACCCTTGGAATTCAGCCGAGCAGACCTGAGACAGGCTATGGGTATATCCAGGCAGTTCAAAAAAGCGTGACTGGTTATGAGGATATTGGACTTAAAAAGGTAAAGACCTTTACTGAAAAACCAGACCTTGAGATGGCAAAGGTCTTTTGTGAAAGTGGAGAATTTTACTGGAATGCCGGCATATTTTTCTGGTCGTTACCGACGATTATGCAGGCTTTTGAGACGCATATTCCAGAGGTACATACACTATTTGAGAAGGGGAAGGGCAAATATGGTACGGTACATGAGGACAAGTTCATTGAAGAGACATATGCACGATGCCGAAATATCAGTATTGACTATGCTATTATGGAAAAGGCTGAAAATGTATATGTGCTTGCATCCGATATCGGATGGTCTGATCTGGGTACATGGGGCTCGCTATATGAGCAGATGGAAACCGACAGGCATGGGAATGCAGTTACCGGCAAGCATGTTTTTTTATATAACTCCACTGGCAATATTATTAATGTTTCGGATGAGAAATTGGTCTTGCTTCAAGGGTTAGAGGACCATATTGTTGTGGAATCAGATAATGTCCTTCTTGTCTGTAAAAAGGAGGAAGAACAACGGATTAAGGAATTTGTAAATGATATCAGATCAGATTTGGGCGACAGATTTATTTAGTGCACTATAAAAAAAGCCACATCTTTTAGGGATGCGGCTTTTTTTTGATATAAAACATTTGTCAATATTCCCAAAGATCATGTTCCATTATAAATATCTCTTTTTTGACCCTTTCAGCTTCAAGCAATGCATCTTGTCCACCTACATAATCAACAATAAATCTGTTGCCAAATTCATTGGATTCTGCCGCAATGGTGCTTGCAAACCTGCGTTGAATAAAGAGATCATCAAAAGAGATGTTCTGTGCATCATTGTTTGGATTGAAAACCGCGTGTGTTGCTAAGAGGTCCCTGCATTGGGGAAAATAGACAAAGAAAGGAATGATTCTGTCGACACCAGGAAGTGGTTGCATCGTAATCGGATCGAATTTTGGTCGAATAATCAGTGGAGCCAAAGCAGTGATGCGTACCCTCATCTCTGAATGTTGTTTATCAAAATACCATTTTTCCTTCACATAGAAACCTTTTATGTTTCCTCCCCTGGTATCAACCCTGCTGACCTCACCATTATCATCAAATATGGAATCGGCTTCAATTCTGTTATAGACGTTAGCAAGTGATGTCGGTTCAGCAAACGGATTATTAAAGTCATTGTAAGCATAGGGGGTAATTTCCCCTGAGCGGAGTCCTTCCATGAGCAAAAGATACAGGCTGTATCTAGATTCAATTGGTTCTGTCTCAGGATAGCGCAGCGGATAATTCATTCGCTGCCGGAGATCAATTATTCTCCAGATATCTTTGGCCCACATAACATCGGCTTCCCTGAGATAGGGATATGGAATTGGTTTTTTGGTCGGAATAATATTTTCCCTCGTATAAACATCTTCAGTAGCCACTGTACTCATCGAGGCTGCTTGAGGGCCTCCTTGTGCCATACTGGTATTGGGTTGTTGGGTGTATACACTGGCTGAAAAGCCTGTGGCAACAACGGTCATAAACAGATACTTAGCTATCTTCATCACTATCGAATTTTAATTGTTATACTATTAAGTGAGCGTTTCACGCCATCCGGACCAATGGCCTCTACATCTTCTATGAAAACCCTTTGTCCGGCCCTCATTCTCCTGAAAAGATCCTTTTGCGCGGTTGTAAATGATTCATTGGTTGATTCTTCAATGATATTAATTCCCCCGGCGCCTACCACATTGACCTTGAACCCTGTAACAGTAAAGACGACATCAAAGAGAAAATCTTCTGCCACAGCCTCCACTCTCTGTAGCTGTGTAAGGCTACCTAATGTCATAAAGCCACTACCTTTAGGCAAACCTTGAACAATTGCAGTCGGCGAGGGCAGATTCAGCACCCTAAAATTCATCTCTCCCATGAAGCTCTCTTTTCCTTCGACCTCAGCATAAACACTAATCTTGCTATTGTCTTCACGTGGACCTGGCTGCACTATATAATTGCCAGGAGATACTTTTTTTATGGTACCTGAAGAGATTCTTGGCCTGACGGCGCTTTCTGTAACACCTGATGCCGAGACAGAAACCGGATTGTCGACACCTCTGTAAAACACATTCATTTTTGTCGGAGAGATCACGGCATTGGCCTCAGCGACGCGGTAGGAAGCAGTAAACTTTTTTTCAATCATCTGTCCGTCGTTATCCAACCTCAGTATACCTCCCCATGACTTATCTCCCGGCGTATTTGAGGAGGTGGTAAAAATACCCTTTCCTCCCTGCACATCAAGCGTTTGACCATTATCAAGTACCACTTGGGGGGAATTGGTTGAATCATATGCCGCGAGGAAAACCTGCGCCTTGTATTCTTGTCCTTTAAATACTACATTGGAGGTTGGCAGGACGATCGCTTCAAGCACATTTACCTTAAAGTCTCTTGCATCAATCTGTTCAAGCAGATAATTAATTACATCAGATTCCACATTTCTCACATCAGCCTGCATTTTTGAGAGAATCGTAATTACGGATGCAAGTGGGAGGTGCTCAAAATTATGGCTCTCCCATGGATGATCGGGTTCTCCTGCCTTTTTCGCCGGATGATCGTGTGTGTCAAGGTTTCCTTTTATGGATTCAATAAGTCCTTTATACTCTTCGGGATCATCAATTAGTGATATCATATATTCCCTGTAATCATTGACCATCTGCTTCAGTTCAGCCCCCTTTTTTTCGACAATCATGATCTGTGCGGGTGTGTCAGTGTTATCTTTAACTGAGACTTCTGCCAGTTCGACCTCACCATCATGCACTGCATCAGGATCCTTGACACTAACAATTTCTATTTTGCACTCATTCATGAAACCATATAGCTCATTCGTCCTTTTCTTTACCTCGTCAGCTTTGTTTTTCCACTCCTCCACCTTTTCCGGATTCTGGGAATAAGCAAGGTCAAACTTACTGTAATACCCTTCGTTTTTGGAGGTAAAGTTAGAAGTGGTCTGGTTGAGTCCGTGATCCACGATAACAAATGCATCAAGTACATCTTTAGATACATTCAGCGCCAGCATGGCTGTCAGCACCAAATACATCATGCCGATCATCTTTTGTCTCGGAGTTTCTTTACCGTGTCCCATTCGAAATGGATTAAAACAACATTAATTACTTATTTTTTCGAATACTCATTGCTGAAAGCATGGTACCATAAATGTTATTCAGTTCAGAGAGGCTTTCACTCAGTCTGGTAATCTCCTCCTTGTACTTTTGCGTTTCATCGACTGAAGCTTTCAGGCTGTTTACCATTTCATTGAGACCTTTATAAACATCTGCAGTTCCTTTCAGGTGTTCCTTACTGCCTTCCACCTGTGTGGAATAGCTGTTATTGAGTTCTCCCAGATTTTTACTGAGAGTTTCAAGCTGTAACTGGAACTTTTTCTGGCTCTCGGAGATTTGTGTATGTTCCTGTTTAACCTCTCCCGACATGGCTTCATAGGCCGCTGTAAGATTGGCACTTGATGCTGCAAATCTTTCTGCAATCTCTTTTCCTTTTTCATCTATCAGTTGGGAGGTATTCTTATATGATGCAGCAAGTGTTTCAACCTGCTGATTCAAGGCACCAGTGTTGGTGCCATATGCGGTAGCCACCTGATCCATATTTGATGCAGCAGACCCCATTTTATCAAAATACTCCTTTGTTGCCAGCGAGGCTGCAGTAATATCGGCAATAGACTCGGAACTTGAAGAAATGGCGGAGATACTTTTTCCCAGGTTTTTTACATCTGCTTCACTGATTTGTGACTCCTGAATCAATTCATCAAATTTTTGCAGTCCCACATTTCGACCGGCAATGGCCTGTTCCTTGTATTCATCGATTTCATCGGGATCGGACATCCCTGCCAGTTCAGGATAGACCAGGGTCCAGTCCAGCTCTTCATGTAACGGTTCAAATGCTGAAAAGAAGAATATAATTGCTTCAATCAGCAAACCGGCGGTAAGGGCCATACCTGCTCCCGGCCAGTGCTGGATTTTAAACAATGCGCCTACAATCACGATGGCTGCTCCGAAACCATAAAGCTTGGCTGTAAAAGATTTCCAACCCGAACTTTGAACTATTTCTGTAATTCCCATAATTCGTTATATTAGAATTAATTTGTACCTAAATATGAACGCACACAACGAAATCCGATATATGATTTTGCCGTATCCTGGTATTCGTAATCTCGCATACTTACCTGCAGGTAGCGTGCAACATCCTTCCAGGAGCCTCCCCTGACCACCTTACGCTTCATAACTGGCGGGTCGTCAGGATGTGCGTTATACTTGTAGTTGGGATTAAGTGTTGAAGAAAAGACATAGGCTGAAGGATCATATGCATTGATGGTCCATTCTGCAACATTGCCTGCCATATCATATAATCCGAATTCATTGGCGGCAAAGGTTGCAACCCTTTCTGTTGCCAGTGCGCCATCGTCAACATAATTCCCACGAAGTGGTTTGAAGTTGGCAACAAAACAACCTAATCTGTTTCTTGTGTAAATGCCACCCCATGGATACATACTGTGATCGAGGTTACCCCGGGCCGCAAATTCCCACTCAGCTTCAATGGGCAGCCTGTAATCCTGAACAAGGGGTAATCCTGATTTTGCAAGTGCATCATTCAGGTGATTTGTTCTCCAGATGCTGAATGCATTTGCCTGTTTCCAGGTAACACCTACAACAGGATAATTATCATAGGAGACATGCGAGAAATACATTGTAGCCAAAGGCTCGTTGTATGAGTAGGTAAAGTCGGCAATCCAGCAAAGTGTATCCGGGTATACCAGAACCCAATCCTTGTGTACAAAAGAGCCCCTGCTTGTGATTTCCTCCCTGGTGCCATCAGGTCTGACCACTTCTCCATCGTATGTGACCGTTGGGTCAGCTATTCCGCCACTGTATTCTAATTTCATCCGGCTGCTTCTTTTGGCAGCCTGGTGGAGATCAACCCAATAATAATTATGTATCAGTTTACTTACATCCAATTCCCTGTTGCGGAATGATAGCCGGTCTAAACCAGAATGATAGATACCCATACCGGCATCGTCGGGATTGGCAGGATCTCCATACACCATATTTTTTAGGTTTCCTTCTTTATCTTTATTGATCACATCCATAGGTGTGTCCCAGTTAATCCTGGGCTGACCATCCCTGTCATTCAGCTGCTGCCCGTTTTCATCCAGGTAAAGAAAGTCTTCCTGACCATTTACTGCCAGGAACTTTCTAATGATCGAATCACGTACCCAATATACGTATTGTCTGTATTCATTGTTTGTGATTTCAGTTTCATCCATCCAGAATGCATCTATGGAAACCGTTCTGGACATAGCATTTTGTGTCCACGCTACATCCTGATCGCTCGGCCCCATTGTAAAAGAACCTGAAGGAATGAACAACATTCCGTAGGGATCTGGCTCAACATAGGGTTTTCGTCCCTGCACTCCAACTAGTTCTCCCGTGTTATAACTACTGCAGCTACCTAATAAAGCTACAAGTAATACCAATAATAATACTCTTTTCATGGCTTGGGTGTTTATGCAAATTCTTTGTTTCATCAAGATGGTCAAGTTATAAAAAACATTTTAAATATAATAAAATATTATAAAAATCTAATGCTCTCATATTTTTCCGGACTTTTGTCAAGGCTGAGATCAAAGCAATAGCGTACAGTGATCTCATGCGACCCGCTGCTATATTTAAACAGGGGCGATAATTCAATGTCGTATGAATAGCCTACCCTGACTCCATTCAGAAGTTCAATGCCGAACAGTGTACTGATGGCTCCTCCAACTGAATAACTAACTCCCCCCCAGAATCTTTTATTGTATCGAAGGTTGGTATTGAGATAAATGTGGTTGTCCTTTCCATCTGTTTGCAGCAAAAATGATGGCATTAACTCAAAAACCGGATTGGGCAATTGGACGGTGTACCTGCCAACAGCATAATAATGCCTGATCAGCCTGGTTTCTGCTATCTCATCAGGAAAATTAAATGATGTCTGGTTGATGTGGGTTGTGGATAACCCAACATATAGATTGTTGGTTGAATAAAATGCCCCCAGCCCCATATCAAAGCCAAAAAGACTGGCAGAATTTTGCGGTATGGCATCATCACCAGTTACATCAATAACGTCTGCACCATTCAAACCCGAAGGATCAAAGGAATGGTTGGCAAAACCAGCACTCACGCCTGCACCAAGGACTCCTGTACCAATATCTATTTTATAAGAGTAGGCTAAACTGACAAAGAGATCATTGTTCAGGGCAAGATTATCATTCATGAGGTTAATGCCCGCCCCGTGTGAACGATTAAACAAAGTGAAGGGAGCATGCGCGGTGAATGTGGATACCACAGGAGCAGAGGGTATTCCTGCCCATTGGTTTCTGAAAGCCGCCGCTGCACATATTTTATTGGTCTGTCCCATGGCCCCGGGATTAAACACCGGGACAAGAAACATATTCTGACTTAGTTTCGGATCTTGTTGGGCCATTAGGTTAAATGACATAATCAAAAGAAATAATATTCTTGTCAGTTTGCTCATTATAATACTTAATACTCTTCTCTTTGCTTATATCTCGCTTGTTTGCCGAAGTAAAATAAGTAAAAAATATCGGGTAGAACAAATATTATTAACAGATGAATGTTAATAAAGTTGCACGGGATTCCTGCCAGAATTTTTTTTCTCTGCATGTCAATTAATAAAACTAATTCATTTCAAAAGATAAATTTTAAATATTTACCCATTTAATCGCAGTAAGTAACGCATCCAGCGGTCTGGTATTACATTGTTGCACGCCCGCTTATAATCGTCATACGAACAGGAGATAAAATAGTTATAATTAGTTACAGGATTTTTTACAGGAATCTCAATCCACCAGCGTTCAGAAAGATTGCTTTTATAAAATATCAGCTCCTCGTTTATCTCCCCGGGTGAAATTATAAACTTCCTGGTATGTTCTGATGTTTCGAGGGGATTCTCTTTCAGACGATGAGAAAGTCCGTCAATAAAATACCAGACAGCCTGGGCTGCCAGGTGACTCGTCTGACCGTTCAGGTCTTTGTCAGGCGAAAGCTCAAACAGACCGCATATCTTGACTTTTTCGCTTATTCCCCCGTAACGGGTAAGCGCACAAAGCTCATCACCAAATAGTCCGTTTGGAGATGGTGTTGTAACACCCGGGGCATCGGAATGCCTGACTGAATTCATGTCTATGCTAATCAGGTCCGCATCCCTGATCAGTGGTTCAGCCTTTTTAATATCTTCTCTGAGTTCACCCAGGCGCATGCTTTCCATATACTCATTGTGAAGCACATCTATCTGATTTTCAGCGATAAAATATTGTTGGTGACCGATGTTCGAATAGGTGAACTGGCCTTTTACTTTTTTATTCAGGATATAATCCAGGTAGTTTCTTGAATTGATCTGTGATTCGTTTTCCATCCAGAAATCGAAACGGGGATCTACGGTAAGGATCTGCCGGATCCCCTTCAATTTTCCAAGTGCTAAAATTGCTCCGTATGTCAGGTCCTGGGAACCCCCAATAAAAAAAGGTATTACATCGCGCTCCACCAATTCCAGTATGACATCCCTGATGGCAAAGTAAGTATTGTTGATTTGATTGGTTATCTTCAGGTTCCCGAGATCGTACACCTTCACATTATTATTGATCTTGCGCAGTTGGTAGAGCATTCCCCTTACCAGATCGGGCGCCTTGGCACTGCCTTTGATATATGCTGCTTCATCCTGCGGCAGACCGATCAGCGCAAGTTGGTAACGGTCCAGATCGCGTATGGGCTGGTCGGGGGTATGAATAGAGATGTTTCTGCTAAACGACTGTTTTTCCGGCAGAAAGTGGAATTCAGGCCGGTCAAGGCTTACAGGGTCAAAATATCCGTTGAGGTCCATATGTCTTATGTTTTACGTTTTTTTCCCCGGGAGGGTTTATCCGGAGTTTTTTCAATGATCTCCAGACACTCCTTCAGGGACAGCTCTTCCGGCTTTTTGCTTTTGGGAATTTTATAATTCTTTTTGTTGAAGGTGATATAGGGACCATACCTACCGTTCAAAATCTGTAACCCGGGTTGATCATCAAATTCCTTTATGATCCTGTTTTTCTCTTCCTCTCTTTTCTTGGTTATCAATTCGATTGCCCTGTTGAGGGTTACAGAATAGGGATCATCCGCCTTACCGAGTGATGCAAATTTATTCTGATGTCGAACATAAGGTCCGTACCTGCCTATGGCAACTGTAACATCGGCATCTTCAAACTTACCCAGGTTTCGCGGAAGTTTAAACAGGTCCAACGCCTCTTCAAGTGTCAGTTTTTCCAGACTCTGTCCTTTCAAAAGGCTTGCAAATTGTGGTTTTTCTTCATCATCTGCTACTCCGACCTGCACCATCGGTCCATATCTTCCGATCTTAACAGAAACCGGCTTGCCACTCTCCGGATGCGATCCCAATACCCTTTCACCTTTCGAAAGTTCCGAAGTTTGTAATGTTTCGTCAATGTTTTTATGAAAAGGAGTGTAAAATTTGCTGATCATCCTTTTCCAGTCAGCCTTTCCCATCGCAATGGAATCAAACTGCTTTTCAACATCGGCAGTGAAGTTAAAATTCATGATCTCCACAAAATACTGTTCCAGAAAATCATTTACCACGATTCCGATGTCTGTTGGAAAAAGTTTTTGCTTTTCCTGTCCATAGACCTCTGTTTTAGAGATCTCTTTCACGCTTCCCTGTTGAAGCACCAGGTTCGCCACTTTGCGCTTCTCTCCTTCGCGGGTCTCCCTTACCACGTAATCCCTGTTTTGTATCGTCGATATGGTAGGAGCGTAAGTAGACGGGCGACCAATTCCAAGCTCTTCAAGCTTCTTAACCAGACTCGCCTCGTTGTATCTGGCAGGTGGGGATGTATACTTCTGGGTTGCCTCAATAATATTGCAATTGAGCTGATCGTTCTGCTTTAGCGGAGGAAGAAGCTTGCCAGTTTCCTCCTTGTTCTCGTCGTCGGTTGATTCAATATATACCTTCAGAAAACCGTCAAAAATCAAGACCTCTCCAGTTGCAACAAAATGTTCTTCGGCATTGGAGATGTCGATCTTCACTGTGGTTCTTTCGAGTAGTGCATCGCTCATCTGGGAGGCGATGGTACGTTTCCAGATAAGCTCATACAACCGTTGTTCCTGACTGCTTCCTTTAATGCTGCGGTTACTGATGTAAGTGGGCCTGATTGCTTCATGCGCCTCTTGTGCCCCTTTCGATTTTGTTGCATATTTTCTAACCTTGAGATATTTTTCTCCAAACTGCGCTTTAATTTCTGCGGAGGCTGTTGAAATAGCAAGCCCCGAAAGACTCAACGAGTCTGTTCTCATATAGGTAATAAGTCCCGATTCATAAAGTCGCTGTGCCACAGACATGGTCTGTGAAACTGAAAATCCAAGTTTCCTGCTGGCTTCCTGTTGCAACGTAGAGGTGGTGAATGGAGGGGCAGGAGATTTTTTACCGGGTCTTTTCTCAACGGAACTGACGGTAAAATCTGCATTTATGGCTTTTTTCATGAAGGTGCGGGCATCTTCGATATTGTCGAATCGCTTCGACAGTTCGGCCTTTACCTCCTTTCCGCTAGCGGGCAGAGCAAAACCTGCGGTAACCCTGAAATAGGTTTTTGGATCGAATCCATTGATCTCCCGTTCCCGCTCCACGATAAGCTTTACGGCAACACTCTGCACCCTTCCGGCCGACAAGGAGGGCTTTACCTTTTTCCACAGGAGTGGGGATAACTCGAAACCAACCAGCCGGTCCAATACCCTTCTGGCCTGCTGGGCGTTCACAAGGTTCTCATCAATACCCCTGGGAGAGGCGATGGCTTTTTGAATGGCATCTTTTGTAATCTCATGGAAAACAATACGTTTTGTTTTCGTTTCGTCCAATTTTAGCACCTCTTTCAGGTGCCAGGCTATTGCTTCACCCTCACGGTCCTCATCGGAAGCAATCCATACTGTTTCTGCTTTTCCTGCCAGCTCCTTCAGCTCTTTGACAACTTTTTTCTTGTCGGCTGAAACAATATACTCCGGACGGAAATTATCTTCAACATCAATTCCGAGGTTCTTTTTTGCCAGGTCCCTTACATGGCCGAAACTTGACTTCACCAAAAAATCCTTTCCCAGAAATCTTTCAATCGTTTTTGCCTTGGCCGGCGACTCAACTATAACCAGATTCTTAATCATATTATTCTCTTTCACTTTATTGAATGAATGCACAAAATTATACCAATTGATTTAGCAGACTCAAATTTTTGCTATAAATTATTGTTATTTTTGTCCCAAACAAAGCTCATAATGGTTAAAAAAGCCAACAAACATAATGTATATCTTGGGATTCTGTGGTCGATCTTCGGATTAATTTTTATTTCTGTGTTCATTCTCTTTCATATGATTGCGAAGGGTGAGTTTGGATTTATGCCCACTTTCGAGGAACTTGAGAATCCGCAAACAAACCTCGCATCGGAAATATATACGGATAACGGAGAACTGCTCGATAAGTTCTTTATTGAGAACAGAACACTGGTTGAATATAATGATTTGTCTCCCTATCTGGTCGATGCACTCATTGCCACTGAGGATATACGGTTCAGCAGGCATTCGGGGATTGACCCGCGGGGCCTGATACGTGTTATTGTAAAATCACTACTGCTTGGACAGAACGCAGGCGGTGGAAGCACCATATCGCAGCAGTTGGCAAAAAATCTTTTTCCCAGGGATACAACACAGAACAGTACGATGATAGGTCGCGCTACTCACCTTGCCATTGTGAAATTGAAAGAGTGGAACACAGCTGTAAGACTGGAAAGAAGCTATACCAAGAATGAAATTCTGACCATGTACCTGAATACGGTGCCATTTGGCGGAGAAGCGGTCATCGGTATTAAGTCAGCCGCCAACGCATTCTTTGACAGCTCTCCCGACTCCCTTCAACTGGAGGAGGCGGCCGTGCTGGTGGGAATGTTGAAGGCTCCTACCCGGTTTAATCCTTACCTCAATCCCGATAATGCCCGGCGCCGAAGAGATATTGTGATTGACCAGATGGTTAAGTATGAATATCTCGACAAGGCGGTTGCAGATTCTGTGAAACAGATACCAATAAAGGCTTTATATAATATTTCCGGACATATGGGGGGGAAAGCCAACCATTTTCGCACTTTTCTCAGGGTAAGCCTGAATGCAGTCAAGCCTGAAAAGGAGAATTATTTTGACAAGGAGAACTATTCTGAAAGAGCATATGAAAGGTTTCAAAGAGATTCAATCCGGTGGGCGAACGACCCTATCTATGGATGGATCTATAAGAATCCGAGGCCGGATGGGACACATTATAATATATACCGTGACGGTTTGCGTATCTACACAACCATCAATATAAAGATGCAGGAGTATGCCGAAGAGGCTGTGAAAGAGCATCTGAGCGAATACCTGCAACCTGCTTTCTTTACTGAAAAGAAGGGTAGACCAAACGCTCCTTTTGAAGATATTTCACCGGAGCAGATTGAAAGCACCATGAACAGGGCTATCGAGCAGTCGGAACGATACAAAATTCTTCGAAACAGGGGTGTGCCGGAAGATTCCATCATGATGATCTTCAAGAAACCGGTTGAAACTTCTGTTTTTACGTGGCGGGGACTCACAGATACCCTAATAAGTCCCTACGACTCGATTCGTCACCTGAAACATATTCTACGGTCTGGTTTTATTGCCATGGAGCCGTGGTCGGGCAAGGTGAAAGCCTATGTTGGCGGTCATAATTACAGGTATTTTCAATACGACCATGTAACCCAGGGAAGAAGACAGGTGGGATCGACCGTGAAACCCTTTCTTTACCTGCTGGCCATGACCGAAGGAGTTTCTCCCTGTAAGCAGATACCCCTTGTGTCTATTTCATTCCAGGATCAGGATTCCGTCTATACACCCAGGGCTCCCGGAACAAACCGGCATGCTGGTAAATATGTATCACTAAAATGGGGTTTAGCCAACTCACATAACTGGGTTTCTGCATGGCTCTTCAAAAATTATAATCCGGAAAGCGTAATCCTTCTGATGCGTAAAATGGGGATCACCTCACATATCGATCCCGTGCCTTCCATGATTTACGGTCCTTCAGATGTGTCTCTTGAGGAGATGGTTGGTGCTTTTAACACCTTCGGAAACCAGGGAATCTATGTCTCCCCGGTCTATGTGACAAGTATCGACGATAAGTACGGAAACACCATTTCCACATTTCAGGCCCAGGAAAATGAGGCGATCAGCGAAGAGGCAGCCTACCTGATGATCACATTGCTTAAAGAGGTTGTGGATCGAGGTACGGCAGGCAGGTTACGGTATCTGTATCAGTTTTCAGGCGAAATTGCTGCTAAAACCGGAACGACGCAGAACCAGAGTGACGGTTGGTTTATGGGGATCACACCGCAGTTGTCTGCAGGCGTCTGGGTCGGAGGTGAGGACAGGTCGGTCCATTTCGATGAGCTTGGCATGGGAGCGGGTGGAAACATGGCACTGCCCATCTGGGCAAAGTTTTTTGAAAAGGTGTATGCCGACTCAACCCTTGGGATTACACAGGATGAATTGTTTGAAAAACCGGTTGACTTTTATTTGGACCTGGATTGTCCCGATGTATCAGACCGGGCCTCATCTTCCGATTATAGTGATTTTTAGGTGTTTGTCCAGCCACTTGATTCTATTGAAAGAAAAATCAGACAGGAATCGTTGCAATCAGTTCCCGGGTGTAGTCCTCTGAGGGTTGCAGATAGATCTGTTCGGATGTTCCCGATTCAATAATCTTTCCATCCGACATCACCATGACCCTGTCGGACATGTATTTAACCACGGTAAGATCGTGTGAAATGAAAATATAGGTAAGATCATACTCCTCCTTCAGGTCATTTAACAAGTTAAGAATCTGGGCCTGTATACTAACATCCAAAGAGGAAACACTCTCATCGAGAATAATAAATTCGGGGCGGCATGCCAGGGCCCTGGCAATGCCGATACGCTGGCGCTGACCACCTGAAAACTGGTGGGGGTAGAGGTTGAATGAATCGGCCGGCAATCCCACTTGCTCCAACAACCGGTGTGCCATCTCTCTTGCCTCTGTTTTTCCTTTTGCCAGGTGGTGTACAACGATTGGTTCTGTAATAATACTACCCACGGTCTTTATCGGATTCAGCGAGGAATAGGGGTCCTGAAATACAATTTGAATGTTCTTGCGGATTTTTCGCAGTGTTTTAGCGTTCAATTTGTTCAGGGATCGTCCCTGGTAAAATACAGATCCGCTGTCGGCATGAATCAGCTGAAGGATTGTTCTGCCGAGCGTGGTTTTTCCACATCCCGATTCACCTACCAGGCCCAGTGTCTCACCCCGGTATACATTAAATGAGACATTATTTACAGCTTTCACCGATCTCCCCCTTGCGCTAAAATTTACATGAAGATTCTCTATCCTCAGAAGGATCTCGCCCTCCTTTTGAATGGGTATTGCGGCCTTATCAGGTAAACGGGTTTTATGGTTCCAACCCCTGTTTTCCGGATCCACAAAATCATCAACCGTGGGAAGGCGCACAGGCTGATTTTCAAGGCCGGGTCTACAGGCCAGCAGGCCTTTCGCGTAAGGCGTGGAAGGTTTTTCCATGATGTTTTTCATCCCTCCTCTTTCAATGATCTCCCCCTGGCGCATTACAGCGACCTCATCAGCGATCTGTTTGAGCACCATCAGGTCGTGTGTGATAAACAGAATAGACAGGTTGTATTTTTCTTTCAGGTGGCCCAGCAGGTTCAGGATGTTTTTTTGAACCGTAACATCCAGGGCCGTAGTAGGTTCGTCGGCAATGAGAAGATCGGGTGATGTGGCAAGTGCCGTGGCGATCATCACCCGTTGGCGCTGACCGCCCGAGAGTTCGTGGGGCCAGGCATGGAAGACATCTTTCGGGTTGGGTAGCCTGACTTCGTCAAACAGGTGCAGTATTTTCTCTTTTACAACAGAGGCTGAATGCCCTTTCATTTTCAGCAGGGGCTCCATTGCCTGTTTGCCGCATTTCATCGAAGGATTCAATGAAGACATTGGTTCCTGAAAAATCATGGAGATTCTGTTTCCCCTTATCTTGTTCAGCTGTTTCATTGGAACCGATAAAAGGTCGGTTACTCCGCTGGCATCATAGAATGAGATGTTGCCTGCAGTTGTTTCAACCCCTGCAGGCAATAGTCTGAGAACGGATAATGCAGTCAATGTTTTTCCGGATCCTGACTCTCCCACCAGTCCGGTAATGGTTTTCCGGTAGATACCGAGAGACACATTGTTCACAAGTGTCTTTTTCCCAGTCTTGATCTCCAGGTCGGATATCTTCAGTAAAAGATCCTTCATGTCATCTCCTTTTTCTGAAAACCACTACTTTGTTGCCACATAGCTCAGTTGTCCAGTCAGCATGCATTATCTGCCTGGCTTTTCGGTAATAAAGCATAGTTCTTTTGCTGGCTTCACCACCATCATTCTGATCTTTGAATTCTCCGCTGAATTCATAGCTGGACGAGTAGGCATGGTAATGGTGGTAAATCCTTATGATTTCTATTACTGTTGCAATTACCCGGTAAACTTCCCCGCGGTTGGTTTCACTGTACTCGTCCTCAAATTCATCATTGAGTACACTGAAGTTGATAATATTTTCCAGGTAATTGTCCCTCTTTTTAGCGAAAAGAACCTCATATCGCAACCCACTTCCGCTGTTAAAAAAGTACGCTGATCCCGAGGGAATATCCGGACATTTGATTGGGTAAGGGGGGACGCTGGGCTGGTAGCCCTCCCTGATCAATGGCGGATATTCCCTGTGGTCCTGGTCAGCCATTACCCGAAAAGATGTTTTGGCAGCTCCTGCACTTTGCCCAGCCGGATGATCCTGATGTTAAAACGTTCATTGTTGATCGCTTTGTCATTGAATGCTGATATATATATGGTATTGAAACCAAGTTTCTGTGCTTCCGAAATCCGCTGTTCCATCCTTGCGGCCGGCCTGATCTCTCCTGAAAGGCCTACTTCGCCAGCAAAGCAAATGTTTTTTTCAAGTGCTATATCGGCGGTTGAACTCAATACTGCGCTCACGATGGACAGGTCCGTTGCCGGGTCGTCAACCCTGATCCCTCCGGCTATATTGATAAACACATCCTTGCCTGAAAGGTTGAATTTCGCCCTTTTTTCCAGGACCGCCAAAAGCATGTTCAGTCTTCTGATATCAAAACCGTTGGATGTGCGCTGTGGTGTTCCGTAGGCTGCGCTGCTCACCAGTGCCTGGGCCTCGATCATCAGGGGTCTGATCCCTTCGATGTTGGCAGCTACCGCGGAACCGCTCAGATCATCGGCATGTTGGTTCAGCAGCACTTCAGAAGGATTTGCAATTTCGGCCAGGCCATCATTTCGCATTTCAAATACCCCCAGCTCGGAGGTAGATCCGAATCTGTTTTTGCTTGCCCTCAGGATTCGGTATATATGGTGTGAGTCTCCTTCGAACTGGAGGACGGTATCGACAATATGTTCGAGGATCTTCGGTCCTGCCAGGTTGCCTTCTTTCGTAATATGTCCGATCAGCACAACCGGAATTCCTGTCTGCTTGGCCACCCTCAGCAGTTGGGCCGCGCATTCTCTCACCTGTGAAACACTGCCTGGGGTCGATTCGATCTCTTCGGAATGAAGTGTTTGTATGGAATCGATGATGACCAGTGCAGGATTGGTCTGTGTGATATGTATGATAATAGCCTGCAGTGAAGTTTCCGAGAGTACCAGGGTATCTTCGTTCAGCTTGCCCAGGCGTTCAGCCCGCATTTTTATCTGCTGCGGACTCTCTTCGCCCGACACATACAAGGTTGAGGCCGAAAATTTCAGAGCGATCTGCAGGGCCAGGGTTGACTTCCCGATTCCGGGTTCCCCGCCGATGAGAACCACCGATCCGGGAACCAGTCCTCCGCCCAGAACCCTGTTAAATTCAGCGTTCATGGTATCAAATCGCTGCAGCTTGTCGGAGCGGATCTCTGTAATTTTTTCGGGCGACATACGCCGGCCGGGATCTGACTCGTAACGCCGGGAGGTTGATTTATGGATCACCTGTTCAACATAGGTGTTCCACTCACCGCAGCTGTTGCATTTGCCGATCCATTTGGGTGATTCGGCGCCACAACTCTGACAGACAAATACACTTTTCGTTTTTGCCATAGCTTTTGATTATGTCTGCCCATAAAGTCCGATCGCTGCATTGAATATTTTTGCGCGCCCTTGCCCGCCGTACTTGCGCACTAAGGCAGGCGGGCACCCGCTTGGGTGCGGGACAAGTTATGCTCTCGAACTATATGATCCAGCCACTCCTAATTTATTGAAAAATTTTATATAATCTACCTGTAAAGTTAATCATTAAAGAGAGAAAAACAGGCCAATGCTATCCTGTTTTATTGATGAAATTTGTTGAGGAAAACCCTTCAAGGAGTGGGACGACGACCGTTTTACCTCCCCGGGACCTTACAAATTCTGACCCTACAATTTTTTCCGGAGCATAGTCACCTCCCTTGACCAGTACATCGGGACCGATCTCTTCAATCAGTTGCAGAGGGGTCTCTTCTGAAAAAAGAACGATATAATCTACAAACCACAGCGATGCCAGTAGGATGGCACGGGAATGTTCATCCATTACAGGTCTCTGTTCTCCTTTTAGTTTCCTTACAGAAGAATCTGTATTCAGCCCGATAATCAGGATGTCGCCTTGCTGTTTAGCGGCGCTGAGCAGGTGGATGTGCCCTGGGTGAAGAATGTCGAAACAGCCGTTGGTAAAAACTATTCGTTGACCTGCTGGTTTCAGGTTTCCAAGAATACCGGGCAGGGAATTCCTGTCAACTATCTTGCTCCTTATTTTCGTGTAGATCTTCAATCTCTTTTTTTATGGTGGAGAGCCGGATCCTTCTGTTTTTTGAAAACAGAAAAAACATGGCCATACTTCCCAGTACAAGTATAAGCAAAGTTTGGGATTCATGTTGCAGTGTCGCAAAAACCAACCCTTCTGTCATCTCCAATCCATACACATAATGCAGTCCGCGCGACACGATCCAGTGAAATGCCCCGATGCCGCTTTGCACAGGCACCGCCATTCCCATACTTCCGATCACCAGGAGGAAGATGCCATCTACAAATTTAAGATCTCCGGTTATATGGGGCAGGGAGAATACGATCACCCAGGTCATCATTGCATAATTGAACCAGATAAACAGGGTATGGAAGAGGAACTCCCACTTCCTTTTCATTCGCACCACGGTTTTAAGTCCACCGACAACCCCTTTCATGATCAGAAGCACTTTTTGAACAGGTTTCAGCACGGTAATTCTTTTGCGAAAGATAAACAGTGCGATGACAATCAGCAGCATTCCGGCGGCGACAAGGATCCAGAACAGGATGGCCTGTCCGAATATGGCATTGATCTTTTCTCCTATTGGTTGAAAGATAAAATCGCTGAAGAAGGCACCGAATTTCTCGAAGCGGGCGACCAGGAGGATAAACAGGATGACAAACATGGAGAACAGGTCGATCGTTCTTTCAACGATTACCGTTCCGATCAGCGAGTCGACCGGGATTTTCTCCTTTTTCCCGAGGGATATGCAGCGTGTTACCTCTCCGGCCCTCGGTAATGCATAGTTGGCTAGGTAGCCGAACAGTACTGCGTTGATGGTGTTCCAGAGTTTCGGTGTATGGTTGAGGGGTTCAATGAGCAGGATCCACCGTCTCGACCGGCTGATATGAGAGATAACGGCAAAGATGAGGGAGATGCCTATCCAACTGTATTTCGCCTCCCTGAAATGTCCTGCCATTTCCGAAAAGTCTATTCCCCGGAAAGCAAAGTAGAGCAGCAGGAGCCCTGCTGCCAGGAAAAGGGTAAACCTGGTTATTTGCCGGATCCTTATATTCAAAACAGGGTCAGGTAAGTTTATTGGTAACCGTATCGGGAAAGATGATGTTGGGCTCAAAGGTTTTGGCCTCTTCAAAATCCATAGATGCGTATGAGATGATCAGGACAATGTCGCCTACCTGCACTTTTCTGGCGGCGGCACCATTCATGCAGATCACTCCGCTCCCGCGTTCACCCGTTATAACATAGGTTTCGAGGCGTTCGCCATTGTTGATGTTCACCACATGAACCTTCTCGTTTTCTATAAGATTTGCTGCATCCATCAGATCTTCATCAATAGTGAGACTTCCGATATAGTTCAGGTTTGCCTCGGTAATGGTGACCCTGTGCAATTTTGATTTTATTACTTCGATGTTCATGGTGTAAAATTAACAAAAATATATATTATCAATCAATCTTGCATTGCCTAATTGAACAGCAATACATCCTACTTTGTTATTGGGCTCCTGCCAATTCTTTACCGGCAAAAGATTTTGATCGTCAACAATTTCAAAATACTCAACCTGAATCAGTGGATGGTTGTTTATTGCTGACTTAACGAATGCTTTTATTTCATCGGGTGTGCGCCGGCTTTTTATCTGCTTTGCTTCCAGTAATGTTTGATAGATGAGCGGGGCTGCGGCGCGCTCCGGAGGAGTGAGCAGGCGGTTTCTGGAGCTCATGGCGAGCCCGTCCTCCTCCCTGATGATGGGGCAGCCGATGATTTTGATGTTAAGATGGAGTATGGCGACCAGTTTTTTAATGACTGCCAGTTGCTGGAAATCCTTCTGTCCGAAATATGCGGTGTCGGGATTTGCTGCGTAGAACAGCTTGCTCACGATCTGTGCCACACCATTGAAATGGCCCGGACGGAATTTACCCTCCATGATGCGGTCGAACGGGGAGAGATCAAAAACCCGGTTGTCTTTTTCGGGGTACATCTCTTTCACGGATGGAGCAAAAACAATATCTACCGGATACGCTTTCAGCAATTTCAGGTCAGAATCCATATCCCGCGGGTAGCGCTCCAGGTCATTCGGATTGTTAAATTGGGTAGGGTTTACAAAGAGGGTTACAATGATAAAGTCATTGTTTTTCATGGCTGCACGGATCAGTGAAAGGTGGCCTTCATGCAATGCTCCCATAGTGGGTACGAGTCCTATCCTTTTCCCTTCTTTTCTGGCTTTTCCGACCGCTTTCTGCAAAGCGGTTTTATGTGTCACGGTTTTCATCGGCTCTTAAAAGAGAACAAAGATAGCTATTCCGGTTGAAAACAGTGCCTGTAAAAGATTGAAAGAGCGGGTTAGTCGGCCTCCTGTGCCAGATGTGGCACCTTGGGATCTCAATAATTATTAGTACCTTTGTATGATCAAAAAAACAAGTCCTGCATAATGGAAAGTGTTAAAGTTTTATTCGTTTCCCAGGAAATTACTCCCTATCTTCCCGAAAATGAAATGTCCCATATAGGAAGGTATCTGCCGCAGGGTATCCAGGAGACCGGAAAAGAGATTCGGACATTCATGCCCAGGTATGGCAATATCAATGAACGGAGAAACCAGTTGCATGAAGTTATTCGTTTATCAGGAATGAACCTGATCATTGATGATGCTGATCATCCCCTTATCATCAAAGTCGCCTCCATCCAGTCGGCCAGAATGCAGGTTTATTTTATTGATAATGAAGATTATTTTCAAAGAAAAGCTACCATGCAGGATGTCGGTGGAAATTTTTTTGAAGACAATGACGAACGGATGATCTTTTTTGCCAGGGGGGTTCTTGAGACGGTTCGCAAACTCAGATGGTCGCCCGATATAGTACATTGTCATGGCTGGTTTACATCCCTTGTGCCGGTTTACCTGAAGAAGGCTTATCGTGAAGATCCTCTGTTTGCTGAATCGAAGGTGGTTTTTTCCATTTATAATAACGGGTTTGACAAGCCAATGGACAAGCGGTTGCAGGAGAAATCGATTCTGAACGGGATTACCAGGGAGGACCTTGCTGTCATTGAACAACCGAAGTACGAGAATCTCACCAGGCTGGCTCTGCAATATTCAGATGCAGCAATCCATGGAAGTGCAGACCTTCCCGATGATATAGTTAAGATAATCAAAGAATCGGGCAAGCCGGATCTTGATTATCAGCTGCCTGAAAAATATATCGATGAATATTCCGTTTTCTATGAGAATGTTCTGAATCCATAATTTCACATATTCCTATGAGATATAATAAAGAGGCGGGACAGAAAAGGAGATCCCCTTACACGTTGCTTGCGGTTGCATTGCTGGGGATGTTTTTCATTGCTTGCGAACCAGACAACAACACATTGGGAATTGATCTATTTCCAGCGGAGGATAACATTGTTGTGTTTACAGATACAATCACTGAGTTTGAGACCATGCTGGTAAGATCCAGGCCACGAGTCACATCGAATAGGCGCACTACAGCCATTGAAAGCAGCAGGACTTTTCTATTGGGAAGCATGGTCGATACGATAACCGGGTTTTCTAAAGCAGAGATTGTTACTGAATTCAGTCTTACACAGTTTGGTGATTTTGGGGAGGACCCATATATCAATTCACTGTCCCTTTCGCTTTATGTAGCTGATATTATTGGGGATACTGACAAAGGAATGCGCATCATGGTGCATGAATTTCTGGATTCGATCTCGATGGACAGTTCATACTATTCCAACTATGATGTAACAGATAAATATAATCCTGATCCCTTAATTGACCGGGTTATTTTTCCCAATCCGGGAGACACAGTCAGTTTTAACATTGACAATCAGGACCTGCTTAACCGGATCATTGATGCGACCAATCCGGTTGACTCTATTTTTGCCTACAACTCAAATTTTCAACGCAACTTCAACGGGTTGTATATCACCACCGAGGCGGTTGAAGAGGGTGAAACATTTGCGAAGCTTCAGTTGGCAAATCCGCTTGCAGGAATGCGGTTCAATTATTACCACGACAGTGTCAGTGTTGCAGCAAGAGATACGGTTCCGATCAGTACCTACCGTATCAGCTTCGATCATCGTTTTGCCCAGAAGATCAACATTTTTCATCATGATTTTACCGGTACTGCACTTGAAAATATCATTGATAGTGAAGATGCGCAAGCCCCTATAGCATATGTACAGGGGATGGTGGGTGTGAATGTGAAAATCAGGATCTCCGATCTCAGGGAATATTTAGGGAGCGGACAGATCGCCATTAATACGGCCCGGTTGGTTTTTGATGTTGTTCCCGACAGCTTGAGCGGTATAGATTCAGAGGATTATCCACAGCAGCTGATGATGGAAAGGCAGCTTCCCGATGGTACCCCGGAACCATTGTACGATCAGGTTATAAATTCCGATGCTTTTCAATTTGGCCGGCTTACCCAGTCCAATGAAAACAGCGCGTTTCTGGAGCCACATTATTATTTCAATTTTAGTATCGGGCGCCATTTTCAGTCGGTACTTGCGGGTGAAATTGAGAATAGCGACCTGTTCATATTTGTTAATAATCCGGTTACCACTAACAAAATTATTAAATTCTGGAGCAACCATTCGGGCCAGGAGGGAGGTCTTAGACTGGAGCTTATTTATTCAAAATTTGATTAGATCATGTGTGGAATTGTTGGTTATATTGGAAGCAGAAATGCTTATCCCATACTTCTTAAAGGATTAAAACGACTGGAATACCGGGGGTACGACTCGGCCGGAGTTGCTCTGCAGAACGGAAAGGTAAATGTTTACAAGAAGAAAGGCAAGGTAACTGAGCTGGAGGATTATATTACCGGCCAGGATATCACCGGAACGATCGGTATAGGTCATACACGCTGGGCAACCCACGGTGAACCCAGCGATCTGAATGCCCATCCGCATATGTCTCAGAATGGAATTTTCACGATTATTCATAATGGGATCATTGAGAACTACACCTATTTAAGAAACAGCCTCAAGGAGCAGGGGTATACATTTAAAAGTCAGACCGATACTGAAGTGTTGGCCAACCTGGTCGAGTATATTTACCGTTCCAAGGAGGTTTCAGCAGAGGTGGCAGTTCGGTTGGCACTTTCAAAGGTGATCGGTGCTTATGGCCTGGTAATACTTTGTAGTGAAGAGAAAGATAAGATCATTGCAGCGAGAAAAAGTAGTCCGCTGGTAATCGGCCTGGGGGAGAATGAATATTTTCTTGCATCGGATGCTACGCCTATTATAGAATATACCGACAGGGTGATATATATGGATAATGATGATATTGCTATTATTAAGCGCGATGAACTTATTCTCAAAACCACCAAGAAGGCGGATATCCTTGAGCCACGAATTCATACACTCGACCTGGGTATTTCAGAGATTGAGAAGAACGGGTATGACCATTTTATGCTGAAGGAGATCTTTGAGCAGCCCAGGTCCATCAGGGATACTTTCAGGGGTAGACTCAAGCTTGAGTCCAATGAGATCAAGCTGGGTGGACTTTTCGATGTATATGATAAGCTGATCGAAGCCAAAAGAATTATCATTGTTGCCTGCGGAACCTCCTGGCATGCAGGGCTGGTTGGCGAATATCTTTTTGAAGATTTGGCCCGGGTGCAGGTGGAGGTTGATTATGCTTCAGAGTTCCGGTACAGGAACCCGGTCCTTTCGCCGGATGATATCGTGATTGCCATCTCCCAGAGTGGGGAGACAGCCGATACGCTTGCTGCCATACAACTCGCGAAGGAGGCAGGAGCAACTGTGCTTGGTATATGTAATGTGGTTGGATCGAGCATTTCCCGGGAGACACATGCCGGTGTTTATACCCATGCCGGACCGGAGATTGGTGTTGCCTCGACCAAGGCATTCACAGCACAGGTTACGGTGCTTACCATGATGGCACTGATGATCGCCAGGGGACGTGGATTAATTGCTGATGTGCGGTACAGTGAGCTGCTGAATGAGTTGGAGGATGTGCCGGAAAAGATTGAAAGGATCCTTGAACATAATGATGAGCTGAAAAAGATTGCAGAAGTGTTCAGTAAAGTCAACAATGCACTCTATCTTGGAAGGGGTGTCTCCTATCCGGTTGCTCTTGAGGGTGCACTGAAGCTAAAGGAGATCTCCTATATTCACGCCGAGGGTTACCCCGCCGCAGAGATGAAGCACGGTCCTATCGCACTGATCGATGCAGATATGCCGGTAGTGGTAATTGCAACCCGGGATAGTTCCTATGAAAAAATTGTGAGCAATGTTCAGGAGGTGAAGGCGAGAAACGGGATCGTGATTGCCATTGTTACAGAGGGTGATGATACCATTGTACATATGGCCGATCATGTGATAGAGATTCCGGATACAGATTCTTCGCTTGTGTCGTTATTATCTACGATTCCCCTGCAACTTATTGCCTATCATATCGCAGTCATGCGCGGATGCAATGTGGACCAGCCGAGGAACCTGGCGAAATCGGTAACGGTAGAGTAATATTTTTTCGATAGAAAAGCAGGTAGTTCTAAAGCAGTGATTGCAGGTTGCTGAAATTTAATATTTTATTTACCCATACATCTTTTCATAATAGGAGACATAGGCGCCTGAGGTTACATTTTGCAGCCAATTGAGATTATCGAGGTACCAGTCGACCGTTTTCTCCAGCCCGGTTTCGAAGGTTAAAGAAGGTTCCCATCCCAATTCGCGGCTGATCTTGCTGCTGTCGATGGCATAGCGGAGATCGTGTCCTGCCCGGTCCTTCACAAAGGTGATCAGCTTTTCTGCTGTACCGGGTTCATGGCTCAGCTTTATGTCCATGATTTTGCAAAGCACCCTGATAAGGTCAATATTCTTCCACTCGTTGTTTCCCCCAATATTGTAGGTTTCCCCGATCCTGCCTTCATGGAAAATTTTATCAATGGCTACAGCATGCTCCTCCACATAGAGCCAGTCCCTGATATTTTCTCCCTTGCCATACACCGGGATCGGTTTATTGTAGCGCAGGTTATTGATGACCAGTGGGATTAGTTTTTCAGGAAATTGGTTGGGGCCGTAGTTGTTGGAGCAGTTGGAGATTACAACCGGGAGCCCGTAGGTGTTTTTATACGCCCTCACGAGGTGATCGGAACTTGCCTTGGAGGCTGAGTAGGGACTCTTCGGGTCGTAAGGTGTTTCTTCAGTAAAGAGCCCTTTATCACCCAGGCTTCCGTATACTTCGTCGGTTGAGATATGGTAGAACAGCCGGTTTTCGAAAGATGACCAGTTGTTACGGCAGCCATTCAGAAGATTCATGGTGCCGATGATGTTGGTTTTGATAAAGGACAAGGGGTCCTTGATCGAACGGTCCACATGCGACTCTGCTGCCAGGTGGATCACACCATGAATATCATGTTCGGAAAACAGCCGGTCGATAAATTCCTGATCGGTGATGTCGCCTTTAATGAATTCATAGTTGGGCGACTTTTCAATATCCTTCAGATTCTCAAGGTTGCCTGCATAAGTGAGTGCATCGAGGTTCAGGATATGGTAATCGGGATATTTATTTACAAAAAGTCTGACAACATGTGAGCCGATGAATCCGGCTCCCCCGGTTATAAGTATAGTTTTCATATCTATCCAATTTTAATTATTGCTTGCAAGAACCGAGTTCACGGGCTCAGCGAGGCTAAAACTTCAATAGCTGCGCTAAGGCTGCTAAATGCATCATTTTATCTCTCCGGAACGTTTTGGTGTGTTTTCTGCACGGTAACGTTGTTCCCATTTCCAGGCCGAGAGGAGTGTTTCGTCAAGGCTTTTTTCAGCTTTCCATCCCAACTCTTTGTTAGCATATGAGGTATCGGCATATACCTGTTCGACATCTCCTTCTCTCCGTCCGACAACCTTGTGTTTCAAAGTTTGCCCGGTTGCCTTTTCAAATGTTTTAATTACCTCAAACACAGAGTTTCCTTTTCCTGTACCGAGGTTGAATACCTCGTATCCCGACCGGTTCTTTCTCTTTAATAGTCTTTCAATAGCAACAACATGTGCTTTTGCCAGGTCCACCACGTTGATATAATCGCGAATGGCCGATCCGTCGGGCGTATTATAGTCATCACCAAAAACCTGCAGTTCATTTCTCACGCCGATGGCGGTTTGCGTAATGAAGGGGACCAGGTTGTTTGGAACACCGATGGGAAGTTCTCCGATCAGGGCTGTTGGGTGAGCTCCGATGGGATTAAAGTACCTGAGGGAGATCACATTGATATCGGGATTCGGGACCCTGAAGTCCTCCATAAGTTCTTCACAGATCTGTTTGGTATTACCGTAGGGTGAATTGGCTTTCTTGATAGGAGCGTGCTCAGTTACCGGCAGTGCATCGGGTTCGCCGTATACAGTGCAGGAAGATGAAAATACAATGTGCCGTACCCCGGTCACTTGCATTCCCTCCAGTACATGGATCAGGGAGTCGATATTGTTTTTGTAGTAATCGAGTGGGATATTGACACTTTCTCCAACAGCTTTGAGGGCTGCAAAATGGATCACGGCCTTGATTTCCGGATGGGTGGTAAACACTTCCAGTGTCGCTTCCCTGTCTTTAAGATCGACCATTTCAAATTCAGGCCTGATCCCTGTGATTGCTTCAATATTGTCAACTACATCGGGTTGTGAGTTGGAAAGATTATCAATAATGACAACTTTGTATCCCGCTTCCTGCAGTTCAACAACAGTATGCGATCCAATATATCCCGTTCCTCCTGTTACGAGTATGGTTTTCATCTATTTCTGTTTTATAGTTTATTGTTATATGGACCAGACTGATTTTCTGCTCACATTAATGTTGTATTGGTTTATTTTACAGACTCCAGTAATTCAGTTTGCTGATCCGGTTTCTGAAAATTCCTTTCAGATCGACCAAAACACCTTTGGAAACCAGCATGTTTTGAAAATCAGACTCATTCAGAGCAGCATATTCGTCATGACCCACGGCTATTATTATGCTGTGATAATTGCCAGCAGGCTCTTTCTGAAGCTGATATCCATACTCTTCCAGAACCTCGGAAGCGTCAGCAAAGGGATCAACTATTTCGACACTCACGCCAAATTCCCTTAATTCATAAACCACATCAGCCACCTTTGAGTTTCTGATATCGCTTACATTTTCCTTGAACGTTGTTCCCATCACCAGGACCCTGCACTCCTTCAGGTTTGTAAAGAGGTTGGATAATTTGATGGTCACCTGTTTTGCCACCCAGGCTGCCATTCCGTCATTGATTCCCCTTCCTGCATTAATGATCTGAGAATGGTGACCATACATTGCCGATTGATAGGTGAGGTAGTAGGGGTCGACCCCGATGCAGTGTCCGCCAACGAGTCCGGGAAAGAAGGGAAGAAAGTTCCATTTTGTCCCGGCGGCTTCAAGCACTTCATATGTATTGATGTTCATTTTATTGAAGATCATCGAGAGCTCATTCATAAACGCGATGTTGATATCGCGCTGGCTATTTTCAATGATTTTGGCAGCTTCAGCCACCTTGATGGAGCTTGCACGGTGTACGCCAGCCTCGATCACCAGCTCATACGTTTTGGCGATCTCCTCGGCTGATTCAGCATCGCACCCCGATGAAACCTTTGTGATTTTAGTCAGGGTATGCTTTTTATCCCCCGGATTGATTCGCTCCGGAGAGAAACCCACCTTGAAACCGGTGATAAATTCAAGTCCCGAAATATCTTCCAGGAGAGGAACGCAATCCTCTTCAGTACATCCCGGATAAACAGTTGATTCATACACTACATAATCGCCGCTGCTCAACACCTTTCCTACGGTTCTGGTTGCGCTCAGCAAAGGCGACAGGTCGGGTTTTTTGTGTTCGTCGATGGGGGTGGGTACAGCCACAACATAAAATGAGGCCTCCTTGAGATCTTCGATGCTGGCTGTGAAGGTAATGTCGCATCCTTCAAAATCCCGGGCGGTCATTTCATTGCTGGGGTCGATGTTTTCGCGCATCATTTTGATACGATCTTCTCGTATATCAAACCCGATCACCCTGATCTTTTTTGCAAATTCAAGGGCAATGGGCAGCCCTACATAGCCAAGTCCGATCACGGCCATTGTTTTATCCTTGCTGACTAACTCGTTGTACATGTTCTATTTTTTATTGATGAATGGATGATAATCACCCTTCAAATCTGATTGTTCTGCATTCCTGATGTTGTATACGGTCTGGATGGAATTCCTGGCACACTCCACTCCGAAGCCTTTTCCATTCAGAATATGTTGGTAGGAAAGGGTATGCAGATCAGTAAATCCACCGCTGAACTCTATCTCATCCCCATCTACCGTGATGGAACGGTAGGTACGTTGTCCTTTTGCTTTCGGCTCTGCCGGCACGTCATTGAAATCAATACTCAGGTACCAGCGCACCCTTGCTCTTTCAAGCTGGAGAAATCCTGCTGCCTTATCCGTTTTTAAAAGATGCACCCTGTTTTCTTCAACATCACCAAAAATCCAGGTAAGCATATCGAAAAAGTGAACACCAATGTTTGTGGCGATGCCCCCCGATTTATGTTCATCACCCTTCCAGGAATAGTGGTACCATTTGCCGCGGCTGGTGATGTAGGAGAGGTCAATATCATAGATCTTATCCAGTGGACCGTTTTCGATCTTTTTCTTTAGTTCGATAATGCCTGGATGGTGTCTGAGCTGAAGTATATTATACACTTTCTTTCCTGTCTCCTGCTCATAATCGAGCAACGCATCAATGTTCCAGGGGTTCAGCACCAGTGGTTTCTCACAGATGGCATCTGCCCCGCTTCTCAGGGCGAACCTGATATGAGAGTCGTGGAGGTAGTTGGGTGAGCAGATCGATACAAAGTCGATTTGCTTGCCGTTCCTGTTTAGCTTGGCAATGTGCCTGTCGAATCTTTCAAATTCCACGAAAAAATCTGCATCCGGAAAAAAGGAGTCTACAAATCCCACACTGTCAAATTTATCCAGCGCGGCCACCAGTTCGTTTCCGGTTTCTTTAATCGCGTTGACATGCCTGATAGCGATATAACCTGCTATTCCGATGATTGAAAAGTTCTTGCTCATCTATTAAAACTTATTTTATTCTACAGTTAAAATAATGAACCTCAATAATATAAGATTCATTCCACAGTTCAGGACAATTTTTCTACATGGTTATCTGTAAGTTCATATTTTTCTTTGCTTTCGGGACAGATCGCCCGGCCCGATTTGTCGAATTCAAGGCGATGACCGTATTCACTCATCCAACCGACCTGGCGGGAAGGATTTCCAACAACCAGGGCATAGGGAAGGACCTCCTTTGTAACAACAGCTCCGGCACCGATAAAAGCATACTTCCCTATCTCGTTTCCGCAGATGATTGTGGCATTTGCACCGATGGACGCACCGGTGCCTACCAGGGTTTTTACATATTCATCTCTTCTGACCACTTTACTCCTGGGATTGATCACATTGGTAAAAACCATGGAAGGTCCCAGGAACACATCGTCTTCGCATATCACACCGGTGTAAATGGAGACATTGTTTTGTACCTTTACATTTTTTCCCAGCTTAACACCGGGAGATATGACCACATTCTGACCCAGGTTGCATTTTTCGCCGATCACGGCGCCGGTCATAATATGTGAGAAGTGCCAGATTTTTGTCCCTTCTCCGATCTCGCATCCCTCATCAATTACCGCTGTTTCGTGCGTGAAATATGGTTTTTCTCCGGTCATTGTCTGAAAAAATTTGTTACTGCTGAAATAATGGTTTCAAGCTGATCATCTTCCATCTCGGTATGTATGGGCAGGCTGAGCACTTTTTCGGAAAGCTCTTCAGCAACAGGGAAACTTCCTTCTCTGTACCCAAGTTCTGCATAGGCCTTTTGCAGATGAAGCGGAACCGGATAGTAGATCATGGCGGGGATCTCCTGCTGATTGAGAAATTCTTTCAGTGCGTCCCGTTGTCCACCAGGCACCTGCAAGGTATACTGGTGAAAAATATGTTCGGAACCGGGATCTCTTTCGGGGATCTTTAATCCGGAAATCTTTGAGAAGGCAGTATCGTATGTTTTTGCAACCTCTTGTCTGGCAGCATTGTATTCGTCCAGGAATTTTAACTTAACGCGCAAAATGGCCGCCTGAATTGTATCAAGCCGCGAGTTTACCCCGACATGATCATAATGGTATCGGCGGGTCATGCCATGGTTGACAAGGGAACCAATTCTTTGCGCCAATGCGGCATCGTTTGTAAATAGTGCACCCCCGTCGCCAAAAGCACCGAGGTTTTTGCTCGGGAAAAAGGAGGTGCAACCGATATCACCCAGTGCTCCTGCTTTGCCTGATGATCCATCGGCAAGCCGGTATGTTGCCCCGATCGCCTGCGCATTATCCTCGATCACGAAAAGGTTGTTATTCCGTGCGAATTTAAGAATACTGTTCATGCTAGCCGCCTGTCCGAAAAGGTGCACGGGAACAATCGCTTTGGTACGGTTGGTTAATACCTGTTCAAGTTTTGAAGCGTCGAGGTTGAAAGTGCCGGGATCGATATCCACAAAAACGGGTTTCAGCCCGAGCAGACTGATCACCTCGACGGTGGCAACAAAGGTGAAGGGTGTGGTAATTACTTCGTCGCCCGGCTGAAGTCCCAGTGCCATCATAGCGATCTGCAATGCATCTGTTCCGTTTCCACAGGTAATACAGTGATCAACCATCATATAATCGGCAAGTTCCTGCTGAAAAAGCTGAACATCAGGACCCTTGATAAATGCGGTGGAATGGATTACCTCCCGAATGGCATAATCTATATCTTCGCTGTGACGAAGATATTGCGTATGTAGATCCACCATTTTTATTTTTTTCATACAAAATTAACCTTGCTGTTTTAGATTACGAATATAGCAATTACAAACAGTTTTATTTGGCAAAATGCGTATTATTACGTTGATAACTATGTTCAGAAGTCGGATTGGATAGATTCTTACATATTCTGATTTGTGTTATTTTTGCTATAAGATAATGCATTCATCAAATAGTATACAATTAACACGTCCGGCATGGCATATTTAGGAACATATATTCGGCAGATCCTTTCCGACCAGGAACCAGTGGTTTTACCGGGATTTGGAAGTCTGATCATTACTGAAGGCAAAGGACAGAAAGGAGCAGACGGCAAAGTTGAACCCCCTGGTCCGGTTGTTAAGTTCGATCCTACTCACCCGAAGGGCGATGGAAAGCTTGCCGATGTGTATGCGGCCGGTGAAAATATTGATCCGGAAGAGGCGAGACAACAGCTTCTGGAGTTGGTTGACGCCATCAAATTTAAGCTTGACAAAGGAGAAAAGTACAGGCTTGAACAGGTTGGAACCTTTTCCAGGGATGATGAAAACAGGATTCATTTTGCCAAAGACCCCGGTTGGGTTATTGATCCTGATACCTTCGGACTTGAACCGCTTGAGATTCTGGAGCTTGAAAGTGAACAAGCAGAAAAAGAGGAACCGGTCAGAGAAGATAAACCGGCCGGCAAGCCTCGTCCTTCATCAAAAAACAGACAGGAGCCTGTTCTTTCCAGTGATAAACCTTCCATGCGTGCTTCCCAGAGAAAGCCGGTCAATAAATGGAAGATCATCTGGATTGTTGTTGGATCACTCATTGCTGTCCTGGTAATCATTCTGCTTATCCCCTCGGGGAACAGTGTGGAATTCGGGAAGGAGGGCATTGTGATACGGGATATGGATGAGCGCAAGGGTTCACCGGAAGGCAATCATTCTGTTAAGCCGGCCGGGGATGATGCGGCAGTTCCTGACCGGGTAAAAAAGGAGGAGGGGACCAAGGTTGACGAATCATCTACTGCCCCCCCTGTGCAGCAGAACAAATACTTCATTATTGCAGGCAGCTTTCAAAACCTGCAGAATGCCACAAATTTGATGAACAAGTTGAAGTCAGCCGGATTTCCGGCAGAGATGATCATTACGGAGAACAGATTGTACCGTGTATCGATCAGATCTTACGCCGAGAAGGAAGAGGCGGTCAGAGATCTGTCCAGGTTGAAGGCTGAATCTGGCGTGAGCAGTGCCTGGGTATTGAAGAGGTAAGCGCCTAATATCAAGCGTTCATCCCGAAAAACACCAGATCCGTGTAACACCCTATTTCACCTCCGCCCCGTTATGGGCCTCATTCCCGGGTTCAACGAAAAAGAGCTGTCCGTCGCTGTTTTCCGATAGCAATATCATACCCTGAGAGGCTATTCCCTTAATGTTCCTTGGAGCCAGGTTCACGAGCACACAAACCTTCTTTCCGGGAAGATTTTCGGGGTCGTAATGTTCGGCAATACCCGATACAATAGTACGTATACCTGTACCTGTGTCAACAACCATCTTAATAAGCTTTTTGGTTTTGGGCACTTTCTCTGCCTCCAGGATGGTGGCAGTCCGGATATCCACCTTCGAAAAGTCATCAAATGTGATCTCTGGTTTTTGCGGATTAACATACACCTCTTTCTGTCCGGCCTCTTTTGTCTTCTGCAATTTATCCAGCTGCTCCCTGATTGCCTCATCTTCAATCTTTTCAAAAAGCAGGTCAGGTTGATTGATCCTGTGTCCCGGTTTGAGTAGTTCGGTATGTTTCAACCGCTCCCAGCCGGTTTCGTTAAAATCAATGAAACTTCTCAGCTTTTTCATGGAGAAAGGGAGGAACGGTTCCAATAATATGGAGAGAGCAGCCGTAATCTGCAGAGCAATATACAAGATGGTCTGCACCCGTTCAGGATCGGTTTTTATCACTTTCCATGGTTCGGTGTCGGCCAGGTATTTGTTTCCCAGGCGGGCCAGGTCCATCGCAAATTTGACCGCTTCCCTGAACCTGAAGCCCTCAAGACTTTTTTCGACTGTGGCTGTGATTTTTTGGACATCAGACAACGCTGCCTTATCATTTTCAAGGAGCTTTCCCTGGGCCGGTACCTCGCCGTCATAGTATTTGTTGGTGAGCACCAGGGCCCTGTTCACAAAATTGCCTAGGATGGCGACAAGTTCATTGTTGTTCCTGTTCTGAAAGTCTTTCCAAGTAAAATCATTGTCCTTGTTTTCCGGTGCGTTGGCACAGAGCACATACCTGAGTACATCCTGCTTTCCCGGAAAATCTTCCAGGTATTCATGCAGCCAGACCGCCCAGTTCCTGGATGTTGAGATCTTGTCGCTCTCCAGATTCAGGAACTCATTGGCAGGCACATTGTCGGGAAGGATATATGTTCCTTCAGCCTGCAATATCGCCGGAAAAATGATACAGTGAAATACAATATTGTCCTTTCCGATGAAATGGATCATCCGGCAATCATCATCTTTCCAGTATTTTTCCCAATCGGCCGTGAGTTCCTTCGTAGCAGAGATATAACCGATGGGGGCATCGAACCATACATACAACACCTTGCCTTCAGCACCCTCCACGGGCACCGGCACCCCCCAGTCCAGGTCACGGCTTACCGCCCTGGGGTGTAATCCCTGGTCGATCCACGATTTACATTGTCCGTAGACATTGGGTTTCCACTCCTTATGTCCTTCGAGGATCCACTCCTTCAGCCAGGGCTCATACCTGTTCAGCGGAAGATACCAGTGTGTGGTCTCCCTCAGCTCCGGCTTGCTGCCACTGAGCCTTGAGGTGGGATCGATCAGGTCGGAAGGGCTCAGCGATGTTCCGCACTTTTCACATTGGTCCCCATAGGCATCCAAATTACCGCAGTGCGGACAGGTACCTGAAATGTACCGGTCGGCCAGGAACGTGTTTGCCTCAGCATCAAAATACTGTTCCGAAGTCTTTTCCAGCAGCTTCCCTTCATCATATAATTTGCGGAAGATATCTGAGGCAGTTTCATAATGCACCTTGTTCGATGTACGGGAATAGATATCGAATGCAATGCCAAAATCTTCAAAGGCCTTTTTATTGAGTGCGTGATACCTGTTTACAATATCCTGGGGATGCACCCCCTCATTCCGGGCCTTAAGGGTAATGGGCACGCCATGCTCATCGGAGCCGCAGACATGGATAATATCCTTGCCGCGCAGACGCTGGTAACGGGTGTAAATATCGGAAGGCACGTATACGCCTGCCAGGTGGCCCAGGTGGAGCGGGCCGTTGGCATAGGGGAGGGCAGAGGTGATGAGGTATCGTTTGTATAGTTTCATTGTCGAAGTAACCGTAAATATGAGCAAAGATAAAAAATTAATACCTTCGCTCTCATGGAATCTGTTATTTCACCACAATTTCTTCAAAAGGGAGATACCGTTGGCATCATCGCACCGGCACGCAGAATCGGCAGAGAGGAGCTTATCCCATTTAACCGTTTTTTGCTGAACGCCGGATTGAAGGTTGTAAGCGGGCACAACCTTTTCGGGACAGAGCATCAGCTTTCGGGAACTGTGGAGGAACGTCTTTCAGATATTCACCAGATGTTTACGGACCCTTCGGTGAAGGCGATCTTCTCTGCGCGTGGCGGATACGGCGCCGCACAGTTGTTGCCGGGAATTGACTGGGAGGTGGTGCGGGATAATCCTAAATGGCTTGTCGGATTCAGTGATATCACGGCGCTTCATTCGGCCGTTGGAAAGTTCATGGAGACCATACATGGTGTAATGCCCTATTCCCTGATGATGAAGGAGCCACAGGATGGAGCATCGGTCGAATCCCTGCTCAACCTACTTACGGGGAAAGAGGTGCATTATCATCCGGAGGACCACCCTTTGAACGTTACAGGCGGTGCCGAAGGTGCACTCACCGGGGGAAACCTGTCGGTGCTGTATTCATTGGCAGGAACTATATACGAGCCAGAATATAAGGGAAAAATACTCTTCCTTGAGGATGTTGATGAGTACATTTACCATATCGACAGGATGATCCTGAATTTTGATATCCGTGATATCTTCCGCAAGATAGCCGGACTGGTGATCGGCGATTTTTCCGGGATGCATGACAACAATGTTCCCTATGGAACTGATCCCCTGGAGATTATAGCTGAACGCGCACAGAAATATAATGTCCCCACACTGTTCGGTTTTCCAGCGGGTCATAAAAAAACCAATTTTCCGCTGATATTTGGAAGGGTTAGCACATTAACGGTACAGAGGGGAAATAATTCCCTGTTGATGAATGAACCCAAACGTATCATTTATGGCTGAATCACATGATTTTGGTGAAAGGGCCGAGGAGTTTGCTGCCGAATTCCTTGTCTCGAAAGGCTACTGCCTTCTTCACAGGAACTGGACCTACGGGCACAAGGAGCTTGATATTGTATGCACTGATGGTAGGCTGCTCATCATTGTTGAGGTGAAGGCGAGAAAGCAGGGCAGTTTTCCTCATCCCGAAGATCTGCTTTCACCCGCCAAGGAGCGTTTTATCATTGAGGCAGCGGAGCATTATCTTTACCAGTATGCAGTGTGTATGCCGGTAAGATTCGACCTGGTAAGCGTAATTGCCCACGGATCCCTGTTTGATATCGAACATCTCGAGGATGCAATTATACCGGGAGTGGAAAAGATATGACCCCGATTAAATAATCATGAAATTTATGCATGTCTGCAGGAAAAGCAAAAAACAAAGGTTATATTTGGAACGGAAGACCCGTTAAAGTTAAAGACAGCTTCTGCCACAGGGTGGCTTTTCCGGTATTACCGGGGTCAGGTACAACAAACCAGGGGGTCTATGAATAAGCTCAGTCTGATTATTATTGATGATGAACAGCCCGCACGCAATCTCTTGAAGGAGATGCTTTCCGGGATATTCTGGATAGAGGTTCTGGGGGAGGCTGACCATGTTGACTCGGCTTTTGAGGAGATCATGAATAAAAAGCCGGATGTAATCCTCCTGGATATACACTTGCAGGAGCAAAATGGTTTTGATCTTGTAGAAAAGTTGATCCAACATGAGGTTAAAGTAAAGGTGATTTTTATTTCGGCATTTGAGAACTATGCCATCCAAGCCATCCGGGCCTCTGCCTTCGATTATCTTCTTAAGCCTGTGAAGAAGCAAGAATTGATTCAATCATTGGAAATATTATCGAAACAGGTGAAGTCATTCTCCCTGGAGGACCGTTTCTCACAGCTAATCTATCAGCTTTCCGACAGGAAAAAGATTAAGTTCAGGAACCGCAACGGTTTCATAATGATCCATCCCGATGAGATCATTTTCTGCCGTGCCGATTCCAATTACACCATTCTCCAGTTCGATGATGGCAGAAGCTATACTGTATCAATGAATTTCGGTGCGGTTGAAGAGGTTCTGCCAGAATTGTGTTTCTCGAGGATCAACCGGTCCCTGATCATTAACCTGCATTACCTGTCGGAAGTCGACCGTAAATCGATGACCTGTAAAGTTTCTCATGGGACCACACATCTTCTACCCATATCGCGTAAATATTTGCAGACCTTGGAAATAGGATGCAACAGGCATTTTTCCATCAAGGATAAGAGACACTGGCCCGGATAATTCAGGCTAGAATACCATCAGGTTACATCCCCTGATTTCCGAATGGCCCGATCTTCCGGTGATCTCAAAACAGCCATCCTCCATCACTGTTCCGGTATCGCCCGTTGCGATAAAGCTGCAGGAGTAGAGGTTGGCAAGGTCGATGATATTGATGCCACCTGCCCTGGTGGGAGGATTCAAAGTGAGGGGATCATACAGATCCCTGGTGAATACTTTCATCCAGGGAGGCGGGACAAACTTTCCGGATCTGCCGGCATATGCCTGTGATAGCATCTCGGTCATCCCATATTCGGAGTGAATATCCTTCACCCTGAAGGCTGCCTTTAAAATGGCATGAAGCTCTTCGCGGATCATCTCCCCCCGCTGGCCCTTCATACCTCCTGTTTCCATTACAGTAATGTTGTCGGATAGTGGTAGTGGAAATTTTTCAGATAGCTCAAGTAGAGCAAAGCTAACCCCCAGCAGGAGCGTCGGAGCACCATCGGCAATTCTCTCTTTCAGTTGCTCTGCCAGCTCAGAATAGTTGTCGAGATAGAAGCCGCTGGAGGGATGACTGCTTAACCCGATCAGGTGGTTCATCATGTAAACCAGTGAAGAATCTCCTCTTTCCAGGTAGGAGGGCAGCAGGGCAAGAATGCAGAGCTCTTGCGGTTTTCCGTAAAAAGAGACGAAGGTTTTTAGCAAGCTTTGGTGGTAAAGCTTTTCAGATGCGACGTGATGGGAGGAGGGTTGTTGTCCTGTTGTTCCACTGCTTTTGAATACCACCTCCGCTTCATGGTGGTCCAGTATGATTTTATGGGTCTTGAACAGCTCAATGGGCAGGAACGGAATTTTCCCCGTTCTATCCACCCCATCCGGATCAACATGGAGCAGCTTGAGGTACCCTGCATAAACAGCGTTTTTGGCAGACTGAAGACGAAAAACTTCAAGTGCCACGGATTCGAATTCAACGCCATTTTTAATATTCAGTATTCGCTCTTCGAGATGTTGCATCTTTTATTCTTCATCCCGGGAAATGATTAACCCTTGATCGCTTTTACGCCCGGAAGTTCTTTGCCTTCAATGTATTCAAGCATTGCACCGCCACCGGTGGAGACATAGCTTACCTTATCCTCAAGACCGAATTTATAAACCGCTGCAACGGAATCGCCTCCTCCTACCAGGCTGAATGCCCCTTTGGAGGTTGACTCGGCAATGGCTTTGGCAACGCTGACGGTTCCCTTCTGGAAGTTGGACATTTCGAAAACACCTACCGGACCATTCCAGAGAATCGTCTTTGAATCCATGATCACATCTGAGAAGAGTTCCACAGTTTTCTCGCCCACATCAAGTCCCATGAAACCGGCCTTGCCCTCCATAATGGGTGCCGTATCTGTATTTGCTTCGTTGTTAAAATCATCAGCCAGCACCTGGTCTACCGGCAACACAAGATTCACCCCCTTTGCCTCGGCTTTTTTAATGATTTCCATGGCGAGGTCAAGTTTATCCTCCTCGCAAAGAGAATTTCCAATCTCTCCCCCCTTGGCCTTGATAAAGGTATAGGTCATCCCCCCTCCAATGATGAGGTTATCCACGCGATCGAGCAGGTTTTCGATCACCTCTATTTTGTCAGACACCTTGGCGCCACCCATGATCGCTGTAAACGGAGCTTCAGACTCTTTCAGCACCTTGTCGAGCGCGTTCAGCTCCTTGTTGATCAGGAATCCGAACATCCTGGCATCCTCTGCAAAAAAGTCGGCAATAACAGCGGTGGAACCGTGGGCACGGTGTGCTGTTCCGAAAGCATCGTTCACATATACATCAGCGTACGTAGAAAGCTTTTCTGCAAATTTTCTTGTTTCGGCCTGCTGTTCCGGGGTTTTTACCTTGTCTTCGGCAGAGTAGAACCGCAAATTTTCGAGCAGCAGCACCTCACCGGGTTTGAGTGCCGCAGACTTGTCACGGGCCTGGTCGCCCATACAATCATCTGCAAATTGAACATCGACACCCAGGTGTCCGGCCAGGGTCGGGATCACATGTTGGAGAGAAAATTTCTCTTCGGGACCAGACTTTGGTCTTCCGAGATGAGACATCAGGATAGCAGATCCGCCATCCCCGATGATTTTTTTAATCGTGGGGAGCGCTCCGCGGATACGGTTATCGTCTGTAACGATGAAGTTCTCATCAAGCGGCACGTTAAAGTCAACCCTTACGATCGCTTTTTTGTTGGCAAAATTGTAATTGTCAATGATTTGCATAATAATCTATTTATGTGAATAGATGGTTTACCGATAGGAGGTGCAAAGGTAATATTTTATTTTACTAAATTTGTATGTTCACAACGGAGATGCATATGCAATTCAAGGAGGTACTTGGACAGCATCAGGTAAAAAGCAGACTTATCCGATCGGTCAGAGATGGCCGGATCAGTCATGCCCAGCTATTTTTTGGTCCTGAAGGGGCAGGAAGCCTGCCCCTGGCGATTGCATACGCGCAATATATGTGTTGTACCGAACCGGTGGAGGATGATGCATGCGGCAGTTGCCCCTCCTGCATCAAATACGGCAAGCTGGCACATCCCGACCTACATTTTGTCTTTCCTGTGGTCAATATCAAGGGAAAGGCGGGAAGGACGGTGAGTGATCATTATATTACAGAGTGGAGGGAAACCGTTACAGAAAATCCTTATATTTCAGAAAATCAATGGTATGAGGTAATTGGTGCCGCGAATATGCAGGGCCTTATCGGCAGGAGCGAGAGCAATGATGTGCTTCGCAAGCTGAGCCTGAAGTCGTATGAAGCACCCTATAAGGTGTTGATCATCTGGCTGGCTGAAAAGATGCATGTCTCTGCGGCCAACGCACTGTTGAAATTCATTGAGGAGCCACCCGACAGAACAGTTATTCTCATGGTTGCGGAACATACCGACCAGATCCTGCCTACCATACTCAGCCGAACGCAGAGAATCAGGATTGGTGCGCTTGACAATGAAAGCGTCCGGCGCGGACTGGCAGCGCGTTTTCCCGGTGATGAAGAGAGGATCGAGGATGTTGTCAGGCGCTCAAATGGCAATTTCAGTACGGCGATGCAGCTGATGACATCAGGAGAGCTGGAAAATGAACATTTTGAGGAGTTCGTCTTTCTCATGCGCAAGAGTTATGGCCGGGATATCGTTGAACTGCACCGGTGGACCGAAAGAATTGCAGGATGGGGCAGGGAGCGTCTTAAGTTGTTTCTTACCTACGGACTGCGGATGATCAGGGAGAATTTTATGCTCAACCTGAAGCAGAAGGAGATCACTTTTCTGTCACAAAAAGAGGATGAATTTTCTATCAGATTTTCGCCCTTCATACACCAGGGAAATGTGTTTAAGATGGCTGAAGAGTTTCAGCGGGCCATTGAGCACATCGGGGCAAACGGTTACCCGAAACTTGTTTTGCTCGACCTTGCCATAAAGAACATCCTGCTTTTGAAGCAACCCGCCCCGGTGGAATAGGAGATGTGAGAAAGCAATAGCTTGTCTTTCACGTTTCACCTTAATTACCTACCTTTGTGTGGTTAACCAATCGTCAACCGACTATAGAGACTGTGTATGGAAAGCAAGCTTGCAAGAGGCTGTTGTTCGCAAAAACAACATGAGATATCAAACGATAACAAGGATCGTTTGGAGTACTATTTTGGCAGTTGCGGTAAGCTCGATTCGTTCAACTGGATCAGGGAGCTGACAGACAATTTTGATATACCGGATATCATTGAGGTGCGGTTTAAGAATACAAGAAAGGAGATATACCGGAATGTGAACGGATTGAGGTTGAAACGGGGAGATTTTGTAGCTGTGGAGGCTTCACCGGGACATGACCTGGGCATTATAACACTGGCAGGGGAGATTGTTGAGAAGCAGCTTGCCAAAACGAAATTTGATCCACGCATCGATGAATTGAAAAAGGTCTACAGAAAGGCCAAGCCTGCCGATATTGAGAAGTGGGAGGAGGCCATTGAACTTGAGCATTCGACCATGCTCAGGGCCAGGAGCATCGTCGAGCAGTTGAGGCTCGGAATGAAGATCGGTGATGTGGAGTACCAGGGCGACCGAACCAAGGCTATTTTTTATTATATCGCGGATGAACGCGTGGATTTCAGGGAGTTGATCAAGGTGCTGGCGGAGGCATTCAGGATCAGGATTGAGATGCGGCAGATCGGAGCACGGCAGGAGGCGGGCAGGATCGGGGGTATCGGTACGTGCGGACGTGAACTTTGCTGCGCTTCCTTTATCACCAATTTCGTTTCCGTTAGCACCCAGGCTGCACGGGTACAGGAGATCGCACTTAACCCGACCAAGCTGGCCGGACAGTGCGGAAAGCTGAAATGTTGCCTCAATTATGAAGTCGATAGCTATTCCGATGCACGGAAGGATTTCCCCGACAGGAATATTTCCCTCAGAATCTCAGCAGGAAAAGCTGTTCATCAGAAAACAGATGTCTACCGGGGTGTGATGTGGTACTCTGTTGATACCAACAAGGCGGCTCCGGTATTTGTGCCCGTTCCGGTGGAGCGGGTGAAAGAGATCATTGCTTTGAACAGGAAAAATATATTCCCTGATACACTGCTTGAGGCATACCACCAGATCGAACCGGAAAAACCCGGGCAATTTAAGGATGTGGTGGGACAGGAGAGTATTACAAGGTTTGAAAAGCAGAACAAAGGCAGGAGAAGGGGCAGGAACAGTTCCGGAGCCCGGCAACGCAAAAAGCGATGAACAAGAAGCGTATTTTAGGGATATTCCTGATAACTGTAATCCTGGCACAGCCATCCTGTGACAAAAGCATGGTGTTTCATGATTTTGAACGTATAGAGAACGGGATCTGGAGGTGGGATGATCCGGTCAATTTCTCTTTTCACATGGACGACACGATCGGTCTCCACGATATACAGGTCCAGTTGCGTCATTCAACCGAATATCCCCTCAGTAACCTTTATATGTTTGTACATATTGCCGGTCCCTCAGGTCAGGCGATAACCGACACGATCAATTTTATCCTGGCTGAAAACAGTGGTAAATGGATCGGTAAAGGGGTGGGGAACATCCGTGCCATTGGCTACCTGTACAGAAAGAATACAGTGTTTCCCGATACAGGATATTACCATGTCTCCATTGAACAGGCGATGCGGCTTCGCGAAGTGCCTGTAGCGGAGATCGGTTTGAGGGTCAGTAAAACCAAACCCTAAGCAACAGTACATTGGGCAAGAATAAGCTTCAGAGATTTTCAGAGATGGAGACATTTGAGCGGGTGTTTCAACCCCGGTTTGAGGATGTTTTCAGGAAAGACTATTCACTCAAAGGAAGGTGGTCGGCTGAAGTCTTTGGAAATGATCGCCCCATCGTGCTTGAGCTGGGATGCGGAAAAGGTGAGTATACCGTTGGACAGGCAGAGGCAGACGGTGGAAGGAATTTTATCGGGGTCGATATCAAGGGAGCAAGATTATGGAAGGGGGCGAAGATCGCCCATGAAAGGGAGCTTGTGAATGTCGCTTTTCTCCGGACCCGCATAGAGTTTATCGAGTCGTTTTTTGCACCCGGGGAGGTAGAGGAGATCTGGGTCACTTTTCCCGATCCGCAGCTTAAAAGGAGACGCAACAAAAAGCGACTCACAGGGGCGTTGTTTTTGAACAGATATCGCACCTTTCTCAGGGATCATGGCCTGGTCCACCTTAAAACTGACAATGACCTACTGTTTGCTTATACAAAGGAATTGGTGATCTATAATGGCATAGAGATCGTACACGAGACAGAGAATCTATATAATTCGGCGTTTCTGAGCGAGACCCTGTCCATCAAAACCTTCTACGAGAAGCAGTATCTTTCCGATGGCTCAAGCATCAACTATATCTCTTTCAGGCTGCCCTCCGGTTTGCAGGTAATTGAAATCCCGGAAGAAGATGACTGAAAAGAACTTTTTTGAACGGGTATATGAAGTTGTGAAGAGAATACCTCCTGGGAGGGTTACCTCCTACGGGGCCATTGCCCGGTATGTCGGATCACCGCAATCGTCGCGCATGGTCGGCTGGGCCATGAACCATTCCCATTCATGGCCCGGATACATCCCTGCCCACAGGGTGGTTAACCGCAATGGTGTGCTCACCGGAAAACACCACTTTGACGGTCCGGAAGTGATGGCTGAAATGCTCGAAAACGAAGGAATTACGATCATCAATGACCAGGTTAAACACTTCCACCGTCACTTTTGGGATCCGGCCCTGGAAATGGACCTATCCTGATTTATTCATAAATTTTGGTAAAAATATTGTAATATTCAGAATAATAGCAAATTAAAAAAAAAATTGTATAAAAGTTTTTTGCCAAAATTTATGAATAATCCAGGCTATAAAGATTAAATCTAAATAAAAAAAATGGCTACCTTTGCAGGAAAACCATTGTATGATGAATATCACAAAGGAGCAGGTTTTAGAGGCATTAAAGCGGGTAGTTCATCCCGAATCCAGAAAGAATATAGTTGATTTAGATATGGTTGAGAACCTCTCCATTCAGGGTAATGAGGTTAGGTTTGCGATTAAATTCAGCCGTCCCAACGATCCCTTTATCCAGTCGATGAAGAAAGCGTGCATTGGGGCGATCGAATCGCAACTGGGTGAGGATGTGAAGATCAGGGGCAATATTGGCACCAATGTGCCGGAGCGTAAGAAGACGCCTGAAATTTTGCCCGGAGTCAGGAATATCATAGCAGTCGCTTCCGGTAAGGGTGGGGTTGGTAAATCGACCATTGCAGTGAATCTGGCCATCGGATTAAAGAACCAGGGGTATTCGGTCGGACTGCTTGACACAGATGTGTACGGCCCTTCCATTCCCAAGATGTTCAACCTGGAGGATGCACGGCCGGAAGGAAAGACTGAGGATGGTGTTGAGTGGATCGTTCCCATTGAAAAACATGGCATCAGGTTGCTTTCAGTCGGATTTTTTGTAAAACCAGAAGATGCCCTGGTATGGAGGGGTCCTATGGCCACAAGCGCTCTGAAGCAGATGATCTCGCAGGCTGACTGGGGAGCGCTCGATTATCTGGTACTCGATCTGCCTCCGGGGACCGGTGATGTTCACCTGACCATCGTGCAGGAGGTTCCGGTTACGGGCGCAATCATTGTGAGCACACCACAGGAGGTGGCTTTGGCTGATGTGGTCAAGGGAATAAGTATGTTCGCGGGTGATAAGATCAATGTGCCTGTTCTAGGACTGGTGGAGAATATGGCATGGTTTACACCGGAAGAGCTTCCCGAAAACAGGTACTATATTTTCGGAAAAGAGGGATGCAGAAAGCTGGCTGAGAAACTCGGGATTGATCTTCTGGGCCAGATTCCGATTGTTCAAAGCATTTGTGAATCGGGCGATGAAGGTGTTCCGGTGGCTGAAGAAAAAGATTCGACCATGGGAAAAGTATTCTCAGAGCTTGCCATCCGGGTAGCTGAAGCAACAGAGAAACGGAACCGGGAGCTGGGACCGACCAGAAGGGTTGAGATAACAACAAAATAATTCAGAATAAAAGAGAAACAAACAGAATGGAAGATATTAAGAAAAGGGTTGAAGAAGCACTTAAAAAGGTCCGCCCCTACCTGGTGGCCGACGGAGGAGATATTGTGCTGGTTGAGGTCACTGATGATTATATTGTGAAGGTAGAGTTGACCGGTGCCTGTCACGGCTGTCCCTTCAGCATGCAGACATTGAAGGCCGGTGTTGAAATGGCTGTGAAAAAAGAGGTACCTCAGATAAAAGAGGTGGTTCAGGTGAATGGAATGTAATTCTTACCTTGCGACAGGATTCGTCAAATACACTGGCATTTTATATTTTTGTGGCCCGTGTAAAATATCTGGTTGTAAACATAGTTAGTATACTAAGAAATACTGTTATCGTCTTGTCCAAGTGTAGAAACTCACATATCTGGATTCTCCTGTTGTTTACCACAGGATCTTTTCTTAATTCCTGCAGTGTCGAAAAGAATACCGCAGCAACGCGTAATTGGCATAATCTGACATCCCATTACAATATTTTCTTCAATGCAAGGGAGAGTTTCAAGGACGGGCTGATTAGGGCCGAAGAGTCGATCGAAGACGATTACACCTCGATCCTGCCGCTTTTCTATTATGAAGACGAATCGATCCAGCAGTCGATCACTCCGCAGATGAACCGGGCGATCGACAAGTCCACCAAGGTGATTACATTTCATTCTATTACTGCAAAACCCGATGTAAAAAAGGGCAAACAGACAGAAAAGGACAAGGAATTCTATGAAAAGACAGAATACAATAAATGGGTGGACGATTGTTATATCCTGATCGGCAAATCTTACATGTACCAGGGAGAATTCTTCATGGCGGCTGAGTCTTTCAACCATGTGCTAAAGAATTTTCCCAATGAAGAGACCTATTACCAGGCGATGGCATGGCTGGTAAGGGCATACAATGTAATCGGGGTCTTAGACAAAGCTGAGGAGCTGGTTGTGGTGTTAAAGGATGTCGATGAATTTCCAAAGGAATACAAAGAGGAGCTCTATACCAGCCTGGCTGATTACCACATGCGAAAGAAGGAGTATGAAAAGGCAGCTGACAATCTTGAAAAGGCACTTGATACCAGGCCAAAAAAGAACAGAAGGATCAGGTACCGGTATATCCTGGCGCAGCTCCAGAAGGAGGCTGGGAATGGTGAGGCTTCCATAAAAAATTTCAAAAAGGTGGTTCGGATGAATCCCCCGTATGTGATGTCGTTCAATGCGAAGGTCAGCATGGCAGAGGCATTTCGCGAAGGCGCATCCAACAGTGATGAAATTATTAAGCTGCTGAACAGGATGCTGAGGGATTCGAAAAACGATGAATTCAGGGACCAGATTTACTATGCACTTGGTAATATATATCTTGAAAAGGGCGAACGTGAAAGGGCCATTGAATATTACCACCTTTCGGTGAGTGCGAGCGTTCAGAATAACTACCAGAAAGGGCAGTCCAGCCTCACCCTGGCTGATATTTACTACAATGAACCCCGGTATAATATGTCGGCAGCATACTACGACACAGCTGTGAACCTGCTTAGTGACGATTACCCCAATTACAGTACACTAAAGAGGCGTTCTGAAAGCCTGAATGATCTGGTGCGAAATTTGAACACGTTTGAGTTGCAGGATAGTGTTCAAATGTTGGCTGGAATGACAGAGGCAGAGCGGTTTGCGGTTATTGACGATATCATTGAAAAAATCAGGAAGGAGGAACAGGAGGCCCGCATGCGCGAACAGGAGGCAATGCAGGATCTGCAATTCGGCAGGACGGGATTGATGGATGGGCAGACAGGATTTGGCGGAGGAACGCAGCAGGGAGGGGGGAAATGGTATTTTTATAATCTGAATGCCAAGAGTTTTGGTCAGCCCGAGTTCAGGATGAAGTGGGGCAACAGGAAGCTGGAGGACAACTGGAGGAGGAGCAACAAGCAGTCGACAACGGAGCTGATAGAAGAGGTTGATGCAGAGGGATCTGCAGTGGAGAATGGTGATGAAACCGTGGTCATTGACAATAAATCACGGGAATTCTATCTGAGGGATATTCCGCTTACCGATTCAGCAATGGATGTTTCACACCTTAAACTGGAAGAGGCTCTTTACAATATGGCCCGGGTATACAGGGATGATCTGCTCGATTATGAGATGGCGATTGAGTCGCTGGAAGAGCTTGTGAGCAGGTATCCCGATGGTAATTATGCCATCTCCTCCTATTACTACCTGCACAACCTGTATAACAATATTCAGCAGCCCACACGCGCAAATTTTTACAAGGATCTGTTGAGCAGGAAGTACCCCGACAGTCATCTGACAAAGCTTCTGACCAACCCCGCGTATATCCTTGAGCTAGAGGAGGAAGAGAAGAAAATTGAGAGATATTACGAGGATGTATACAACGCTTACATCAAAGAGCGGTTCAGCGAGGTGATCCGGAAGGCGGATCAGGGATTGAAACAATATACTGAAAAGCGTGATATGATGGCACGTTTGTCCTATCTCCGGGCCATGTCGGTTGGAGCACTGAAGGGCAAGGAGGCGATGAAAACGGAGCTTGATTCTATCCTGGCCTGGTATCCCGGAACCGATATTGCTGCTGAGGCGCAGGACATTATTGATTACTTGTATGTGGCTTTTCCTGTGATCAAAGAGGCCGATCAGGTGAAGGAAGCGGTGCAGTTATACACCTATAACCCGGATTCTGATCACAGGTTCTTGCTGGCAGTGAAGAAACAGGAAAACCTGAATCTGATCAATTTCAACTTGTTGAATTTCAACCTTGACTATTTCAATACCTATGATCTGAATATTGTGATGGAACAGCGACACACAGACTATAATATACTAACAGTTACCGGGTTTAATGGCTATGAAGGGGTTGAAAGATATGCAGAACATGTGCGTGAAAATGTTGTTGAAGTGATGGGAGAAATTCCGTCGGAGTCTTATGAAATCCTTCTGATATCCGCGGATAATTATGAAAAACTGCTTGGGGTGAATGAATTTGTACCCTACCTGTTGTTCTACAGGCAAAATTACCAGAAATAATGTCAAAGGAGATCAATATATTATGGACCGACGATGAGATTGACCTGCTCAGACCCTATATTCTCTTTCTTGAAGAGAAAGGGTACAGGGTATTGACGGCCAGCAATGGAGAGGAGGCCATGGAGCTGGTAAGGTCAAATACCTTCGACCTTATTTTTCTTGACGAAAACATGCCCGGGCTCAGCGGACTGGAGACGCTGGAGCGGATTAAAAACATCAATCCTGCTGTGCCGGTAATCATGATCACCAAGTCGGAAGAGGAGGATATCATGGATGAGGCAATAGGCAGCAAGATTGCAGATTATCTTATTAAGCCGGTTAATCCGAAGCAGATCCTTTTGACCATTAAGAAGCACCTGGACTCAAGACGTCTGGTAACGCAGAAGACAACTTCGGCCTACCAGATTCAATTCAGCCAGATCGGAACATTGATTCAATCGGCCAGGAGTTTCGACGATTGGGTAGAAATATACAAGAAGCTTGTGTTCTGGGAGCAGGAGCTGGATATGTCCGATGAAAGCGGCATGAATGAGGTGCTTAACATGCAATGGTCCGATGCGAATCATGGCTTTACCAGGTATATAAAGAATAGGTACAAGGGTTGGTTCTCAGGCAGTGACGACGACCGCCCTGTTCTTAGTCAGCAGCTTTTTGCCAGGTCTGTCTTTCCTTTGCTGGATAAAGGCAAAGTGGCCGTTCTGGTTATTGACAATCTCCGGTTCGATCAGTGGAAGCTTATCGAGCAGCAGATCAATGACCTGTTTAAGGTGGAAGAGGAGATGATCTATTGTAGCATTCTGCCAACGGCCACCCAGTTTGCAAGGAACGCCATGTTTGCTGGTTTGATGCCTGCTGAAATCAAGAAACTGGCACCACAATATTGGGTAGATGAGGAGGAGGAACAGGGAAAAAACAGGTATGAGTCGGAGCTATTGGAATCGCAGATGAAGCGGCTTGGTATAAACCGGACCATGCACTATGAGAAGATTCTGAACCAGAAACAGGGAAAAAGGGTGGTGGAAAACTTCAGCGACCTGATGAATTATGACCTGAATGTATTGGTTTATAATTTTGTTGATATGTTGTCGCATGCCCGCACAGAGATGAATATGATCAGGGAGCTGGCGTATGATGACAAGAGTTACAGGGCCCTTACGCTGACCTGGTTCAACAACTCCTACCTGCTTGATTTTATCAGGCTGTTGTCGTCCAATAAAGTGCAGCTGGTAATTACTACCGACCATGGAGCGATCCGTGTACAGAACCCGGTGAAGGTGGTGGGAGACAGGCAGACCTCTGCAAATCTTCGCTATAAACAGGGAAGAAACCTCAGTTTCCCTGCCAAAGAGGTTTTTGTGGTCAATGATCCGGAAGAGGTTCATCTTCCCAGGGCAAATGTAAGTACCACCTACATTTTTGCTGGGGGCAATGATTACATGATTTACCCGAACAATTACAACCATTTTGTGAACCATTACAGAAACACATTTCAACATGGGGGCATCTCCCTGGAGGAGATGGTTATACCGTGTGTGATCATGACGCCGCGCTAATAATATGATACAGATTGCAATTTCCTCCATCGATAAAATTGACTCCGCAGCCAGGCAGTTGGTAGATATCTTGGGTTCCAGGAGAAAGGTTGCTTTTTTCGGTGAGATGGGGGCGGGCAAGACCACATTGATCCAGGCGGTCTGCAAAGTCCTCGGAGTTGAAGATACCGTTGCCAGTCCTACATTTGCCCTGATCAATGAATACTTCACAAAAGAGGGAGTGTCGGTGTATCATTTTGACCTGTTTCGTATTGAGGACATTTCCGAAATGTATGATTTAGGCTATGAGGACTATTTTTATTCAGATGCCTACTGTTTTATTGAATGGCCGGAGAAGGTGATGGAGTTGATCCCGGAGGATGTGTTGATGCTTGAGATCAAGGTGATGGATGATGGCTGCAGGGTTGTTCGCAACCGGTAGGAGTTCCTTAGCCGCCCGTAAGCAGATTTCAGATTTGACAATCCCCTTAAAATGTCATATTTTTATCTGCCTTAAACTAAATTGAATGAACAAGAAAGGAGGACAGCCCGTTAGCCTCAGAAGAGAGAGTTTATTGCCTCAGGCTGAGATGCTTGAGGTAGAGACCAGAAAACAAAGGATGGTTATTGGAATACCCTTGGAGAATGCGGAGAGGGAGAGCCGTGTTCCGATTACACCTGAGGCAGTCGAGATCCTTACCCTGCACGGTCACCGTATCGTGATTGAATCGGGAGCAGGCGACGCTGCCAATTACCCGGACCACCAATATGCAGAGAGCGGAGCCTGGATCGCTGAGAGCCGAAAAGAGGCGTACCAGTCGGATGTGGTCGTGAAAATTACTCCCCCCGATTTGGAAGAGATCGGCATGATGAAGGAGCGGCTGATGCTCATCTCAACCTTTCAAACCCGGATACACAAAGAGAAGGCCTATATAGAAGGGTTAATGAAAAAGCGTATCACAGCGATCTCCATGGACAGGATCCGTGATGTGAACCAATGTTATCCCCTTATTCGCAGTATGAGTGGGATTGCCGGAAATACCGCGGTGCTGATCGCAGGTGAGTACCTGAGCAATGTGCGTGGAGGAAAGGGGGTCATGCTCGGGGGTATTACCGGTATCACTCCAACTGAAGTGGTGATACTGGGAGCGGGAACAGCAGCTGAATTTGCAGTGCGGGCCGCACTCGGCATGGGGGCTTTTGTTAAGGTTTTTGATGAAAGTGTTCACCGGCTCAGAAGGCTGCAGACAGCTGTGGGGATCAACATTCCCACTTCGATCTTCCATCCCAGGGTGATTGAGAAGGCGCTTAAGTCGGCCGATGTGGTTATCGGTGCAGTACGCAGCGATGACAACGGGCCCTCTTTTTTCATTACAGAGGAGATGGTGATGGGGATGAAGAAGGGGTCGGTAATCGTCGATATAAGCATTGATCACGGAGGTTGCGTGGCAACGTCAGAGTGCCGGACGCAGAATGATCCGGTGTTCACGAAGCACGGGGTGATCCATTATTGTGTTCCCAACATACCATCGCGTGTGGCGAGAACCGCATCCATTGCCACGAGCAACGTTCTGTTGCCCATGCTTAAGAGTATGGGTCGTCTGGGAGGGATATCACATCACCTGAAAGAGGACGAAGGGTTCCGGCACGGTGTATATATTTATAACGGACTGCTCACCAATGAAACCATAGGAAAGCGTTTTGGAATCCCCTTCAAGGATATTGATTTGCTGATGGCAGCATTTTAAGTATTAAGATAAAAAATCATTATAGATGAATTTCGTATTAATTGGTTTCATTATCTACCTCTGCCTGATCCTGTTTATAGGGTTTCTCACATTCAAGAGCAATAAGAACCACAGTGATTTTTTTGTAGCCGGAAGGCGATTGAATCCCTGGGTGGTTGCCTTTTCGGAGCGGGCGAGCGGGGAGAGCGCCTGGCTGCTGCTTGGTCTGCCGGGAGCGGCCTATGCATTGGGATTCCTCGAATTGTGGACCGCCCTGGGATGCGTTCTGGGGATTATCTTTTACTGGTTCGTAATTGCCAAAGAGTTGCGCATTCAATCAGAAGAGGTGGATGCCATTACGCTCCCCACCTTCTTTGCGGCGAGGTACCTGCGGGGCCAGGCGGCGATCAGGATACTCTCCACCATCATCATTATTTTCTTCTTTATCTTTTACCTCTCCGCACAGATCAACGGGGCGGGTAAGATCCTGAATGTTACCTTCGGCATAAGCAATGTTCAAGGCATGCTGATCGGTGCGGCAGTAATCATATTCTACACCATGATGGGCGGATTTTTTGCTGTGGCCTGGACCGACCTGGTGCAGGGGGTGATCATGATCGGCACGTTGGTGATTCTGCCGATCGCCGGATTTATTGAGCTGGCGGGGCGGGGCGTCACTCTTTCCGGGGAGATGGGAAGCATGACAACCGCCGATGGACTGTCGCTCTTCTCCTTTACCGGGGGAAAGACCGGCTGGGCGGCTGCAGCCCTGATCATCAGCGGACTGAGCTGGGCGTTTGGGTATATGGGTCAGCCCCATTTGCTCACAAGGTTTATGTCACTCCGTTCGTCGGAGAAGATGAAGATTTCACGGCGGATCGCCATTGCATGGGCCATACCTGCATTCACCGGGGCGATGCTTATTGGTGTTGTGGGGGTGGCAATGCATGGACAGGGCTACTTTGAGGATATTGAGCAGATCATGCCGCATATGGCCACAACATTGCTTCCCGCCTGGCTGGCCGGGATACTTATTAGCGGATCCATCGCGGCGATGATGTCCACAGCCGACAGTCAGCTGCTGGTGATCAGCTCCTCGGTGATCGAGGACTTTTATCACCGGACCCTGGGACGGGAGGTAACCGACAGGATGATGCTCAGGGCGAGCAGGATCATTACGATTGTTATTGGTGCTGTAGGATTAGCCATTGCGATATCGTCGGATAAGCTTATTTTTGCGATGGTTTCCTACGCATGGGCCGGACTGGGATCGTCGTTCGGACCGCTGTTGCTGCTGATGCTGACGTGGAAGAGGGTGACCTGGCAGGGGGCGGTGGCCGGACTGGTTACCGGATCGCTATCGACGGTGATCTGGTCGGAGATCACAGTGCTGGATGAGCTGATCAGCGTTAGGTTTGTCTCTTTTGTACTGGCATTCCTGGCAGTCTGGCTGGTGAGCATCGCAACAAAAGAGCAGGCGGGGGATGTGAATCTGCAGAAGGTTTACGGATCAGAGAAATAAAATGATCAGTGGTATCACGGTTGAACTAACGGGAGAATAGGGGAGTTTAGAGGATTTGAGAGAAGTTAAAGGTTGAGGGTTCAGGGAGGTCAGGAGTTTAGCGTTAAGAGAATGAAAATACTATATAATATTGGAATCAGGTTCTATTACCTTGTTGTTTTGGTTGTATCGGTCTGGAATTCCAAGGCGGCAAAATGGATCGCCGGTAGAAGGAGGTGGGAGAAAGAGCTTACCGGAAAATTCAGTGAGGGTGATCAGGTGGTCTGGTTTCATTGCGCATCGCTGGGTGAGTTTGAGCAGGGGCGTCCGATCATTGAGATGGTACGTGAACAGTTTCCCAAATATAAGATACTGCTTACCTTTTTCTCACCATCGGGTTATGAGAAACGAAAAAATTTTGCAGCAGCGGATGCGGTATGTTACCTGCCGCTTGATACGCGATCAAACGCTCGTAAATTTCTTGCGATGGTGCCGGTGCAGAAGGCGATATTTATTAAATATGAATTCTGGTACCATTTTCTGCATGGATTGAACAGACAGGGGATACCTGTTTATTTGGCTTCCGGACATTTCAGCAGATCACATCTGCTTTTTAGGTGGTACGCCGGCTGGTACAGGAAATTTCTACAGCTTTTTACCCATATCTTTGTGCAGGACCCTATATCGGAGGAACTGCTGCGATCGCGTAATATCGATCGTGTATCAGTTGCAGGAGATACCCGGTTCGACCGTGTGGTGGCCATCAACGGAAAAGGGGAACAGAGGGAGGAGGTGAGCCGGTTTGTTAGTGGCCTTCCCCTGGTAATCGCCGGCAGTACATGGGAAAAGGATGAAGTGATCATCAGGCAGGTCCGTGACGAGTTCAAGGGAAGGTGCAAATGGATCATTGCTCCGCACGAGCCCTCACGGCAAAATGTACGAAGGCTCCAGGAATACTTTCCCGATCACCTGCTTTTTTCGAAGCTGGACCGAGCTGAAAACGTGAATCGTTCAGACGTGCTTATTGTCGACACCATCGGACACCTCTCTTCACTGTACCGGTTTGGTTCGCTGTCCTATATCGGAGGAGGATTTGGGAAAGGGATCCACAATATCCTGGAAGCGACAGCGGCTGGTTTGCCTGTATTGTTCGGACCCAATTTTCAGCGCTTCAGGGAGGCGGTGGAGATGCAGAATGCAGGAGCCGCATATGTTGTAGAGCATCAGGAGGATGCACTTATCATCATAGGTGAATTTCTGAACAACAGTGGGTTGTTGAAAGAGCGATCTCAAATTGCTCTGAATTATACCGTTAGCCGTACCGGAGCAACAAAAAAAATTGTTGATTTCGTGTTTAAAAGTAACGGCTGATTTTCAGGGTTAAGAATTTCTTTTGATATAGTTTTATAAGCGATTTTTCGCGAGGCAATAGGATTAACATTTTATTCATGATTTGTTAATATGTATTATCCTTGGATCAATTTACTTTGCGCTAAAATAATTTTAAACCTAAACAAAAATCTATGAAAAAAGTATTAAAATTTAGCCTGTTCCTTTTTGTTACAGGGATTTTCAGTCTCACTGCTAATGCACAGACTGTTGTTACAGGTGCCGTGATCGATGCCGAATACAACGAGGGCCTGCTTGGTGCCACAGTGGTTGTGGAGGGTACTACAAACGGCACAGTTACCGATGCTGCAGGAGAATTCAGCCTTAAAGTTGAATCTCAGCCATCTGTAGATCTCAAAATCTCTTTTGTAGGGTATGAGACACAAACTATTTCTGTTGATGCATCGCGTGGTAATGTAGATGTAGGCGAGATAAGGATGAATGCTACATCTTTGAATATTATGGAGATAAATGTGATCGCCGATCGCGCAAAAGAGCGTGAAACCCCAGTTGCTTTTTCAAATGTGAACGCTGCACAAATTGAGAACCAACTTGGATCCATGGACCTGCCGATGATCATGAACATCACACCTGGTGTTTACGCGACCATGCAAGGCGGTGGTGCTGGTGATGCAAGAATCAATGTGCGTGGTTTTGACCAACGCAATGTTGCGATCATGATTAACGGTGTTCCTGTGAATGACATGGAAAACGGTTGGGTATACTGGTCCAACTGGGATGGTATTTCAGATGCAACTTCCTCCATCCAGCTACAGCGAGGACTCAGTGCTGTGAACCTCGCTACTCCCTCAATCGGGGGTACCATGAACATCCTTACCAGTCCGGCAAATCACCAGGCAGGAGGATCTGTAAAAGTTGAATATGGGTCAGGCAATTTTTTAAAAACCACTGCGGCAGTGCATACCGGACTGATGAACGATAAATTTGCCATGAGCATTGCCGGAGTAAGAAAAGTCGGTAATGGTGTTATCAATGGTACCTGGACCGATAGCTGGGCATACTATGTGGGTGCCACCTATAATGCGACTGATAAGCACCGTTTTGAGATGTTTGCCATGGGTGCACCCCAGCGGCATGGGCAGAACCTGTACAAACAGAATATCGCTTCCTACAGTCACGATTATGCAAAAGAACTTGGGTTACCACAGGGCGCACTCGACAAATTTCCAGAAGCAGAAGATGGGAGACTTTACAACCAGAACGTAAGTCCTGTGGATCCTTCTTATGATGCACAGCAGTGGTGGAGTGGAAAGCTGCATGACCGCCATTCGGAAGACTTTATCAATGAACGGGAGAACTTTTATCACAAGCCGCTTGTAAACCTTAACTGGTACGCCAGATGGTCTGATAAAATCAATCAGTATACAACCCTTTATTATTCAGGAGGTGAAGGCGGAGGTACAGGAACACTCGGAAGTGTAAACTGGGATTATTCTGGACCTTCAAGAGTTGTGGATTATAACTCAACGATTGCTGAGCACGCTGCTGCAGATACTGCTTTTGGTATACTTAGGAACAGTAGGAACAACCAGTGGACCATAGGAGGTATATCCAGAGTGAAGGTTCGCTTCAGTGAGAACCTGAAGGGACAGGTTGGTGTGGATTGGAGAACAGCTAAGATCTTTCACTTCCGCGAGCTAAGAGATCTGCTGGGTGGTGATTTCTTCATTGATATGAATAATGATTTTGATACACCTGCAGACTATAACAAAGTACATGGAGATAAGGTAGCATACAACTTTACCAATACGGTAGACTGGTTTGGCTATTTTGCGCAATTGGAGTATTCAAGTGACATGCTTACAGCTTATGGTACATTTGGCAACTCATTCATCAAATACACCTATACCAATCATTTTGTTGAAGATCCTGCCAATCCGGGAGCTGAACTTTATGCCGAATCTGACAGGATTTTCGGATACCAGGCAAAAGGAGGACTCAGCTACCGGCCTATGGAAAAACTGAGTATTTTTGCCAACTACGGTTACATTTCCAAAGTGCCTATTTTTGACAATGTGATTAATGACAGAAACGGTATCGTAACCGGGGAGCCTGTTAATGAGATATTTAATGCCTTTGAAATTGGAGCAACATATGCTCCAAACAGGACCACTGAGTTGAAAATAAACTTCTACAATACCTCATGGGAGGACAGGTCCAACCTGATCAGGGTAACGGACCAGGCAGGTAACGATGCATTCGTATTCCTTACCGGCATGGACCAGAAGCACATGGGTGTTGAACTGGAGGGGCAGATCAAGCCGCACAGATTATTCGCTGTGGGTGGATATGCCTCCATCGCAAACTGGATCTATTCGGATGACGTTACAGGAACTTTCCGTGATTATGATAATACAGGTGTGGAGACTGATGTGGAGTATAATTATTATGTAAAAGACCTCAAGGTCGGAGATGCACCGCAAATGCAGTTTGGTGTGAACGCATTCCTTTATCCAGTTGAGAATTCATTCCTGCAATTCAATTTCAGGTACAACGGCAAACATTTTGCTGCATGGGATCCATTCTCAAGACAAGAAGAGGATAGGGAACAGGTATGGGAAACTCCTGCCTACTTCCTGGTTGACCTGCACGCAGGATATACGATCAAAACAGCCAGTCGTTACAAGGTGGCAATCACCGGACATGTTTTTAACCTCTTAGATGAGATCTATATCCAGGATGCCACAGACAACAGTCCTTATAACGGATACTATGGAGACAATGATGAATATTCCCATACAGCAGCTGCTGCAGAAGTATTCCTCGGGCTCCCAAGAACCTTTAATGTTGGGGTTAAGTTCTCCTTCTAGGGAATTAATCAAGCATTTATAAAAAGGAAAGCCCCGGGGAACCGGGGCTTTTTTAGCTAAAAATCAGTTGTTTATACATTATACTAAAGGCAATTCGTCATAGCAATCTATAATAGTGTCATAAATGCATAAAGAAATAATTACAAGAGCTTTTTCGTAAAAGTGGAGTCTTTGTCCCAGGTACCCTAATCAATTCATCTTAATAAGGAGGCAGTTAATGGAGCTGATGAATTTGCTCGTCAAAGTAAATATCATATATATCAGATTATCAATAAGATACAGACGAACTGTTTTTGCTGAATGGTTAAACTTTACATTCGGTTGAACCTTATGAAGTTAGGCTCAAAGTTGATTTCTTGTTAATAAAAACGAAAACTTTTATGGTTATCGGTAGCTGATTTCTTCCTAATTTCATTCACCAATTTCGGTTCCGCCGGAGGTTCTTTTTAAGCCAGATTTTTGGATGTGGGAATATGAATTCGTGATAGGAGGATCTCTTTGCATTAATCGACAGCTGAGCGATTTTTAAAGCACAAATAAACAGACGCTTACAAAGCGATGGGAATTTTTGTTAATAACTCAGTGAGAAGGCAGGGAACAGGTTTACTAATTTGGATGTTGAATTGTGTGTCAGGAGCCGGAATATGAACTAACCATTTAACGAAAAGAACAGAATGTCAGACCAGCAAGTAACACAAAAGGGACAAGCGACCATTGAAAAGGGTACAAAAGAGATCAGGGAAGAGAAGGGTAAAAACCAGGTAAAGAAAAAGACGTATACAAACGAGGAGGCATTTGCATCATCCCTGGAGTATTTTAAAGGTGATGAACTGGCTGCCAGGGTCTGGGTGAACAAATATGCCTTAAAGGATTCATACGGTAAGTTGTATGAACGCAATCCGGATGATATGCACCACCGGCTCGCCTCGGAAATTGCACGGATAGAAAAAAAGTATCCCAATCCGCTTTCCCATGAGGAGCTGTACGATCTGATGAAGGGGTTCAAATATATTGTTCCACAGGGCTCACCCATGACCGGCATCGGAAATAATTTTCAGATTGCCAGCCTGTCAAACTGCTTTGTGATTGGTCACCAGGGCCCATCCGACTCCTATGGCGGAATCATGAAGATCGATCAGGAGCAGGTGCAGCTGATGAAACGCCGCGGCGGTGTGGGTCACGATCTCTCGCATATCCGCCCCACCGGCAGTCCGGTTTTAAACAGTGCTTTAACCTCCACGGGTGTGGTGCCATTTATGGAGCGCTATTCCAACTCTACCCGCGAGGTGGCACAGGATGGCAGAAGGGGTGCACTGATGCTGAGTATTTCGATCAAGCATCCGGATGCGGAACATTTTATCGATGCAAAGATGGAATCGGGAAAGGTAACCGGTGCCAATGTATCGGTACGGATTGACGACGAATTCATGAAAGCGGTTGTGGATGGTGTAACATACCAACAGCAATATCCGATTGTGTCAGATAATCCGGTATATACCAAGGAGATTGATGCAAGAAAACTGTGGGAGAAGATTGTTCATAATGCCTGGAAATCGGCAGAGCCGGGTATATTATTCTGGGATACCATTGCCACGGAGTCAGTCGCCGACTGTTATTCCGACCAGGGCTTTAAAACCGTATCTACCAATCCGTGCGGTGAAATACCGCTTTGTCCATACGACAGCTGCCGCCTCATTGCGATCAACCTTTACAGCTATGTAGAAGAACCATTTACGGACAAGGCTGTGTTCAACTGGGAAAAGTTCAGGAAGCATGTTGGTATCGCTCAGCGGATCATGGACGATATTATTGACCTTGAACTTGAAAAAATCGAGGCAATCCTGGATAAGATCAGAAAAGACCCTGAAGATGTGGAGATCAAACGGGTGGAGATCAACCTGTGGGAGAGTATTAAAACAAAGGCCCTCGAAGGTCGCAGAACAGGAGTGGGTATTACCGCAGAGGGCGATATGCTTGCAGCCCTGGGACTCAGGTATGGCAGTGAGGATGCTGTAGATTTTTCCGAGGAGGTGCATAAGACCATTGCTGTTGAAGCGTACAGGTCGAGCACTACCATGGCGAAAGAGCGTGGTCCGTTCGGTGTATTTGATGCACGCAAAGAGGTCGACAATCCATTTATTAACCGGCTGGCTGCTGAAGATCCGGAAATGATTGAGGAGATGAAAAAACATGGCAGAAGAAATATCTCCCTTTTAACCATTGCACCCACAGGAACCACCAGCCTGATGACACAGACCTCTTCAGGAATTGAACCGGTGTTCCTTCCTGCCTATAAGCGGAGACGAAAAGTGAATCCGAACGACAAAGATGCTACGGTAACCTTTGTGGATGAGGTGGGCGACAGCTGGGAAGAGTACAATGTATTTCATCATAATTTCCTCACTTGGCTGAGGGTTAACGGATATAATCCGGAAGAGGTAAAGCGCTACACCGACGAGAAGGTAGAGGAGCTGGTAGAGAAGTCACCTTATTATAAAGCCACATCGAATGATGTTGACTGGGTGTCGAAGGTGAAAATGCAGGGCAGGGTGCAAAAGTGGGTCGATCATTCAATCAGTGTAACGATCAACCTGCCGGCCGATGTTCCCCAGGAGCTGGTGGGTGACCTTTACGTGAAAGCATGGGAGAATGGCTGCAAGGGGGTGACGGTATACAGGGACGGATCACGGTCGGGGGTTTTGGTAGCTTCGACGGAGAAAGAGCGAAATGCAGACTCTGCTTTCCCGAAGAAGCGTCCGCGCGTAATCGACGCCGACATACTTCGTTTCAAAAACAATGAGGAAGAGTGGATCGCCTTTATTGGGCTGATTGACGGACGACCTTACGAGATTTTCACAGGTAAGAAGGAGGATGACAACTTTCCGATACCCAGATCGATCCGGACCGGAAAGATCATCAAAACCAAGGAGGAGAGCGGAATGACACGGTACGATTTTGAGTATGTTGATAAATATGGTTACAAGGTTACGATGGGTGGATTGTCGCACCAGTTTTACAAAGAGTTTTGGAACTATGCCAAACTGATTTCCGGGGTGTTGCGGCATGGTATGCCTGTTGTTCATACTGTTGATCTGGTCACATCGCTCCGGCTGGATGATGATAACATCAATAACTGGGTGGCCGGGGTTGCCCGGGCATTAAAGAAATATATTCCTGATGGTACAGAGGTGAAGGGTAAATCTTGCGAGGATTGCGGATCAGGAAACTTGATATATCAGGAGGGCTGCCTGATGTGTACGGATTGCGGCTCTTCGAAATGCGGGTAGTTGTAGCAAAATACTCCGAAAAGGTAAAGCCGGCTAAACGCCGGCTTTATTGTTATATGACATTCAACTGTTTACCTACTCTCTTAAATGCGGTTATTGCTTTTTCGAGATGTTTCCTCGTGTGAGCTGCTGAGAGCTGTACCCGGATTCTGGCTTCTCCTTTAGGTACCACGGGGAAGTAGAACCCGATCACATAAATGCCTTCATCGAGTAGTCTGGCTGCAAACTCCTGCGACAGTTTTGCATCGTAGAGCATCACTGCGCAGATGGCAGAAGCAGTGGGTTTGATATCGAATCCTGCTGCTTTCATCTCTTTCATGAAGTAGTCGGTATTGGCATGAAGCCGGTCCTGCAGTTCCGAGGTCTCCGACATCATATCGAACATCCTGATTCCGGCACCCACCACTGACGGCGGCAGGGAGTTGGAGAAGAGGTAGGGACGGGAGCGTTGGCGGAGCATCTCGATGATCTCCCGGTGGCCGGTTGTGAACCCGCCGATAGCGCCACCAAAGGCTTTGCCGAGTGTTCCCGTGATAATATCTACTTTCCCGCGGCAGTTGAACAGTTCGGTGACACCCCGGCCCGTTTTGCCCACTACACCGTGGGAGTGGCACTCATCCACCATCACCATGGCGTCGTATTTCTCTGCCAGTTGCAGTATCTGATCCAGCGGCGCCACATTGCCATCCATCGAGAAGACACCGTCAGTAACAATGATTTTGAACCGTTGTTTTTGTGCAGCTTTGAGCTGCTCTTCGAGGTCGGTCATGTCGGCATTCTTGTACCTGTAGCGCCGGGCCTTGCAGAGGCGCACGCCGTCGATAATGGAGGCGTGGTTGAGCGCATCGGAGATGATCGCGTCCTCTTCGGTAAGCAGTGGTTCGAATACACCGCCATTGGCATCGAAAGCAGCGGCATAGAGGATCGTATCTTCGGTGCCAAAGAATTCTGTGATCTTCTTTTCGAGGGTTTTGTGGAGGTCCTGCGTGCCGCAGATAAAGCGCACCGACGACATGCCGAATCCGTGGCTGTCGAGCGCCTGTTTGGCGGCGGTGATCAGCTCCGGGTGGTTGGAGAGTCCGAGGTAGTTGTTGGCGCAGAAGTTGAGGACCGTATCGCCGGAACTAACAGTTATTTCGGCATCCTGGGGGGAGGTGATGATCCGTTCGTTCTTGTAAAGTCCGGCCTCTTTTATGTCATTGATCTCCTTTTGCAGGTGTTCCTTTATTTTTCCGTACATGGTATTTTGGTTTACTTGTTTAACTTCTTCCTGATTTCGTCGAGCATGATCTTGGTCATTTTGGCCAGGTCATAGCTGTTCTTGTATCCCCAGTCGACCCGGGCGATGGAATCATCGACACTCTGCGGCCAGGATTCAGCGATCTGTTGCCTGAAGTCGGGGTTGTAGCTGATTTTGAAATCCGGGATATGCTTACGGATCTCTGTTGCCATCTCCTCGGGTGAGGTGCTGAATCCGCCCAGGTTATAGCTGCAGTGGATGGTTAATTTGGTGCGGTCGGCCTCCATAAGATCGATTGTTGCTTTGATTGCATCGGGCATGAAGAGCATCGGCAGGGAGGTTCCGGCCTGGAGGAAGGATTCATATTTTCCGTCGCGGATCGCTTCATAGTAGATCTCCACGGCATAATCGGTGGTTCCGCCGCCCGCTTCAGTCTTGTAGCTGATCAGTCCGGGATAGCGCAGGCTTCTTACATCGACACCGTATTTGTTGTGGTAGTAGTCGCACCAGCGTTCTCCCGCGAGCTTGGAGATGCCATAGACGGTGATTGGCTCCATCACCGTAAGCTGCGGGGTGTTCAGCCGGGGTGTTGTGGGACCGAAGACTGCGATGGAGCTGGGCCAGAAGACTTTCTTAACATCCTCCACCATGTGGGCCACCTCCAGGATATTCATCAGGCTGTCCATGTTGATGTTCCATGCCTGGATCGGCAGTTTCTCGGCGTTGCCCGAGAGGACCGCGGCGAGGTGGTAAATCTGGGTGATCTTGTGGCGGATGATAAAATGGATCAGTTGTTTGTCGTCCATCACATCCATCACCTGGAACGGGCCGCTTTCGGAAATGTCTTTTGGCGGGGTTTTGATATCTGTTCCCCAGACGTTCTCCGCGCCATAGTTCTTTCTCAGTTCAACAATCAGCTCCGAACCGATCTGTCCGGCAGCCCCGATCACCATTATTTTTTCCATTTATAGCATTGTAAAATGTACAATGCGAAATTAGAACAAAGTACGGGCTTAAAAAATGATGTGAAACATGGAAATGGAAATTCTCTGTAGTGAAAAAATGTTGCTATCTTTGTAGATAAGAGACTTATTCATCGTAGAAACTGGTTGTATGCAAACTTTGAAAATTGAACTTACCGGAAACCACTCTTTGGAGGCTTTACAGGAGCTGGAGCATAAACGGTTAATACGGATCATCAGGGAACCGGATTTACATTCTTATGCCTTGCCGGGGGAGTCTATTTCTGAAGAAGATTTCAAAAAATGGGTTGAGTACGCCGAAGATTCTCCAACGTTAAGTTACTCTGAAGCTAAGCAGCGATGGGTCACACAAAAGAAAAAGCTCCGGAAGCTTATTCGTTAAGGGTTTCCGATAATGCTCTCCGGAACATAGACGATATTACTGGCTATATTACCTATATTAACCACCAACCACTTACTGCCATTAAAGTTGGTGATAAGCTATTTCAGACCATCGACCGTATTCAGAAAAATCCCCTGGCATTCAGGGAGTGTTGGGAGATCCCGACCAAAAGTAAAATGTACCGACAGGCAATCTGCTTGAGGTGGCTCATTATTTATAAAGTTAAGTCTTCCCGGATTGTCATTCTTGGTATAATCCATAGTAGCCGAAAGCCTTCAAGGATCAGAAGTCTTAGGAAGATTCAGTAGTAAAAAAACCGATCTGTCCGGCAGCTCCAATTACCATTGTTTTTTTTCATTTCTAGCATTGTAAACTGTGCAATGAAAAATAAGAATATAGTACGGGCTAAAAAATGATGTGAAACGTGGAAATGGAAATAAAATTTAGGCTACTGAAAGGATATGATTTTATATTTCTCATTTGAGAAGAGTGTTTCATAGCGGGTGGCTGTTTTGGTGAAGAGTACTGCGTGGGTGAAATTGTACTGTAACTGCAACTCTTTCAGTTTCGCATCGTCTATAGCGGTGTAGTTGGCGGTCATCAGCGGTTCGTTTTCGAATCCCGATCTGTTCAGCGGTTCGGGCGAACCATAGCAGTTGTTGATCCGCTCGTACCACTCCAGCATCGCCTGGTCCGTAAAGGGAAAGCTCTTGAAGTCGGCCACTATGGCGCGCTCAGCCGACAGGCGGAAAAAGCCGAAGTTGTGGGGGGTAAGGAAGACCGCATCGGGTGGGGTGTATTGTTGCGCAAATGCTGCGATCTCAGCAGCCTGCTCATTGGGTGTGGAGATAATTTCGCCGGAGAGGAGCGTTTTCAGGAAGGCCTCCGATCTGTTGCCGGAGAACTGTTTTGGGCTTTCCGGTGTGTTCAGCCCCTTAGCAAAGAGTGCTGCGACAAACAGTACGATCATTGCCCCTGCTGCCAAATTGAAGCCTTTTCTTGCCTGCTTTTCTGTGAGGTATTGGACCATGAAACCTGCAAAGAAGATCATGCCGGTCCATTTGAAGAGGTAGAGCAGCCGGAAGGTTTGCGCCATGGCTGCAAGTCGCAGGGGAACGATCTCCACAAACAGGTAACCGGCGATGCAGGCTGCGAGGATGGAGAGGTTGAGGAGCAGGATGAAATGACGGTGGTAATTTTCTATATTTTTCTTTAGGGCGTACCACGCATAGCTGAACGCAAAGAGGAAGGCCAGGAAGAGGAGGTAATGGGTTGCCGGAAAGCTGCCGGGGATGTAATGGTGCGGGTGCCGGAAATGACCCAGGATATGAATGAATTGCTTTGTATCAAGTTGGAAGGGTTGATTGAGTTGGGGGAGGATTGAGAGCAGTGCAAACACTGTGAAGAGCAGCGCCGGAACAATTAGTTTTAGGGCCAGATTGTGCAGGCTTAACGTCGGCAGATTCCTATTCTGAAGTTGTTCCTTCTGCAGCAGGATTGAAACAAGCCAGGCAAACAATACCAATGCCATGGTTTCGAGTCCGAACAGCGGGTGGATCAGTGAGGCTGCGCCGCCCGAGAGCATGGCCCAGGCGATCCTTTTTTGGAGGGCCAGCATAACGGTAAGAAGCATCAAAGGTGCGGCCAGGGAAGAGGGGATGAAGTAGGTGACAAAGAGATGGGGCGAGGCACCGAGGTGAAACGTCGGGATTAGCATCACCAGGGCCGCGGCAGTGAGGGCCGCCAGGTTGGAGCGAAATGGAATGGACCGGTTCGGACCGGAGCTGAAGAGGCCGGAGCTGAACAGGGTGCGGCCGGTGAGGAAGGTGACCAGGGAGATCGCGGCGTTCAGAATGAGGGTGAAAATGAAGAACAACATTGGCAGGTTTTCGGGCGAGTCGGTGAAGAGCCGGATGAACCGGATATAGTTGGTGCGGGCCGCCGATTCCAGTGCTGCATTTACAAAAAAGTCGTTTTGCAGGTAGCTGCTGTCGAACGACCGGTAGATCAGCGGCAGCTGCTCCACCTGGTCCTCGTATCCGAAACCGCTGTAGGAGACAAGGGTTCGAACCACTCCGAAGAGGATGGCCAGAAAGATGAACAGTGCGGGGTTGTGGGTTCGGAGGGTTTTATTCATTGTAGATCTCATCGATGATGTAGAAAGGACGTTTTTTCACTTCGAAATAGATTCGGCCGATATATTCTCCGATCACCCCCAGCATAATCATGATTACCCCTCCCAGGAAGAAGACCCCTACGGCCAGCGATGCCAGTCCGGGAGTATCGGCTGCCGAGTGTCCCAGGAATTTGAAGTCGAAGATCCGGTGAATCACGAAGAAGAGTCCGACGAAAAATGAAGGGATCGCGATCAGGAAACCGAGGTAGGTGGCGATCCGCAGCGGGAAAGTGGAGAAGTCGAGGAGTCCGTCTAGCGCCAGCTTCAGCAGTTTCCTAAAAGTGTACTTCACCTCGCCGGCGGCTCTTTCTGCCCGTTCATACTCCACTCCGGTCTGCCTGAATCCGGCATATGCCCGGAGTCCCCTGACAAACCGGCTGTGCTCTGTCATATCGTTGTTCAACACCTGCACCACCTTCCGGTCCATCACGCAGAAATCGCCCGAGTCGAGCGGCATGTTGATATTGCTGATCATCCCCAGCAGTCTGTAGAACAGTTTGTAGGCGATCTTTTTGAAAAATGGCTCCTTGCGGTTTTTCCTGATGGCGTAGACCACCTGGTAGCCCTCCCGCCATTTTTCAAGAAACCGCGGTAGCTCCTCCGGCGGATCCTGCAGATCGCCATCCATGATCACCACCGCATCGCCTTTTGCCTGCCGAATACCTGCGGAGATAGCGGCCTGGTGACCGAAATTGCGGCTGAGCCGGATCGTTTTAATCTGCTTGTCCTTTTTGCAAAGATTTTGCAGGAGCGAAAGGGTTTGGTCGTATGAGCCATCGTCGACGAAAATGATTTCGTAAGGCTCCTTCCAGAGCGGGGCAGCTTCGGTGAGCCGGGCGTAGAGGTGAGGTACATTTTCCTCCTCGTTGTACAGTGGTATGACGATCGATATCATTTTAAAAACCTATTTTGCCCGACAGCGAATTGGATTTTTCATGGATCGTGGTGGGGATCCCCATGCACCGCATCGCTTCAGCAGCAATCTTTATTGAATTGTTCGTACTTCTCTCATCGGGGTATACATGACTCATATTGGCGATGTAGAGGTTAACCGTTTCTGTTTTACATGTTGGCACTTTATCAGAGAAATTCAGATCACACACGGTGGCAGCCGTATTTGTCCTAAACACAAAGCTATTCTTTATCTGCTTTTTATCAAAGCCGGGATAGATCTTTGGCAGGTATTTGATCATCAACTCATTGATCTCGGCTTCGGTCATGGAGGCGATCTCCTCTTCCGCGGCAAAGTACCTGGAGAGGTAGGCGATGTGGCTGCCGTTGTAGTTGCATTCAGCAATAAAATTGGTATGTTCGATGATACCACCGAACGGGAAGCCCTCGTCGGCGATGTTGAGCCAGTAGATATCGCTGAGGGATTGGGAGAGTTCGAGGATAACGCAGACGGCGCCGAAATATTGGATGTTGCCGAGGCTTCGGGCCAGTTGCGGTTGCTCGTTTTCGAGGAGGCGGGCCAGGTAGGTGCCGGGGATGGTAAAGAGGAAGTTGTTGCCTGTGTATTGGCTGAGCGGTGTTCTGACGGTGGTGACCCGGTTGTTTTCGAAGGTGATGTTTTTTACCGGTGCGTTTGGGACCAGTTCGACATTCATCTGCATCAGCCTTTCAAGGAGCGTGTCGAGCAGCAGTTGCAGGCTCCCTTCGAGGTATCCCAGCCGTTCGTCGCCGCTTTTGCGGGAATTCATGCGCTGGCGCAACCGGCCGATCATCCAGGAGAGTGGAACTTTGGAGGCGTAGGGACCGAATTTGATTTTCAGCAGGGGTGACCAGAGGGCGGAGGTGGTGCTTTTGCCTGCCCATTTTCTAAACCAGTCGATGCAGGGGAGGTGTTCGTTTTTTCTCCAGTCGGCCAGTTTTCCGAGATAGATGCTGGTGAGGCCGAACCGGATCTTGTCGAAATAGTTCACCGGGTTGAACCGCAGCAGATCGAGGGGGCTGTTAAAGCGGTAGATTTTTCCATTGTTGTAGACCCCCATGGAGGTTTTGCGGTAGAAGAGTTTCTCTTTCAGTCCCAGTTCGTTGATCAGCCAGTGCAGCTCACGGTCGTGGGTGAAGAAGTGGTGGTAGTAGTATTCGAGCCTGTTGCCGCCGATCTCAAAGGTACTGAGGAGTCCGCCGAATTTTTTTCCTGCCTCAATCACGGTCACCTTTTTCCCGGCGGCAGCAGCCATGTAAGCTGCGCTCAGGCCGGTGATCCCCCCGCCGATGATGACCAGGTCGGGGTGTTTTTTTGCAGAAGGGTTTCTTTTCGTACTTATTGTTTCAGCCAATGTGGAGATATTTGCTTGATTCCGGTACGTTTTAAAAATCAAATATACTGCAGCAATATGAATTTGCCGCAATAATATTGTGAGGAAAACGAGATATTGCGATATAATTAGTAGGAGACGGATTAAGCAATAACGGGTGGGGTAAAGGATGTGGGATAGATCAGAACTTACCGGAACCTTCCAGGCAACAGTTTAACCCCATGTTTTTTTTCAAAAAATCTGAAATAATAGTACAGCTTATAGTTCAGTTCCAGTCCGTAGTCAATGTGAGGGCTGTAATCAATGTATGTCTCGTAAATATCTCCATAGGTTAGCGGTTGTGAGTGGCGATAATTCCATTCTGTAACATACCGGTAGTTCCATGTTTCATAATAGCTTTGCGAGTAGAATTCCATTGGCTTTTGCGTTGCGAGGAAAAACTCAAAGCCCGGATCTATAATGATAAGTTCGTATTCGACAGAGTCTTTCGAGACCTCATTTTTCTTTAATTTTAGGGTGTCTTGTTGGGCCGACAGCAGGGGTGCCAGGCTAAAAAGAATGGTGAACAGAGAAATGTATTTTTTCATGGCGAACAATTTTTGAGATATAAAAAAATGATATTTATCTCCTTTTGTCTTTGTGCCGCTTAAATATCATTTCCTCAATGATAAGGAGTTTAGATATTTGAACTGCCATTATTAATAGAGACGCACAAACCGGGGTGGTTGTTGTGAGAATTGGTCGGTTTTTTGCCAGGGTGCATTTTAGCTATGAATGAAGGGCAGCTGTTAAAAGCTCCAGCCAAAATTGATGTAGCCCAGTAGCTTGTTTTTCTGTGGACTATAGGAGATGGTGGCTGTGAGGGGGCCGAGTGGTGAGAGGTATCCCAGGCTCAGGCTGGTTCCCAGCAGCAGGTTGTTAATATCAACTTCGTTGATCTGTTCAATTTGGAAATCATACAAGGCAGCACCTATTAAAGGTGTAAGATAGAACTCAGACCATATGTTGATGTTCCATCCCAGTTCGGTGGTTATTGCTGAAGGGGTGAGGATACCATATTCATCAATTCCTGGAAAGGCGATTTGATCGCGCAAAAAAGGGGATGTTCCGCCCAGGTTGAACATGTTTAAAAACCCCTGGGTGTAGTTGTGGTTATAGCCTGCCTGAAACCTTGTAAAAAAAGAGGAGTTGAGAGGTAGCGGTTGATAGTATTCGTAGATGAGCTTCAGTTGAATAAAATTTTTAATGGTGATGTCTGTCTGCGATAAATGATCGATGGTTTCATCATCAGTGACAACGGTGAGTGAAGGCTTTTGATTTAGGAACCAGGTAGTTGTTAGTGACAGGTTATGGCCCGAACGGGTATACGCATGCCTGTCGAGTGTATATTTTTTGTATCCGGCAAAAATTTCATTTGCGGAATTTTTACCCTGTAGTGCAAAATCCGTTTGAATGGTTGGATTCAAATACTGTAAATAATAGGCAGCTCCTGTAAAAAGGGAGGCGCCTTTGCCTGCTGTTTGGTTAAATGAAACATCCAGCCGCTGGTACCGTTCCTTATAAGCGGCAACGGTTACAAAGTTCTCGTTGTAGGGAAAATCCAGCGCATGGCCCTCAGCCTTCAGGCTCATCCAGTTTTTAAGGTTTTCTGAGGTGAAAAAATCAACTTTTGCACGAACAGCAGGCTGCCGGCCTAAGCTGAAACTGAAATCGCCATAGAGGTTATGAAAAAGCAGTTTTCTGGCAGAAACTGCCCCTACCAGACCAACACCAGTGAAATCATTGTAATGCAGCCCCAGCTTCATTAAGTTCATCGGTTTTTCAACGAAAGAGAAGGTTAAAAGCTTTTTTCGTGGAACCGCTTCAGCAGTTTTATAGGTATAGGTAATACGATCGAAGTAGCCTGTGGCATATAACCGCTGTGTGAGCGTATTGATGTTTTCTGCGGTAACTGTATCCTGAATGTATGCCGTTACAATATTATTGATAAAGTTTTCTCTTATATTTTTGAGCCCCTGGTAGAAAATGTGGTCAACTACAATCGATTCTGAATAGGTTGCTTCGGATAATTTTGTTGTGTCTGCGGGGTTTATTCCGGCCAGTTCCTTTATTTCCGACATAAAATTTCTGGCAATTTGTTTTCCTCTTTCGATGATATCAGCAACCTCGGTAAAACTTGAACCGTTGTAACCGTCCAGATCAGGCTCCATAAAGAGGTCGGTACTTTTTCTGTTTTTCTCAAACACCGCAGCATTTTTAAAGAGTCCCATCTGGAAAATGATGTCTAATGGAGTTTTAAGCTCCTCAAATTTTCTCAGGTTATGAGAAACATTCACGCCGATTACATATTCGGCCCCCATCTCTTTTACAACATCCACCGGGAAATTATTTACAGAGCCTCCATCCACCAGGTGCATATCTTCTCTTTCTACCGGAGTAAAAACAGCAGGAATGGCGATGCTGGCGCGGATGGCGCTTACAATATCGCCGGATGACATTACCACCGGTTCGCCGGTTTCGATATTGGTTGCTACACAGGCATAAGGTATGGGAAACTGGTGGAAATTGTTCGTTTCGCGAAGATGAAAAAAGAGCTGTTCAAGGCGGCTCCATAACTGCTGACCTTCAATTGCTCCGGTTCCTACAACAACTTTCATTTTTTCAAACGGGATCTCTATCAGGAACTTTCCAGAACGGTACCGGTCGCGGACATGCATATTTTCTAATTCCGGGTTGGGGTCAAAAACATGTGCCCAGTCGATTGACAGGGCAATTTTTTCAATTTCGGCGGCAGAATACCCGGCGGCGTAGAGACCACCCACAACACTGCCCATACTGGTTCCCGAGATGTAGTCTACTTTTAAACCGAGGCTGTCGATCACATGTAAAACGCCGATATGGGCAAACCCCTTGGCCCCGCCCCCGCTCAGTGTGAGTCCGATCCTGCTGTTGACCGGGCTTTCAGCAAAAATTGATAATTGGGAAAGTAAAAGGAGGGCAAAAATAGCCCGCTGATTGAGTGCCTGAAATAACCCCGGCTGAACGAATGATCTTGGTGTCGACATTTTTACATTGTCTGTTAGTTGGCTTGACATCATTGTTTAAGAGGTCAAACTATATTAGCCGTTATGCTCCTGGTATAAATAGTGTCTGTCCATAAAGTCCGATAGCTGCATTGCTGCAAAAATCTTAATTCCTCGAATACATTAGTATACTGCGTCTTAAGATTTTTGCGCGCTTTGCTCTCGAACTTTATGATCCAGCCACTCTGACTCTATGGACACACTCTAAATATAATGCAAAGATAATCTATTAGAGCAAAAGATTACCTGTCAGGCGGTTCTGTTTCAGGAATTGCACCCGGTATAGAATTCAACCAGCATTGTCGATGCTGAAGGGGGGAGTTTGTATCGGTGAGAGGACGTTCAGCCCGGAATCCTTAAATAGAGTCCGTCAATAGAGTTGGAGTGGACAGTACTAAATATTCCTGAAAGTGGTTCCGGCTGCAAGCACCAGGAAGCCAATTAATAGCAGGATGTAATTATGTTCACTCAACACCTGAACGTCAGTATAGTGACCAATGATTCCCAGACCGCCAGCGATCAATCCGATGATCCATGTAATTTTCTTAGGAGCAGAAGGAGTTTTCATAGTATTTGTTTTTATCAGTAAATCCACTACCAGTTTTAAGGTGGATTATTTTATTGAAATCAAAGATCGTGTTATTTGCAGACAGGATTGTTATATAATCTCTGTCAATACTTACATATTTCACAGGTGGATCAGAACGATTTTTATCGTCAATAAGTAATGTGGATTTTATCTCTTTTCTCCCTGTTCCATCATCGTCGTTATCACCGGCCAAAGCCAGGATTTCTCTTTCATTTTCGAGAAGTGTTTTAAGGTCGTCCATTAATGATTTGACCGTATCATCTGCAGAGGATACATCTTCCTTTTCCTTCAGGTCCATGTAAAAAATTGTATATTGGGGGCATGTGGTTCGGGCGATGCCGGACCTTATTGCAGCATATTTGAAACCATTAAATCATTAATTCAATGTTCCAAGTGGCCAGGCTCGACAGTCTCTTTAGGGTTTGGGAAGCAGACATTCATTAAACACAAACTAGAATTGATGGATGAAAGTTGGCGAATTCAGCAGAAACTGAATTTGTAAATTTTATTAAGAGCAAACCCCCGGCACTCTTGTAAGAGTCCAGGAATTGTAAAATCTTATAGATCAGGTTATTATCAGGGCAAAGGGCTTTAATTGATTTTGAGAGTCTGAAATTTGGTTTGGTACCTAATCGAGTATGGAAGAATTTTCATTTCGGTAAAAAAGCTTTACGGAGAATTTTTCGTAAATTGTTTTCTGGAACACAAGCTAATTATACCAAAATGAAAGAGGCAACAGACGAATTATCCTGGTTATTTCAACCCCGTTATTTATTGAGGCTTATCGCTGGTGCGTTTATTACAGGCTTGCTGGCCATGTTCTTTTTCTCCCCCCTATTTGTAAAACCTCTTTATCAATCGGAAGCCTTGATATATGTTCCGTTGACACTTTTTAAGGTACAGTATGAGCAGCAAGGAGTAGGATTTGCCTCCGATCATGAAATTGCGGGCCATATTCAAATCTTGCGATCTTCTGTAATCCTTGATAGCCTGGCTTGTATTTATGGTTTAATTGGAGAGAATGGACCAATGGAGTTCGACCCGGTAGAAAGGAGCAGATTGCATAAATCACTGAATTCGAGAATCAGCATTGATAAGAACAGGTATCATTCGGTATCCGTCAAGGTAAAAGATACCGACCCTCAGCGGGCTGCTGATATGGCAAATGACATTGTAAGGCTGGGCGATGTAGTAAAGAACAATATGCTGATCGAAAATAAGATGGCTGCGGTAAACTTTGCCAAAGAGCAATACCTTGCAAAGCAAAAGGAGTTGGAGGTGACGGAAAAATCCATGCATTTGATTTTTTCCGGGGAAAGAAATCTCAACGTTGAAGAAATGATAGAAATGAAAAAAGCAGAAACGATTTATTACATGGAACTTGAAGAGTTACTGGAGCGAAAAAATTACTATCACACGCTTCTTCAGAGCATGGAAACGTCACTGCCTCATTCCTACATAATATCTCCGGCGGTAGCTTCTTTCGATATTGTATGGCCAAAACGCTGGATCATTTCACTGGCCCTGGCATTTGGCTTTGTCATACTTTATATCTTTTATGAAATACTAAAAAAAGATGCAGTCTAGTTTATTGATAAGGTTTGGGGTTATCCTGTTGAAAGTGACCGTACTATGCCTGCCTTTTTCATTCGAATGGAGGGTTTTTGGAGATACCCGAATTCATTTCCCAACTGAAATCCTGATTGGACTTTTAGCTATAATATTTGTAATTGATTTCTTCAGGAATTTTTCAGTAAAAAACACTTATCCGTTACGGGAATTCATATGGGTGCTGCCTATTCTCGCATCTTATGTTGTTTTTGCTTTTTTTTCCGGGATGCCTGTCGTTTCGGCAAAATTCTCCTTTGTCAATATTGTTTATATCCTGGTATTTTTTATTTTGTTATTGCGTCTCTTTAGAGGGAATCCGGAACTTTTAACTCAGCTCATGCTACTTTACAGTCTGGGGATTATTGCTGTGGCAGGTTGGGGCCTTTTTCAACTCTGGCAATATGAATGGAACCTGGTTGTAATACCTGGTATATTCAGACCTTTTTATAAAGATCACACAATTTTAGGCGCTTCGGCAGCCTTTCTCGCTGTATTCTGGCTATCCTATTCCTTTCTAAAGGGGAGAAAGGCAAATACAAGGATTTTTTCAATTGTTTTAGGATCCTTCTTTGTTTTACTGGTCCTCTTCAGCAGTAGTCGCGCTGCATTTATCAGTTTGTTTATTTCACTTTTCACAGGAGTACTTTTCCTCCTTCGATTCAGGGTAAGGCATATACTCGTCATGGCCTTAACATTTCTCCTTACCGGACTTATTTTCTTTGAATATATAGAAGACAAACTTTTCTCCAATCTTTCAGAATCAAGGAATCATTACGCAGATTATGCCGAGCATATTCGTTCAGCCGGAAATGTTAGTACTGATGTTTCTAACCTTGAAAGAATGAATCGTTGGATATCAGCTTGGAGGATGTTTAAGAACAGACCTCTTACGGGCTATGGGCCGGGCACCTTTCAGTTTGCTTATATCCCATTTCAGGAGGAGACGCTTATGACACATTTATCCGTGAAGGATCCATACGATATACCTGAAGGCTCCGGAGGCACAGCGCACTCAGAATATATGCTTGTATTAAGCGAGATGGGAATTTTTGGATTGATTGCCATGTTGCTTTTTCTTGGGCGAATTCTATTTTTAGCATTTGAAAAAAGGCACTGGGATCCTGGTAAGCCGGAAATAATAATTGCTTTCACGGCGTTGTCGAGCTATTTGTTTCATGCACTTTTCAATAACTTTCTTACAACCGAAAAAGTTGCTTTTTTATTTTGGGGAATGGCGGCCTGGCTGGTAGCAAATTATTACAGAGACAATGAAGAAAAAGAATTACTACAAGCAAGTTGAGGACTATTACAATGAAGACGCTGCAGATTTTGACCAACGTTACTGGGAAAATCCGGTACTTCAGATCATCCGTCAGGATTTCCGTGAAGAGGTGAAGCGCCATACTTTTAAGAATATGCTTGAAATTGGCTACGGAACCGGATTGGACCTTGTTCATTTTGCAAAAACCCATCCCGGCGTGAGCGTAGCAGGAATAGATATTTCTTCCAGAATGCATGATATAGCTGGAAATCGAATCCGACAGGAGAACCTTAGAAATGCTTATGCTGTTGAGGGAAGTGTTGAGGATTTGGAAAAGCTCTTTCCAGGAGAAAAATTTGACATGATCTACGTATTTTTCGGCGCACTTAATACAGTAGACGATCTTGAATGTGCAGCAAGGATTCTCAAGAACTTTTCATCTCCCGGCGGAATCCTGGTTCTTTCATTTGTAAATAAATACTATCTGGCGGGAATTTTTTTGGAACTGTTAAAGGGCCGGTTCTTCAGTGCTTTCTCCAGACTGAAGCCTGTATGGGGTGGTTATTCGCCCACAAAATTTTTACCAAGCAGGTGCTACCGGCCGGGGGAGATCAGAAGATTCTTTTCTGATTTCCGGTTAATAAAGCGAAAGGGTTACTCTATTGTTCATCCTGCATGGTATTATCGAAAACTTTACAATTTGATGGGTCGTCGAATTAGTCGCTTTGCCTGGAAAGCAGATCGTTTATTGAATAAAACACCACTATGGCGTTTTGGAGAGTATTTCCTGTTTGTTTTTCAAAATCCCGATAATATTGACTAGAATTGATTTCAAATCAGGATACTTGAAACTGTAATGGTTATATATCTCATTATAAATGGTACCCATTGGAATTGAAGAAGTAAGTGCCATTGATACAGTTCTACCATATTTACGTACTATTTTGTTGAAAGGTATCCTGGTGGTTTCTGTGTTTAATAATCCTGCCATTTGAGCTGAAAACTCATTTTGAGTAACTATTGGTCCACAGAAAATATTCAAACTCCGGTACCGCTCTTCAGCATTACCCAGAGAAGCAATCAGTCCTGCACAATCCTCAAGGTGAATCACTGACATTTGCTGGTTTCCATCCCCATAAAATGGAACCTTTCCGCTTACCAGATATGGCTTCCAGAAAAACTCCACAAACCAGGAGGACGGTCCGACTATCCATCCTGGTCTTGCCATTCTTACATCAAGAATTTCGTTTTTCCCTGCTTCTATCCAGGGTGATTCCAAACGAAAATATGAAGCTGCAAAGGAGACAGGTGCCAATGCTGAATCCTCCATTGCCGGGGTTTCTTTATCACGCGTGCCAAACATTAATGAACCGGAAACATATACAATAACAGGAGGTTTGTACAAATCCCTCAGAATATGTATAATTTTTCGGTTTGCTTTCAGGCCCGACCGGGCAGCATAAGACCTGGAAAGATGGTTTCCACCTGCCGGACGGGCAAGGTGAAATATAACATCAGGTGGATATTTTAGGAACCATGCGGGATCAAAGTCCTGTAAACTACCTGTAAAAGTATTGGTATGTTCCAGAGATTTAAAGGGCCGGTTTTTATGAAGAAGGAGATGTAGTCTGTTGTTTTCATTCTCCGATAGTTTTTTCACAAGTGCATCTCCAATAAAGCCCGTTCCTCCAAATATCCAGATATTTTTTTTCAGGGATTTCATGAAAAATTCTGTTAACCGGATTCTTTTTCAAGGGAAATTCCCGACAAACGCTCAAAAGCTTTAAGCTTTTCCTTGTAAGAATCAAGGATAAAAGGAAAACTGTTTTCCGGAAAATATTTTAATTCATTTTTTAACAGGCTGAAACATAGGTTAAACTGCTTATCACCCAGATTATTATATTTCTTTCTGATGTACCGGGCCGATTTTCCATACAGGTAATTATTAGCGGTTGTTGCAACTGTTCTGTTCATGAGGTACTCCACAATTTGTTTCAGTCCCCGCTTTCCGTTTATTACGTCTTCAGATTTTGGACGGAATTCAGGATAGTATTCTTTTACCCAACTGTTTTTAGTCAGTAATTCATCTAATAATTGTTTGTTATAAACAGGAAGGAGAAATACGATCTCCGTGGCAGTAAATAGATTTCTCTGTTTAATTTCGAGATTGTCTTCTGTGATAAAATAGTTGAGGCAAAAATTCCTGAAGGAATTGAACAGAAAAATTTTCTTAAACAGGATCAGGAATGTTCTTGCTATCCATAACCTGCCCGGAGATGTAATAATGAAATAATCTATGTCATCATTTTTTCCCATATAGCCTTTTGAAATGGACCCTGATAGATAAATACCCCTGACAAATGGGCAGCATGAAATAATGTAAGAATAGTATCTGGCAGTTTTTAATCTTTTTTTAGCAAGCCGATTGCCATCAATCCTTCTTTGGATGGAAGTATGATTATTGCCCAGATAATAATAACCCTCTGAATAATCAATAATACTGTTTTTATGAAGCTTTGCAAGCGTATCGTTGACTTCCTGTTTCATGTCTGCTCTGCCGTTCTGTATACCAAGATAACTAAAGAGCTCTTCCCCGGTCAGAGGATAGGAAAAAACATCAAAGTATAAGAGCAATTTGATAGCCTTCCGATACAAGGTCTCACTTGCCATGCAATTTATTTTTCTCAGTTTTTTCTGATACCTTTTTAGAGATAACAAATCAATTCATAAAATGTTAAAAATCATAAGTCTAAAGCTTTATTTACATAAGCCAGTCTGCATGTATCCGACTTTTGGGACGGAGATTTTAATGTTTTATGCATTAAAAGTAATTGCCAGACGAAGTCAACTTCGGCTTCTGCATCTTTATTTTCCCTGGTCCAGTAATTCAGTTTAAACAAAACTGAATCTGTCAGGGTAATAATATCTGGCTGGTTATATGCTCCGCTTTATGGCCTTAAAATGTATAAAAGAGGGGGATGTTATGTCACTATTGTGGACAAAAGAGGGGGATAATATCGCTGGAGGCGGCCCGGAACGCGTTCACCCCGCATGATAAAAAAGCTTTTTTTGTGTCTGAAGCATTTAGATTTACTGAAAAAGAATACAAGCGAGCATATTTTGATTTAACTTTGATTGATTTACCCATAAGAGGATTACAATCCATTGGACCAGTGGAACAAATAGACACTAAATCTGAAGAAGCAGAAAGCTTTACATGATCGAATAGATGTGAATATTAATTCTATTTTTTAAATTATAAATGCTATTAACAATGAAGACAAAAGAAAAAGTAAAAATCCAGATTGATGAAATGGACGACCAAATTGGCGTTCTGGAAGCCAAAGCTGAAAGCGCCAAAGCAGAAGCCAAAGCAGAATACAAAGAGAAACTTGCCGATTTGAAGTCTAAAAGAAATGAAGTCAAGGCCAAGTATGATGACCTGGCTGATGCTACAGAGGAAAAGTGGGAAGAATCGAAGGATATTTTCTCATCAGCCTCGGAATCTTTCAAGGAAGGATTTAACAAGCTTAAATCTTTGTTCGATTAAACAGTAAGGTTGAAACATCCTTGTTTACCATTACAGACCCAATGAAATTTTGGAGCAATTCAAAATGTCTTGTAATTACATTTAATCATAAACTAAAATCTTATTGAAAGACGGAGAGATATCTCATTAACATGCAAATATCTGTTCGGAGGTTTCGCTAAAAACTTATTATTTTCTGGAAATTCATGAAGAAGAACAAAAAAGAAGCCGATAGTGTTGCAAAAAAATTTGGAACTTTTGGAGGCGTGTTTACACCCAGTGTTCTGACAATACTGGGTGTAATACTTTTCTTGCGTTACGATACTGTTGTTGGTAATGCAGGCTTATGGGGAGCATTAATTGTTTTGTTGGTAGCAAAGGGATTTACAACAATTACAACTTTTTCTTTATCGTCCATTGCTACCAATATGAAGGTTAAAGGGGGAGGCTCATATTTCCTTATAAGCCGAAGTTTGGGGGTGGAATTTGGTGGAGTGATTGCTGTATTTTTTTATATCGCATTGGCGTTATCCGTCTCTATGTATGTAATTGGCTTTACTGAAGCAATGTTTTTAGCAATTCCTGAATTGAAGTTGTCTTTTAGGATGGTAGCAACCTTGACCAATATTGTAGTTTTTACTTTTGTATACATTGGAGCTGGCTGGACCATTAGAGTGCAATACTTTATTCTGGCAATAGTGCTTACTGCAATAGGATCTTATTGCTATGGTGCCTGGGGGCATGCATCTGTTGAAATTCTTAGTGAAAACCTACAACCAAAATGGACAGCCGGTCATTCAATCATAACCATTTTTGCATTGTTCTTTCCTGCTGTTACAGGGATTGAAGCTGGCGTGAATATGTCAGGCGATTTAAAAAATCCTTCGAAGGCGATACCTCTGGGTACTTTTGCTGCCATAGGCTTTACTTTTTTAGTTTACGTAGGCATTGCTGTGCTTATGGCAGCAAGCACCAGCCGTTCCTCGTTGGTTGGTGATGGAATGGTAATGCAGAAAATGGCCTGGTTTGGCCCCCTCGTTTATGCCGGAGTAATTGCTGCCACTTTATCATCGGCCTTAGGCAGTATGATGGGAGCTCCCCGCATTTTACAGGCATTTGCAAAAGATAATATTTTTAAAAGGGTAAAGTATTATGCGCTAGGAAGTGGCGTATCTAACGAACCCCGCAGGGCCATAGTGATTACTTTTGTTATTACACAATCAGGAGTTCTTTTAGGTGATCTGGATAGTGTGGCACCAATTATTACAATGTTCTTTCTCTTAACCTATGGCACCATCAATTTGGCCAGCTTTTACGAGAGCATCTCGGCAAACATCAGCTTTAGGCCTACTTTTAAGCTTAATCACTGGTCTATTTCGCTGCTGGGTGCACTCATTAGCCTTGTCATCATGTTTCTCATCAACTGGATTTGGGCTTCAATTGCCATAATTGTGGCTACAGCACTTTTTCTGGGTATAAAACGTGCAGAATTGATTGTAAAATGGGGCGATGTGCTTAGTGGTTATGCCTATCGTCGAGCCAGAAATGCACTTCTGATTCTTGAAAAAGAAAAATATTATCCAAAAAACTGGAGACCCTCCATCCTGACACTCAGTGGCCTAACAGGAAGCAGAATGTATTTGGTTAAATATGCAAACTTGCTCTCATCAGGGCGAGGTCTTGTATCATTGGCACACATCATAGAAGGCGATTTGGAGTCTCTGAGCAAACGCCGTATAGAGGGAGAAAAGTTATTACGCGGTTTTATCCGCGAAGAAGAGCTGACAGCCTTTCCGGTAGTAGTGGTTGACGACAATTTTGCCGATGGGCTAAAAGCGATACTACAATGCCATGGAATTGGTGGGCTAAGGCCAAATATACTAATGCTTGGATGGAGTGATGACCCGGAGAAAAGAGAATCTTTCTCAACCATAATAAGCCTTACAAAAATAATGGAGCGGAGCTGTTTGATTCTAAGCTGCAGGCAGGAGGAAAGTTGGGAGCACCCCGTGGGCGCTATTAATATTTGGTGGACCGACTCAAAGAATGGCGCGATGATGCTGCTACTGGCATACCTCTTAAAAGGTAACCGTGAATGGCGCGACAACCCATTAAGGATACTGCGCCCCGTTGCTCAAAAGGCCGATGTGGAAAATGTAGAGCAGGAGATGAGAGAGATTCTGGAAGGTGGACGGATAGAGGCTGAGATTGTTGTTATACCCACTGATAGACCATTGGATGCCATAAAGCATGCCATGTCTCCCTCTGCACTGCTCTTTGCAGGGTTTGAACCTGCTGATGAAGATCCAAAGGGCGTTATGCTTCCTTTTATGGAACAGGTTGTCGATTTGCCAGGCGATGTTATTTTAACCTATAATGCCAGCGATGTTTCGCTTGAAGATTGATGGAAACAAATAAAACATTCATTACAAGGATTGTCAGAAGCAGTTTTTTACATTTCAATCACCCGGAAAAATTGCAGAATAAGCATCAAACATTCATATTAAACATAAAAAGATTTTAGAAATGAGAACTACCATTTTTGCACTGATTGTTTTGTTTGCCATTACAGGGCACCAACTAGATGCACAAGTGCTGCATACTGAAAGTTTTAACGTAATATTAGATTCCACAAAAACCGTTAAGGGAAGTTTTATGCCTAGTTTCAGGTACAGAAATGTACAAAAGGAATATGTTGAAATAGAAAACACGGCCGATTTTACAATCCGTTCTAACAGCCACGCTTTAACTTTTGCCAATAACATAGATTTTCACGTCATTAATTGACCGTACTTCCGTTTCTCATCCCGGCCAC
>JBBDUV010000074.1:0-110123 GCA_040903745.1 Bacteroidales bacterium | reverse complement strand
CACAACAGCTGATGGTAATTTTTGCAACATTGTCTTCGTGATTCTTGATGCTTCCGTTGCTGACTCTTTTTCCCTTTGTGCGATCTTTTCCGATTCTTTCAGGGCAACCTGGGCCTGTGCCAGTTTTTCATTGCTGATCTTTAGGGACTGAATATGGTCCATATTGTTTTTGGAAGCATAGTAGTTACACATTTCAGGAATGGCCAGCTTCTGGGCAATCGCCACTGCAAAATCATAACAGGAGTTGTAGCCGCATGCACCACATCCTCTTTCATGGCCATGGTGTTTTCGAAGCTCCTGCTGGATTTTTTGTACATCCACATCGGGTGGCAATGGAATGCGCTGGTCGTCATTCACAAAGTCCCTTGAAAGATCAATATCTGCATATCCGGACAGAACCTTCTTGTGTGCGGTCTCATCGTATGTTTTTAAACGCTTTTTAACATATTGGATGAGTTGACTCCTTCGCAACCATTTTTTCGCATCGGGTGAAGTCCCACGACCCATAATGAACTCTTTGTAGAAGATGTTAAAATGAGATTTGATATAGGTGATATTTTTCTCAAATTCTTCAATTGTATCGAAAAGGAGGTCGCCTTCTACTGTAATAACTTTTGAGCTGAGAATTCTCTGCTCAATATCAGCTGTTTCGAGGATACCGTTTGAAAGAGGGAAAAGGGACCCTTTGTATCCGATAGGTTCATCGAATTCACTATATTCAAGGTTTTTTTCATCAATTCTGAATTCTTTGAACAATTCCCTTAATTCAATGAAGGTAAGAACGGAATTTATCTGCTCCGTATCGATCAATCTGACTGCCTCTTCCTTGCTTGCAATCAGTGGCGTGATGTAGACCAGCCGGATATTTTTACCATAGGTTTTTCTTACTACCCGTGCTGTTGCATAGGCCGGGGGTAAGATCGGGGCCAGGTTTTTTGTCAGTTCAGGTTTGTATTTTTCAACATACATTACCGATACCGGACAATTGGAAAAAAGATAGTATTTCCCCCGGCTTCTTTGAACCAGTTGTTTATATTTTTGAGCAACAAGTTCTACCCCAAAAGCCACTTCCATAACATAATGAAATCCAAGTTTTCTTATCATGCTCATGAATTTCCTGTAATCGGTTATATCAGGAAATTCTCCAGCGATGGCTGGATCTACCAGGGCTGCAACCGGCTCCTCATCTTTTAGTAGTTTTTTCAACTCTTTCTTCCCATCCCTGATCACTATAGCATCGTAACTGCAGGCACTGTGACAGTTTCCGCAGCCAATACAACGTTCGGTAATAATGGTCGGTTTTTGATGGTCTGCCTCAACCTTGATCGCTTTGACGGGACATGCCCTTACACAAGCATAACATGCAGTACATTTCTCCTTATCAATCTTTAACAATGGCTCCATGCTGACTTCTGTTAATTGAAGGTTTTTTCCAGTAGTTCCAAAATGTTTTCAACGTTCACATTTTCGTGAATTACATCATTGATTTTTACAACAGGTCCTTTGCTGCAATCCCCAAAACAATGGTTGCCCTTTAGCACTACATCACCTTGAAGGTGATGATCTTTCAGGTATTGTTGGATTACCTTTAGCGTTTGACGGTTACCACGACTAAAGCAAGAACTTCCCATGCAAATTTGTAATATTACCTTTTCTTTCATATTCATTCGTGAAAATACAAAGTTAATTAATTCACAATGGATAAAAGCTACCTGAAAAGAGAGAATAAAAGGTAATTTATAATTCATATGAATTAATCACCAAGGTTCGTAAATCTCATCAAATCAATTCTCTGGCCGGATAGTTGAATTGGTTGATTTTTCTATTTTAAAATTTTATGTTATAAAAATAACAATGTTTGAAAAATAACAATGAAAAGTAATATATTTGTTGAAATAAGTTTCAGAACGAGACTTAAAAATTATGATGTGCTTGATAAGATAGTGTTGGAAGTAAGGCACACAATGACTGTTTTAACGCCTGCAATAATTCGGTGATTGGTGTTTTGGGTTCGGTAAATTTGAAAGCATGATTCTTGCAAGCACCATTAAAGGGGGAAGATTACTTGAATAGCATGTATATACAGTATTAGTATTTGATGGACAGGACAGAAGATATATTGAAGAATTTCCAGCAGTTGAACAGGGATTCGCTGATTCCCATTTTGCAAGCTGTGCAAGATGAGTTTGGGTACATCTCTGATGAAAATGTAGAGAAGATTGGCGAGCACCTTAAGCTTCCTGCCAGCAAAGTGTATGGTCTTGCTACATTTTACAGTCAGTTTACATTTGCTCCGAAAGGTAAATACCATATCAAGGTTTGCAACGGATCGGCATGTCATATTGACCGTGCCGCTTCGATCATCAAAGAGTTAAATAAACAGCTTGGAATTGGTGACGGAGAAGCGACCAGAGACGGGATGTTCAGCATGGAGGTTGTTGCCTGTATAGGTGCATGCGGTCAGTCACCAGTTATCGCTATAAATACAGATTATTTTCCAAAAATGAAAATTAACAGGGTGAAGGATTTGTTGGAGGATATCAGGGATAAACACAGGTAGCGCATTATGTCAGATGAAAAGAACATAAAAGATATGCGGGAGCTGATCCCGGAATTTGTGGAGAAGCCTGTTTCTGAATACTCTCAGGAGTTGAAGGATCTGATTGAATCGAAGCAGAGGACTACATTGGACAGGCCGCTGATTATGATTGGATTAAACACATCAGGCATGATTGCAGGGGGAGACGGTGTTCAAGCCATGGTAAGGAGCTATATAGCTGACAGGAACATTGATGCCGATATTACCGGGACAGGAGCAATCGGGCTTGGGTCGGAAGAGCCCATTTTGGGTATTCAGCTCCCCGGACGGACGCGGGTACTGTTTTCAAACGTTTCATCAGATGAAGTGCCTGTCATTCTTGACGATATGTTTCACTATACCATTCCCAATGAGAAATTGCTGGGTCAGGTACGAAATGACCAGTTGGATGCCTGGCAGGAGGTCCCTTTTCTCGATGAACTCGCCTTTTTCGGAAAGCAGATGCGCGTCCTCTTGAAATACAATGGGATCATCGATCCGTTTTCGATCGATGAATACATGGCTCACGGCGGGTACCGGGCATTCCTCAGAACCATTCGCTATTTTACTTTTGACGAGATATGTGTGATGGTTGAAGAGAGTGGATTGAGGGGCAGGTCGGGTAGCGGATTTCTTACAGGAAAGAAATGGATGAAGGCGCAACAGACCCCGGCAGAGCAAAAGTATTTGATATGTAATGCAGAAGAGAGTGATCCGGGGGCATTTATGGACAGGGCACTGATGGAGGGGAATCCACACCAGCTTATCGAAGGCATATGTATAGCGTCTTATGCAATCGGGGCCACAAAGGCATATATCTACATTAGGTCAGAGTACGAGGATTCCATCAGGAAGCTCACTGCTGCTATTCATAGTGCCCGCGAATATGGGATATTGGGACATAATATCTTCAACAGTGGTTTTAATTTTGATATAAGCATAAGGAAGGGACCGGGAGCTTTTGTATGTGGGGAGGAGACTGCCTTAATAGCAAGCATGGAAGGTAAACGGGGAATGCCGCAGTCAAAACCTCCATATCCCTCAGAGCGAGGGTTTCATAAGAAGCCAACGGTAGTGAACAATGTTGAGACGCTTTGTAATGTGCCCCATATTATTGCAAACGGACCTGAATGGTACAGGAGCATTGGAATAGGGGACTGTACAGGAACAAAAATATTTTCAGTTAGTGGAAGAGCCAGAACCAGGGGATTGATAGAGATACCCATGGGAACCAGTTTGGAGGTGCTGGTGGAAGAGATCGTCGGTGGCAGCAGACAGGGTCATACGTTAAAAGCTGTCCACATTGGAGGACCTTACGGTTGCATTTTCCCGGCGGATGAATTGAATATACCGGTTTGTTATGAGACGTTCAGCCGGGTGGGAGCCATACTGGGTGCAGGAGGGATCCTGGTGCTCGATGAGAAAACATGCATCGTGGATATGGTGAAGTATTTCATGGGATTCATGAAGAAACAGAGTTGTGGAAAATGCATCCCCTGCAGGGAAGGAACAAAGCGTATGTCGGAAATGTTGGATGAGATTACCAGGAAGCCCATATTTGAGGATCAGCACGATTCGCTTGAAAAGTTTCGGGGTCTTATGCAGCTGGAAAAACTAGCCGATGTGATGCGCGATACCTCTTTGTGTGGCTTGGGTCAGCTGGCAGCCAATCCCCTGATTAGCTCCCTCAGGTATTTCAGGGAGGAGTTTGAGGAGCATATTTTTGACAGGCACTGTAAACCAAATGTATGCAGGGAACTGCGTACCTATTACATCGATGTTGAATTGTGTACCGGTTGTACAATTTGTGCCAAACGTTGTCCTGAAGATGCAATTATCGGCACCGAAAAGCATCCCTATTTCATTGTTTCAGATAAATGTACAGGATGTGGAATTTGCAAGGAAGTTTGCAAGTTTAGTGCTGTATTTTATAATTGAGAATGGAGGAGATCGAGAATGATAAAGATCAAGGTTAATAACACCACCCTGTCAGTCAACGAAGGAGAAACAATCCTGGCTGCGCTGCGAAACAACGGAATTCGAGTTCCTACCCTTTGCAGCATGGACGATCTGACACCAACCGGTGCTTGCAGAATGTGCGTGGTTGAGGTCGAAGGATTTGAAAATCTTGTTCCTTCATGTTCGTTTAAGGTCCAGGAATGGATGAAGATAAAGACCCATACCATGCGGGTTTTGAAAGCGAGGAAGGCAAATGTTGAACTCCTGCTATCGAGTCATCCCGATGATTGCCTCTATTGTGAACGTAATGGCAACTGTGAGCTGCAAAAACTTGCTGAGGATCTGAATGTTAGAAACAGGAGAATACAAGGGTATAAAAGCAGTTTTAAGATTGATAATTCAAGCCATGGGATTTTGAGGGATCCGGCAAAGTGCATTCTGTGCGGCAGATGTGTAAGGGTCTGCGAGGAAATTGCCGGGGTTTCTACCATCGATTTTGAGAGAAGGGGAGACCAGTTGCAGATTGCTACAGCCATGGCCGAACCATTGCAGTTCTCCAGTTGTATTGAGTGTGGTATGTGTGTGGTTTCCTGTCCCACAGGAGCACTTGTTGATCACACCTATTTTCAGGAACTGGATACTTCATTGGATCATCCTGAAATAACTGTTACTGTGCAATATACGCCTGAAGTACCGGTTTCAATCGCTGAAGAATTCGGATTCAAGCCCGGATCTGACATGAAGGGGATCATAAACAATGCACTCCGGATGATCGGCTTTGATAAGATTTTTGAGACTGCATGCGGCAGTGATATTTTCATCCTTGAGCAATCTGCAGAATTCATTTCCCGTTTTCAGAATAAAGAGAATCTACCCCTGATAACCTCCCGGTGTCCGGCGTGGGTGAATTACGTTGAAAAATTCAAACCCGAACTGGTATCCAACCTTACACCTGTTCGCAGTCCGCACCAGATCATCGGTAAGCTGATCAAGACATGGTACGCGGAGACGAAAAAGTTGCCCGTTAACCGCATTCATAATGTACTTGTTACAAACTGCACTGCAGCAAAGCATGAGGCAAAAAGACCGGAGTATTCTACCAATAATACACAAGATGTTGATTATGTGTTGACCACCAGAGAGCTGGCCAGACTTATCAGGTTAAATGGAATTGATATACAGCGTCTCGAACCTGAGCCTTCAGATGGTCCGTTTAACGCACTCAGTTCGGCCGGTAATCTATTTGCTGTTGCCGGGGGAGAAACTGAAGCCTCCCTGAGAACCATCTTCCGCGAGATCAATAAAAAGGAGTTACAGGATTCCAGAATCACTAAATTAAGAAGCAACAAGGCGGTACGCGAAGCTGTGGTCAGAACCCAAAAGGGTGATATTTCAGTTGCTACAGTCAGCGGACTTAAAAAAGCGCTTCAATTGTTGGAAGAGGTGAAAGCAGGAAAGTGCCAATATGACCTGATTGAGGTGATGGCTTGTCCTGATGGTTGCGTGAATGGAGGCGGACAACCAATCCCTGCTAAGAATCTGTCCGTAAAGGCAAGAACTCGCACCATTTACGAACTTGACAAAAACGAAACGATCAAATCTGCGCATAAAAACAATGCTGTCAAAAAAATCTATGGCGAATATCTGAGATCACCAGGTTCGGACGACAGCAAAATTAGTTTTCTTACGCGGTTTGAAGCAGTAAAAGTTCTAAAATAGTGTCTATTTTATACTGAGATATGTTCGTGAAGGTGATGAATATCCGCTCTTTTTTGTATATTGTTCAAAAAATAACACAATTAGATCATAGTTATTTATATATTTTTGCATTTGGATGTATATCTATAATTAACTATTAACTGACCACAGTTTATTGCTTTACATAGATTAATCAAATTTTAATTATAGTGAAATTACCGGAAAGGACCGTCGAGCGCATTAGTGAGTACAGGCGCACCCTGCTTAATTGTCTCAATGAAGGCAAAACGCATATCTATTCGCACGAACTGGCACAGATGCATCATAATACTGCCGTACAAGTTCGCAGGGATATTATGTTTATCGGATATAGCAGCATGCAGAGAAAAGGGTATGATGTCAGGGAACTGATCGATGTAATCGCTGACGTTCTTGACAGCGAAACCGGATTAAATGTTGCTGTAGTAGGAATCGGGAACCTTGGTCGGGCGATCACAACCTACTTTCTGGGTAAACGGTCAAAACTGAACATCATTGCCACATTTGATGTTGACCCAAATAAGGTTGGCAGGGTTATAGCAGGAGTTAAATGTTATTCGATTAATGATATGCAGGACATTATTCGAGAAAAGAATATTGTGATTGCAGTCATTACCGTACCGGCCGACCAGGCACGTGTAGTAGCGGAAAACCTCCATATGGCAGGCATCAAAGGTCTGTTGAACTTCACTACAGTTCCATTAAATGTATCCCCTAAGGTATATATCGATGAGTATGATATGGTAACCTCACTGGAGAAGGTGGCCTATTTTGTTAAGATGCAACGGACATTTGCATCAGACCATGCATAGTGATCATTTAAGGAACATGAAAGCACCATGACCCAATGGAAAAAAGAATTGGAACCACCATCATCATTGTGGAAGATGGTCAACAGGTTGAGGCACTCAACAAGATCATTTCCTCACACGCTGCCATCATCCTGGGCAGACAGGGAATACCACTCCGCGACAGGGAGATAAGTTTGATATCACTCGTATTCGAAGGAACTACGGATGAGTTGGGATCACTCACTGGTAAACTTGGAAGGATTCCCGGTATTCGTGTAAAATCAGTTATTGCAATCTAATATGTTAAAATCCCCCTTTTTTTTTGTTAAAATGGGGGATTTTAACAACTTTTTTAATATTCATGGGTTATAATTGCACAAAGTAATTGTTGGGGTGCAAGGCAGATTGCGAATCTTTTTGAGGGTTTTAAGAAGAGTAGCAATCTGCCTTCTTTTTTTTATCAATCGAGATCCACCATGCAACCCAGGCTTATTCGATTATTTTTAACCCACTTCTAACCTGTTCATCAAATTCAATCATCGAATACTTCAAGAGACCTATGTTTTAAGACACCCCCTTTCCTTCCTCCGATATTTTATGCTTTTCTATCTTTGTGGGATCAAATCACGAACCTATGATCACTCGTCAACTTATTGATCCAGAAAGTATTGTTGTTGTCGGTGCGTCGAATAATATCTCCAAGCCCGGGGGTAAAATCTATCACAGCATCAGGAATGGAACATTTGAGGGTTCCCTTTTTGCCGTTAATCCAAAAGAAGAACGGATACAGGGAGATTCCTGTTTTCGAAAACTCGATGAGTTGCCAGATACAGATCTGGCTGTGCTGGCTGTTCCTGCCAGATTCTGTGTCGAAACTGTGGAGTTTCTCGCATCCGGTAAGTCAACCAGGGCCTTTATCATTATATCAGCCGGCTTTAGCGAGGAGAATGAGGAGGGGGCTGCCATTGAACATGAGATTACGGAAATCTGTGACCGGTACGGCGCCTCCCTGATAGGTCCCAATTGTATCGGGGTGATGACACCTGGTTACCAGGGGGTTTTTACACTGCCCATTCCAAAGCTTGACCCCTCCGGTTGCGATTTCATTTCCGGTAGCGGAGCCACTGCCGTATTCATTATGGAGGCGGGATTGCAGAAGGGACTTAAGTTCAATACTGTCTTTTCCGTTGGGAACTCGGCACAAAACGGGGTTGAGGATGTATTGGAATATTTGGATGAAACCTATTCTGACGGGGTAAGTTCGAAGGCCAAGATACTCTACTTTGAGTCAATCAAAAGTCCCGATAAACTTTTAAAGCATGCATCAAGCCTGATACGGAAGGGTTGCAGGATCGCTGCAATCAAGGCAGGAACCTCAGAAGCGGGTAGCCGGGCTGCCTCATCGCACACCGGTGCACTTGCAACATCTGATCAGGCTGTAGATGCCCTGTTCAGGAAAGCCGGAATCATTCGGTGTTACGGCAGGGAGGAGCTGGCCACTGTTGCTGCCGTTCTGCTGTATCCTACCCAGCCCGGGAAAAATTTTGCGATCATCACACATGCGGGAGGTCCGGCTGTCATGCTCACTGATGCGCTTGCAGAGGGAGGACTGGATGTTCCCCTACTGAAAGGAGAGAATGCAGAGGCACTGCTTGAACAACTCTATCCGGGATCATCTGCCGCGAATCCGATCGATATCCTGGCTACCGGCAGTGCGGAGCAAGTGAGAATGTGCCTGGACTATTGCGAGAACAGGTTTGATGAGATCGATGGTGTTGTATTGATCTTCGGAACACCCGGACTGGCACCTGTATATGATGTCTATGAAGCACTTCATCGGCATATGCTCCATTGCAAAAAACCGGTTTTTCCGGTTCTGCCGTCAGTGACCACCGCAGCCGATGAGGTAAAGAAATTTCTCTCTTACGGGCATATGAATTTTCCCGATGAGGTGCTGTTCGGGAAAGCAGTTGTAAGGATCCATGCAACTCCTGAGCCTGCTGCAGAGAGTATCTATCTCGACGGCATCAATCTGCAGGCTATCCGTCAGATTATTGAAACGAGTGAAAGTGGTTACCTGCTTCCGGAGCAGGTAAATGCACTTCTTACCAAAGCAGGTATCTCCGTGGTAAGCGAATTTGTTACCCGCGATCCGGAAGAGCTTACAAAGTTCGCCATGCAGACGGGTTATCCACTGGTTATGAAGGTGGTCGGGCCGGTACATAAAACCGATGTCGGAGGAGTGGAGCTTGATATCAGGTCGGAGGTCAGACTGCTTGAAGCTTTTACCAGGATGAATCAGATTGATGGCTTTGAGGCGGTGCTTATTCAACCCATGCTCAAAGGCCATGAATTGTTTATCGGGGCCACCTATGAACCAGGGTACGGACATGTCGTTTTGTGCGGACTGGGGGGTATTTATGTTGAGGTACTGAGGGATATAGCTACCGGACTGGCTCCGCTCACTTTTCCTGAGGCCCACAGGATGATCGAATCCTTGCGGTCATACAAGCTATTGAAGGGGACCAGGGGACAAATGCCGGTGGATATTCAGAAATATGCTGAGATCATTGTTCGTCTCTCCTCTGTTTTACGTTATGCCACCGAAATTTCCGAACTTGACATAAACCCTCTTATAGCTTCAGATACAGGAGTGTTTGTTGTCGATGCAAGAATTCGTATTGAGAAAAAAGTTACATAACACATACAGTTTATGTTAAACGGCAGACCGTGTTTCATTAGCTATTTTTAATTTCACGGTGCAAAATTTCAACGATGAGAAAAACACCGATCGATTCAGATGTTGTTAGCAAAGTGATTGAGGATTTCGGAATTCATCCGGTCGGCAAGGGGACAATAAGGGAGATTGTAAAAATCGTGAACGATATCCAGGAGATTACGGGAGATGAGTTTATCCGGATGGAGATGGGGGTGCCCGGTCTGGAGCCAGCTGAGGTAGGGGTGGAGGCTGAGATCCGGGCGTTGAAAAGTGGCGTTGCATCAAAATACCCCAATATTGAAGGCATTCCATCGTTGAAAGAGGAGATGGCCAGGTTTGTGAAGCTGTTTATGGATTTGGATGTATTGGCCGAATGTTGTATTCCCACAGTTGGATCAATGATGGGTGGAATGGCCTCTTTCATGGTGGTGAACAGGTCTGACCGCCATAGAACAGGAACGCTTTTTCTCGACCCTGGTTTCCCGGTACAAAAGCAGCAATGCCTGGTCCTCGGACATGAGTATGGCTCTTTCGATCTCTATAATTTCAGGGGGAACAAGCTGGTAGCGAAACTTGAAGAGGAGATAAACCTGGGGAGATACTCCTCGATCCTCTACTCCAATCCCAATAATCCTTCGTGGATCTGTCTGACAGAGCAAGAGCTGGAGATCATTGGCAAAATTTCAAGGAAGTATGATGTTACAATCATTGAGGACCTGGCCTATTTCGGCATGGATTTCAGGAAGGATGTGTCGAAACCGGGAGAGCCGCCATACCAGCCCACTGCCGCAAGGTATACCGATAACTGGGTCTTGCTCATATCCAGTTCCAAGGCATTCAGTTATGCAGGTCAGCGCATCGGTATGATGGTGATTTCACCCACACTGTACAACCGTAGGTTTACTGATCTCAAAAGATATTACAGTTCTGATAAATTCAGTCATGCCATGATCTACGGATCCCTTTATTCATTGTCTGCAGGTGCTGCCCATGCAGCTCAGTTCGGACTGGCCGCCATCCTGAAGGCTGTTAATGATGGAGCGTATGATTTTGTTGAGGTGGTGAAAGAGTACGGTGAGAAGGCAAAAATTATGAAAAAACTTTTTCTGAAATATGGTTTCAGAATTGTGTATGAGAAGGATATTGATGAAGCCATTGCAGATGGCTTCTATTTTACATTGGCATATCCTGGATTTGACGGCACGGAGCTGGTTGAAGAGCTGCTGTATTACGGAATAAGTTCCATTGCACTGAATATTACGGGGAGCGCATTCCCTGAGGGTCTCAGGGCTTGTGTCTCACAAGTGCGAAGGGATCAGTTTGATATGCTGGAGCAAAGACTCCGCAGTTTTTCTGCGGATCACCCCACAAACTAATGTGTAATGTTTCTAAATAATAATCTTTTGGGATGAATCATTTCATATGGGGATAACTTTTTTTTATAATCGTACGGATATATATACTTTTCCGGGGGATTAACAGTGAGAGGAAGATTGATAGTTTTTTGCAAAGACTAATTAAAAACTGAATTATGGGAAAAATGCGAGGAGCAATTGTGGTAGATATCGAGCGCTGCAAGGGGTGTGAAGTTTGCATGGTGAACTGTCCCACAGAGGTCATTGCCATGGATAAGGAGGTGAATGGCAAGGGTTATCACTATGCCTACATGGAGAATCCGGAGAGTTGTACCGGTTGTTCGAACTGTGCTATTGTTTGTCCGGATGGTGTTATTACAGTTTACAGGGTAAAAGTTTAAAAAAATATCAACGCTCATGGGAGAAGTTCAATTAATGAAAGGCAATGAGGCCATAGCTGAGGCTGCGATCAGGGCTGGCATGGACGCCTATTTCGGATATCCTATTACACCTCAGTCGGAAGTGCTTGAATACTTGACGCTTCAACGTCCGGAGAAACGTACAGGTATGGTTGTTTTACAGGCTGAAAGTGAAATTGCTGCCATCAATATGGTGTATGGTGCTGCCGGCACTGGCAAGAAGGTGATGACCTCCTCCTCCAGTCCGGGCATCAGTCTGAAAATGGAAGGGATAAGTTATATTGCCGGTGCAGAGTTGCCTTGTTTGATCGTTAATATCGTTCGTGGCGGTCCGGGGTTGGGTACAATTCAGCCTTCCCAGGCCGACTATTTTCAGGCAACCAAGGGTGGCGGACATGGCGACTATCACATGATCGTTCTGGCTCCGGCATCGGTACAGGAGATGGCCGATTTTGTTGGTACTGGAATTGAGATGGCATTCAGGTACAGGAATCCGGCAATGATCCTTTCCGATGGACTGATTGGTCAGATGATGGAGAAAGTAGAACTGCCTGAGCAGAAGGAGCGGGTAAAGGAATTTGACCAGCGGTGGACCATCACCGGAAAGACAAAGGACAGAGAGAGAAATATTATCACATCCCTGAACCTGGATTCAGAGAAACATTATCTCCATAATATGAAATTGCAGGAGAAATACAACAGCATGAAAAATGATGTGATGTTTGAAAAATTCCATTGTGATGATGCTGAGTTTCTCCTGGTCGCTTATGGCTCCAGCGCACGAATCTGTCAGAAAGCAGTGGACACTGCCCGCAGTCAGGGTAAAAAGCTTGGCCTCCTTCGTCCCATCACGCTGTTCCCTTTCCCTGACGCGATCATCGCCAAACTGACCCGCCAGGTGAAAGGAATCCTTTCCGTGGAGCTTAGTTCGGGGCAGATGGTTGAAGATGTGAGGCTTGCGGTGAACGGCCGTATCCCCGTATATCATTATGGAACGCCCGGTGGAAAGATTTTTTCCCCCGATGATGTATTAAACGTGATTGAAGAAAAATTAATAGGAGGTTACTAATGGATATTAATGAGATCATACAACCGGAAAACCTGGTACACAGGCGCACACCGCTCATGACGGATGCAACACTTTCCTATTGCCCGGGATGCGGTCATGGTACGGTCCATCATCTGCTCATGGAGGTTGTTGAAGAGATGGGGATCCAGGAGGATACCATCGGTATAGCACCGGTCGGATGCTCAGTGCTGGCCTACGATTTCATGGATATTGATATGTCCCAGGCAGCGCATGGACGTGCACCTGCTGTCGCGACGGGGATCAAACGTTTATGGCCCGATAAATATGTTTTTACCTACCAGGGAGATGGCGATTTAGCTGCGATTGGTACAGCCGAGACCATTCACACATGTAACCGTGGGGAAAATATCGTTATCATCTTTATCAATAACGGGATTTACGGCATGACCGGGGGACAGATGGCGCCGACAACCCTTGAGGGGATGAAATCGTCTACAACACCTTACGGCCGCGACCATCAACTAATGGGGTATCCACTGAAAATTACTGAGATAGTGGCACAGCTGCCCGGAACACATTTTGTTACCCGCCAGGCTGTTCATAAACCGGGGAATGTCAGGAAAACAAAAAAGGCAATCAGAAAGGCCTTTGAAATCCAAAAGGAGAAGAAGGGGCTGGCCTTTGTGGAGATCGTTTCCAACTGCAACTCTGGCTGGAAGATGACGCCTGTTGATTCTAACGAGTGGATGGAGGAGCACATGTTTCCCTTCTATCCGCTGGGTGATATCAAAGTGGATGGAAAGATCATAAAGGATCTGATGAAAGAGTTAATGTAATATGAACGCCCGACAAAAACTACAGCTATGACTGAAGAAATTATTATTGCCGGATTCGGTGGACAGGGTGTTCTTTCCATGGGCAAGATCCTGGCATATTCAGGAATCATGCAGGAACAGGAGGTGAGCTGGATGCCCTCCTATGGTCCGGAAATGCGTGGTGGAACCGCCAATGTCACGGTTATTCTTAGCGACGACAGGGTCAGTTCACCGGTACTTCATAGTTTTGATACTGCTATTATCCTCAACCAGCAATCCCTGGATAAGTTCGAGGAAGCTGTGAAGCCGGGAGGGATGCTGCTGTATGATCCGAATGGCATAACTCGTCATCCTGAGCGGGATGATATCCGGATATTCAAGGTTGAAGCTGCTGCGGAGGCAGCAAAAATCGGCGCTCCGAAGACCTTCAATATGATCGTTCTGGGTGCCTACCTGAAGGTGAACCCGGTGGTTGAATTCGACAATGTGATCAAGGGGCTGAAGAAATCATTACCCGAGCGGCACCACCATACGATCCCGGCCAATGAAAAGGCGATCCACCGTGGAATGGAGATCGTTGCTGAAGCAAAGCTGCAGTAGGGAGAGGGTGCGGTTAGGAATTGTATGGCAAAGAGTGGCGGATCTTTCTATTAAGAGAGAGCCCTGCCGGTGGCTGAAAATCCTACCCCTGCACTATTTTTCATAGAAATGCATATCCCTGATGTACTCGTAAGTCTTATTCGGCAGGAAGTGCCTGATATCTTTCTCGTTCCTTATCGCTTTGCGTATGAAACTTGAAGAGATCTCAATCAGCGGTGCATCAACCAGGGTGGTGTTTTTGTGGCAGAGGATATCTTCCTTTGAAATACCTGGACGTGGATATACCAGCTTGTGATAATTATCTGCCAGAAAATCAGCATTCTTCCACTTGCGAAAAGTCTTGAGTCCGTCTGCCCCCATAACGATAAAAAACTCCCGGTTGGGCTGTTTCTCTTTGAGATAGGTTAGTGTGTCAATCGTGTATGAGGGTTTCGGCATACCGAATTCAATATCCGAAACATAGAACCGTTCATCGTCACCTACTGCCATTCTGGTAAGTTCGAGCCGGTGATATTCTTCCAGCAGCGTTTTTTTCTCCTTCAGGGGGTTCTGCGGACTCACCACGAACCAGAGTTCTTCGATTTCCGAAAACTCAACCATATAGTTGGCAATGGCCATATGTCCGATATGTACCGGATTGAATGAACCGAAAAAGAGTCCTGTTTTGGTCATTGTACAAAGGTAAAAAAAAGTCACTGAAGGCTGTTCAAAATTTAAAAGTGGGCAAATGTTCTGATTAGCTCCTCCGCCTTCCCGAATGTATCATCCAGCCGGTCGTTGATCAGAACATGGTCGAATTGGTCGGCATAGGAGAGCTCTTTACGGGCCTTCTCCAGTCTTTTCAGCAGCTGTTCTTCAGAATCGGTCCCTCTTTCCCTGAGGCGATTTTCCATAATCTCGAACGATGGTGACTGAATAAAAATTGCCAGGGCATCGCTGCCGAAATCCTGCTTCAGGTTCACCCCACCAACCACGTCGATATCAAAAACCACATGCTTCCCTGCCTTCCTTAACCGTTCCACCTCAGCCCGCAGCGTTCCATAGTACTGACCGGTGTACACCTCTTCCCATTCGAGAAATTTGTCATCTTCAATTTTTTTCTTAAAATCATCAACCGTCAGAAAGTAATAGTCGACACCATCTCTCTCGTCTTTTCTTGGCTCCCTCGAAGTGGCAGAGATGCTGAAGGCCAGTTGCGGATAGAGGTCGAGGAGGTGCCGTACGATGGTGGTTTTGCCTGAGCCTGAAGGGGCTGAGAATATGATCAGTTTTCCTTTCATAAGCTACCTCTGTTATTGTTCTGTTGAATGCAACAAGGAGTTCAGCAAGAAGTGGGTCATCTCATATCGTGTATTAAAGTTCCCCTGGTCATATTATAGTACATTTAGCAACTGTTCCTTAATCTTCTCCAGTTCATCTTTCATGTCGACGACAAGGCGTTGAATCTCTTTGTGGTTGGCTTTTGCCCCCAAGGTGTTAATTTCGCGACCGATCTCCTGACTTATAAAACCGAGTTTCTTGCCGTTTGAGCTTCCCTGTTCCAGGATCTCCAGGAAATAGTCGAGGTGGTTCTTCAGCCTTACCTGCTCCTCGTTAATGTCGAGTTTCTCAATATAAAACATCAGCTCCTGCTCGAAACGGTTGTGGTCGATCTCCTCTTTCAGTTTCAACTCCTCCAGGTTTCCGTGTATCCGTTCTTTCAGCTTTTCGATTCGCTCCTGTTCATACGGACCAATTCTTTGCTGGCTTGCCTGGATCCTTTTTATGCCGCTTAACAGCTCCTTTTCCAATGCATCTCCCTCCTGTACCCTGAATTCATCCAGCTCCCTGATGGCGCTTTCCAATGCATCACGTACAGTACCCCACTCCTCTTCGATAATTTCATTTTTTTCTGAGATAACTGTATCGGGAAGACGCAATGCGGCGGATAAAATATCGTTCGAACTTATACCGAGTTCATCGGTAACGGTAATCAGCTGGTTCATGTAATCCTTTACCACGGCTGTATTGATGGTAGCTGCGGCACCTTCGATCATCTCATAGTGAAAATTGCATTCAACCTTGCCCCGCTCCAGTGCTTTTGAAAGTATCTGCCTGATTTCAAGTTCTTTGGATTTGTATATGGCCGGCAGTCTTGTGCTTGTATCGATCTGCTTGCTGTTCAGTGATTTGACCTCTATGGTTAATTTCTTCGATGGTAAAAGGCACTCTGCCTTCCCGAAGCCAGTCATCGATTTGAGCATATTTCTCTTAATTGATTTCTGCAAAGGTAGCAAAATTGTTGTTCCGGTTGTATCTGGATTTTTCGTGATAGCATCCCGAATGGGCGACGCGGCTTATGTTACCGGGGTGAACGCCTACACTCCCGCAGGCTGCTTTACAACCACCTTGCTTTTCCATCTGCCCATGCTGTAATAGATTAGCGTTAATATCAGTCCCATGGTCCAGCCGGTTGGAATGGACCACCAGATGCCGGTATCGCCGAATTTATTGCTTAGGATGAAGGCGGCCGGTATGCGGACCAACCAGAGGGAGAACAGGGTAATAAACATCGGGATCAGCGTGTCGCCCGCGCCGCGCATCACGCTGCCAAAGATGAACATAGAAGTAAAGACGAGGTAGAAAGAGGTTACGATGGTGAGGTAATTACCACCAATCTTAATTACCTCAGTGTCCTGGGTAAACCATCCCATCAGGGGGTATTTGAAAATAATTACGACAGCAGTCATGATCAGCGAAACCAGGGAGGACATGAACATCGTTGTCCACAATCCACGGTTGACTCTTTCGAGCTTTCCGGCACCCATATTCTGACCGACGTAGGTTGCCAGTGCCTGTGCAAATACCATCGCGGGTATAACGGCCAGGCTGTCGAGCCGGCCGGCTGCTGTATAGGCGGCCGTTACATTTGTACCGAAGGTATTTACGATCCCCATCAGAGCCATCATTCCGAGTGCCACAAAAGTGTGTTGAAGTCCGGTCGGTAGTCCAATTCGCATACTCTCCCTGAATACCTTTTTATCAAACGTGAATTCCATGAAATTAAACCTGATCAGCGGATGGGTCCTGTTAAGGTAGATAACAGCAACGATAAATGCCACTCCCTGTGCGATCAGAGTTGCCCATGCAGCACCTTCAACTCCCCATCCCCATACCACGATGAAGAGCAGGTCGAGGCCGATATTTAGAACAGTTGCCAGGATCAGGAAGTACAAAGGTGTGATTGAATCGCCCAAACCGCGTAGTATTGCCGCTACCCCATTGTACCCGAAAAAGAGGAACAGTCCGCCAACATATACTGAAAGATAGGATACCCCCATCTCCATGAGCTCCTCGGGAAGCTGCATCAACCTGAAAATCTGTTCGATAAAAGGAAAACCGATGGCAGTGAGGATAATGGCTGCAGCAAAGAGCAGAATAAATACAGTGTCGATGGCACGTTTTACCATTTTGTAATCCTTCGCCCCGAAAAACTGTGATATAACGACCGTTCCCCCGCTGGCAATTCCTATTACCAGGGCAATAAGTGTAAAGATGATCGGAAAGGAGGCTCCAACGGCAGCAAGCGCTTCCTTCCCCAGGAAATTACCTACAATGATCTGGTCGACAAATGTATACAATTGCTGAAACATCTGGCCGATTAACATCGGAAGGGCAAATTTGAATATTGCCAGTCCAATTCTCCCTGTAGTTAAATCCTTCAAAGGAATAGTTGCTTTTTGGTACCAATTATATCAGAAAAATCATTGGGGTATTAAGGAACCATGCATAGCAGGTAAAATAACGCCTCTGATTTCAGTCGACAAAGGTCTACTTTTAATTTGAAAATACAAGTGAGTAGACAAAACTGAGTGGGTTATGTTCATGACTACCGGCAATATGCAACAAGCAGTCGGTCTATGTATGAGTCAATAAAAAAAAAGTTTCTGCCTACTGATTCAACGGTTCCAACTCGACAGTAAAATGCCGCATGATCTGCGCCTCACTAACGATTCTGTAGCCCGAACGGATTGAATCCCGTCGGTCGTAGACATTTTTCAAAGCTGCGGCAATATAGTCCATATGGTTCCGCGAGTATATCCTGCGTGGTATGGCGAGTCTTACCAGCTCAAGTCCGGGATACCGGTTTTCCCTTGTATCCGGATCGCGGTCGGCCAGCAGCGTGCCGATCTCAACGGAACGTACGCCCGATTCGAGATAGAGCTCCAGGGCGAGGGTCTGCGCGATATATTCCTCCCGTGGCACCTCGGGCAGGAATTTTTTTGCATCTACGAAGATCGCGTGGCCCCCGAAAGGTTCCTGGACTGGTATGTGGTACTCTTTTAATTGTTCTCCAAGGTAGCGCACCTGCCTGATCCTGCTGTCGAGAAACTCAAACGTGGTTGCCTCCATGAGTCCTACCTTCAGCGCCGCCATATCACGGCCCGCCATGCCCCCATAGGAGAGAAACCCCTCGAACATGATATTAAAATGTGATGTCCTTTTGTACAGGTCGTGTTCCCGCATGGCCAGGAAACCACCGATATTCACCAGGCCATCCTTTTTACTGCTCATGGCCATCCCGTCGGCATAGCTGAACATTTCACGTACAATCTCCCGGATATCCATACCGTCATACCCCTCTTCGCGGGTTTTTATGAAATAGGCGTTCTCTGCAAATCGCGCCGAGTCAAAGAAAACAGGAATTCCCTGGCTCCCGGCAAATGCTTTTACCTGCTTCAGGTTTTCCATGCTCACCGGTTGCCCGCCCGTTGAGTTGCAGGTAATGGTGACGATGATCATGGGGATCCGTTCACGTCCGTATTGTGCAACTGCCTGTTCGAGTTTCCCTATGTCCAGATTGCCTTTGAACGGGTGATACAGGTCGGTGCGCGATGCCTCACCGATGGTGCAATCGACCGCCCGTGCCCCGCGAAATTCGATATGTCCCTTGGTGGTGTCGAAGTGGGCATTCCCAGGGACCACATCTCCCGCTTTCACGGTCGCAGAAAAGAGAACATTCTCCGCGGCCCGCCCCTGGTGGGTGGGCAATACATGCTGAAACCCTGTTAGGTCGCGGATGGTTTCGCGCAGTTCGATGAACGAGCGGCTGCCGGCATACGACTCATCGCCCGACATGATCGCCGACCACTGCTCCTGGCTCATCGATCCGGTCCCGGAATCGGTTAACAGATCGATATACACCTGGTCGCTGTCGAGGTAAAACAGGTTATACCGCGCCTCATTAATCCATTTCCTGCGCTGTTCGGAGGTGCTTCTATGAATAGATTCAATGGTTTTTATCTTGTAGGGCTCTGCGTAGGGAAGTTCCATTATATTTGCGATGTAAGATGGTTGGAAGATATCAATATTAATACAAGCAGGGGCGGTACCGGGGGATCGCGCACCGGGGCCGGCAGATCACTTCTTTCCGACCAGGCGATCAGGCAGGGCAGGGGTATACATCCCGCTTCTTGATATAGCGGTAACGAAGTTTGGAGTAGTCTATGGCAAGGTTACTTTCCATCGGTGCAAAAGTAATGGTTCATCCAGAAAAAATCCATTTCGCCAGACTGTTTTCTGACATATGCAGGCGAGATAGTGGGTCGGGAGCTCAGGCCCATAGTTTCCGGTGTTCAACTACAAAAGTTGAAATTTAGATCGACTGCAGCGAGCTGGTCATCCATTCAGTTCCCTGCGTCTTTGACGAAATGCAGCCATGGATGTATAGCTGTCCTGGCTTGGGCATAAAGTATTTTTCAATATTTGGTGTTTCCAAGATACTGTATGTAGTATTTTTGTATAATATCCTCCTTCACCTTCTCAGCCTCCATCACGCGAAGCTCATAATCGGCCCTCTTCTCCCTGTTCTGCCGCGGCAGGAAGAGCGGGTTTTCGTTCAATTCTTTTTCATACTCCTCCCCAAAATATTTCATTACGAAAATCTCCGGGTGGAGTTCCCATGTGGTTAGCCTGCCGTCCATCCCTGCACTGACAAATCTTTTGCCCCCGGGCAGGAAAGCGATATCGGGGATGCTCCCCTCATTTTCCAAATAGGGAAAGAGCTGATCGCCCGATTCCACGTCCCACAGCTTAATCGCATGGTCGGCCGATGCAGTCAGCAGGTAGTGTCCGTCCTGACTGAATTCGATCTCAAGGACCATGTCCCGGTGACCCTTCAGCAGATGAACGAGCCTGTTTTCTGCGATGTTCCAGATCCGCACCGATTTGTCCTGCGATGCTGCTGCAACCAGCGTTCCGTCCGGACTGAATGCCACATCGTATATATTCCCTGAATGTCCGTAAAGCCTGCCTGTCACCTCCCGCGTTTCAAGGTCCCACAACAATACGGTTTTGTCGTTGGAGCCACTGGCGATCTGCCGGCCATCCGGACTAAAGGCCACGGCCAGGGTGATATCCTCGTGGGCCCGCATGCTCTCCTCGATGTTCCCTTCATATACATCGATCAGCTGAAAAGTTTTGTTCACCTCTGTGCTCACGATATACTTCCCTGTTGGATGTATGTCCATGCTCCACAGGGTATTTTTGTGGTGCGACCAGTTAATAATATGGGTACCGGTTGTATCATAAAGCATCACGCGGTTCCCCGTGGCCAGGAAGATCACATCCATCTTCGGACTCATCTCAATATCGTAAATCGCTGCTGTTCCGGCATTTTCAACAACCAAAACCTCTTCATAAGTATTCACCTTCAATACACGTAGCGTGCCATCTTCAAATCCCGCCAGGATCCACCTGCTGTCGGGCGATACATTTACCGCGGTAACAGGCGTTTTGTACTCGATCGAATGTACGATATAATCGATATTTTGCGCTCCGGCTGAAACAAATGCTGAAAGAGCGACCATCAATAAAAAGCATTTAAGCATGGCATTGCGGTTTAGTATAAAACAAATTTCATAAATTCCAGGGAATAATCCACCGATTATCCAATGAAAATACTTATTCATCCCCATAGCACACTCCTTACCGCCTTTAGTTCTGCTATCCCCGACCTTCCTACTGGGTTCGGCCAACACTTTTAACACTTTAAAATTTATTTATTTAGATTGATTCTAATATCTTTGTAGCCGATTTAAATCAAAGGGAGGCGATGAAGATGTTGGAATTTATTACAAGCTTTTTCAATGAAATGTGGGTGCTCCTGCTGGAGATGGCCCCCTACCTGCTTATCGGTTTTCTCTTTGCAGGGATCCTGAAGGTCTTTTTCCCGCGCAGGATCATCAAGAAATATATTGGCGGTTCAAATTTCAGTTCGGTGCTGAACGCTTCTCTGCTGGGGGTGCCCATGCCGTTGTGCTCGTGCGGTGTTTTGCCGGCAGGGATCGGTTTTTATAAGAGCGGAGCCTCCAGGGGCGCCACCGTCTCGTTTATGGTATCGACACCCCAAACGGGAGTCGACTCGATCATCGCCACCTACGCGATGCTCGGGCTGCCCCTCGCTATTCTGCGTCCCATTATCGCATTGCTGTCGGGCATCCTAGGCGGCAGCCTTACCAATTACCTTGGTGGCAGCATCGCAGCATCCGAACAACTAAAAAAGCAGGACGAGAATGGTGTGCGCTCTTTCAGGGAGATGCTCCGTTACGGCTTCGTGGAGATGCTGCAGGACATCAGTAAATGGCTCATCATCGGGTTCCTGGTCGCCGCCTTCCTGGCAGTGGTCATCCCCGAAAACTTTTTCGTGGAGACGGTCTCCAACGAGTACCTCTCCATGCTGCTGATCCTGGTCGCCTCCATCCCCCTGTATGTCTGCGCCACAGGATCCATTCCCATTGCGGCGGTATTATTGCTGAAGGGGTTGTCGCCCGGTGCAGCAATTGTATTCCTGATGGCGGGACCGGCCACCAACGCTGCCACCATGGCGGTGATCAGCAACACGATGGGAAGAAGGGTATTCTGGCTCTATATGCTGAGCATCGTCGGCGGAGCGGTATTGTTCGGATCAATGGTAAATGAATTGATCCCACGTGATTGGATCATGTCATCCATGCCCGATCTGCATCACGGAGCGCACGACCACGGAACGCACTGGGGATACTGGGTGAAACTGATTTCCGGAATCCTGCTGATCCTGCTGATCATCAACGGATACATTCAGAAATACCTGGAGCGACGTGCCAATATGAGTAACGCAAATAATTCATACAATATGAAAAACACACAAATATATACTGTGGAGGGGATGACCTGTAACCATTGTAAAGCCTCCGTTGAAAACGGGATCAGGGAAATTGACAAAGATCTTGATATCTTTGCGGATCCATCGGGCGATGAGTTGCGGATATCTGGCGGTACAGTGTCCGCGGAGGAGGTGAGAAAGAAGGTCGAATCATTGGGTTACATTTTTAAAGGTAAGAAGCAGCGTTGACGCTTAACGATTTACAGACAGGCGATTCCGCAGTAATCACGAGAATTCACGGAACTGGGGCTTTCAGAAAGCGCATCACGGAGATGGGCTTTATCCGGGGGCAGGGGGTTACTGTGGTAAAGTCAATGCCATTCAGGGGACCGGTCGAATACCGGATCATGTCTGGTACGGTATCACTCAGGCGCAGTGAGGCGATGCTGATCGATGTGTCGGTGGGGATGCCGAAAAAGATGATCGAAGAGGATCCTTTCAGTCCCATCTACAAGGAAAGTTCAGGAAACGGAAATGGCAGGGAAGGGGTAAAAAAGATCACCGTGGCAATGCTGGGAAATCCCAACAGTGGTAAAACCACGCTATACAACCGGCTGTCAAGATCCAATGAGCGGGTAGCCAACTACTCGGGGGTTACGGTCGGACTGAAGGAGACCACCTTCTCCTACAAGGGATATGAGATATTGTTTACCGACCTGCCCGGAACCTATTCCCTCTCGGCCTATTCTGAAGATGAGGTGATCGTGAGGAACTTCCTCAACAGTACCCGTCCCGATATCGTCGTGAATGTGGTCGATGCAGGGAACCCCGAACGGCACATGTACCTTACCACCCAGCTCATCGACATGGGGGTGCAGGGAATCATCGCACTGAACATGTATGATGAACTGAAGGCACGGGGCGACAAACTGGATATTTCCATGCTCGGAAACCTGATCGGAATTCCGATCGTTCCCACCATCGGCCGCAGGGGCAAGGGGGTTTACCGGCTCCTCAACCGGATCATCGAGGTGTATGAGGAGCGTGAACCGGTGATCAGGCACACCCATATCAACTACGGCAAGGAGCTGGAGCAGTCGATCAACAAGATCGAGAAGCAGCTGGAACAGTACCAGGAGCAGATGGAGGGTCAGCACCTCCGGTATTATGCCATAAGGGCGCTGGAGCGTGACGATTACAGCATGCATATCCTTGGACAGTTACCCGGATTTGAGGAGGTAAGGCCCGTGATCTCCGATGAGGTGAACCGCCTGGAGGACCTTTTTAAAGAGGATACGGAGACACTTATTTCCAACGCCCGGTATGCATTTATCGCAGGGGCGTTGAAGGAGACCTATAAAAAGGGAACACAGGACCGCGCCTTGTCGCGGACACAAAAAATTGACCGGGTGCTGACCCACAAGCGTTTTGGTTTTCTGATCTTTATGCTGATCCTGTTTGGTATGTTTCATGCTACCTTCTCCCTGGGACAGTATCCAATGAACTGGATCGAAGCAGGGGTTGACTGGCTGGGGAGCGGACTCTCCGGACTCCTGCCCGATGGGATGGTGCACGATTTCCTGATCGACGGGGTGATTGGCGGTGTGGGGGGCGTAATCGTTTTTCTACCCAACATCCTGATCCTCTTTTTCATTATCTCCTTCATGGAGGATACCGGCTACATGGCACGTACTGCTTTTATCATGGACCGGGTAATGCATATGTTCGGGCTGCATGGTAAATCATTTATCCCCCTGATCATGGGATTTGGGTGCAACGTTCCTGCGATCATGGCCACCCGGATGCTTGAGAACAAGCGCGACCGGATCCTTACGATGCTGATTATTCCGTTCATGTCGTGCAGCGCCCGGCTGCCGGTCTACATCCTGGTCGCCGGAGCCGTGTTCCCGGGTCAGGCCGGAAATATCATCTTCCTGATGTACATCATCGGGATCCTCTTCTCCATTGTGATGGCCATGGTGTTCAAAACCACGTTGTTTAGAAAGAGCGAGGCCCCGTTTGTAATGGAGCTTCCGCCTTACCGACCCCCCGGACTGCGGATGGTGGTGAAGCACATGTGGCTCAAAGGGGTGCTATACCTGAAAAAGATGGGCGGGGTGATCCTGATAGCCTCGATGGTGATCTGGGCCCTCGGCTACTTCCCTCGAGATGTAGAGATGTCGAAAGACTACGATACGCTGATTACTGCTGAGCAGGATAAGATTGAACAGCTCATTGCATCTGAGAAGTTCGCAAAAGAGCAGGGAAGTGAAGAAACTGGCGTTGCTCAGGGGCTGGATGTAGAGGAACAGAGAAGTGAAGAGTCTGTGGCGCCACCTGCACAGGTTCCGGAGCCGCTTAAGGATGATCTGCTGGAGATTTCAAGGGAGAGGATTAATGAGCTGGAAATAGCGCGCTCCAATGAGCAGCAGGCCGGCTCCTATATTGGCACCCTGGGAAGGGCCATCGAGCCGGTGATCAGACCGCTTGGATTTGATTGGAAGATGGGGGTGAGTCTGCTCGCAGGATTTGCCGCCAAGGAGGTGGTAGTGAGTACCATGGGGGTACTCTACCAGGTAAGCGACAGCGAGGAAAACACCGTCTCCCTGCAGCAGAAGCTTGCGGAACAGGAGTATATGGAAGGGGAGATGAAGGGGCAGAAGGTATGGTCGCCCGTGGCGGCATTCAGCTTCCTGATATTTGTACTGCTCTACCTGCCGTGTGTCTCTGTGATTGCTACGGTGGGTCGAGAGGCCGGTAGCTGGAAATGGGCCGGATTTGTGGTGTTCTATACCACATTCCTCGCCTGGTTCTCCAGCTTTTGTGTATATCAGATAGGTTCTCTATTTTAGCTGACCCTTTTGAAGAGAAACGGAGTTTTGTACAATAAAATGAATGACCTATCCCAATTAACATTACAGGAGTTGCTTTATACATGTGATGAAAGCAACTGTAATTTAAGAGTTTATGCAAAATGTCGTTTTTATAGTGGATAAAATTAGCAATGGATTTATGAGAAAAAGCATCAATGAAAATATTTAAAAAACTCTCCTTTCTGACCGGGATGCCGTTTTTCGGGATTCTATTGATGATTATGATCATCGCTATGGCGCTCGCAACGTTCATTGAGAGCGCACAGGGCACGAATGCAGCATGGGCTGTGATTTACGATACCTGGTGGTTTGAAGCGCTCTTTGTCCTGGTGCTCATCAACCTGGTCGGGAACATTGTCCGCTACAAGATGTACAAGCGCTCGAAGATCGCCGTATTTATCTTCCATATCTCGTTGATTTTTATGATCATCGGCGGCGGTATTACACGTTACTTTAGTAACGAAGGGATGATGCACATCCGTGAGGGGAATGTCTCCAATACCATCATCAGCAACAAAACCTTCATGGATGTAAGGGTTACCGATGAAACCTCGGAGCTCACCGATGCTGAGGAGGTGCGCCTTTCGGTCCTTACCCCCCGGAAATTCAAATGGCGGGGCGAGCTCAACGGTAAAAAGATCAGGATCCGGTCGGTCGACTACATCAACAATGCAGTTGCCCAGTACGTCCCCACCCCGGGCGGTGAACCCTACGTTCAACTCGTAATACTCGCTGGAAGGCAGATTACTGCAGGGCTAGTCTCTGGAAAGGAGGTGGCCTATCCGGGTATTACGATCAGCTTTAACATGACGGAGAGTGAAGCTGATTTGCGTCTGTTTTCTGATGGCGATGGGCTCACAGGCTATTCGGATCACCCGGTATCCATTGTGGCAATGGGGGGTGCGGAGACACAGAATTTTACTCCTGGTGAAGCGATCCCGTTTGAGCAGGCGAAGCTATTTACCCTGAATGGTGTGCGACTGGCACTTCAGCGGTATATGCCCTCTGCGAAGTTGCAGTTTGTAAAGTCAGGCGGAGGCGGACAGACGTCGGGACTTGACGCGGTGAAGCTGGAGGTGGAGCTCGACGGGATGAAGTCGGAGCTGTCAGTGCAGGGACGTTCCAATACGGAGGGTGAGCTTTCGTCGGTGCAGATGGGTAGCACCAACATTGCATGCAGGTTCGGATCGAAAAACATACAATTGCCTTTTGTTTTGCGGCTTGAGGATTTCAGGATCGACCGCTACCCCGGCTCCAACAGTCCGTCTTCATTCGAAAGCGACGTGGTATTGATCGATATGGAGAGGGATATCAACGAGATGCACAACATCTACATGAACAACGTATTGAAACACCGCGGATACCGCTTCTACCAGTCATCCTACGACCAGGATGAGAAGGGGACCATCCTGTCGGTGAAAAAGGATTTCGCCGGAACCGTTATCTCCTACGCCGGTTACCTGTTGCTTGTTGTGGGAATGTTACTTGCTCTGGTCATGAAAGGCACGCGCTTCTCGGCAATTTCACGGGCCTCGGCCAGGGCAGCAAAGACAGCTGCTGTTTTGTTGGTTTTCTTGCTCTCCGGCACCACACTTTTTGCCCAGGCGTATCCAACACCCTCAAGGGAGCAGGCGGAGGAGTTCGGGAAGCTCTGGGTGCAGGGCAAGGAGGGAAGGTTCAAACCGATGAATACCCTCTCCAACGAGATCATGCGCAAGGTGGTGAAAAAGTCGAAACTGGATGAGAAGGGTCCCGACCAGGTGTTGCTGGGGATGATCGTCTACCCCGATATTTGGAAGCAGGCACCGCTGTTCGAGGTAGAGCATCCGGAGCTGCACCAGATGCTGGGCTTCAAGGGAACGCATGTCAGCTTCAACGATTTTATACGCGACGGCAGGTACATCCTCTCCGAGGTGGTGAACGAGGCCTATAAGAAACGGGTACAGGAGCGGACCGATCTGGACAAGGATGTAATGAAGCTGGATGAGAAGATCAATGTTTTTTATATGGTTCAGACCGGTGCATTTTTGAAGATATTTCCCGATCCGGAGGCGGAGGACGGCTCGTGGCTTGCTGTGTCTGATCTCCTGGAGCATGACCATACGGTGACTGATACGCTCGGACAGGTCTTTTTACTGTATACCAGGGCACTGCGTGAGAAGGACAATGAGCTGGCGAGTGAGATCATAAGCTTTATTGCAGGGAAACAGGAGCATGACACACTGCATGAGCTGCATCCGGGGAAGAAAAGGGCAGAGATCCTCTACAACAGGATCAATATTTTTCAGCGGCTGGTGAGGATGTACGGGATTTTTGGCATCACACTGTTGTTTTTGCAGTTTATGCGAATTTTCAGGCCGCGTAAGTGGGTGGAGTATATGTATAAGGTCGGGGTAATTCACCTCGTCGCATTTTTTACTGTACACACGGTCTTTTTCGGAGTAAGATGGTTTATAAGCGGGTATGCACCGCTCAGCAACGGGTATGAATCGATGATTTTTGTGGCGTGGATCACCATGCTTTCGGGACTGATATTTGCGAGACGAACCGGTTTTGCACTGGCCCTTACTGCGATCCTGGCGGCCTTGTCGCTTATGGTGGCCCATATGAGCTGGATGAACCCCGATATCACCAACCTGGTGCCTGTTTTGAAGTCGCCCTGGCTAACGATCCATGTTTCGGTGATCATGGCAGGGTACGGGTTCCTCGGACTGGGCATGCTGATGGGGTTGATCAACCTGGTCTTCTTTACCATCCTGAATCTCAGCAACAGGAAACGAATCTCCGGTGTGGTGAACCAGCTGACCAGGGTGAACCACCAGGCGGTGATTATCGGACTTTATTTTCTTACGATCGGCAGTTTCCTGGGGGGAATCTGGGCGAACGAGTCATGGGGCCGGTATTGGGGATGGGATCCTAAGGAGACCTGGTCACTGATCTCCATACTGGTATACAGCTTCATTGTACACATGCACCGGTTTCCGGGGATGAAGGGGACCTATGCCTTCAACCTGGCCTCCCTGATGGGATACTTCTCGATCCTGATGACCTATTTCGGAGTGAATTACTTCCTTGGGGGAATCCACTCCTACGCCGGCGGCGCCTCCTTTACAATCCCCTCTTGGATATTTATAGTTGTACTGGCGATCTTTGCACTTGCTGCCATGGCGTATCAAAAACAGAAAATTTTTAACGGTGATTATCTTGAAGAACAATGAGTGAACTTACGTTAGCCACCCCGGCACTGCTATTTTCAGCGATCTCTTTGATCATGCTGGCCTATACCAACCGTTTTCTGGCCTATGCCTCCCTTGTGCGGAGTCTGCATGCACGGTACATGGAACATAAGAACAAGGTACTGCTCTGGCAGATCAAAAACCTGCGGCAACGACTGGCGCTCACCCGGGGGATGCAGGTACTGGGTATCTCCAGTCTGCTGCTCTGTGTAGCCACGATGTTTTTTCTCTATGTAGGCAGTAGCATGCTTGCCGAGGTGATCTTCGGGATCGCGCTGCTGCTGCTGATCGGGTCGCTTGGACTGCTGATCTGGGAGATCCAGATCTCGACCCGCGCACTCGATCTGCATTTGGGGGACATGGAGGAGTGAGCAGGCTGTCTGTGGGTCCTCATAATTGCCTTCAATAATTTCATTATTAACACCGAGAACACATTTTCCAAAAAACCATTGCTATATCCTTGTTTTGAATCAAATTAACCAGCTCTATTCATCATAATCTTTTTCCACCCTCAGATCAGAAAAGCTATACCACACAAATTTAAAATTCTTTATCGCATCAGCGATGTGGATTGATCCATTTGGTTGAGCCACATTTTATTCTTTAGCCATTGGTAAGCAAATCCCATTGTAACCTGCCTTTTTACGAGGCTGTTTTGCGTTAGGGGAGTTTTTTTCGAATCCACTGAAATCGCATATTATAACGGATTACCAAGGCAATTTATGTGGTTACCAATTTGTACCGTTTCATATAATTTGTATCGATTTCAATACCGCTTCCGGGTCCGGAGGGTACACTAACCTTTCCATTTTGAACGGTTAGGTCTGAGGTATCACAGTTTAAAGGTATCTTAGGATTAAATCCCTTAAATTCATGATATGGTCCGGCATTGGGCAGGATGGAAACAAATTGCATCATGTACAGATAACCCAGTCCTGATCCTGAGATATGCGGAGTACATAATTTACCCATGGTTTCTGCCATCCGAGCAACCTTCAGAGATCTTATCATTCCCCCAAAATAGAAGATGTCGGGTTGAACGATATCCAGGCCGTCATTGGCGATGAGCCACCGGAAGTTATGCATTGATGGTTCCTGCTCACCTCCTGCAACAGGGATATCTAATTGCTGTTTTACTTCCCTTGTTTCCTCATACCAGTCAAACGGAACAGGTTCTTCAAAAAAATCGATATTGTATCGCTGCAGGATCTTTCCAATTCTTACAGCTTCCGGCACGTCATAAGAACCATTTGAATCTGCATAGATGGTCATCTCATTGCCAAATTCCTTTCGAAGCAACGGGATAAGTTCCTCAGTTCTGCCGGGAGGATAATCCCTGTTCCTGCTCATTCTTCCCCCCACTTTGAACTTCAGGGCTCTTGCCCCTGATTCCTGAACAGTTGTCAGGATAGTTTCCAGTGATTCCTTGGCGCTTAATCCACGATTATTATTTGCCCGATATACTGCAATCTTTGAATGATGTTGATCTCCAAGTAATTGACACATGGGTGTTCCAGCAATCCTCCCAAGCATATCCAGGATAGCAAACTCGATGGTAGCCAAGGGTATCCAGAGCGCTATACCCTGGTATTTATAATTGAGTTTATGGACGTAAACTTCATCAAGTAAATCATCCAGATTTCTCGCATCCCTGCCAATGAAAAAAGGTCTGAGCTGGTGAATGAATATGGGGTAGAGTGAAGTCATCCTGCTGTTACTTACAGAAAGTCCGATGGCACCATTCTCAGCACGCACTTTACAGATGAAATTTCCATCAAAGTGTAATAATTCCAAATATTCGATTATTACAGGCCCGGAAAACAGGTCCCGTTTTAATACCGGTCTCTTTAATATCCTGTCCAATGCCGAGTAATCGATGGCATCTTCCATACTCACATTTTTGCAGGATCCCATCAATGCTCCTGGTAAAAACAGGCTTGCTGCACTGGTTTTTATAAATACCCTTCGGGATTTGGAATTATTCATAGCAAGGTAATTTTGGAATCACTGTATGAATACTTTCCTGAAATTTACCCAAATGATCAGTGATTGCCAGTTTAATCAGGAATGCTGATTGAGTGAATATACGAACTTTGTATGTATGCTGATCTGAGCCGTGTAGTATATTGGTCATTTTTAAATTATCTCTTTTATTATTTATGAATCCATACAAATTTTTATATTATTACAGAAATTGAGATGCACAACTTCCAAAGGATAGCATTTAACCAAAAAATGAAACACAAGGTAATAGGCCGATCAGACTCCCAACCCTTGAGTTTTTAGACAGGGTTGTAAAATCAGGTTTAGTACATTGCTTCTGCAAATCCTGAATAAAAGCTCCATGATTTATACTCCGGAATTTCCACAACAGGCATCTGACTAGTCACATCGATAACTGTTTCCCCATTACGGACCAGCAAAAAACGTTGGTCTCCAAGGCCTAGGGGGCCGCGCCAGTGATGAATTCCTGCGGGAACATCGTATTCAGTGATTTTCGAGCCGCTATGAATGATCAGCATTGCAGAATCTGGCAGCATGGTTGTCACGTAAGCCCAGTCGGGCCTCTTCAGGCTGCATTCCATAGGACAGCTCTCCTTCAATGGGATGGCATCACCAAACTGATTGCGGTGAAAAAAGAATAGCTTATCTTTTTCAATTTCAGGTTTTTCATAGCTCTTCCACCATTGTATATAATACTTATTCAACTCGGCAAAGCCGGCATGGGAGTACATGGGGGCAAGGGTTGGTTTGTTCGGACAAAGATGACTGTAGGGATTGGGGCTCCAGTGAGTATCTTCACCCATGTCGTTCCATGTTACCAGGTTGATCCATCGTGCATCCTGGTTTTCGATAATCGATGTCCACAGGCTTTCAATGCCAGCACCGCCATGGTGTTCTGTGTATTTACATGAATTCCAGCATCCTGCCCAGAAGGAGGGCGTTACTGGTGACATGAACGGTATATCGCGACTTTCCAGTATGTCTGAAAGCAATTCACTTGATTCAGGAACACTGGTGTTTTCTTCCGACATGTAACCATAATTTGGATCATTTTCATCCAGGGCCAACTCTGCTCCAGGATCCCAGGATCTCCGCGCAGCATTGAATGCAGGGGTATATAACTCTGAATCAGTTCGATGGACGGGAGTTGAACCTCCCCATGACCAGTATCCGTCGATGATACTCTCCCATTCATCCAGGTAGGCGTCGATTTCTTCGGCCGATTGTCCGCGGGCAAGACCATGAAAAGGGACATAGAATATGTCAATGTCATATTCCGATTTTAATCTATCTTTTGTTTCACTCCAGAAATCTGTTCCCAGGTGATCTCCACTCCAATCGGTTAAAAGCGGACGACCATCAACTTTTAGTTGATTCGGATGGTCTCCATAAAGCTGCATGTAATCAAGAACCTCTTCAAATGTCCAGCCCGGATGATTCACATGGTTATCAGTACTGAGGAATAGAAAAAATGGAAAACTGACTTCCGATGCAGCCTGAAATAGTTTCGCTGTAATATTTTTTGCACTTTCCCGCTTCCACCTCACAATATTGATCTGAAATGCATCAACGCCCTGGTCATGGGCATCTATAATTTCTTTTTTCACATCCGTAACGGAAATATCAGGGTAATTACCGTACATTGGCTGGTATTCCATATAATGGGCAACCACCAGTCTTGGGGCTTCCATGGCTTTTTCAAGTTTATTTTTTTCCGGCTGACAAGACACCAGGGACAACATCATCGGGATGATAAATAACAAGTGTAGTAGGTTTCTTGATTTCATAGTAGTTGTAGTTTTAAATTATAGGGAATATCACTTTCTGTTAGTTTTAAATCACTTAAATTAAGTAAATATTACAAGTTGCGCAACATTATTCTTTAAAATTATAAAGCCACAGTTGATTTTTCCGCTTCAAAGGCCTCTTCCAGCTTCATATTGCATTGCTGTCCCGTTAAATGTTGTTGTTAATAAACAAGTTAGGAAAATCATCAATTGGGACGGAAAATGATGATTTGCTAAAGAATTCATTTAGAGGCACTTTCTAGAAAGTAGTCATGCCAAATTATTGAGAGAATGCATAGAATGACTGGCAGTTTTATATCTTATTTTGCGATAGCAATAATTACGGCAGGTGAAATTGCGAAACAGATGGTTCCCTTTGTACCAGACAACACATTTATCCCATTCGTATTATTCTGGTACCATAGACAGAAGCAGTGCAAGAACTTTTTTTTTCGTGATTCATAGCGGTTATCTTTACAATCTTGCATAAAAATACATTTCAAATCTTTGAAAAATATATTTTTATAACAAACTTATAACAAACTAATTAACAACAATTCCCGTTTTTCAAAAGGGACAGTAGTGTTCTTATTATATTAATGGTTCTTTGATTTCCTGTTAATTTTCTATACATTGACTAGGTTTCATGATTACATAGGCTTAGTATAACCACCTAAATTTCATTAGATTATCATTTAGTTTACACATATTAATGATTTACTTATTGAGATAACATACTAAATTACATCAACTTAAACTACCTCATTATGAAACGAAAATTATACCTACTATTTCTTATTCTTTTCTCAGTCAATGCAACCCATGGACAGAATGATTTTACTGAATACATTGATCCTACTATTGGAACTGTTCCACTGCTTTTAAGGGCAACCCATCCAAACATTCATCTGCCCAACCAGATGGTGATCATGCGTCCGGTCAAAGAGGATTTTATCCCCGACCAGGTGGAAGAATATCCTCTTCCTGCTTCTTTTAATATGAGAGTAACACTGGGTGAACTCACAGATGCTTCATGGAACCAGAGAATGACCATTGATCATGATTTGGAGGTATATCACCCCTGGTATTATTCAACCTATTTGATTGAAGATGACATACAGGTGAGTTTTACCCCCGGAGAAAAATGCTTTTTCTATAAGATAGAATTTCCTGAAACGGAAAAGAAAAACATACTCATCCGGTATTCAGAAGAGGCGAAGATCAATAACAAAGAGGGAACACGGTTTATATCTGCTGGTATAGCGACACGCGAAACAAGAGGACCGAATCCGGTTACCCGTGAAATGGATGTATTCGTATTTGGAGAGATCACAGATGAGTATGGCCAGTTGGTTAAAGATGCTGACATCCAGACTGAAAATGGAAAATATTCCATTTCATTGGATAAGGACGGTCCATCGAAGGTACTAGTAAAAGCTGCAGTTTCGTACATCAGTCCCCAACAGGCAAAAATTAATTTTGAGCGGGAATTTACCTCCACAAGTTTTGACGAGTTTGTCAACAGAGGTAAAAAGCAATGGGAGAAGGTGATCAACAAGATCCAGGTGGAAGGCGGAACGGAAGCGCAAAAAAGAACATTTTATACATCGCTTTACAGGACACACATACGTATGGTTGATATTAACGAAGGAGGAAATTACTACAGCGGATATGATGGGAAGGTGCATGAGAGTGATCGTCCGTTTTATGTAAATGATGCGATATGGGATACCTATCGTACAACGCATCCCCTGCGCACCATTCTGAGTCCGGAAATGGAAGAAGACATGCTGAATTCATATGTCCTGATGTTTGAGCAAAGCGGTTCTATGCCAACATTTCCCGGTGTGATGGGAAACAGGAGGGCCATGAATTGTTACCATACCGCGATCAGTTTTATTGACGGGTATCGCAAGGGTTTACGGGATTATGATGTGGAAAAAGCATATGAAGGGATCAGGAAGAATTTAACAAAGGAAACATTGATCCCATGGCGTCAGGGGGCTCCCAGGCTGTGGATCGATGATTTCTACGATGAAAACGGTTTTGTTCCGGGCCTCCACCCGGGTCAGGAAGAGACTGAACCGATGGTAGATGATTTTGAATCAAGACAGTCAGTCGCGGTCACGCTTGGGTTGAGTTATGATGCCTGGGCGCTTTCTGAGCTTGCCAGAGAACTGGGGAAAGAAGAAGATGCTGAGATTTTTTCAGCAAAGGCAAAAAATTATAATAACCTGTGGCATCCTGACGTAAGGTTGTTCATGCCGAAAGATGATAAAGGGGAATGGATCATGATCAACCCGAAGTTTGACGGAGGAACAGGTTTTCGTGATTACTATGATGAGAATAATGGATGGACTTATGCATGGGATGTACAGCAGGATATTGACGGACTGACCGGGTTGTTGGGAGGTAAAAAAGCAGCTGATAAGAGGCTGGATCAGCTTTTCAGGGAACCTCTGGGTACTAGGAAGTATAATTATTATGTAAGCGGTCGCAATGCAACTGGACTGGTAGGTCAGTTTGCCATGGGAAATGAACCGGGCTTTCATATTCCATATCTGTATAACTACTTTGGGGCTCCCTGGAAAACACAAAAGCGCACCCGCTTCCTTTTGGATACCTGGTTTCCGGATAATCCATTCGGTTTGCCCGGTGATGAAGATGGCGGTGCCATGACAGCATTTGTGGTGCTATCTTATCTGGGTATCTATCCCGTAACACCCGGATTACCAACCTATGCCATTTCAAGCCCGATATTCGAAAAGGCTACGATACATCTTGAAAACGGTAATGATTTTACTATCATTGCCGATGGTGCAAGCAAGAAAAACAAATACATCCAAAAGGCATTCATAAATGGAAAGGAGATTAACAGTCCATTTATAACCCATGAACAGATCATGTCAGGAGCAACTCTTGAACTTGTACTTTCCGATTTTCCTAATAAGGAGTGGGGCAAGGATGCAGTTCCGCCCAATATATGGTAGTTTTTCCAGATAAGGTCATTTTTAAAATGTTGAGACAGCAAACCGCGGTTCCCATTGCCATCGGTGAATTATTCAATAATCCCCATGAATGGCTGGAACCCATCAGTCAGAGGATGTTTGATTTCATCAAAATCCATATTTCATAGATTGGCGGTATCGCACCGGCGATGAAGGTAGCCAGGTTAGGGGAGTGGTTTAATGTCAGGACCGCCTGGAATGGTCCACGAGATACTTCACCCATGGGTCACGTTGCAGATGCACATATTGATCTCGCCATCTGGAATTTCGGATTTCAGGAAGGAAAGCAGTTTAACGAATTAACCCACGATATTTTTCCGTGTACTCCACGTTTAGAAAATGGATATCTATTTGTCAATTAGACTCCCGGACTCGGCATTGATACCAACGAAGAGATGGCCAGAAAATATACCTTACCCAAATTCATTTACAACTGGACACAAATAAGGAAAAAAGACGGTACACCAGTGCGTCCGTAACCTTCAGGCATACGATTAACTAAGACCAAATTTAATTTGATCACTAATAGTCTAACGGGATAGCAGCAAAAACCTGCTATAATTATCCCGGTCATTTTTTTATTTTACTGTTTCATTTCGTGTAAAAAGAATTTGTACATTTGTCAGCTAACAGGATCGACGGTGGGCAGAAAGCATCGCCAGCTGTTCCGGATTAGAAAGCCCTTGATTATAACACGGGCCAACTGACCTCAAAAGCCAGTCCCGACAAACATCAGGATTCGTATTGGCTCTCTGGTTTTCGTAGCCGGCATAGCTATGGCAACGGATTAGAGATGGAATGTTATCGCTAATACAACTGGAGCCTTGTAAATTATACCAGACTAAACATGAATAGAAATTTTCTCAACTTGTTATTATTTTTAGTATTAGCTAATAATAATGTAAATGCTCAGGTGGATAGCTCGCAACAAGTATTATTCAATCATATCTATTTAGTCGCCGAAAAGGAATATGGAATAAATCAGGAGTTAATTAACGGGTTACTATTCGAAAATATAAGTCGGGATATAATTGGAACCCCCTACTTTTTAAATTATTATAGTAATCAAGGAAGCGTGATTTATAGAGGAAAGCAGTATTTATATCTAAATTTAAGATACGATATATATGATCAACAAGTTCTGTTAATATACTTATTTAACAATGTTGAATATAAACTCTATTTACAAAAGGATTTTATTTCCGAATTCAATATTGAAAATAAAGAGTTTATAATTAAAGCATTTGGTACGAATGACAAAGCAAAAATCTATCAGGTCATTGGTGGGGATTTACCAATTAAGATACTATACTTTTGGGAAAAGGGCATCATCAATTTGCACAACAATAATTCAGATGTAAAAAGGTTTTCTTCAGGGCAGAAAGAAACATACATACTTTTTAATAATAAACTGGTTAGTTTCAACAGAAACAGGTCATTTACGCGTAAGTTCTTACCGAAAAGTAAAACGGCCATAAAAAAATATTTCCGTAAGAATAAAATTAAAATCAAAATTGCTAACGATGATGAGATGGAACAACTTATAGAATTCATTAATACCTTTAATGAGGGGAACAAGTAACATTAACCTTATGAAAAAACTTATCATACTAGTGTTCCTTCTTTTTTCTTTTCGGATCACCTATTCTCAGATTGAAACCTATTTAACTTCCAAACAATATGATAGTATTTCATTTATTGAGCTAGTGCAAGTTGTTGAATATGAAAGTAATATTAGGTTTTACTTTAAAAACGAATGGATAAATGATGTTTTTCTTTCCATAAATAATCATTCCGCCTTTATACCGCAGTTAAATGATCAACTATCGCAAAATGGATTAAGCCTTTATATTGATGGGAACAGTATTATCTTAATTAAAGGAGAGAAACCTATTACCAAATTGCCCGATTTCAAATCAAATGAAAACACTATACTTCATCAAAGAAAGGAAAATGAAATCACCCTTGCCGAAGAAAGTTACCTGCAAAGTAAAAGAATTGCCTCCTTCAAAGTCCTTACTATTGGAGACGAAAGTAAGACAACAGCCGGGTTATCTTGTAGCATAAGAGGTAAAATTGTGGATATAGCAAGTGGAGAGCCTATCATAGGTGCTACAGTTTATATTGAAGAAATTCAGTATGGCGTTGTTACGGATGTGGATGGTAATTTTCAAATGAATTTAAAAACGGGTAAATATAAGATATTTATAACTCACGTTTCTATGAAGAGAAAAGAGTACTACTTTCAGGTGTATACCAGTGGTTCGGTATATTTAGAAATGAACAAAGAGCTTAAGGAATTAGACGAAGTGGTGGTTACGGCTACGCAAAACGATAATGTTAAGGGAATGCAGATGGGTTATGAACGGATAAACGTAAAATCGATTAAAGAAATACCTGTTGTTATGGGTGAAAAAGACATATTAAAAGTTGCTGCAATGCTTCCCGGTGTTGAAAATGTTGGTGAAGGATCTTCTGGAATTAATGTTAGAGGAAGTGCGGCTGACCAAAATATGTTTTATCTGAATAATATTCCTATTTACAATACTTCTCATTTGTTTGGCTTTTTTACAGCATTCAGCCCGGACATTGTTAATGATTTTACACTTTACAAAAGCAATATTCCTGCAAAATACGGGGGTAGGTTATCCTCTATCTTTAATATCACCACCAGGCAGGGAAATAAAAAGAAATTACATGGTCAGGGAGGCATTAGTCCGATTACTGCCCATCTGTCATTCGACGGTCCACTTATTAAAGACAAGACATCGATCATAGCCAGTTGGCGAAGCAGTTATTCCGATTGGATATTTGATCGAATTGAAAACTTTGACCTTCAGAACAGTAATGCTTTCTTTTATGATGCCTCACTAGGGGTAAACACAGATATTAATGACAGAAATATGCTGAAAGTATTTGGGTATAAAAGTTACGACAAATTTTCACTGTTAGGAGAAAATGATTATCAATATTCCAATACAGGTACTTCTATTTCATGGAAACATATATTTAAACCGTCACTTACACTGGACCTCTCATCTGCATATAGTCAATATAGTAATGATTTCAGCGAAACATCAAACGAAACAACTGCATATACTCACAATTATAGAATTGAATCTATTGAATCCAGAGCTGATTTCAGATTTCTTAGCAAAAATAATCACCAAATATTATTTGGACTGAATTCAACATATTATAAAAATAACAGAGGTGATATATTACCTTTTGGACCAGAATCAAACCTGAGACCTGTTGAACTTGGTACTGAAAATGGGCTGGAAGTGGCACTGTATTTTTCAGACGAAATAGAATTATGGAACAGATTGAGCATATCGGCTGGAATGCGGTATAGCTTTTTTGCGGAACTGGGTCCAAAAGAAAAATATGAATACTACGATGGCATTCTGGATTTAAATAATGTCAGGTCAATTAAAGAGTATAAAAAGGGTGAAATTATCTCTCATTATTCGAAACCAGAGATCAGAACCTCAATGAAATATTCAATAGCACCTAATACTTCGATAAAAGCCTCTTACAACAGTTTACAACAATATATTTTTATGTTGAGCAATACAATTGCAATATCTCCAAACGATCAATGGAAGTTAGTGGGTTCTTATATTAAACCTCCATTGGTAGATCAGGTTGCAATTGGATGGTATCAAAATTTATTTAATAATAGAATTGAAACCAATGTTGAATTTTACCAAAAATGGATTAATAATATTGTAGAATATAAAGACGGTGCCGATTTTCTATCTCCAAATCCTATTGAAACTCAGCTATTGCAGGGTGTTCAAAATGCTAAAGGAATGGAGCTCATGATTAAAAAGAAAAACGGAAAGTTAACCGGATGGTTATCCTATTCTTATTCAAGATCTTATGTTAAGGTTGATGGTGACAATGCACTGGAACGCATTAATCATGGTAACGCATATCCATCAAATTACGATCGGCCACATAGCTTCAACCTTGTTCTGAACCAACATTTCAAGAGACGTTATAGCATTTCAGCTAATTATGTATATTCAACGGGCAGGCCAATAACTCTACCTATTGCATCATATTATTCTGAAGGCAGGCATCTTTTACATTTCTCTGAAAGAAACCAATACCGCTTGCCCGATTATATTAGAATGGATTTTTCATTAAACATCGAAGGTAATCTGAAACGTGATAAACTAGCTCATAGCTTCTGGATGCTGAATATATACAATGTACTGGGTAGAAAAAATGCCTATTCAGTATATTACGAATCAGTAAATGGAATTTTAAAGGGATACAAATTATCCATTTTTGCAAGACCAATATTTACCATCTCCTGGAATTATAAATTCGGTAATTACCTTACAGATTAATCTTAAAGAATAGAATAAAAAAATGTCACATGCGTAAATATTCATTTCACCCGGGCCTTTTGGCATTGATAATATTATTATTATTGATTATAATAACCACACAGTGTATTGAAGAATACGATCCCAACATATCTGTTAATGAGAATTTATTGGTCGTAAATGGAAGTATTATTCGAGGTAATGAAAGGCAATCCATAATTCTTTCCAAATCAACTTCGATCAACTTTCCAGGATTCATTGCAATTGAGGAATGTAATGTTTTCGTAACTGATGATAAAGACAATGTTTTTCAGTTTGAAGAAGAATCACCAGGAAGATATCATGCGAATATTGAATCAACCTATTTAGACATTGGCGCAAAGTTCAAGCTAACCCTAGAAACACCAAACAACCAGGTGTATCAATCAGGTTATGAAGAAATTTACGATAGCCCTTCGATTGACAGTTTGTATTTTATTGAGGAGACCAGTTATTCTGATCAACGACGTATTAATGAGAATGGTGTTAGGCTAAATGTTGATGTGTATGCTAAAGAGGGATTTACTGATTATTATAGATGGAAGATGCATGAAACTTATGAATCACGATCAAGCAATGCTAAAATCGACAAAATACTGGTAGGTGTTAAGGATGAATTTGAAACGATATGGAAATATGATTCTCTGAATTCAGAGTATGTTCTCGATAGAGCTGTACCTTTTCCTGAGTTTGATTATTTTAATAAGCCTGACACGTTTCATATTTGCTATCTTGACTCCGAAGTAGAAGAAGTTGTTTTTTCCGGGACTTCAAATATTGTCTCCAATTCAAGAAAACGGGTACCGTTACATTTTATTCCAAATGGTGTAAAACTATCATTTCGGTATAGTTGTTTAGTAAGTCAGTATTCACTTAGCGAAGGAGCTTATAATTATTGGCAAAACAAGGTAGCAGAGATTGAGGAATCAGGGGGTATGTATAATACACAACCAAGCCAAAACCTATCTAATATAAAGAACATAAATGACGATCAGGAAACAGTTCTCGGTTATTTCTGGGTATCGGCATCCAAGGAAAAAAGAGTGTTTTTTGAAGGACCTTATTTAGGGAGAGTAGGATGTTCCTCCTCTGAACGATTTAATGTTGAGAATTTTTACGAACAAAATCCGGATAGTACTTTCGGTGTGTTTCGTTTTATTGACACCATGTATTCTCCAGTATACATTATCAATGGTAATACATACCCACCGAGCTGTTTTGATTGCAGATTCTCAGGAGGTACTTTGGATCGACCAGATTTTTGGCGATTATAAATTCTTTTGGTTATGCTACAAAAAATCATAATAATTCTTCTTTTATCACTAAACCATATTTGCTTTTCTCAGGCTATCTCGGAACAATCATTTTATGATATTGAGAAGCCAAAAGATTCAGGAGAGGAAATTATCCTTGAAACTGACCGGCAGTTTTATTGTGTTGATGAGAGAATATACTTTACGGCGAGTTGTAAATTTAATTATCCGAATGATCATGTTCATTGGAGCAATATAATATATGTTGAATTGATTAGATGGAATGGGGAAAGAATTGAACAAGCGAAATTTAAGCTTAATGATAATAGTGTCTCGGGATACCTGACAATTCCTAAAACAATCCCATCAGGCAATTATTATTTTAGAGCCTACACTAAATGGATGAGAAATTTTCAAGTTGAAGATTACAGTTACAGGTTAGTAAAAGTTATTAATCCAATTGAAAGCAAAATTGATCTGGGGCCTAATAAAATATCCGATAATAAGCTTATACGTTCACAGCCAGCAACTATCAACTCATATCGCGGTATTGAATGTTTTACCGATAAATTCACTTATCAACAACGAGAGAACGTTAATCTTACAATACGTCTAGATAACTTTGATAATGGTCATTCAAACTTTTGTGTCTCTGTTGCGAAAGCCACATATATAGATACGAATAGTTATTATATTCAGTTTCCTGAAAAAAATTCTCCTGAAGAAAAATTGTTAGTCTACTTGCCAGAATTTAGAGGAGTTTCCATCTCCGGAAAAATCTTAAATGCAAATGATTCTTCTCCCTTAGCAAATGCTGCTTTACACTTATCAACTCCGCAAAATTGGCAGCACTTTACTACTTTTCATACAACTGATAATGGATTTTTCAATTTTACTTTACCCGATTTTTATGGCCAATATGATTTTTATATAGATGCTTTATTAGAAAATGGAGAAAAAGCTGAAATATTAGTCGACAACGATTATTGTACCCGTAGTATTAACCTTACATATATTCCTTTTTCGTTAGATAGTATTGAAATGAAAATTGCTCTGGAAATGGCTGTCAATATGCAAATTTTCAATTTGTATATTGAAAATAGCAGAATTCATACACCTGAACCGAAGCGACTTCCTTTTTATGGCAGCCAGAGATATGTGTATTATACTAAGGAATATATTCAATTGCCTAATCTTGAAGAATTTTTTTATGAATTGGTGAGGGAAGTAAGAACTATTAGAATTAGAAAAAAAGCATATTTAAAAATAGTAGGTAACAGCCAATATAATGATCTGAATCCTTTATTGTTAATAGATAATATACCTGTTTTTGATGTTGAAGATTTTCTTAAGATACCTGTAGATAGAATAGAAAAAATAGAAATAATTGATAAACCATACATTGTATCCGGTAGCAGGTATAGTGGGGTAATTTGTGTTTACACCAAGAGAAAAGATTTTGCCGGGATTAAACTTAACAATAGCAGCCTGTTTTTTAATTACAATTTATTGTCTAATGATCAATTTCATATGTCAGATTATAGCTCAACAAATACAAGCAAGGTTACATACAGGCGTAATTTGTTATTCTGGGATCCGGAAATTGAATTGAATCAGCATCAACCTACAAATCTTTCTTTTTATACATCAGATAGTAAGGGCGAATATATTGTATACATTCGCAGTATAAGTGCCAAGGGTAAACCTCGTCTATATGGTACATGTAAAATAGTGGTCGAATAAGAACACCGTGTACTAATTCGATCAAGCTGATTCTGTTCCTGGGACAAATCAGATTTCACAATGCAAAAATCCAAAGCTGAATGAGGTAGTCAACATGTCGGAAAATTCGATATATCCCAGGTAGTTTGTTCCACTTTGTGTCTCGCGAGTTTTCTATTCAGGAACTAAACCGGTGCACATCTGCAACAATGAAAGTGTGATAGTGTAGAAGCTTCGATCTTAAAAGGGCACGTTGTTCAGATTGCTGCGGGATTGTTTGCCGAAGTCAATTACACAGTTGACCCTGAACCTGCTGTGCTCGCGGATCGCCACGCCAACGGAGTTGAACTCCGGATTAAGCGTGTTCAACCGGTGCCCCAGGTTTTTTACCCCATCGTCGATTAACAGCGTTATTACAATGTCTATTGCCTGTGCATGACCGTAAGAGCAGTTCTCGGCCACGTTGTTGTAGGGGTTGCCCAGGAAGGGCTCGAACCGTTTGTTGAAGTTTTTGTGACCGGTATGACCTGTCTTTCCCGCCAGTGTGGCATGACCCTGTGCGATGGAGGTAAGGTCCTCCTCTGGGAGGAGCAAGGGTAGTCCTTCTGTTTTCTGCAGGTCCCTGTAAAGCGAACGGAGGTAGGAGTTATTGGGGGTGCCATCGGATTCAACGTACTCGTCAAGAATCGTTTCAGCAAACAGTGCCCCATCCAGCCTGGCAAGGTTCATGAAAAACACCACCTTCTTCTCTTCATCCGAATAGTATTCAAAATCAGCTGCCGTATTGGCTCTGGCGATCACCTCCGGATCCCATTTATCCCATATTGTCGATTGTCCTATTGCAGATCCGGTGATCAGCATCAGAAGGAAGGATATATATTTTGTCATCTCTCTACGTCTTCTTTTATTGGTTAAATTATTCGCAAGCTTATGAGCCCACTTTGTTCGGTTCACTTGCCCGACGGAACCAGCGGATAAATAATACTCAATGCTGCTTTTATAACAACGAATTACTTTTACTGTTCGTTAAAACTGTTCAATATCTATCTCTTCCGGCTGACGCAGCATAAACAGTCCGTAATCGGGAAAAGATGTAAAGCCACATTTTTCATAGAGTTTTACAGCGGCGATATTCTCCCTGTGCACTTCCAGCTTCACTTGAAACCCCTTCTCTTTCACGAACTTTAATGATTCTATTGCAAGTTTCATGCCCCAGTCTTTCCGTTGGTGGATTTTTTGAATGCCGAAATGGTGCAGGAAGAGCCGCCTTCCGTCGAAGGTCATCCAGGAGGAGCCTGCAATAGTTCCTGTTCCGGGCTCCTCCATAACGATCAGCTTTCCTCCCATGCTGATAGTCTGCTGAATAACCTCCGGGGTATCGCCACGCTCCCGGGGCGACATGTCCAGTTCCTCCCATAGCTGGGAAAGTCCGGGGTAGTCGCCAGATCGGTAATCTCTGAAAACCATACGCGTTAACCTTTTATCACATGTACCTGACCGGCCTGGTACTTGATTACCTGGATCTTCTCCCCTTTGGGGATGTAGCCGTATTCCGCAACCGCATCGTAGATCTCATCGTCGATGATCACTTTACCTGAGGGACGGAGGACCGTGTAAGTCTCTCCTGTTTTTCCGATTAAATGTTTGTGTTGCGCATCCACTCCGATGAATCCCTGATCAACCATCTGGTCAGCACCCAGTACCAGTCTGGAGAACATGGATGTAGACAGTAGTTTGCTGGCAGCATAGATCGACAGCGAAAGTCCCAGGAGGGATGAGACGACGACAATACCGAACGACCGCATCAGCAGGTTCATGCCTTCACCTGAAAATTCCAGGTCTTTTAACATTTCGTTATCCACCATGCTAAGTGTGAGGCCTGTGACCATCGCAATGATCCCGGCAACCCCGGCTACTCCAAATCCGGGTACGGCGATCACCTCCACCAGCATCAGGATCACCCCGGCTGCAAAGATCAGGAACTCCCAATATTGTGCGATCCCCTCGAGATACAGGGGGGCGAAATAGAGCAATGCGGCAATGATGGAAGCGATGAGCGGAAAGCCTATTCCGGGCGATTGCAGTTCAAAGTAGATCCCCCCGATAATGACCATGATGAGGATCCCGGATACCACCGGGTTTATCAGCAGCCCGATGATCTTGTTCATCGGTGTGGGGGTGTACTGTTTTAGGGTATACTCTTCGATTCCTGCCCGCTGGATAATCTCGTCGATGCTGTTCACAATGCCTTCGCAGAAACCATTTACCATAGCTTCCGAAGCAGTAAACGTAAGTACCTGGCCGGTATCGCTGATGCCGGCGATAAAGATCCTCGGGTCGACCATGGCCTCAGCAATCTTCGGATCCCTTTTCCAAACCAGGGTGGTGTCGCCATTGACAATCACTGTATCCTTTCCCTGTGCCTCTGCCGTGGCACGCATGGTGGCACGCATGTACGACTGGAACTTGTCGGGCACCTGTTCACCGGTCTGGTTCACCACGGTGGCGGCACCGATCTTGGCACCGGGTTTCATAAAGATGCTGTCGGCAGCAATGGAGATGAGTGCTCCGGCGGAGGCGGCGTTATCGTTAATGAAAACGTAAACTGGGATCTTCGCGTTCAGCAGGTGCGTACGTATGGAGTCGGCAGCACCGACCTCTCCGCCGTATGTATTCATGTCGATGATGATGAGTTCGGCCCCCAAATTTTCTGCCTCGTCGAAAGCCAGTTTCGTTGTGCGCCATATCGGCGCAGCAATCATCTCTTTGATATCATAGGTGTAGACGACCGTTTTTTTATCGTCTGTATCCAGAGGAACGCTGTCGGGCAGTACCTTGAACGAATCTGCCTGGGCCTGAAGGACAAAAGAAGCAAGCAACATTGTCAGGAGAGTCGGAATATTTTTTTTCATCTGCATAAATTCTTTATTTTGTGTGAGTTACATTGGGTTTTCACATATCAGTATTCAACCCCGGCATCATTTCTGTTTTTATTACCGGCCGGGAGCGGTTTTGTTCAGGTAAAAATACGATAAATAGTTTAGAGTTTTATTATCCGATCCATGGGGAGGAAACTCTCTGTCTATATTCCTCTGCTTTCTGACAATTTTCCATTAAATTTGTGTTCTAATCGAAAATTATGAGTTTAAGCACACTGATGGCTATTTCGCCGGTGGACGGGCGCTACAGATCGAAAGTAGAGATCCTCGAGTCCTTTTTTTCCGAATTTGCACTGATCAAGTACAGGCTTCATGTGGAGGTGGAATATTTTATTGCACTGGTGAACGCTGGAATACCGCAGCTTGCAGGATTTCCCCAAAAGAAATTTGAAGACCTGCGGCAGGTTTATTTTACTTTTTCTCCCGAGAAAGCCTTAAGAGTAAAGGAGATCGAATCGGTAACCAACCACGACGTGAAGGCGGTGGAGTATTATCTGAAGGAGTGCTACAAAGAACTCGGCCTGGAACAATATTCGGAGTTCATTCATTTTGGGCTTACCTCCCAGGATATCAATAATACCGCTGTTCCATTGTCACTGAGACATGCACTTGACCAGGTCTATTATCCGGCCATTGAGGAGTTGATTGAGCGGCTGGAAAATCTGGCGGATGACTGGTGGGAGATACCGATGTTGGCCCGGACCCATGGTCAGCCAGCCTCCCCGACACGGTTGGGGAAGGAGCTCAGGGTGTACACTTCACGCCTGGACGAGCAGATTACCCGGCTGGAGGAGATCGCTGTTCCGGGGAAATTTGGTGGGGCTACCGGCAATATGAACGCACACAGGGTGGCCTATCCGGAGATCGACTGGTTCGCCTTCGGTGAGGAGCTGCTGAACGATGCGTTCGGACTGAAGCGGTCGTGGCCCACCACACAGATCGACCATTACGACAACCTGGCAGCGATGTTCCATGCAATGTCGCGGATCAATACCATCCTGATCGATCTCGCGCGCGATATGTGGACCTATATCTCCATGGAGTATTTCAGGCAGAAGATCAAAAAGGGGGAGGTCGGATCCTCAGCCATGCCCCACAAGGTAAATCCCATCGATTTTGAGAATGCCGAGGGAAACCTGGGGGTGGCCAACGCATTGTATGGGCACATGGCGGCCAAGCTGCCGGTGTCGCGGCTGCAGCGCGATCTGACCGATTCCACGGTACTGCGGAACATTGGTGTACCGATTGCCCATTCGCTGATCGCGATGAATTCGGTGAAGAAGGGGTTAAAAAAGCTGCTGGTGAATGAGGAGGCGATCAAGACAGATCTCGACAATAACTGGGCGGTGGTGGCTGAGGCCATTCAAACGATCCTGCGTCGCGAAGGGTACCCGAAACCGTATGAGGCGCTGATGGAGCTGACCCGGAAAAATGAAAAGATAACCAAGGAGGCAATCAGCGCTTTTATTGAAACGTTGAATGTGAGTAAGGCGGTGAAAGAGGAGATGAAAAAGATTACTCCGATGAACTACACCGGCCTGTAGCCCCAAAATGCATGAAGCGATTTTTTAAACTATTTCGTTACCTGGTTCCCTACAAGTGGAGTGTTGTACAGAATGTGATCTACAACGTATTGGGGGCATTCTTTGCGCTCTTCTCCTTTGCAATGGTTATCCCGTTCCTGCAGGTGCTGTTCGACAACCAGCCGATGGTGCTGGAGCCAAAGGAGTTTGAGCTGAAGACCTCCTATTTTTTTCACACCATGAATTACCTGCTAAGCACGGTGATGATCGAGCATGGAAAGCCGTTTGCAATGGTGGTTGTGAGTGTGATCGTGATCATCTTCAGCCTGCTGAAAAATGGATTTCTCTACCTGGCCAACTACTGCCTGGCGCCTGTAAGGGCTTATACGGTGCGTGATATCCGTGGTGAGCTTTACGCTAAGCTGATCAGGTTGCCGTTGTCGTTTTACAGCGAAGCGAAAAAGGGGGACGTAATGGCCAGGATCTCCAACGACGTGCAGGAGATCGAGACCTCGATCATGAGTTCCCTGCAGATGGTGTTCCGCGATCCGCTGACCATCATTATCTATCTCACCTTTTTGGTGGCCACCAATTGGCAGCTGACGGTGTTTGTGATTATTATTCTTCCGGTTTCAGGATTACTGATCGGGCGTATTGCCCGTAACCTGCGCAGGAAATCTTTCAGGGGTCAGCAGCGCCTTGGCGAGGTGATGTCGGTGATTGAAGAGACGCTTACCGGACTGCGTATCATTAAAGGATTCAATGGCGAGCAGAAGATGGAAGAGAAATTCCTGGCTGCCAATAACCGTTTTGCACGTCTCATGAAGCGGATCATAAGGCGGAGGCAGTTGGCAGCACCGGTGAGTGAGTTCATGGGAACGATTGTGCTTATGATCCTGATGTCATATGGCGGATGGATGGTGCTCTCCGGGGAGAACAGGATGACCTCCGAGAGCCTGATCTTCTTCCTGGTGGTGTTTAGCCAGATCATTACCCCGGTGAAAAATTTCTCCAATGCATACTTCTCTATCCAGAAGGGGATGGCATCGGTCGACCGCGTGGATGAGCTGCTTGATGCCGATGAGCGGATCATGGAGGTGAGCCATCCCAGGCCGGTGGATGACTTCAGAGAGCAGATTGAGTTCAGAGACGTGACCTTCAAGTATGAGGAGGAGGATGTGCTGAAGGAGGTGAACCTAACCATTAAGAAAGGTCAGCTTATCGCCCTGGTGGGGAAATCGGGTGCCGGGAAGTCGACGCTGGTGGACCTGTTGCCACGGTTTATGGATCCGGTGGAGGGAGAGATTCTGCTCGATGGCATTTCTTTGAAGGAGTACCGGCTTTGTGATTTGAGGAACCTGATGGGCATTGTCTCGCAGGATTCGATTCTGTTCAATGACAGCTTCTATAATAATATTGCATTCGGATCGCAGGTGAGGGGCTCAGGTAGTGTGGATGCAGCAGAGGCATCCGCATCGGCGGCGACTGAGGCAGCAGTTTCTGCAGAAGCTGCGGCTGTTGCGGAGGCTGCAGAAGTGGCCAATGCAACGGCCTTTATCAACGAAACACCCGGCGGCATGCAGGAGGGGGTGGGCGATGGCGGTAATAAGTTGTCGGGCGGACAAAAGCAGCGGATCAGTATCGCCCGCGCCGTGATGGCCAATCCGCCGATCCTGATCCTCGACGAGGCCACCTCATCGCTCGACACGGAAAGTGAGCGGGAGGTGCAGTTTGCCATTGAGAACCTGATGAAGAACAGGACGTCGATCGTGATCGCGCACCGGCTGTCTACGATAAGAAATGCTGATCTGATCGTTGTGCTGGATGAAGGCCGGATCGTGGAGCTGGGCCGGCACGAGGAGCTGGTACAGAAGAGAGGTGGGGTATATAAGAAACTATACTCAATGCAGAGTTTTTAGTGATAAATGAAGGCTACTGTAAATGGGCTGTTGTTGCAGTCCTTATGTTGCAGGTTATTTAATATGAACTGAATGTTGCGTTAACATAGGTTCCCTGTTTTGATCATATATTTGTAGATGGATATTGTTTCTATTGAATTGTTGTATAAATATTTGAGATTTTTGACAGAGGTATGTCCGGGATCCGGATTTTTGAAGGAGGAGGTCTATTAATGAAGATCAGTGGGTTTACCATGGGCAAGAATGCCCACAAGCTTTATTATCCGATGCGGCACGCGATCGAGTCGATCCTGCCCATCGTGGATGAGTTCGTTGTGGCGCTGGGCGACAGTGATGCAGATGACACAACCCGGGAGGAGGTCCTGGCGATCGGTAGTGACAAGATACGGATTGTAGATACGGTATGGGACATTGAGAAATACCCGCGTGGGATGGAGCATGCGCACCAGACCGATATTGCGAAGAGTTATTGTTCGGGCGACTGGCTTTTTTACCTGCAATCTGACGAGCTGGTGCATGAAAGGTACCTGCCGGTGATTGAAAAACGGTGCAAGGAGCTGCTGGATGACAGGGAGGTGGAAGGGCTTTTGTTTAACTACGTACATTTCTGGGGTGATTACAGGCATCTGCAGGACAGCCACTGCTGGTATAGGAATGAGATCAGGATCATTCGAAAAGACCCGGAAATCCATTCATGGGAGTCGGCCCAGTCGTTTAGAAGGATACCGGATTTCGACGGACTGAATTATCGTCAGCAGGAGCGGACATACAAGCTGAAGGTCGCTGCGGTGGATGCATCGATCTACCACTACGGCTGGGTGCGGCCACCGGGGGTAATGCAGAACAAGATCAAGGCCTTTACCACGAATCACGAGGGGCGGGAGTCGGTCGACCGGAAAATCAGGGGCCAGAAGTATCCGGATTATTTCGATTACGGGAATATGGGCAGGCTGACAAGATTTGAGGGGACACACCCTGCGGTGCTGCAGCCGTGGATTGTACGGTTCGACTGGCAGGACCAATTGCGGTTCGACGGTCCGGCGGAGAGCCTGAATCCAATTATGATGAAGCACGACAGGTTGAAGTACCGGATCGTATCCTGGATTGAGAAACGGCTGTTGTTTGGAAAGAGGCTGGGGGAGTTCAGGAATTATTTATTATTGCAGAAAAGATAAAACTTTTAAGACATTACGCCTAACGGAGCTGGGGTTCCATGTGGGCCTTCTGTTACAGACATTACGCTCCTAAAGGAGCTTTTTTAGCTCCGGTAGGAGCGTCATGTCCAGCCCCTTTTGGGGCGCCATGTCTGTAGCAGGAACAGGGTTCAATCCCTGGAATTTGAAAGGGTATTGTTAAAATTTATTGGTCTTGTTATTTGCATAGGTTTCCCGGTAGGCTTTTTCATCGCCGTATGGGATAAAACCCGCATGGTGTTCCGGTTCCATGACGTTTTCGCTCTTCTCATGCTGGATACCGCACCAGTATGCCTCTGTTTCGGCAAAGATTTTAACCCAGTATTTTACCAACCCGTTGGCATATCCACAATATATGCAATTGATCTTCTGCATAATGTTGAGGTACTTGAGTTTGTGCCTGTCTATCTTAATGTGCTCCCGGCGTTTCACATACGCGATCCGGTAGAAGGGAAAGCAGACCCGGTGATAGAGCTCCACCCAGAAATCCATCAAGATCATCGGGAAGACAGCCATATAAATGAATGGCAGCGTGGGCATGTGTCTCAAAAACCGGTGAGGGGTGGCATAGTATTTCATGTGCAGTGAATTTTACCATTGTGTCATATATTTTGATGACAAGATAATGATCATTACGGGATCATCTGTTTACCATGTTCTGCCTGCAAACATAATTGTTATTTCTTCTTTCTCATAGGTGAGACAACGGTTTTTTCAATCAGTCAAAACATCATTGGTTAAATTATCTTATCGTCGAAATGACAGAAATACAATTATTCGAACGAAAAAGCGCGTCGAATAACAATTATACGTACGAAAAAGTGTAATGCGTGTTTTATATCCAATTAATAAAGGTGCAAAATTATAGATTAAAGTGCTGAATGCTAAATGCAGGTGATTGACTGAATTATTTTTGGTAGTTTTGAATAAATTGGTTTTTGAATGGAGAGCAGGAGTAGGAAATATCTGAAAAAAGCGGTAAAAATCGCGCTCAGGATCGTGGTAGGGTTTGTCCTGCTGTTTATCCTGGTTGCCGCCCTTATCCAGATCCCCTCCATCCAGAGCAGCATCGTGCACCGCATCACCTCGGCGGTGAGCGACAAGACCGGAACCACGGTTGAGGTCGAAAAGGTCCGCATCGCCTTTCTCAAATCGGTGGTGGTTCAAGGTGTTTTTTTGGACGATCCGCAAGGTGACACCCTGCTCTCGGCCGAACGCATCAAGATCAATATCGCATTGAAGGAGTTGTTGGTTAATCAAATCAATGTTAACAGTATCTCACTCAATGATGTCACATTGAACCTCAGCCGCGATCCTTCAGATTCCCTTTTTAACTATCAATTCCTGATCGCTTCCTTTACCGATACATCGGCTTCTCAACCGAAGGAGCCGTCACCCTGGAGCTTTACTATCGACCGGCTGAACCTGGAGAATATTGATGTCCGGTTTGATGACCGTTACGGTGGGATCGATGCAACGCTGGCGCTGCAGCAGCTCAGGCTGGGACTGGACGGTTTCGACCCAAAGGGAACGGAACATTATATAAAAAGGCTGGAGATTGATGGTTTTCAGGGAGATATTATAATGGTTCAGGGTGCGCGTGCAGCCGGAAAAAACGTTGCCCTAGAGAATGAGGTGGACGGATCAACTCCTGACACTACTTTCTCAGCCTCTGATGGTAAGATGAAGACATTTCCGAAGATTTCTGTCAGGCGACTCGCTATCAATGGTTCTTCTGTAAGTTACAAAGATTTAGTCAGCCGGCAGTCGGCCCGTGCCGACCTCGACCGTTTTGAACTCACCAATGGAACGGTTAACCTGGAAAATGAAACGGTTGCCCTGGAGAAATTCTTCATGGCTGAGAGTGGATTTCATTATGCAGTCACAACAAGGGAGAAGGGGCCAACGGATAATATAGCGCAGAAGCAAGCGGAAAGATTAATACAACAGATAACGAAATCCGATTTGCCTTGTGAGATTGAACAGAGCCATACTTTGAAAGATGCACAATTCACCGGAATGGATAAGCAACAATCTACAGGTGAGAAGAGTAACTGGAAGATCTCTGTTGATCAGATAGAATTGAAAGACAATGTTTTGAGTTATCTTACTGAAGGTGCTCCGGTAGCAGAGGATCACTTGATTGAAGGAAGTACAGTAAGAAGTGAAGATGAAAGTGAGGCAGGAAATGAAATAGGAAGTGAGGTAGAAATTGAAGATGAAAGTGAAGCAGGAACTGAACTAGAAAGTGAAGAAGGAAGTGAAAAATCCGGTAAGGGAAAAAGAGAGGAGGATAGAAAGCAGGAAGGTGAGAAAAAAAGTAATGGAAAGGGCGCGGAGGAAGGTGAAGAAGTTGAAAAGGAAAAAGGCAAGGTCTTTCTTGCAGGAGATATGGAAATCAATTTGCACAGTTTTTCCTCATCTGGTCTGCACTACTCCTCCGAAGAGGCCGGTGGTACCATCAACAGTTTCAGTGCTACCGACAAAAATGGGTTTGCCATTGAGAAGTTCAGTGGCGTTTTCAGGTTCGACGAGCAATCTTTAGCTGCGGAGAAGTTTCAACTGGCAACCAACCACTCAGCCGTTGCTGCCAACCTGCAGGTGCAGTACCCTTCATTACAAGCCCTGCAGGATTCCATCGCATCAGTCAACTTTACCCTCGACTTGCAGCAACTGCAGCTCCGGAATTCCGACCTCCTCTATTTCGTTCCCCACCTAAGCAGTCGGCCCTACCTCACCAACCCGGAAATCAGCACCTCCATCTCAGGAAAGCTTTCCGGCAACATCGCTGATCTAGCGGCTACCGAACTGCAGATCACAACAGGGGAGCGCACGCGTTTGCGGACCGATCTGGCCATTTCCGGGTTGCCGGCGGTCGACCGCGCCGTGTTCAGTGTCCCCGGACTCCATCTCACCTCGGGCCGGCAGGATATCGGAATGCTGGCGGGGGAATTATTGCCCGAAGCGATCGTCCTTCCTGAGAGACTCAGCATGGAACTTGCCTTCCATGGTATGCTGAACGCTTTTCGGGCGGCAGCGGAGCTTGAAAGCAGTTACGGCGATCTTAAACTGTCGGCCCAACTCGGCCCCGGAGAAACATTCAGTGGAAGGTTCGGAACAGGCAATTTCGATCTGGGTCAGCTGCTGGGCGATACGGCGATGTTCGGACCATTGGCCCTGAAAGCTGAGATGACCGGTAGCGGATTGGAGCGGAGTAATTTTACTGCAACGGTACGTGCTGATCTGCCAAAACTTACCCTGAATAATTATTTGTATCGCGATATACATATTAACGGCACCTTCAGTGACCAGATGTTTGAGGGACAGGTCGGACTGGAAGATGAAAACCTGGTGGTTGGTTTCGATGGACTGGTGAACCTGCGGCCCGGCGAGGAGCATTATCAGTTCAGGCTGGACCTGCAGGGGGCCGGACTTCAACAACTCAATTTCACGGAGGATGATATCCGTATCGGACTGCTGGCAGAGGCTGATGTGCGGGGCACTGCCGACAACCTGCAGGGGAGGATCGACCTGTTGGATATCACAGCGGCCAGGGAAGAGCAGTTGTTTATTCTCGATTCACTTTCGGCTGACTTTACAAATATACCCGGATTCAGCGAAGTGCGAATCAGCAGCAAACTGTTGGAGGCGGATTATTCAGGAACGGTGCCGCCCACAGCTACCATCAATGAACTTGGACAATTTTTGGGTGGGTATTTATCTTTGTTTTCGAAACGTAAGGATACTTCGCCGGATGATATGGTTGAATTTGGTAAAAATGACGAAGGTATTTTCAGCAGAGTGGGTGGCGGAAGTAGTGTGGATAATCAGGGGAAAGTAAGCATTACTAGTGGTGGAGAAGATCGCACTGCAGAGGAAGCAGATAGCAGTGAAGTTATCGGCACCGGGATCGGTGAAGATGGAACCACAGATATAGCTGATAGTTATGAAGTTTTTGGAAGCAGAGAGAAAGACGATACTGAAAAGCAGACGAATTTTAACTTTTCCATGAAAATCAGCAACCATCCGATCCTGTCGGAGGTGTTGTTTCCAGCGCTGAAAAGCTTTGAGCCGGTTGAGGTGGAGGGACAGTTCGACAGTGAGCTTGGTCTTCTGGAACTTGATGCCCGCATGAAACGGTTTGCTTACGGGCCATTAGAGATCGATGACCTTGCGGTTGTGATCGACACCGATTCTTCAGAGGCGCACTATGCCCTTTCAACCAAGGGCATTGCCACAGAACAGGTGGAGCTGGCCAATCTGAAGTTTGCAGGCCATATTGGACAGCAAGGTATCGTATCGGATTTTACATCGATCGATGACGACCTGGGAAAAAAGCTGGAAGTTCATACGCGTATCACGCGCGATGGCGACAACTACAGGCTCGTGATCAATCCGGACGATCTCTTCCTGATGTACAACCGGTGGGAGATCGATCCGGAAAACCGGATAATCTTCGGTGAGGAGGGGGTGATGATCGACAGGCTGTACCTGCAGTACGGTGACCGCGAGGTGAGGGTAGCCTCGGTCGACCGGCAGTTCAACGACGATCTCTCCATCGATATCAGGAACTTCCGGCTGGACGATGTATCGAAAATCATTGAAAATGATCCCGAATTGGTAAAAGGAACGGTCAACGGAACCATTTTAGTAAAAAGATCCGGTAACGGCACTTCCGGTTCTGCGCCAGGTGAGCCTGGTATGGCAGCCGAAGTAACTAAAGGTGAAGGAAGTGCTCCTGGCTCTGCCGCCACCGGCATCATCGCCGATGCATCTGTCAGCAACCTCATCGTTCGCGGGGTACCGGTCGGCGATCTTACCGTTACAACCACGAACCCGGCTTCGAACAGGTTTGAACTGATTGCAACACTCTCGGGGGCCGGCAATGACCTCTCTGCCGCCGGCTACATCATCAGCAGTCCCGCCCATGGAGTCATCGATATCACTGCCGATATCGCCTCGCTCTCCATGAAAACAGCAGAGGCCTTTTCTGCCGGTCAGCTTACAGAGACGGCCGGTACGATCTCCGGAAATGCGAAGGTCTCCGGATCGCTCAGCGCACCTGAAGTGACCGGCGAGCTGCGTTTCAGCGAGGTGTTCCTGAGGCCGGCGGTATTGAACAACCGGCTCCGGATTGTCGACGAGACGGTGGAGTTGCGATCAGACGGACTCTTTTTCGACACCTTCACTGTTACCGATCCCAACAACCAGTCGGCCACACTCGACGGCACCGTTAAGATGCAGGCATTCACCGACCTGGTTATGGACCTGCAGCTGCAGGCAGATAACTTTCTGCTGATGAACACCACGGTGCGCGACAATGAGACGGTTTTCGGCAGGATGGTGATCGACAGTGATATTGATATCAGGGGATCGCTCGAACTCCCGGTAGTGAGGGGCCGGTTGAAGCTGAAAGAGGGGTCGCATGCCACCTTCGTGGTGCCTGAGAGCCGTCTCACGACCGACCGGGGAGAGGATGTAGTTGTTTTTGAGGGCTCGGCGGAGCTGCATCCGATTCTCGAAGAGGGCACCGCAGTAGCTGTGAGCCGCTCCGATGTTACCGGTATCGACCTTTCCACCATTCTTGAGATCGACCGTCAGGCCACCCTCCGGCTGCTAATGGACCCCACCTCAACCGACTCGCTGGTTGTAAAGGGTGAGGCGGCCCTGAGCCTGGCGATGGACAGGAGCGGGAAGTTGAGCCTGACCGGTGTTTACAGTATTTTTGATGGGAGCTATTTGGTCTCTCTTGAGTCGGTAATCAAGCGGCGGTTCGTTATCGTTGAAGGCAGTAGCATCACCTGGAACGGCGATCCGCTCGACGCGACACTGTCGCTCGATGCACGTTACACGGTGCGGGCATCGCCTTACGACCTCGTGGCTGCGCAGGTGGCCGGACTGAGTGATGCCGACAAGGGTGCCTACCGTCAGCAGCTCCCGTTCCGTGTGCTCCTGAAACTGCGTGGCGATATGTTGCAGCCGGAGATCAGTTTCGGGATCGAGTTGCCTGAAGAGGAGCGGGGAGCGCTCGGCGGGGCGTTGAACCAGAAGCTGGCACAGCTCAATCAGGATGCATCGGCGCTGAACAAGCAGGTCTTCGCCCTCCTGTTGCTGGGGCGCTTCATGCAGGAGAACCCGCTGCAGGCAGAGTCCGGCAGTACCGCTGCCATCGTGCGATCCACCGTTGGGAATTTTCTTTCGGCACAGCTGAACAGGCTGGGTGCCGGAGTGCTTCCCGGAACGCAACTGAATGTCGATATACAATCGTATGAGGAGTATGAAGCCGAGCAGCCGCAGGGACGGACGGAGGTGGAGGTCGGCATCAGGCAGCAGCTGTTCAATGAGCGGCTGTCGGTGCAGGTAGGCGGATCGGTCGATGTGGAGGGAGAGCGGGCGCTGGAGAACCGGGCGAGCGAAATCACCGGCGATGTGCGTGTGGAGTACAAGCTCACGGAGGACGGGCGGTTGCGGCTGAAGGGGTTCAGGCAGGACCGGTACGAGGGGGCGCTTGAGGGACAGATTATCGAGACCGGTGCAGGGGTGTCGTATGTAAGGGATTTTAATGAGTGGAAGGAGCTGTTCAGGTCTACGGAAAAAGAGAAAAAGGATAGGGCGCCGGAGGAAACTGCATCGCCGGAAAAGGATTCTGTTCAGGAGAGGGTAGAGGATACAGCGGCGGCGGAAGATCCTGCTCAGGAAAAGGATCCTGAGCCAGCGAAAGAACAGGATTCTTCTTCGGAAAGGGATCCCGAGTCAGCGAAAGAACAGGATTCTTCTTCGGAAAAGGATCCTGACCCTTCGGATGATCAGGATACAGAGCTACAAGGGTATTTAGTTATAGAGCGGGAAAAAATATTGAAGGAATAAGAGGGTAATGAAAAAGCGAAGGCTCAAATATATACTTGGCATGGTTACGGGATGGATGAAAGCTCTATCGCGGCTGCAGGCTCAGTTTTGGCTGCAGGCCCCGGCATGGTCGCTGGCTCTGGCTTGGCTATCGGCTCCATCATGGCCGTCTGTTCCGGTAGGGTCATCTGCTCCGGCATGGTTGTCCGTTCCGGCCTGGCTGCCAGTTTTGCTATTGCTGCTGGTTACGGGATGCAGTGGTACAGAGCACCTGCCGGAAGATGAGAAGCTTTATACCGGTGCGACAATAGTGATCGAATCGGATGAGCCGGTCGACACCAGGAAACTGGAAATGACGGTGAAGCGTGCGGTGCGTCCCGCTCCCAACAGCAGCATTTTCGGTATGCGTCCGAAACTTTGGCTCTACATGGTTGCGGGTGAGGAGCCTTCAACCGGCATCGGCCGTTGGGTTAAAAAGCGTGGTGAGCCGCCGGTCTACCTCAGCGAGGTGCGGCCCTCGGCAACAGCTGAGATCATAGACGCGGCCCTTTTCAACAGGGGGATCTTTAATAGCAGTACACAGCCTGAGATCGTGGAGGAGGAGCGCACCGCCGGGGTGGTGTACCGCAGCGCAGTGCATGCGCCGTATAGCTTCGGGACGCTGACTTACAATATTGCCGACAGCAGCCTGGCGAAGATCATATTGGGCGACAGTCTGCAGGCGCTCATCCATCCGGGCGATCCCTATCGCCTCGAGATGTTAAAGCGTGAAAGGATGCGGTTCGACGCGTTGCTGAAAAACAGTGGCTACTACTATTTCAACCCCGACCACCTGCTCTTCAGGGCCGACACATTAACGGGGGATCGCATGGTGGCACTGCAGCTGTCACTGAAGGAGGGGATCCCTGAACGGGCGCTCACGAAGTACCGGATCAACCGGGTGGTGATCGACCAGGGCTATTCATTGGCATCTGAAGGCGGGGGTTCGGAAGAGACATTGCATCACGGGGGGTACCTTTTCCCCGGCGGGGAGGAAGATGCGGAGATCAGGCCGGGAGTGATTCTCGAATCGGTCTTTTTAAGGCCGGGTGAGACCTACTCGCGGGATGAGCACTCCAGAACCCTCAACCGGCTGATGTCGCTGGGTACTTTTAAATTTGTGCAGGTGCGGTTTGCGGAGAACGATTCGGCGGCGGGACTCCTCGATGTAGAGATTCAACTTACCGCCATGACGAAGCGGAGCCTCAGGGCGGAGATGGACCTGGTGTCGAAGTCGAACAACTTTGCCGGTCCCCGGATGAACATCAGTCTGCAGAACAGAAATGCCTTTGGCGGGGCGGAGCAGCTGAACCTGACAATGGCCGGGTCGTTCGAGTCACAGCTCGGCGGGAAGGATCGGAACCTCTTCTCTTATTCCCTGAATCCACAGGTGGAGTTGCTCTTTCCGCGGATCGTGGCGCCATTCAGGATGGAGCGGCCCAACAGCATCTATATTCCAAAGACCCGGCTTTCGCTCTCCTACAACTTCATGAAACGGGTGAACTACTTCAATATGAACACCTTTCAGTTCTTATATGGTTACAGGTGGAAGGAGAGCCTGAAGAATGAGCATGAGCTGAACCCCGTGGGTATCAGTTATACCGCGCTTGGTAACCGGTCGGAGGCTTTTAATGCGCTGCTCGATGCCAACCCGGTTTTGCGGACCAGCTACCAGGAGATGTTTATTGCCGGATCGAACTATGCGTTTACTTATAACGAGCAGCTGGGTTTTTCGAAGCAGATGCAGTACTACCTGGGTTTGACGGCGGAGGCTGCGGGAAACCTTTTCTCGCTGGCTGCCATGGCAGGCGGTAACGAACTGTCAGACGACGATCCTGCCACGGTGCTGGGCTCTGTCTACTCGCAGTTTGCGCGTGTGAGCCTTGATGGCAGGGGGTATCTTACGGTTGGGAAGCGCGACAAGCTTGCGGTGCGGATGTTTGCCGGTGTGGCAAAGGCCTATGGAAACTCCTCGGTGCTGCCTTACAGCAGGCAGTTTTTTAGCGGCGGACCGAACAGCATCCGGGCGTTTCAGATCAACTCGGTAGGTCCGGGCACTTTTTTAGAGGAGCAGGAGGAGATCGGTTATTTTCAGCTGGGGGGTGATGTGAAGCTGGAGCTGAATGCCGAGTACCGGTTTACGATCTATAATATTTTCAAGGGGGCGGTATTTGCCGATGCCGGTAATGTATGGCTGCAGCGGTCGAATCCGGCTGCCGGCGGCGACCACTTTGCGATCCCCCGGGTATTGAATGAACTCGCTGTGGGTGCGGGGGCCGGGTTTCGGCTGGATGTGTCGTTTTTCATTTTGCGGTTCGATGTGGCGGTGCCGCTCAGGAAGCCGTGGTTGGAGGAGGGGAGTCGCTGGGTGATGCAGGAGCCGGGATTTGGCGATGGCGGCTGGCTGCGGGAGAACACGGTGCTGAACCTGGCGATCGGGTATCCGTTTTGAAAACAGGGATCATGTTTTGCAGACCAGCAGGCGCATCATGGTGCAGTTCTGGGATTATCAATTGCAAAGGCTTATCCGATAATGCCTGGAGGTACGATATGGGTTAAAAGTGAAGAGGGAATTGGTTCAACGTTCTATTGTCGCAGTTGAATGGACTGCTATTTTTTCTCCTCCAGTTCCTGTATTTTCTTGTTTAAGTCGTCGTTGGCGGCCTGTAAACCGTTCACTTTTCTTTCCAGTCCCTCTTTTTCGGCTTCCATGGTGCTAATTTTCTTCGCGTAGTAGGACCTGAAATAATAATAGGCAATAAAGAATCCGATAACACCAGCGAACAGAAGGAAGAGGACCATCGCCATGGTTCCTCCGCGGTTGGTGGTGGCAAGTATGGTTGTAAGTGTATTCATGAGAATATATTTTTGATTATCTGTTTGAATAGTTAACCAGCGGTTGGTTTTTTCTGCGTTTTTGCGGATTTGACCGTAATCATCTTCCCAAACGCTGCTAATTTTACAAAAAATACAAATTACATTATTATTTGTAATAAGTCAAGGTGGGGTTAAAAAAAATCTCTTTTTGATCTATTAGTTTGGCCAGATTATCTGGTTCGGCAGGGAATAACCAATTCGCCCGTTAAAACGAAAAAGCGTTATCCTACCGTGCTACGATGGTAAACTTGCGTTCAGCCGTGTATTCCCTGCCGAACATATCGTGGACCCTGATATAAACGGTGTGTTCGCCAGCATTGGGGATTCTGATTTTTTTATGGATTGAACGATTACTACTTATGATTGATGAAGAATTCATAGCAAACCTTCCTTTTGAATTTTCTACATAAAGATGAGCTTAATCTCAGTATTTAATCTATTTTTATATCAAAATAAGTATTTATTATGGGTTCAATTAAAAGCTTAGGAACATGGATTACGGTAGTGATCCTTGCTATAGGGATGTTTGCCTTTTGTGAAGATGTAAATATTAATGGCGCTATGACTTCTTCTGCCGGAAGGACAATTCAGGCGGCGAATACTGGTTGGTCAAATGATGATCCGGACAAAACCGATTCCGGTTTCAATGGCTGCGGTACTCCTCTGGAATTCTTTTATAGCAGCAGTTGCAATGAAGGTAAACGAAGCAAGGGAGGGCAGTTGGTATCAGGTCCGCTAGTAGGACATGCTACCGATAGTACTGTTTTAATATGGGCCTATGCACCGGGTTCCGAACTTCAGATTAAGTATTATCTGGCCGATGGCAGCAGTGAGGCTATAACTTTGGATATGCCAGATGGAGGAGGCAATACCTCATTAATTGAGCTTTCCGGACTAAGCGCGAACACGAGGTATGAATACAAGCTCATAGAAAATGGTGAAATTGAGGTGGTTGGCTCTTTTAAAACTGCTCCTGAGCCCCGGAAGCCTGTTGAATTTACTTACCTGTTCGGATCCGGCGTAAAGCTTATTCATGATCAGTCTGTATGGGATGAAGTGATGGATCTGAAACCTGACTTTCAGCTTTTTGGTGGGGACAATGTATACTCAGATGCTACAGACTATGACATTATCTGGGACTACCATATGCGGCAGCGTAGTATACCAAATTATGCGGTAGCAATTCGTACCATCCCTACGCTGGCCATATGGGACGACCATGATTACGGACCCAATAACTCAGATGGCACAGAACCCGGAAAGGAAAACTCGCTACGTGCATTTAAGCATTTATGGGCCAACCCATCTTATGGTACTCCTGAGATACCGGGCATATTCCATACTTTTCATTGGGGAGACGTCCAATTCTTCATGATGGATAACCGTTACAACAAAATGAATGGCGAATACCTGGGAAGTGAGCAAATGAATTGGCTGAAGAATGAACTTGAGAACTCAACAGCTGTTTTTAAGATTATTCTTCATGGTGGTACCATAAGAAAATCCGGCAATGAGTCCTGGTTTGAATACTCCCCTAATGAGAAAACAGAGCTGTTTGAGTTTATTAAGGAGAAGCAGATAACAGGAATCCTTTTCAATGGTGGTGATGTGCATAATAACTGGTATAACACATACCCTCAATGTCCTAAAGAGGGCTCCAATGAATACGACGTATTTGAAATTGTGTCATCAGGATGGACTTACAAAGCTGAATTTGTACATCTTGAAGTGAATACAACCGGCAGCCTGCCCACAATAAAATACTATTTTCATGAAGAGGGTGAGGTTGTACAGATCGGACTATTCACCCTGGAAAGTGATGGCAGAATGAGACATAATTATATACTTGATGCGAACGAGTATACCTGTCCCGACGGGGAGCCTGATCCCGCTTATGCTTTTCCTGAGTAGATTATTTTTTGCAGCTGAGCAATAAAGTGTTTTGATTCATATTAAGAGGAGATCGATCACGGCTCTACACTTACCTACCGTGCTACGATGGTAAACTTGCGTTCAGCCGTGTATTCCCTGCCGAACATATCGTGGGCCCTGATATAAACGGTGTGTTCGCCAGCTTCGAGATCGGTGGGTAAAAAGCCGGTCCAGGTGTGCGAGCTTTCGGCGGGATTGGAGGGTCTGCTGCCAGGGAAAAGCTCTTCTGTAAAATCCCAGTCGACGACTTCACGGACATAAAACGGATCGTGGACCGGTGTGTGGTCCATTTTTTCCCATTCGCCATCATCGATCTTGCAGAACAGGGAATCTTGTTCGCCCCCAAGGAAAAAATTGACAATGATCCTTGCGCTGGGCCAGGCGTCTTTTAATACCACATTTGGAGTAAACACTGCCATTTTGTATTCAGGGGCCTTGTCGAACACCTTATAGTCGATGGTATATTGGGTTCCGTTAAAGTTAAGGTAGGCGTATCCTTTTGGGGTTCCGTCGCGCATGGTCGATACGGGAATCCCTCTTTCATTTAGCTTACCGCTGTACCAGTCGCCTGATGTTGTTCCGACATTATAATGATGGTGAGAGCCCTCCTGTTGCCAACCGTGTTCAGGACCGAAAAAGAGCTGATTTTGAATGTGGGTATGGGCCGATAAAGAGAGCGTATGCGGGAAATCTCTTAAAAGTTGAAACAGGCGGTTGCGGTGTTCGGGATTAAAAGGTCCGGATTTATCCTCTTTGCTGATAAGAATGTGAAAAGCCAGCACGATAAGGTGGTCTTTTGGGACAAGTTTTAAATCATTTTCGATAAAGGCGAACTGGTCCTCGCGCAATCCACCCCAATAGACTCTTTCATCCCTTGGGTCGGGATATAAAACATCGTCAAGGACAATGAAATGTACCTTCCCCTGGTTGAAGGAATAGGTTGCCGGGCCGAAATGGGTTTCAAATGTTTCATCGGACAGCGAGTCATGTTCCACATCAAAATTGATATCATGGTTCCCAAGCACATTGCGCCAGGGTATTCCGATCTGACGAATAGCCGCTTTGTAGGGGTGCAGCAGTTCGAGGTCGTCCCCGACCAGATCGCCCATCGTTATGCCGAATTCAACGTTCTGGACATTTTTCAGTTCTGCTGCTACCGCACGGTGGAAAAAGTCCACCTCCTCTTCAGTGTAGGACTGGGGGTCGCCAAAAACAAGTATGCTGAAGGTATCTGATTCCTTCTGAGATACAAGTCCGAAATTCACCTCTTTGGGGAGCGGTCCGGTAGGAGGGGAACCTGCATATTCAAGTTCGGGCGATCCTTCGGGTTTGTGGATGTAGTAATACTGCGGAATATTGTACTCGTTAACCGGGGTTGTGTAACCGCTTGGTTTGATAACAAAAACAATGTTGTCGTTCTGTATTGGGAGCGTATATTTTCCTTCTTTATCGGTTGTAACAACCTCTTTTCCGTTCGAAACAGGTGCATTGGCGATGCCCTTCTCTTTTCTGTCGAGCTTGTTGTTCCCATTCAGATCTTCATACACGAATCCGGTTACTTGGGTTTGTGCCAGGCCTGTTATCGATACTAAAAATGCCGTAAGTGCTATGGTTGTTATTTTTTTTATCATTTTTTTAAAAAATCTGGTATCTATCCGAAAAAATCGTTTTTTCAGCTTTTCGCATGTATAAAGGCTTGTGCTGACTCGTAAACTCACTTTTTACCCGACTGTAATCGGCACAATTGACAAATGTTAATTATAAGTTGCATGACATTGTTGTAAAGATATTCAGATTTCTCCATTATCAATACTTCAAAAAATGTGTTTTACAGTTTTTTATTAATGCTAAGGCTATTTCTCATTAATTTATTTTTAATTCTTTTTTAATCCGATGAATCTATATTGCATTCAGGAATTAAAAAAATGACACTTTATTATGATTTTGAGGCGACCAGTTTTTTTCGGTATTTTAATTCTGGGTACAGTTTCATGCCTGAATACTAGATTCAAGGGGGAGTCAGTATTGCATTTGGTTGATCCGTTTATTGGAACAGATTATCACGGGCACACCTTTCCGGGTGCTACGACTCCATTTGGAATGGTTCAGCTAAGTCCGGATACACGAACGTTGGGCTGGGATGCATGCGCCGGTTACCACTATTCCGACACTTCGATTCTGGGGTTCAGCCATACCCACCTTAGCGGTACTGGAATTGGCGATTATGGGGATGTTCTGTTTATGCCATTTTCAGGCGATGTTGCACTGGATGCAGGTGAGCCTGAGAATCCTGATGGGGGTTTCCGTTCAAGGTTTGAAAGGGAGAGCGAAAAGGCCTCACCGGGGTATTACACGGTTAAACTTACAGATGATGATATTGATGTTGAGCTTACGGCCACCACAAGGGTTGGGATTCACCGATACAACTTTAATAAGAAGGAGAAGGCGGGAATGTTGATCGATCTGACCCATACCATTCACGGGCACCGTAATCCGAAGCACGAGATAAGGATTATTAACGACAGGGAGATTCATGGTTTAAAGTTGACCAGTGGTTGGGCGAAGAACCATATTGTCTATTTTGCGGTTCGTTTTTCAGAGCCGTTTGTGCCGGAAATATACATGGGCGATCAGTGCGTAAAGGATTTGAAAATTGTAAGTGGAAATAATATAAAGGTGAAACTGCTGTTCAGTAATGATCGTGTGGAGGAGGTGATTGCAAAGGTAGGGATTAGTCCGGTTAGTGCTGAAGGTGCAGTTAAGAACCTGAAGGCAGAGGCCCCGGGCTGGGATTTTGGCACCTACAGGAGAGAAGCGGAGGAGATGTGGGAGGAGAAGTTGTCGGCCGTTGAGATTGAGACTGATGATCTGAGTGAAAAGAGGACTTTTTATACGGCTTTATACCACACACTGATTTTTCCTGGAATCAATTCCGATGTTGATGGACAATACAGGAGTATGCGGCAGGAGGTTGTCTCTTCCGAGAGTCCCAACTATACTGTGTTTTCCCTTTGGGATACCTTTCGGGCCCTTCATCCATTGTTTACTATTATACAGCCCGATTATAACCAGGAGTTGATCAGGGCCCTGTTAAGAAAATATGATGAGGGAGGAATTCTGCCCATGTGGGAACTGGCGTCGAACTATACAGGAACGATGATCGGATCCCATTCGGTTTCGGTTATTGTCGATGCCTACATGAAGGGTCACCGCAATTTTGATACCCGTAAAGCATTGGAGGCCATTGTACATTCTGTACAATATGATACGGTAAAAGATATCGGTTATCCTTCGGATGCTGCAAGGTTGAAATTAATGCCTGTAGCAAAAATGTATGAGCAGAAGTATGGGTTTATCCCAAGTGATCTTACGCGCTATTCCGTTGCACAGGCTCTTGAATTTGCTTACAACTACTGGGCCATCGCTGTTATGGCCGAGGTTATGGGTGAGCATGAGATTGCTGAGGAGTTTTATGAAAAATCGAAGCGATACCGGACTTATTTTGACAAAGAAGTTGGTTTTATGCGGGGTAAACGGCTGGATGGTAGTTGGGAAGTGCCCTTCGACCCCAGGTATTCGGCACATGGAAAAACACCTTATGTGGAAGGAAATGCATGGCAGTGGACCTGGTTTGTACCCCATGATGTTGAGGGTCTCATTGAACTCTTTGGCAGCAAGGAGGCATTTGCGAGTAAGCTAAACTCTCTGTTTGCAACTTCTTCGGAGGTGTTGGGGGAGGAGCAATCTGTCGATATCACTGGACTTATCGGTCAGTATGCACACGGAAATGAGCCCAGTCACCACATAGCATACCTCTATAATTCGGTTGACAGGCCCTGGAAGACTGCAGAGATTGTTTCATATATACTGGATGAATTTTACACTGATCAGCCCGACGGTTTGTGTGGGAACGAGGATTGCGGGCAGATGTCGGCCTGGTACATTTTGAGTTCCTTCGGGTTTTATCCAATAAGTCCGGGAGATACGAAGTATTCTATCGGAAGGCCCTCATTTAAGAAGACGGTTATTTCCTTGTCTGGCGGGAAGAAATTTACCATCCTGGCAGATCAATTGGTTCCGGAGAACAAGTATGTTCAGGAGGTGTATCTGGACGATGTGAAGTTAACAGAGCCATATATTGACCATGCGAGTATTGAAGGGGGAGGAACATTGAGATTTGTGATGGGACAGGAAAAGAAGGTGTTTTGGAGGGAGTAACCGGATGGAGCAGCGAGATGGAACACTCATTATTGCTTAAGGTTTTTTTTCGGTAGTGCCAGGAAACAGGGCATTTAGAAATGTAAAGTAATTGGTTTTTTCATAGTAGTAGTCTTTTCATAGTAGTAATAGTTTTAGTTAGAGGAGGAAACCGGGTCGATATTATTTATCAGACCCGGTTTTTTTGTTACTTCATATTCAACCTAACCTTGCTTTTTTGCATCCTGATTTTTTTAGTCATTCGGTCCATACATCAGATACCCCGGATTGTGGAGACAATCCACGAATAACTACTTTATCGCCTTCTCATCCCGATCGTTTCAAGGATACACCGGGGATTTGCTATTTACACCATTGGGTACTATTAAGTATCACTAATGGGCGGGGATTATTAGTTAAATTAACCGGGAGCTGCTGAGCATGTGAATTCGCTCACTCCAAATGTTAATTATTTGCTAAAAAACATAATGAAATGCCTTTGATTCATCATTTACAGTAATTTTCCAGTATCCAAAAATATTTAAAAAGTCAAATAACAGCATTTCAAACCTTACCTTAAACCAATGAAAAGATTATTACTTTTTCTCCTTACGGCAATAGTCGGATATTCAACCTATGCACAGACTCCCCAGGGATTTAGTTACCAGGCTGTTGCCAGGGATACCGAGGGAAATATACTTGGTGAAACAACATTAACCGTAAAGCTATCTATCCTGTCTGGCAGTGATTTGATCTGGCAGGAGAGACACGCTGTTCAAACCAATGGATCAGGACTATTTAGTTTGGTTATCGGCAGCGAAAGCGCTACCAGAACCGGGGGAAGCGCTGCGCTGTTCAGCGATATTTCATGGAGTGGTGAGAATTATGAACTGGGGGTTGTTATTGATAGGGGACAGGGTGAGGTAGAGCTGGGAAGTGCTCCTATCATGTCGGTACCTTATGCACTTCATGCGCAAAGCGCCCCTGATCAGCAGTCCCTCTCACTTTCAGGAACCATGTTGAATATTGAACGGGGCGATGGTGTGGACCTTTCAATGCTTCAGAATGGGGAAAGCGGCTGGACAGTTGAAGGGGAGATCATTTCAACTGACCTCCCGGTTGCGTTAATGACTTCTGACCCCCAGGTGGAGAGCCCCCTTTTTGAAGTACGAAACGATGCTGGTAATCCTGTTTTTTCTGTCTACAACGATGGGGTAATGGTCTATGTTGATGAGGATAAAAAAGGTGTCAAGGGAGGATTTGCAGTAGGCGGATACAGCTCTTCGTCCAAAGGGGTGACACAGGAGTATCTCAGGATCACGCCCGACAGTGTGAGGGTTTACGTTCCTGAGTCCAGTTCCGACAAAGGTGTTAAAGGGGGCTTCGCAGTGGGAGGTTACAATAAAAGTTCAAAAAGTACTACAAAAAATTTCCTTGAAGTAACCAGTGCGAATACCAGTATCTTTTTTGATACAACAACCCGGGCCAAAGGATTTAAAGGAGGATTTGCAGTAGGCGGATACAGCAGTTCTAAAGCGGGTGAACCTGACCAATTGTTATCGCTTACCCGGAGCAACTACCTGATAGGTCAGGATGCAGGCCTGAACATCACAACGGGAAAGAACAATACCTTTTTCGGATGGAAAGCCGGCCTAAACAATACAACAGGGGATGAAAATATTTTTGTTGGAAAGCTTTCAGGGTTTTCAAATTTGGACGCTGTGGAGAATATTTTTATTGGGAATGAGAGTGGCTACAGTACGGAATCGGGATATGGTAATATTTATCTTGGGAATCAATCCGGATACTACAACACCGATGGCTTTTTCAATTCAATTATCGGATACCAGGCAGGATTCGGACTAACTTCGAGTTACAACACGTTTTTGGGTTATCAGGCAGGTGGTAACAGCACCACAGGAGAAAACAACATAGCAATCGGCTTTCAGGCCGGACTGGGCTTTCCGACGGATGGAGCAGGGGTAACAGGGATTGACAATGTTTTTATAGGAAACTCTGCAGGTGCTTATAATACAACGGGCAGCAGTAACATTATGGTCGGAAACAATACAGGTTATTCGAATACAACCGGCGAAAACAATGTATTTATTGGCAATGATGCCGGTTATAGCAATAATATGGGCTTTAACAATGTGATGATAGGATTCGAGGCCGGCTATTCGAACTATGGCCTGGGAGGTACATGGGATGGCAATTACAATGTATTTCTGGGTCATCGAGCAGGTTACTACAATACCTCGGGATCGGGGAATGTCTTTCTTGGCTACTTTGCAGGAAATGACAATGAGTCGGGTGATTATCAAACTATTATCGGCCATGCCGCGGGAGCCTATTCAACCGGTGAATGGAATACCTTTGTTGGAGCAGAAGCAGGAATTGATGCAACAACAGGTACATACAATACCTACATTGGAATCTATACCGGTAGAACAGGTATTGGAGATTATAACACCTACCTGGGCTATGCAGCCGGTTATACCGGTGAGGGATACGGAAACGTGCTTCTGGGAGCCTCTGCCGGTTATGGCACAGTCGATTCAGCATTCAATTACAATACCTATATTGGAACAAGTAGCGGTGTCAGTACAACCACCGGCTCGGATAATGTTTTCGTAGGATACCAGGCAGGCTATTCAACCACTACCGGATCGGGAAATGTATTTATTGGTTCCGGCGCAGGGTACAATGAAATCGGTAGTAACAAGCTTTATATTGCAAATAACTCTACGGATTCTCCCCTGGTATATGGCGATTTCGGTACCTCAGAATTAACTATTACCGGAAATGCAGGAATAAACTATCCGGGTACTGAAGAATATGGATTAATTGTTGATGTTCCATCTGATCAGACACCACAATACTATATTTATAGTTTCGGGGATATGTATACTGATGGAACATTATTTGAGGCATCAGACATTGGATACAAAAAGAACGTTGTAAATGTGGATAATGCCCTCTCTAAATTGCAGAAACTAAATGGTGTATATTTTGATTATACAGGAACAAAATCTTCACAAAGTGGTGAAAATAATGAAAGCATTGGTGTTATCGCCCAGGATGTGGAGAAAGTATTCCCCGAACTTGTCAGAGAGAACATTGATGGGATGAAGGCCGTGAACTACAGTGGTCTGATACCTGTACTGATCGAAGCCATTAAGGACCAGCAGATGCAAATCGAGGCACAGCAACAGCAGATCAACACGTTGAAAGAGAAAGTTGGAGGGTTTTAAAAACCCATAACATCAATCGCCGATGTGAACATTTTGAAGAACACGTTCCGGCGTCAGGGGAAGCCGATACATCCTGGCTCCCGTAGCATCAAACACGGCATTGGCAATGGCTCCCCCGATGGCAACGACAGAAGGTTCGCCGCCTCCCTGAGGAGGTTCGTGCTGTTTGTCTGCAAATACCACCTCGATTTCCGGTGTCCAGCTGATTTTCGGGATCGAATAGGTATCAAAATTCTGGTCCAGCATCTTGCGCCCCTCGAACCTGATCTCCTCGCTGAGGGCATATCCCAGTCCCATGATCAGTCCGCCTTCAGCCTGTAAAATGGCGCCCTGCGGGTTTACCACCAATCCCATATCCTGGGATACCACGGCCCGGACCACCCTGACCTGTCCCGTTGAGCGGTCCACCCTGACCTCAGCGAATACTGCCAGCCAGGTTCCTGCATCGATCCCGCAGGCGATCCCGTATCCTCTTCCGCTCGGACCTGCTGCCGGGGTCCATCCGAACTTTTCGGCCCCAAGCCGCAGAACATTTGCCATCTTGGGGTCACCTTCCAGGTGATCGAGCCGGAACTGCAGCGGATCCTTTCCCGCGGCCGCAGCCATAAGCTCCACCTGCGATTCCCTTGCCCAGGTATTGGTGTTGTTGCTGGGTCCCCGCCATGCACCCGTGTACCAGGGGTGTGGCCAGTACCCGTTAAATGCAGGGTAGGACTCCTGCGTGGAACGCTTCACGAAATGCTGCGTGGTACGGTGGTGGGGGATGTCATAAAAATGCGCAGCTCCCCTTGTTCCTCCCATATACAGGTCATACTCCCAATGTGCCATCCTGCCTTCCCTGTCAATCCCTGATTTGATCTTCACCACTGCTGCCGGTCTCAGCCGGTCGAGCATAAATTCCTCCTGCCTGGTGTAAACCAGTTGAATGGGTTTGCCGCTGAGCCTTGCGAGTCTGGCCGCTTCAATTGCCTGGGGATTGTATATCTTACCCCCGAATCCGCCACCCACGAACACCTGTTTCAGGAGTACCTTTTCCTGTTGGATACCCAGTGTTTCGGCGATATCTTCCTTCGTTGGGAAGGGGGTCTGGCAGGAGGCCCACATGATGAGTTTGTCCCCTTCAAAGTAGGCTGTGGCCGTATGATTTTCAATCGGAGCATGGGCCAGGTATGGATCATGGTATTCCGATTCGAACACCCGGACACCTTCCTTCTTTCCCTGTTCAAGGTTCCCTTCGCTGGCCAGTTCCCGTGAATTGTCCACATTCCTGACCAGGTGTTCATAAATGGTTTCATGATCCACATCAAGTTCCTCCTCTTCAAACTCAGCATCCACCCTTGCCAGGGCCACATCGGCAAGGTCCTGTGACGCGTTCAGCACTGCGATGAAATCACCGTCGCGAACGATCTCCGTTCCTTCGATCGCTTCGGCGCGTGAAGTGTCTATGCTGATCAGGCTGGCGCCCAGGGATGGGGGACGTACGATGCGGGCGTACATCATGCCCGGGAGCTGGATATCGCCTGAGTATTTTGCCCGTCCGGTTACCTTGCTACGTGCATCCACATGCAGTCGGGAGGTGCCCATATAGTTGAATTCATCAGGTTTTTTCAACTCCACCGCTTCATCGATGGTTTTCATGATCTTCCTGCCCCTGGTAAGTTCACTGTAGCTGATATTTCTCTCCGGGTCTGACGCCAGGGAGATTATTCCCTCTTTCACCTGAAGATCCTCCACGGAAACAGCAAGTTCTGCGGCTGCCATTTCAAGCAGGATCGCCCGGGCTTTGGCAGCGGCTCCCCTCATGATCTGTCCGTACTGGCGGGTACTCAGCGATCCGAAGGTCCCGTTGTCGTATGGTGTAAGATCCGTGTCGCCCATGATGATGTCGACGTTGTCGAGGCTGACATCCAGCTCATCGGCCAGCATCATCGGAAGAGAGGTAATCGGGCCCTGGCCCATTTCGATCTTGCCAGTGAAAAGCGTTACCCGGCCATCTTCGGCAATCCGAAGGTAGGCATTCACCTCGTCGGTGCTGCGACCCTGTGTTCCTGCCAAAGCAGGCAATCCGCCAAGGGAGAATGAGATGATCAATCCCCCGCCGATCTTTCTGAAGAACTCCCTGCGGTCCATCTCCCAGGGATCATTGATATCGCGGGAAATTTTTCGTGTTATTTCATTTTGTCTTTTCATAGTTGCAGCCCTCCTTTCATTGTTTCATTGGGATCGTTAATGTGGCAGAATATCTTTCTGGTTATTACTTTCTGGCTTCTCATACCTTTATCCCTCTTTTCATTGCTTTTCCTGCCGTTTGAACGGCGGGAATGATCTGTTTATAGGCACTGCAGCGGCAGTAGTTCTCTTCCAGTGCATCCTGTACTTCCTGCCGGGAAGGTTCCGGGTTTACGATCAGCAAGCCGTAAATTTTCATAATCATACCGGGTGTACAGAATCCGCATTGCAGGGCATCATGTTGAATAAACGCTTCCTGGATGGGATGTAGTTGCCCGTTCTTTTCGAGTCCCTCGATGGTTAGCAATTTCTTCCCGGCAACGTCGCTCACCGGAAGCATGCAGGATCTTACCGGCTCATCCTCCAGGATCACGGTACATGCACCACAGAATCCTGTTCCGCAGCCGAATTTGGTACCTGTGAGTTTCAGGTCGTTCCGGATGGCCCACATCAGGATGGTATTCGGATCCAGCGTAAGTTCGGCCGGCTGACCGTTGATCTCAAATTGGATGGTTTCAATCATAATTGTCAATTATTAATAGCATTCGTTTAAACACCATATTTGTCCTAATTTTCTTGTGCTGCTCATATGTCTGTGCCCAATCATGAGGTGTTCACCCTGTGCTTATAACATGTCTGTTTTTAGTCATGAAGGCTTCTCCAGGTTAATTATGTATGGACTTCTCATTTTCATAATCCTTTGGCGTATCAATATCCCGCAGGATCACCGGGTTCCCGGTTTCCAGTTCTTCCACCTCCCCGGGATTTTTTTCGGGAAGGTCCCTCAGCGAATTTTTAGGTCCGTAGACAAGGATCTCAGGGATATATTTAGCGCTGAAGATCATCGGGTGACCTCTCTTTCCATTTACCGATGCAATGATGATATCCTTTTCCGATTGTTTGTACCGTTCGATCAGCCTGTCCATGATTTCAGCTGAGATCATCGGCTGGTCACCCAGCAGGATCATAACCGCGGTGGTTGCCGGAGGAAGGGATCGCAGACCTGCCTGGACCGAGGAGAGCATGCCGTTGAGGAAATCCTGGTTCAGCACTGTTTTCACCTGCTGTTGTATCTTTATCTCCCGCTGCTGCATCTTTCTCGCCAGCTGCTGCATTTTTATCTCCCCCTGCGGCAGCTCTAACTCAGCGATGTTGTCTTCAATATCTTTAGCGTCTGCCCCGAGCACCACGCTTACATGGTCGCTGACCGAGTTCAGTGCATTGCTGATCACGGTTCCGATAATCGTTGATTTCCCGAATGGCAGCAACATTTTCGGTTTTCCCATCCGGCGGGATTCCCCTGCGGCGAGGATGACGGAGGCAATGATCTCTCTTTTCTTTCCATTGCGGACCGTGGATCTTACCTGTACCAGCTGTGCGGAGATGCTGAGCGCGATCTCCTGCACCGTGACCGATCCGATCTCGATGCCGACCGGGGCATGCACGCGTTCAAATTCTTCCTGCTCCGCCCATCCCTCTTTGATGAACTTTTCCTTCAGCGTGCGGATCTTTTTCCTGCTGCCGATCATCCCTATATAGGGTAGATCATGCCTGATACATGCCTTCAGCGCCTCAGCATCGTCCTGGTGGCCACGGGTGACAATAACGATGAAGGTATCCTGTGATTTGGGGATCTCCGACACCGCCTCGCCGATGGGTTTTACGATGATATGATGGGCATCCGGGATGTTTTCACTGTTTGCATAATCAGGGCGGTCGTCCATGACGGTTACTTCGAAATCCAGTAGCCTGGTCATGTGAGCGAGGGCCCTCCCGATATGTCCGGCCCCTGCAATATACAGTTTTGGCACCGGGAACAGGGGTTCGATGAACATGAGGTCGCCGGCTTCGTTTTTAAGGTTGGCGGGTTCGCCCTTGTTCATGGAGGAGGCGAAAGCCTTTTCGATCCCCGGCCAATGTTCTGCCTGTTTTCCTGCCTGCTTTTCTGATTGTTCCCCCGGCAGCATTCTTAACTTTTCTTCCGACTGTTTCCCTGACTGTTTTCCCAAAAGTTCTCTCAACTTTTTCCCCAGCAGTTTCATGGGTAGTTCCGGGGGATTGAGGTGTTCGCTTTCCAGCCAGAGTCTCCGGATGGGACTTTGAGTCCTGTCGCTGACGACGGAGACCATGAGTCCCGGCCGGCCCTGTTCCAGGGATGCAGTCATCTCCCGGAAACAGTCCACATGCATTTCAGGATCTGGATCGAGCAGGATCGTTGCATTCCCGCCGCAGAGTGCACCCTCCTTGTCGTTAATATCGGCGTTCAGCAGAAAATCGTACAGCAGGGGCCTTCCGGACCGGATCGCTTCCCTGGCATTCTTCCCGGCATCTCCCTCCATGACACCTCCGCCCAGCGTTCCGTTCAGCAGACCCTCCTCCGAAAAGAGCGCGGACGATCCCGGAACCTGTGGTACCGATCCGCTGGTGGCCACAAGTGTCGCCAGGCAAATCCCGGCGTTCTGCCCGGTGTGATCCGGTAGTATTTTATAGATATTTTCCAATATTACAGGACCAATGTTCGGATAACCAATACCAATGCGAGGGATGCGACTGCGGTTGCGGGGGAGAGAAGGGTTGTAGCGAGCCTGTTCTGGATGTTCGCCACCAGGTCTTCATACCGCCTTGAGAACCAGTCGCCTGTATACAGGCCCAGGGGCACGGTGATGGCTGAAACAGCCATGGCCACCGGACCGAAATAGATGGCCAGGGGAATGGTGGTTCCCGGGTGAACGCATGCCGGAACGCCGGTTGCGAACTTCACCAGGGGGAAAAGTGCCACTGCGATACAGAACAGTGCTACACCGGTCATGAGCGAACCGGACACCAGGTGCGCGCAGCTTTTCAGTCCGGCTCCGAGCGCCACCTCACCCAATCCCCAGATCGATCCGGCGATCAGCATAATGGACAAATGGGTACCTGTGAGTTTTGTATTCATGGACATTTGATTTTGTATTTCTAACCTGTTTATATTTGACTTCATCATTAGCCAGACATTTGACTCTTCAAGTTACGGGATACATTTAAGATTTACAACTTACAAAAAGTTTTAAATTTCGTCGTTATACTTTTGCCCGGCGGATGCCCTTGCTATCTTACTATAAGCGGCTTGAATTATTGTACAAATAAATGATCGTCCTGGTACATGTCAATAGTTGCAGGACAGTTATACCGGATTTACATAATCGCCGGGAGGAACACCAAAGGCCTCTTTAAAGGACCTGTAGAAATAGGAACGGTTATTAAAACCTGTTTCATAATAGATTTCAGAAACAGTCTTATCTCCCTTTTTTAGCTCAGTGGCGGCTTTTTTTATTCTCAGGTGCCTGATTAAACCATGGGGTGTTTGTCCGGTCAGTGCTTTGATTTTCCTGTAAAGCTGGGTTTTACTCATGGCCATATGATCGGTAAGGTGATCGGCACTGAGGCTGGTGTCATGCATCCTCTCCTCGATAAATTCAATCAGATTGGTAATCAACTTCCGGTCACCTTCTGATAGTCCCTTTAGCAGATCTTCTTCCTGAACAGGATCACTGTACTCTTTGAACCTGCTCCGCAAGTGTTCAATATTGGCAATAAGCTTTTCAACCCTGACCTTAAGGTGGCGGGGGTTAAATGGCTTGGGGATATAGGCATCGGCACCTACCTCAAGGCCTTCGATCCGGTGTTCCAGCTCTGCTTTGGCAGTTAGAAGGATCACCGGGATATGACTTATATTGATGTCGGATTTGATCGTCCTGGTTAATTCAAGTCCGTCCATTTGAGGCATGATTACATCACTGATCACCAGGTCAACCGGTTCGCGTTGAAGGATACCGAGTGCTGCTTTTCCGTTTCCGGTTTTTATAATATTATAGTTTTCAATAAGCAGACTTTCAACCAGATTACAAATTTCAAAACTGTCATCAATAACCATTACCGTGTATTCCCTGGGGCCGAGAGAGGCCTCGGAAAATTTATCCTCCGTATCGAATGAAATCGGATCATAAAATTCTTCAGCAACCCTGACGGCAATTTTTTCACTGCTGGTTCGCTGAATATTTTCCACAAGCTCCGATTCATAATCTTCTTTCCTGTGAGGGATCATTACACGAAATTCACATCCTTTCCCCGGGAGATTATTGGCTGTAATGGTTCCCTTATGAAGTTCAACCAGGCTCTTGGTCAGAGAAAGACCAACTCCGCCACTTTCCTGCGAGATGTGCCTGTTGTGTACAGGACTTTCGTGATGATAAAACCTGTCGAATATTTTTTCCATGATCTCAGGAACAATGCCATTACCCGTATCCTGTACCTGTAGGTTGATATGGTCCTCTTTTTCATGGATCAATACATGTACTTCACCACCCGGAGGTGTATGCTTGATCGCATTGCTGATCAGGTTGATCAGTATTTTTTCGAATTTTTCCAGATCGATCCACGCTTCTATTGCCTTCCCGGTAGGCTCAAAATACAGTGCAAGATTATTCATGCCGGCATATACATTAAATGCATCGATCAACTTACGAATGTATTGCACGAGTTCATATTTGCCGACTTTCAGTCCCATATTATTGGTCTCCACCTTTCTGAATTCAATCAGTTCAGTGATCAGTTTCTGTAGCCGGTTGGCATTCTGGTAAATAGAACGTGCATACTGCCCCATCCATCGCTTCTCTCCCAGCTCTTCTTCCAGAACAGCTGCAGGAGCCAGGATTAGCGTGAGCGGTGTGCGAAACTCATGTGCGATGTTTGTAAAGAACTGCAACTTATACAGATTAATCTCTTCTGCTTTTGCAAGCTCTATTTTTTGAATTTCTGCTTTTCTGCGTTCTTCTGCCCTGCGCTTTAGAAACAGTAATACCAATGAGGTCATTGTTCCCAGAAGGACCAGGTATACAAGATACGCAGGAAGTGAATTCCAATAAGGCTGCAATACATGGATGACGATCTCACGAACCTCTTCACCATAAATGCCATCTTCATTTGTTGCCTTTATTCTTAATTTGTATTTCCCTGGAGGAACATTGGTAAAGCTGGCTGTTCGCTGATTGCCTACATAATTCCATCCGTCTTCGAATCCTTCAAGGTAGTAGGCAAACTGACACTTTTGGGGATTATAATAATTCAGGGTTGTGAAAGAAAAGCTGAAGAAATTTTGCTTGTGCTTCAACGTAATTGAACCGGTATTATTTATGTTGTTTGTGAGTATCCCAGTTGTGTCTCCGGCAGTTACCGGTGTATTGTTAAGTCTGAACTCACCCAGGTAAATCTGAGGGAAATGGCTTGCTGTCTCAATTTCAAGGGGATCAAACCAGTCGACACCCTCCGTGCCACCGAAATAGAGCTGGTGGTGTGTGGTATCGTTGTAAAATGAACCATCTGTAAATTCCGCATTCTGCAATCCATCGGCTTTATTGAAGTTCAGAAATGTCTGTTCAGTAACTAGAAATTTTGAGAGTCCGCGGTTTGTGCTCAGCCAGAGATTTCCGGCTACATCCTGCATGATTCCATGAACAGTATTGTTTGGCAAGCCGCTTCGTTCCGTGTAGTTTGTAAACTGGTAGGGTCTGAAAGAAAGGTTCATGATGCTCAGACCACTGCTGGTTCCGATGCAGAGTTTTTCATTATCGGTAAGGCAAAGCGAAAGGATATCGTTATCGATCAGCCCCTCGCGGTGCGCTTCAGTCACTTCAAATGCTTCAAAGGTGTTGTTCAGTGTATTTAGTCTTTGCAATCCACCGCCCCGGGTTCCAAGCCATAGCACATTGGGGCTCTCTTCTATAATGGCGTATACTATGTCACTGCGCAAACCATTTCCGGTCGGACTATACCTGTACTGTATAAACTTATTCAATTGGTATCTCCCCCGGCCCTCCCTGTCAACTTCGAGACAGACTAAACCATAACCACTGGTACCCAGCCAGATTCTCCCGTATACATCCATACATATGGCATATACATTGCCAAATTCCTGCTCGTTGCTGTTGATAAAATCCTCAGGGAAGTGATAGATCTTCCCGGTCGATTTTTCAAGCATATCAATGCCCTCCCCATCTACACCTATCCACAGGTTGTTGTAATGATCTATTCCGAGGGAAAGTACTGCATTGTTGGAAAGCCCGTTTTCCATATTGTATGAGATTCGCTTCCCTCCATTCCCCGGAAGGAGATTAAGTCCGTCGCCCCGGGTTCCAATCCATAGATTGTTCTCTTTATCCTTTAAGATAGAGCGCACAATATTGTGCCCGATCAATCGCTCTTCACTGCCTCCCTTCCTGATGTTTTGAAATGATTTACCCCGTGCATAGCGGTAAACACCGTTACCATCGGTTCCTATCCACAGCAAGTCTTCACCTGTTTGGGCGATGGTCCAGATCTTCACATTTTTTTGTGAAGGATCGGGCAGGATTTCATCCATCTTTCTGAGTTGCGCAGAAGAAGTAAGCTTGAGATAATATATGGAACCGTTGTCGGTTCCGATCCAGAAGTCATCTGTTCCCGGAACAGGATTCACTGTTGTAACAGAAAAATGTTCCTCTGAAACGCTGACCAGGTTTTGTTGCCGGGAATCCAGGTTAATGATTTTCAAACCGCCGTTTTCAAGTGCAATAGAAAGAGAAGTGGAATTTGCACCCCTGGTAAACCAATGCCGGCCAGGTATATCGGCAGGAGCTGTTCCCACAGAATCGGTATAGATCAATTCAAAATCAGCATTTTTTTGATAGGCATACAGAACCCCATCATCGGTCAGGAGATAAAGTTTATTCCTCTTTCCGCCTTCAAGGCCGATGATCCTTTTATCAGCATCACCGGGGAGCCCAGGCAATTCAACCATTTTAAAGCTCTCTGAAATGTTATCGTAGCGGTAAATTCCAAAATGAAAAAGCGAAATGTATATTACGGAATCAGGCCCGGGACATGCCTTCAGGTTCTGCTCCTTGAAGGGTATATATGTTTTATCAGAAAAGTAGGAGACAAAAGTCTGTGAATTTGATTCAAAGCGGTTGATCCCTTCATTGGTGATTACCCATAGCTGTTGTTCCCCGTCTTCAAGCAGGTTCCTGATGATGTTGTTGCTGATGGAACCGTGAACCAGCGGATCGGGTTTAAAAACCCGGATGGAGGTTCCGTCGTAACGGTTCAGACCGTCCCAGGAACCAAACCACATTAAGCCTTCGGAGTCCTGGTAAACTGAGGTGATTGCAGTGTTGAACAAGCCGTCTTCATTGCTCAGGTTCATCGATATCCATTTGCGCTCCGAATCAGCAAAAAGGTTCAGCGGAGTCAGTAAGAGGATAACACAAAGTATGCGGACAGGATTTTGCATGATCGCCTGCTTGTAAATGGATTATACAAACTTACAAAATCACCAGTTTCTGCGTGTATGTTTTGTCATGCTCGTTGACTGATACGATGTAGAATCCGCTACTCAAATGATGAATCGGCAACAGGTATGATCCATTTATTAAGCTAATATCCTGAAATTCAATACTCCATACAGTTTCCCCAGAAGCCTCTGAAATCCGGATTTTTTCCGGAATAATTCCTGAGAAGTTCAGTTTTATTTCTGAATGCTCACTGGCAGGGTTTGGATATATAAGAAAGGGACTGTTGATTAATGCTGAAGGTCCGACCGATAATGCTCCTGCGTAATCCTGTTCAATCAATTGCTCCTTAATGCCGGCATTGTAAATCCGGATATCGTCAATACTTCCATTGAAGTTATAGGCATTGTTATCAGGCAACATTTGTCCGAACAGCAAATCATAGTTTGCCTTGTTGATGGTCCCGTTCCAGACTTTAAAGGCGTTCAGCTTTCCATCGATATAGATCTCAAGGTGCTGCCCGTCGTATATTGCTGCCAGGTGGTACCAGGTCCCTGGTTGAAGGGATGTTTCAGAATCCAGGTCTGTTATTCCGGCTGATCCGTTGATGGTAAAACGCAATTGGTTGTCGTTGATCAGAGATAATTTCCACCGGTTTTGCCAGCTTCCGTGGGAAGCGATAAACTGTTCCCCAGACACATTGACTTCCGGCTTCATACGGCACATGAAGGAGAGACCGCTAGTAAAATTAAGATACTCCCTGTCCGGAACTACAAACCTGGAGGATGTCCCATTGAAAGAGGCGGCTAAACCGGCATCACCCTTATAATTTGGAACCCAGGTGATGCTGTATGGTGTTCCGTGGTTATTATTTTTACTGAAGTCAAGTCCGTTTCCATTCAGGTAATAACCGGCTACCAGTTCTCCATCCTGGGACCAGGCAGTATCTTTTACAAGGAGCTTAAGAGAACCGGTATCTGAAAGCAGGTCCAGGTTCACAACCTCACAGCGAATATCAACGATGCCATCACTGGTTGGGGATGTCCATGTTACAATGCTGCCTTCGCCCTGAAACGTGCCTTCATCTGCGCTCCAATAGTACTGAAGCGGGTCGTTGTTAATATCGGCAGCTTCACAACTGAGTTCTACAGTGGCCCCTGGGTGTACCTTCCGAGGTTCAGCAGTGATGCTGACTATTTCAGGGGCGGCAGTAATTCTTTCCACAGCCTGAAAGCTGATGTTCAGGGAATCTGTCAGTCCGCCGGGGTCTTTTACAACACAGCTCACCCGGTATTTGCCTTCTGCCTCCGGGACAGACCAGTCAAAGGTACTGTCTGAAGTCCACTGTCCATCTCCGGCCGACCATTTGTATTGCAATGCATCACCATCCTGATCCTCAGCAGTACAATAGATTGTGTGGTTACTGCTTGTAAGTACCAGTGTATCCGGTGCAGCCAGCGATTTGATCCTGGGCGGGTAATTTTCTGTGATGCTGCCATTGAGGTAATCGATCACGATACCATTGGCCATGGTCAGATCATATGCATAGCTTATTTCTGAACCGGATGGTACAATTACAATTACGACAGCCGATGATGCAGGGATGGTAAATGTTGCAGTCCCTGACTGTCCGCTGGCAATAAACTGATTGGAGACGCTTTCATATACATCATAAGCATCGACCCCCGGGTCTATTTCAACCTGTTGTTCAGTCGCATAGGGATTGTAATAGAGATAGGTGGAATATGCTGTATCGTGGTAGAAATCGCTTTTTAGGAGATCGACCTGAAGGACCCCTTCAATATTTGTTGTTTGAATAATACCTCCGAGCATTCCTACATGGGAGGAGCCATAGAGGGCAAGGTTGCTTGCTGCCCATCCGCCGCCAACTGCATCACCGGTTGCAAAAGGAGCCTCTCCGTTGAGGGTTTCCTTAAGCGCCTCGTAGGCGATTACCGAATTGGGGTCATACATCGAACTCCAGGTTTTGTCATCCTGGTTTTCCCCAGGAAGGTAAGCGGAGTAGAAGAGCCTCGACGCGTTGGCCAGATTAAGGAGCCATTTCCCCAGCGCCCCGGCATAACGGTCGTCATAGCGAACCAGTGGCGCCAGGGTAGCTGCATGCTGGAAACTATTCATTGTAAAAGCATAAGCAACACCGCCATCTGACTGTTCCCCGATCAGGCCGTAACAGTCCAGCCCGCCCCAGGTGCCGGTGACGGACCCCCAGTTTCTTAAAGGACCGATATCAAAGCACCAGTTCAGCATTTTATTGACATCGTAGCGTGTTCCCAGTTCGGCATTCATTTTTGCAGCAGTGAGGGTTCCGTAAGCCAGTTGCAGCTCATAGGATGGATTTGTGTTCAGGCTGTTCAGATATTCCATACACCACTCAGCCGCTATCCGGTATTCAGAGCTTCCAGTCTCCATATAAGCAGCATAAAAGATCCATGCCAGGGCCCCTGCTGCTTCAGGTTCTTTGACCCCTTCAGTGAGCGGTTCCATTTGCAGGAGGTTCCAGGCCCGGTAGGCCATTTCGGGAACATTCCATGGACTGTTGTTGCCTCCCATTTCCCTTACAGCTTCATACCAGCGGTCAGCCACCGTTATGAATTGCGTATCGAAATCAGCTATGTTTGGATACAATGTCTTTAGCTGGTAGAAGAAGATGTTGGGCATTGTTTCATACCACCAGTCATGACCACTCTGTCCCCGGGGATTGTTCAGGTACACCATCTCTCCTGTTGACTTATTGAAAAACTCCCGGCACATTTCCACCCAGTTTTTCCCAAATTGGTTGCTCTTATCTATACCGCACAAGCTGGCTCCGATTACCGACGGGATCATATTGATGGCTTCCCCGGAAGTGGGGGAGAAGCTCCCGACATAGGTCTGAATGACGTAGCTCTCCTGCTCCGGATAATTGACAGTCTCACTGTTAATGGCTGTCAGCGGCAGATGATCACCCGTAAGGGAGAGATCGTAAACCAGCGAATCGTAACGTTGTGCAACGCGCAACCAATCGCGCATCTCATATGGTTGGGGCAAATCGGGCATCTGTTCAATTCGCGGTATTGAAATCTGCTGGGAAAAAAGTAGCGGGGAGCTGATAAGACATACAGAAAAGAAGAAATTTCTCATGATAATAGATTTTGGTCAACAATAACCGGATGTTTTTTCTTGCTATTTGTGGTTTGGCTTTGCCAGTTAAGATGGCCAGTTGCACCCCTGTCCCTGCAGGAAATTACTTGATCATGGGTGCATCCCTGCCAGTTAAGAGGGCTAACTTCACCCGGTTTACAAGTGCAATTTACAACACAATTTAATAGTAAAGAACCCTGTAAAAGGGTAGTATAGATGATACAACATTGCTTCCTGATTCATTGAAACAGCAGGATCATCTCTGTAATATACACATAATCAGCAATATAAGAATACCTATCATATACATCTGCTTTTAACAGCTTCAAAAAATTTGGTAACAGGGTGTACAAATGGGGGAACAGGATAGAAATCAAAATGAAGTGGAATCCCGTACTTAGCATTTGAATTTGTAACACAAGAATAATGCTTGCACAGCGTAACAGCAAAAACCCGGTATTAAGGCCTTCTGATATTCGACCCAGCATGGAGGGAATGAAGATAGAATGTCTGTTGAATCCGGGAGTCTTCAGGTTTGAAGGAAAGTTGTGGCTCTTGCTCAGGGTCGCTGAGCGACCGGAGCAGAAAGAAGGACAGGTGAGCTTCCCTGTGCTTCGTGATGGGAAAGCGGAAATTCTTCGCTTTAAAAGAAATGACCCCGACCTGGACGATTCAGACCCGAGGGTGATCCGTTATAAGGGGAAACACTACCTGACCACACTGTCACACCTCCGGTTGGTATGCAGCGATGATGGTATTAGTTTCAGGGAAGCGGATGGTTATGAACCCATCATGGGGTTCGGACCGCAGGAGACTTTCGGAATTGAGGATTGCAGGGTAACGACCATGGAAGACGGTTACCACCTTACCTATACCAAGGTGGCTCCTGAAGGTGTTGGCGTTGGATATATATTCACAAGCGACTGGAAGCATTTTGAACGTCGCGGAATGATTTTCCCTCCTCATAATAAGGACTGTGCAATTTTCGAAGAAAAAATGAATGATTGTTTTTACGCACTTCACCGTCCCAGCAGCCCGGAAATCGGCGGTAACTATATCTGGATTGCCGAATCACCCGATCTGCTGCATTGGGGGAACCACCGTTGCCTGGTTACTACCAGGGAAAACTGGTGGGATAGTGCCAGGGTAGGTGCAGGTGCAGCTCCCATCAGGACCAGCAAGGGATGGCTTGAAATTTATCATGGGGCCGATCACCAGAATCGCTATTGCCTGGGCGCCCTGTTACTGGACCTTCATGATCCTGCCAGGGTCCTTGCAAGAAGCAGCAAACCCATCATGGAACCTACAGCCGAATATGAACGTACCGGCTTTTTCGGGAACGTAATCTTTACAAACGGACATATTGCAGAGGGTGACAGGCTTATGGTATACTACGGTGCGAGTGATGAGGTAATTTGTATGGCAGAATTTTCAATAAGGGAGATTCTGAATTCTCTAAAAAACGGAATATGAGTGCAATTTCTCCGGGAAAATTAAGAAAGGAGTATGACTTTTTCCTGAGTATGCCGCGCGATATGCGGATACTGCTGATAACCAACATTATTTATGCACTGGTATTGCCGGTTATTGATCTCTTTGTCGGAGCCTATATCATGAGAAGCTCAAATGAACCAAGGTTGGTGGCTATCTATCAGCTGACAGTATATACCGGTATACCACTTACTTTTCTGATTAATGGCTACCTGCTTAACTGGGTGAAGATTGCCCACCTATACAGTTTTGGAATGTTGCTCAGCGGACTCTCCATGGTCTTTATGATGTCGATTAAGGTGATGAGTCCGCTAGGGGTCGCACTTGCGGGTTTTATCATGGGATCCTCTTTTGGATTTTTCTGGGCCAACCGCGATTTCCTGGCACTGAATACTACCAATGATAATAACAGGAATTATTATTACGGACTGGAGACTTTTTTTTATACCATTACAATGATCATCGTTCCTTTTTTCATAGGATGGTTTTTGATTAAATCCACGCAGTCAAGTTTGATCGGCAACATCAACAATGCTTACAAGATAGTAACAGTAGCTGTGTTCCTGCTTACCATACTATCGAGTATCATCATACACCAGGAGAAATTTAAGAATCCCAAGCAGAAGCGTTTTGTCTACTTCAGGTTTGATAAGCTTTGGTCGCGGATGCTCCTTCTTTCCGTGTTGAAAGGGTTGGCACAAGGGTACCTTGTTACTGCACCGGCGATCCTGATTATGCGGCTTGTGGGAGATGAGGGCTCACTCGGTACAATTCAGAGTATTTCCGGTATCGTTGCGGCAATCGTTTTATATGTGATTGGACGGATTTCAAAACCAAAGGACAGAATCTATATTTTTTCAGCGGGCCTGGTAATCTTTTTTATTGGCACGCTCTTTAATGGCATCCTCTTTTCCGCAAGCGGGGTCATTGTTTTTATGATCTGTAAGGTGTTGTTTCAACCCCTGCATGATATCGCATACTTTCCCATACAGATGAAAGTGATCGATGTACTCGCTTTTAAGGAGAACAGAAACGAGTTTTCCTATATCTTTAATCATGAATTCGGATTGTACATTGGCAGATTTATCGGACTGGGACTTTTTATCCTGCTCATCTATTATGTCTCAGAATCATTTGCTCTGAAATATTCCCTGATCATTATAGCTGCAGTTCAGCTATTGTCAATTCCTGTGGCGAAGGGGCTGATCAGGAAAACCAATACTTATAGGAATGCAAGCGATGGTACTGAAAAGGATCAGAAATTAATAGCCTAAACTGATGATGAAAACTTTATTGTATATCAGCATGTTGTCCCTGTTATTGTTGGCGTTTTCCTGCGGGAATCATACAGATGTGCTTGAACAGACAATGCTGGATAAGGTAGAAGAGATGCCCGAGCATCCTGCACCCTATAACATGATAGATTGGCTTGAGAAGTCAAGAAATTTTGATGATATAGTATTCAGTCAGCCGCACGGAACGAAGGAGTCATCGCTGCTATGGTTTGACAATGCCGGGAGGAACTTCTCACAGGGGACTTTTGGTATTTACACGGTAATCGGTGATGTCCGCCAGGGTCCGGATGTAAATAACGGGGAGTTTCATGAAGCCATTAACTCACTCGGAGCGTTGATGAGTGCAGGACTTGTGGGTATTGATAAGCGGGATCAGCATGGTCACAATTACGTGAAGATGGTCCAGAACTACTTTAACAGGGAAAATGGCTGGAACATCATGATGAATAACACCTGTGAGGAGGTAGCCATGCTTGGTGGCGGATATGGCAGGGATTGGTGGTACGATGTATTCCCAAATGTACTTTATTATGCTGTCTGTGATCTGTTTCCTGGCGTGGAACGGGCCGACAGCCTGCAGCGGATTATTGCAGAGCAGTTTTATAAAGCCGATTCGGTGCTGAACGGCAATTACGATTACTCTTATTTTGATTACAGTACCATGGAGGGGAAGGTCAGCCATATTCCCTATCAGCAGGATGCCGCTGCGGGTCATGCCTGGGTATTATATAATGCATATATAAAATTTGGGGACAGCAGGTACCTGGAAGGTGCAAGGTCGGCCCTGAATGCGCTCAGCGCATTGCCTGAGAGTCGTTTTTATGAAATATTGCTTCCCTTTGGCGCTTACACGGGTGCCCGGCTGAATGCAGAGCAAGGGGATAACTATGATATCACGAAATTTTTAAACTGGACATTTGAAGGTTGTACTTCTCAGGAAGGGCGCACCGGCTGGGGCGTTATTAATGACCACTGGGGTGAATATGATGTAAGCGGAATGGTGGGCAATATCCTCCAGGAAGGTGGTTATGGATTCCTGATGAACACATTTGACCTGGCATGGCCACTTGTGCCAATGGTAAGGTATGACCCTGCCTATGCAACGTCTATTGGTAAATGGATGCTGAACGCGGCCAATACCGCACGGCTCTTTTATCCATATGAGATTCCGGGCAAAAACCAGTGGCTGCCCAACCAGAAATCGGTCACCAGGAATGTGATTGCATACGAAGGTCTCAAGAAAACAGATATTTACGGGAAAGAAGCGCTGGAAGGTGTTTCCCCGGTCGCACTGGGTGATGGTCCCAACTGGGTGGTTGGCCAGCCTCCCATATCAATGTTCAGTATTTATGGTTCGGCCCATGCCGGGATCTTCGGATCTATCATCAGGGAGACCAATGTAGAACAGATCCTGCAGCTGAATTGCCTTGCAAGCGATTTCTACAGGGAGCCTGCATACCCCACATACTTGTACTACAACCCCCATGGAGGGGATAAGGAGATTGATTATTTCAATGCGTCAGATACTGTGGATCTTTATGATGCGATCAGTCATGAAATCGTAGCTTCCCATGTTGCCGATTCAGGAAGCTTTACACTGCCGGGTGGAGAGGCTATGTTAATCGTGGTAATTCCCGCGGGTAGCCAGGAGGAAAAGATTGGTAGTAAAACATTGGTAAATGGTATCGTAATCGCTTATCGGTAACGGGTAAGAATGAAAAAAATGAAAAAGTTAACTTATAAAACTACCTCTATGAATAGACGAATTCAAGCAATGATCCTGATGATCATCGGTCTGTTCTGCCTGCAAGCAAATATCACTGCCCAGGACCGGGTCATTACAGGAAAAGTAACCGATCAGAACGGAACGGAGTTGATCGGCGTAAACATTATCGTCAAAGGCACATCTACGGGTACCATCACCTCTTTTACAGGCGATTTCTCTCTTACCATCCCCGGAGATATCAATGATCCGGTATTGGTAATATCGTATATCGGGTATACAACCAGGGAGATCAGGGTAGGAGAGAACAGGGTTTTTGATATACAACTGGAGGAAGATGCCGAACTACTGGAGGAGGTTGTGGTTACAGGGTACGGGACACAGCGGAAGGTAGATGTTACCGGTGCAGTTTCCAGTGTTGAAACCGGAGATATGAATACGATTCCGCTGGCCAGTGTTGACCAGGCGCTTCAGGGCAGGGCTGCCGGTGTGAACATTACGCAAAATACAGGGGCTCCCGGCGAGGGGGTCTCAGTAAGGATCAGGGGTGTCGGGTCCATCAACAGCAGTAATTCCCCACTCTATATTGTGGATGGCGTTCCAACAACCGATGCACTCGACAATCTGTCTGTTTCTGACATTGAATCGGTGAGTGTCCTGAAGGATGCTGCCTCTGCTGCTATTTATGGTTCCAGAGCAAACAATGGGGTGGTGCTTATCACCACAAAGAAGGGGAAAAGCGGAAAATCAACCATCAATTTTAACACACAACTAGGCGTTCAGCAACACGGTCGCCTGACTGAAATGGTCGGCAGGGATGAATACATAAACATCTATAACGAAGCTGCTAATAACGATAATGCGTTCGTTACCAGCGACATCCTGAAAAGGCCTTTAATTACCGATGAAATTGCCGCCACACTTCCAGATATTAATTACCTGGAGGAGATTTTCAGAAACGCAATCATTCAGAATCACAACCTATCTGTTAGCGGGGGTGATGAGAGGACCAATTACCTTGTTTCCGCAAGCCATTTCGGACAGGAGGGGATTATTCTGAACAGCAATTACGAGCGCTCAACAGGAAAGATAAGTGTCTCTTCAAAAGCGTTTGACTGGCTGACAGTCGGTGCGAACATCAATATTTCCCAGGATGAGAATAAGAGTATAGGCAGCAGCGGCGACGGATACGGTGGAAACGGCGGGAGTATAGTTCGCTATGCCTTTTTCAGAACCCCGGGAATTCCAATTTATGATGAGGACGGCCAATTCACTGATTTGCCGGAATACCCTGGTTTGCTGGGCGACGGATATAACCCGATTGGTCTGGCACTGAACCAGCATAACATCCGAAAGGAGAACAGACTTTTTGGTGATGTGAATGCAACTATCGCATTCACTGAGCAACTGCAGATGGCCTCAACATTCGGACTGGACAGGGTAAATTACAATCGGCGCAGATTTGACAAAACCTGGGGAACAAATAACAGGATCAATAATCCCAATACACTTACTGTTACAGACGGAGAAATGCTGAACTGGTCGTGGAGTAATGTGCTGACATACAAAACAGCCATAAACGATCACAATTTTACCTATATGCTGGGTACCGAGCTTATCAAGGCCGGGTTTTACCAGAATTCAGCTTCCGAAAAAGATTTCCCTGACCAGGATAACAACCTGGTTTACCTGGGAAACGGACAGGGAACAACAGTTGCAGGTGAATCGAGGGAGGGATATGCTCTGGTCTCTTTTTTTGGTAGGGCCAACTATAACTTTCAGGATAAATACCTGGCTTCGCTTATTGTACGTGAGGATGGATCCTCGCGCTTCAGTGCTGCAAACCGATGGGGTACCTTTTATTCCATCTCAGCAGGATGGCGCCTGGACAAGGAAGCATTTATGGAGAATGCAGAGGGGGTCAATATGTTGAAAATAAGAACATCATATGGTGTAAACGGGAACCAGGAAATTGGAAATTATTCATACTCCGACCAGATCAGTCCAAATTATAATTATCCCTTTGGAGGGGTCTCCGCCAGTGGATATACCCTTTCAGTATACGGAAATGAAGATGTACGCTGGGAGACAAGTAAGCAGGTTGACGGGGGACTTGACTTTCGGGTATGGAATAACAGGTTGAGTCTGACTGCAGATTATTTCTATAAGGTGACCAGTAACATGCTGAATAAAGCGCCAATCCCTCCTTCGGGAGGATCTGTTGAACCTGCATGGGAGAACAGGGGAAAAATACGCAATACAGGTGTTGAGCTGGAGTTGAATTTCAGACAGGCAATAAAGGAGGGAATGATATCCGTATCGGGTGTGATGGCTGCACTGCAAAACGAGGTTCTTGAGCTGGAAGCTCCCATTTCGGGAGGTAGAATAGATAACGGGGTGTTTGCAACATTAACAGAGGAGGGGCATCCGGTTGGTTCTTTCTACCTCTATGAGATGGAGGGTATTTTTCAGAATACGAAAGATATCATTACCCACGCGTACCAGGGAGATAATATTCGGCCCGGAGATGTAAAATACCGCGATATTAACAAAGACGGAATAATCAATGAGGAGGACAGGGACCATGTGGGAAGTGCAATTCCCCTGTTTACCTATGGTTTGAATATCACGGCAACCTATAAAGGGTTTGACCTTACACTGCTGACGCAGGGCAGCCATGGTAACAAGATCTATTACCAGGTTGCGACGGATATTGAGGGATTTTACAGGCCGTTTACAGTTACCCGGCGCTACTACGATGAACATTGGACAGGTGAAGGAAGCAGTGTTACACAACCCCGGGCATCATGGTCCGCCAAATCGAATAACACCAAACCTTCCACGCGCTTTCTGGCCGACGGTTCCTATCTGAGATTAAAGACCACCCAACTGGGCTATACGCTTCCTGAAACCCTGACAAGCAGGTTCTATTTTGAAAAAGTGAGGATATATCTCGTGGGACAGAATCTTCTGACGCTGACCAAATACCCCGGCCTGGATCCGGAAATGACCGTAAGCAATAACTCCGCAGGTGAAGGCGACCGGGCAGCCGGTATTGACTGGGGGACATACCCTACTGCAGTATCATTGAGTGTTGGATTACAATTTACCTTTTAAACGTTTGTAAAATGAGAGCAAAAATAATATGTATCATTACTGTATTGGGCATCATAAACGGGTGTTCCGATTTCCTTGAAGAGAATCTCCAGGGACGATACTCAAGTGCCACATTTTACCAGACGGCAGAGCATGCCTTCCTGGCAGTAAATGCCTGCTATGAACCACTGGCCTTTAAATCCATCGAAAACAACCTCTGGGTGTTTGGAGATGTTGCTTCTGATGATGCCATAAAAGGAGGCAATCCGGGTGATCAGAGCGAGATATCCTTCATAGAAGATTTCCAGACCACTACAGACAACGGTTTTATTGAAGCATGCTGGGAGCACTATTATGATGGCATCGCGCGTACAAATGAAGTAATTGGTAAAATTCCGGACATCGATATGAATGCTTCCCTCAGGGATCAATATGTTGCAGAAGCACGGTTTCTGAGGGCCTATTACTATTTCATTCTGGTGAATATCTATGGAGAAATCCCTTTGAAGACAGCACCGGTTGCAACGCTCGACGATCTGTATACACCTCTTTCAACAGTGTCGGAGATCTATGAACAAATTGAAGATGACCTGTTGCTGGCCAAGGATGATCTGCCGGCTGTTATTGCCCCTGCCGATTACGGAAGAGCTTCCAGGGGCGCTGCCTTTGGTATGCTTGCCAAAGTTTATCTGTACCAGGAGAAACATGCCGATGCACTGGCTTATGCAGATTCCCTTGAATCACTTGGCATCTATGCATTAATGGACCTGTTCAATCAGAACTTCAAGTTGGAATATGAAAACAACAAGGAGTCTGTGTTTGAAATTCAGCACCTGGCAGATCAGGATCCGTTCCAGGGAAGTGCGCTGAACCAGTGGTTTGCTCCACAGGCTGAAAACGGATATTTTTTTAACGTGCCAAAGCAGGATTTTATTGATGAATTCGAAGTAACGGAAGACAGTGTGTACGATCCCCGGCTGGATTATACGGTTGGCCGCGATGGCCAGCCCTGGCTGAACGGTGAGGCGTTTAATCCTGCCTGGTCGCCCACAGGTTACCTGCAAAAAAAGCACCTTCAGCCACTTGCCGAGGTAGGCAAAGGAACAAAGGGAAATGGTGGTCTGAATTATACTTACCTACGCTACAGTGATATCCTGCTCATCAAAGCTGAGGCACTGAATGAACTTGACAGGACAGATGAGGCTGTAGTTCCTCTGAACCGGGTGAGAAAAAGAGCCAGGGAGAGTTATCTCCATGATGAGGAACTGCCAGATTACGGAGCGATCCCGCTAGCATTGCTGCCGGATATTGCAGCAGGCAGTAAAAACGAAGTCCGTGAGGCAATAAGGCATGAACGCAGGGTAGAATTAGGTTTTGAGTTCCACCGCTATTTCGACCTGATGCGCTATGGGAAAGAAGCGGCCGAAGCGGCCCTGAACGGGACAGGATTTGAATATGAATCCAACCGTTATTTCCCAATACCACAAAGTGAAACCGATATTAATCCAAATATTTAATTTTAATTTAAAAACATGTACCTATGAAAACAAAAAAAGTGAATTTTCTAAATGTCATTCTTATGATGGCTATGACAGCTGTGCTGTTTGTCGGCTGTGATAAGGATAAGACAGATGATGTTGACAAAGCTGCACTACTGGCAGCATTGACAACGGCTAATGATTTGATCGACGACACCATGGAAGGTCTTGCTGAAGGTCAGTATCTACCCGGATCCAAGGATGCCCTGATGGTGGTTATTGATGCTGCACAAGATGTGTATGATGATGCTGAGGCTACCCAGACAGAGGTAGATAATACTGTAATTTCTCTGAATGCTGCAATGGAAGTTTACGAAGAGAATGTGGTTGCGGCAATAGCACCGGATGCATTGGTGGGGCACTGGACCTTCAATGAAGGTGAGGGCACTACCCTGAATGACTATTCCGGAAATGGCTTCAATGGCACCCTGATGGATGGTGCAGCCACATGGGGAGGCTCACTTCCTGAATGGACGACCGACCGGTATGGAGATGCCGATGCTGCACTTATGTTTGATGACGGTGCGCATGTGGTGATTCCATACAATGCTTCATTGAATCCACAGAAGCTTTCCATATCACTGTGGTTAAGTGCTGCTGAAATTCTGGAAAACAACCGTTTTATCGGTCTGCATTCCTGGATGGGTTATAAATTCCAGCTGCAGTCAGTTAATAAGGCTTTCTTCACCATAAGTACCAGTGAGGGTATTTATGACAGGGATACTGATCCACCACTGGAAATCGATACCTGGTACCATGTTGTAGTTACTTTTGGTGATGGTAACATGACCTTCTATATAAACGGAGAACAGGCCCAGCAATGGGACAATACCCCTGGTACTGCAGCTACCAATACTGGTAATGACCTGGTATTTGGTTGTGATTCAGACGAGTATGCAGCAGATGATACCAACTTTGAAACAGATCAGATAATTCCGCTGGCATGGGGTGGATATTTCCACGGCAGCATGGATGAAGTGAGGTTCTACGATGATGTTTTGACATCTGCGCAAGTATTGTTGATCTATAACCTTGAGAAAGTTACTGAGGAGTAGTTATCTGCATGTGTAAGCAGGATCGCTTATAATATGCGGTTGTAGATGGTAGGTTTAGGTAAGGGTGTCGCTTGCGGCACCCTTTTTTCGTTTCATATTGCCTCCTATCCTGGCCTCGAACGTGAGAGTCTCAGTCGCCTGCGAAAAAAAATTGCAGGAAAATAAATTTATAAGCATATGGAATAGTAGCGCCCTGATCCCAACGCCTTCAGCCAGCCAATTTTAAAAGCAATAGCTATAGGACCCAATTCGCCAGGTCCGCACAACAGACAATCCTGGAAGTTACCGTTGTTGAGCAGTATAAACGCCTCTCTCAGGATGAGGATCCTGATAAAGCAGGGAACAGAAAAACAACGATAACCGAAATATTTCTCATCAGAGTCATAAGGCCATTTCCTATAAGATTGGAGTTAGCACAAGATCAACGGATAAACATGAGCGATATAATTTTGTATCCAGATCAAATTGGGCTAAATAAGGCGATCATATCGGGCAAAAAAGTAATGCGTATTGAGCGCAATAACCCAATTAAGGGAATCAGACCTGAAAAAGGACTTTAGAAATTTGAATTAGAGTTTTGTTTGTGTATATTTAACGCCTTTACCATCCAGTGGAATACATGAAATGGATATTTAATATTGTATTTTTCATATTTGGGACTTTACTGTTCTTCTCATGCACCAACCACAATGAGTTTGATCTATTCGGGGAAGAAGTGTGCGATACAACAAACATTACATGGGAAGGCACAATTGCAGACATTCTCCAAACAAACTGTGTTGTTTGTCATGGGTCTGTTACATCGTACAACAATGTACGGCACGACAGTTATGAAGCAGTGAGGGTAGTTGTGGATGATGGAAGGTTAAGGGGTGTTATAAATCACCAGTCCGGCTTTGTACCCATGCCCTACGAGCGTCGCCAGTTGCCTTTTTGTGAATTGCTACAAATTAATATATGGCTTGATAACGGAGCCCCGGAAAACTAATCAGGATGAAACATCTTATCCGTTTTATAATATTATTTTCATCTCTTCTTCCTACCGCTCTTAATTCACAGGACTTAGGAGGATTGCTGGACGAACTTGATGATGATAATAATGGTACACCCGAAATTATCCTCGGCACTTTTGAAGGAACCACAGTTATTAATGGTCAGTCTGTTGAGGTGCCTGGTGCTGGTGATTTAAATTTTAGAATTTCACATCGTTTTGGTGCCATAAATCTAGGTATATATCAGTTTTTCGGAATGGACCAGGCATCGACCCGGCTTGGTTTTGATTATGGAATCAAAGATCTGGCATCAATTTCCATAGGCAGAAATACCTTTGAGAAAACTTATGATGGGGCAATAAAATACAGAATTCTAAAACAGCAAAACGAGGAGGGTAATATGCCTGTTTCGCTGACTTTCTACTCCGTTGTTTTTGTTAAGACATTGCGATGGGATCATCCTGAAAGAGACAACTTGTTTACCTCCAGATTGTCATACGCAAACCAGCTTTTACTTGCACGCAAGTTCGGTAAAAATTTCTCTCTTCAGCTAAGCCCAACGTATGTCCATAAAAATTTGGTTCCCTTCCCTGACGACCAGAACGACATATTTGCCACAGGAATCAGCGGTAAAATAAGACTGAACCGTATGCTTTCTTTTACCTCTGAATATTTTTACCTGCTTCCCGGAAAAGCAGCCGATGATTTTTATAATGCACTGGCGCTTGGTGTTGATATTGAAACCGGTGGGCATATTTTCCAGTTGCAGGTTTCCAATTCACAGGCAATGTTCGAAAGGGCATTTATTACAGAGACTTCTGGCAACTGGTTAGACGGGGAGATATTCTTTGGGTTTAATCTTTACCGTGTTTTTCCGACTGGGGAAACGAGACGTAATATAAAGTGGTGAAATGAAAATTTACTACACCATCATACTCGTAGTAATTACTACGCTTCATCTTGAAGCCCAAAATATTTATTTGTGCAAGGATGGCAGGGTGGATTTTATATCAGATGCTCCGTTAGAACTGATTAAAGCTTCATCAAATGAAATGCTGGGAGCAATTAATATTGATGATCGAACTTTCTCATTTAGGGTGAGAACAAGGAGTTTTGAGGGTTTTAACAGTTCGCTTCAAAAAACTCATTTTAATGAAGATTATATGGAAAGCGACCAGTATCCGAATTCAACCTTTAGTGGAAAGATCATTGAAGAAATAGACCTTTCTGTACCAGGAACATACAATATCAGGGCAAAAGGGAAACTTACAATCCATGGGGTTGGAATTGACCGTATTATTCGTTGTCAGGTATTCGTTGGCAATCCCGGTATTGATGTTCGTTCCGGGTTCCCGGTTTTTCTTGATGACCAGAGGATTTCTATTCCCACAATTTTAAATCAGAAGATTTCCGAGGAGATACAAGTAAAAGTGAATTTGAGCTTAAAACCACAGCAGTAATATGAATCGTATTGCGAAGCGCACCATTTTTATAAACCTGTTATTTCTTATAATTGCTACGAGTATGGAGGCTCAGATTCCCTTTCTTCGCCAGCATGAACTTATCAAGGGAAGGACTGATTATCGTGTGGAAGTTGTTTTCCAGGATTCCTCCGGTTGGATTTGGTTTGGTACAGAACTGGGATTATTTAAATTTGACGGGAATAATCTGATTCAATACACTGTGGAAGACAGCCTTCTTGATAATAACATAACTGCTATTGCTGAGGACCATGATAAAAGGCTGTGGATAGGCCATCGAAATGGTAAAATAACAACATTCTACAAGGGGAATTTTACACCCTTTTTACCCCCGGAAGGGATTGGCAATGTGGAGATATCAGATATTGTAACTGATCATGAAGGTATAGTCTGGTACGCCACACTTGGGGAGGGGATCTACAGGTTTGATGGCAGATATTTGAGTAATATTGGTACTGAAGAAGGTCTGCCCGATAATTATGTGTACGATATCGAGCTGGATTTCAGGGGCAGACTGTGGTTGGGCACAGACTATGGAATTGCACAGGTAACAACCGATTCAGTATTCTCAATTTCCATGAAAGATGGACTACCCGATAACATCGTACATGTAGTTGAATCGGATAAAGATGATAACATTTGGATAGGAACACATGACTGGGGAGTTGCTGTTTATAATACCAAATACAAATCAATTTCATCAATTTCGGATTGGTCTTTTGGGACAATTACAGGAATGGATTTTCATACTGGAAACGAATTGTGGGTTTCAACACTTCGAAACGGGATTGTTAAGCTAAATACTGATGCAGACCGCAATGTTAAACTGATTACGCAGATAACAGAAGATGAGGGTCTTATTTCAAATAGCCTGAATGCAGTATTCAGGGATGCAGAACATAATATTTGGGCAGGCGGTAGGTTGGGGGTCGTTCAGATACTCCCCCCGGTTTTTGAATTTCTGAACAGTGAAACCGGCACCCCATTTAGTATGGCATACAGTCTGGCAATTGATAATGTAAATGATAACTGGGTATGTGGTGAGCTGGATCTTTTTCGCGGCAGAAAAGATGATTATGGTAAGTATCAATGGACAAATATTTCCACGCGCAATGGACTAAGTGACAAAAATTTTATTTCAGTATATGTTTCTGAAAGTGGGGCAATCTGGGCTGGCACTTATGACGATGGCGTTTTTAGGTTTTCAGAATCAGGGGCATTGGTTCAAAGCTACACCACAGATGACGGCTTACCAGATAATAATGTGATACATATTTCAGGAGATCAAGGGACTATCTTTTTTTCTACATTAGGTGGAGGTGTGGCGCAGATCAATGTGGATGAAAACCGCATTGTTCCGGTACCTGACCCTGTGCTTGAAAATACCTATATATATTCAACTGCCCGGGATCAAAATGGAAGAATTTGGATTGCAGGATCGTTTAATAAACCAGCATACATTGAAGACCAAAAAGTCCATTTTATACCCATCGATAGTTTTAATATCCCCCAATTCTACGGAGTAACAGTAGGTCCGGATGGTAGCGTATGGTATAACACCGGTGCACAGGGTGTTTTGCAGGTAAAAGAGGATACGGTTATATTGCATGATAACATGGGTTCTGAAACAGACAACATTCTTGCTATTGAATTTGATTCGTGGGGCAATCTTCTGATTATTTCAAATTATGAAATACTGTTATATAAACCAGGTGAAGGTCCTGTATTCAGATTTGGTGAAAACATGGGACTTGCTTACCATTATCCGGTCTTAAATTCCGTTTACAAAGATGACAATGGAAATATCTGGATTGGGACAGAAAAAGGAATCATAAAATACAATCCGGAATTCCTGGGGAAAATGATGGGTCAACCATGTATTTATTTATCGGTATTAAATCTTTTCGGTTTGCCGATAAACAAGGACAGAAATTCTTTCAGGTTTAATGAGAATAATTTTACTTTTGGCTACACTGGTTTCTGGTTCAAAGACCCTGAAAGTATAGAATACAGGTATATGCTAAGGGGATATGACCTTGAATGGAATTATTCCAAAAGAAATCAACCTTTTACATATTCAAAATTACCACCGGGTACATATACTTTCATTGCCCAGGTAAGTATTGACGGTGTTAATTGGCATGATACCCCGGTATCATCGTATAGCTTTACGATTGAATTACCCTTCTGGAAAAAATGGTGGTTTATAATAATGGTGTGTTTGTTGGCCACTACGGGTATATACATGTATATAAAACTACGTCTGTCTAAGCTGGAAAGTGCGCGGCAGGCGCTGGAAATTGAAGTGAAAAAAAGAACAGAGAAGATACGCTATCAGAATACGGAACTCGAAAAACAAAAAGAGGAAATTGAAACCCAGCGAGATCATGCCCGTGAGCAGAGGGATCAAATTGAACAACAAAATGAAGAGATTCAGGCCAGTATCAGGTATGCACATAGAATACAATCGGCTGCATTGCCTCCCAGGGATCTTATGAATAACCTGCTGGGCAGCTATTTTGTTTTAAATAAACCACGAGGTATTGTTAGTGGCGACTTTTACTGGGTAGCGGGCAGGAAAGATCACGTATTCTTCGCAGTAGGTGATTGCACAGGTCATGGTGTACCAGGAGCCTTCATGAGTATGCTTGGATTATCTGCACTGAATGATATTGTAAAATCACTTGATATTTATAAATCCTCTCAGATGCTCGATCTGCTAAACGAGAGAATAAGTGAGTCATTACATAAGCTACCTGAAACAGTAATGGTTGCAAATGATGGAATGGATATCTCTCTATGTATTTATGAGCCGGCAACCCGCACACTTCAGTTTTCAGCTGCACAGAATCCGCTTTATATAATAAGGAATAATGAGCTGATTAAAACTCCTGCTGACAAGGCAGGTATAGGAACAGGCCACGAGCATAAGCAAAAGTTTACAAACCATGTGTTGCCATTGGAGAAAGGAGACCTGCTCTATTTATTCTCTGATGGATTTCCGGATCAATTTGGGGGACCAAACGGAAAAAAATATATGTATGGCCGTTTCAGGGAGTTCTTAGTAAACATTCATAGAGAACCTTTAGAAAGACAAAAATGGTTATTGGATGAAGAGATTGAGAACTGGCATATTGGATTACCCCAGATCGATGATATATTAATTATGGGTTTAAGAATCTAATGGCTGCAAAAGTTAAGTTTTTAACTGTAAGCCCTCTGCCTCTTGAAAACATAATAGGCAGGTATTCCGATTAATACCGTCAATAAGGCAATGGAGGACTCAACAGGTCTTTCAAAGTATGCCAGGAATAGAATGAGCAGTCCCGCTGTAATATAAACGATATGAGCTACAGGGAATCCTGATAATTTAATAGCTGATGGCCTGCGTTTTCTTAACCTGAACACGGCCAGTACCGTAAGAATCGGGAATATTCCCAGTGCAAATCCCATGTATGTGAGTATCTGCTCAAAAGTACCTGAAATAACCATAATAACGGCGATGACGGATTGAAGGATAATGGCATTTGAAGGCACCTCGAACCTTTGATGGATCCGGGCTACGGCTTTGAAGAAAAGCCCGTCCCTGGCCATTGAGTAATATACCCTGGGACCGATAATAATAAATGCGCTCAGAGAAGAAAAAAGAGCAAATGCAATTAATATGGAAAACAGTGTTTCTGCAGGTCCGCCGAAAAGGTTTTTCATGGCTAGTCCACCAATGGAAATCACACCTTTAATATCATCCGCAGGTATACTGTAAATATACACCGCATTAAGTCCGAGGTAAAGAATTAGTACTATAATTGTTCCTGCCAGCAATGATCCGGGCAGATTTCTCGATGGTTTCTTTATTTCAGCACCAATGTACGTGGCAGCATTCCAACCGCTGAATGCAAACATGATCCACATCAATGATAATCCAATGGATCTCCAACCATCAAATCCACTGGAGATGCTTTCTTTTGGAGTAAAATTCTCTGCCTCTCCGTTTTGAGAGAGTATTCCTCCTGTAATCAGGGCAACGATCAGTACCACTTTCAATACCGTTAGAAGATTTTGCAGCCGTGCTCCAAATTTTAATCCCCTGTAATGGATTGCCGTAAATAAAAGTATAACGAAAACAGACAAAAGGGTTTTAGCAAGTTCAGGATTCAATTTTTCTGTAAGAATTACCATACCGGAAGGCATGGCTCTGAAAAAATATTCGCTGAATCCCATTGCAGAAGCCGCTATAGGGGCTGAGAAGCCAACGATAAATGATACCCATCCACTTAAAAAACCAAGCATAGGATGGTAAAGCTCATTCAGGAATTTATACTCTCCTCCTGCCTCAGGTATATTCGCCCCAAGCTCCCCATAGGCAATAGCTCCGCAGAGTGCAATGATGCCTCCCACACCCCATAATACCAACATGAGGACCGGGTTATTTAATTCGGCCATTAACAGTCCGGAAGTCATAAAAATTCCTGCCCCTATCATATTGGCGACTACGATATTGGTGGAGGAAAAAAGACCCAGTTTGCGCTTCAGTTCTTCTCCTGACATTGATTTCAGGGTGTTTTATCGGCTGTTTTGTAGCTCACAAGCAGACTACTGCCAGGGTGGAGCGCTGTATTATAATGATCAAGTCCTTTCACAAACTCATAGTAGTTGTAATTCCACCCACCTCTTTTATCTGATACATTGTGTGCAGTATAACAACCTCCTACAACCAATTTTGGATCCAGGTCAAGAAAATATTGCTTATACCAGTTCTTGTCTGCATCACTGAAAACAAAGTCAAATGGACCTTCAAGCGATTTTACCAGCGTATGTGCGTCTGCCAACCGGGCATCGACATACTCTGAAAGACCTGCCTGTTCGAAATGTTTTAGCGCAATTTTATGCCGTCTTTCATCAATCTCAATAGTAATGAGTTTCCCATCTGTCTTGCTTAAAGCCCATGCAAGATATATTCCTGAAAGTCCTGTTGAAGTTCCAATTTCAAGGGCCTTTGTGTAATTTCCTTCAATAATAAGACTGTATAATAATTTGCCATCTTTGGTGGGAACATTCATATCCCGGAACTCATGCGTGTGTTCTTCCAGGTATTTTTCAACACGACTGTCAAGTGTTTTATCTCCATTTAGCTTCTGTGACTGAACCTGATTTGGAAAGAAAAGAAAAACCAGGGTTGTAAAAACTGTCAGATGATGAGTAATACTTAGTTTATTCATTTCGTAAGGGATAATTAATAATACAACGATAATAAAAGCCTAATAACCTACTTGTTAGACAAACTTAACAGTTAAATGTTTACTATTTATGTTGTAAGAATCAATTTTTCACTGATGCAGTCAGTTTCATAAATGCTATGATTGAAATGTGGTATTTCATGCACAACTTTCATACCTTAAGCACAGGCCCATTGCAAAAGTACCCGGTGGTATGATATCATTACAGCTTAACCTGCAGTTATTTAGGCATATTTGCATTTGTGAATGACACGATATTCGTTCTTTTTTTTCTGTACCGGAATACAAACATGGTATCCAGGCAAGCCTTCAGATCCATACCGGATACCGGCCAGTGGATGAGCAGCAGGTCAACATAATCCATATCAAGTCTGGAAAGACTTTCATAATTGAAATCAAAGCAGGTTAAAGATGAATTAAAATCAAAACATGAAGATGTACATATTCGTCTATTTTGTTCAACTTGGGTTAATCCCATTTCATCTTCCTTTTTAGGTTTTCATCAATCAGATGGGTTGATCAATCAACTTTTTTAAGAAGTCCGAAGATTCTCCAAACAAAAATCTGATTTATTTGTAACCCTTATAGAGTAAAAGAAATAAGGGTTATAAACTCCTTTTATAAGAAAAATAATAATTTGGTATCAATTAAATTAGAGTCTATGAAAGTAAGTAATTTATTCAAAGTACTACTTCCGACATTGCTTATTATTCCTTTTAATGCCTGTGAAGACGACAGAAACAATACCGATGGCGTTCTGACGGCCGATGCAGGTGCCAACCAAACCGTTGAAGTTGGAGAAACTGTTGAACTTAATGCCTCCCAATCGACCGATGCAACGGGCGGGGAATTCGATATTGAATGGTCATTCGCCTCATTGCCCGACAACAGCAGCACGGTCATCGGCAACAGCGATTCGGAAATTGCCTCATTCACTCCCGATACACCGGGCGAATATGTGGTTCTACTCACCATATCAAACGAACTTGGATCCAGTGATGATGAAGTAACCATAACGGCCACCGAAGCCAGTGAAGAAACCCAAACTTTGAGTGGTACTTATAATGAAGATTTGCACCTGGTTAATATTCATGATGATCCTGAGCAAGCCGATTACCTGGTAACCGGGAATGTCCGTATAGATGCAGAATTAACCATTGATCCCGGCGTCAGGATTGAACTACAGGAAGATATCTTGTTTGATATTTCAGAAGACGGGCTTATAAAAGCTACCGGCACTGCCAGCGATGGAATTGTATTCACATCAGCAGATAAAGATGGCAATAAATACTGGAAAGGACTGAGGATTGAAAGTACCGATAGCCAAAACCGACTGGAATACGCGGTGGTTGAATATGCCGGAAATTCAGAAATGAATATAGGCAGGTTCAGTTCGCAAAACAGACAAACCAATGTGGGTATAGATAATGATGGAGTACTCTCCATTGTCAATTCGGAAATATCCAACAGTAAAGGATATGGATTGGTGACCAGAGGTACCCTGCATGAACATACCAGTATCAGTTATGAAAATAATGGTCAGGCTGGCATATATACCCACATCAGCAACACCGAACCCATTGATGAGGAATCTCTTTTCTTAACAAATGGTTTCAACGGGGTGGAGATTTACAGCAGTACGTTGGAACAAAACACTAAGTGGGCAAAACTAAATGGAGACCTGGGCTATAAAGTTTCGGGCGACATTGAGATAAATGCCGAATTATCCATATCCGAAGGCGTGAAAGTTGAGCTGACAGAAGATGTATTCGTGGATGTAACCACCGAAGGTGTCATCATGGCCACCGGAACAGAAGACAGTAAGATCACTTTCACCACGGCAGCCCCTGAAAGTGGAAAATACTGGAAAGGACTGAGAATTAAAAGCACAGACATCCGAAACTCCTTTGATCACGTGGTTTTTGAATATGGAGGTAATACAACAATGAATATTGGCCCATACAGCAGCCATAACCGGCAAACAACTGTGGCCATTGACGAAGACGCCAGAATCAACATCACCAACAGTGAATTTTCCAACAGCAGGGGTTACGGACTCGTTGCGCGGGGTGTCATCTTAGAACACAGTGCCAATACTTATGCCGATAATACCGAACCTGCTATTTACACCCAGGTACTAAACACAGGCATTTTTGATGATGCGTCATTGTTCAGCGGAAACAGTCATGACGGCCCTCAAATATACGGCAGCACCCTGCTGGAAGAAATCACCTGGTCGAAACTCGAAGTGGGAGCCGCTTATAAAATAAGTGATGACCTGGAAATTGAAGCCCCTCTATTCATTACCGAGGGAACCCTGATCGAATTGGATGAAGACGTTCTCATCAGCATTGACGAAGGGTCTGGCGGCTCTACCCTGGATGGTTACATTGATATTTCGGGCACCGAATCCAACCCGGTCGTTTTTTCCACTTCCAACCTGGCAGGCGGTCAATACTGGAAAGGTTTACGTGTCAGTACATCCGATGCCAGAAACAACATTGAAAACGTGGTGATTGAATATGCAGGTAATTCAAATATGAATATTGGCCCATACAGTAGTCAGAACAGGGCTACCAACCTCGGTGTTGATGATAATTCAAGTCTGACCATCAGCAACAGTACCATCCGTAACGGGAAAGGCTGGGGGATTGCTGCCATCGATAATGCCAATCTTGCAATTACTAATGTGCAGTACCAAAATAACAATGAAGGGGACGTAGCAGACGACTTGTAAAACGAATAAAACATGTCATTAATATGCTATAAACAGTAGCAAGTGGTTTGGGAGTTTCGGGTGCCGAAGCTGGCATCTCGCGCACCGGAGGAGATCGATGAGATGTTCGAATACTTCCTGGACGGGATCCACAGAAGGCACTCCGAGAAGCACCGGTTGAAGATTGACATCAAAATGAAAAAAAACCTCTATCTTCACCATCGGCCATTGGTTGTAACAAATGTACGATGCCCCGTATTGTTTTCCTAGATACCGAAGTACAGGCCAATATGTCGCCATGACCCGCGCGAAGTCGAGGCTGGAGATTCATTACAACGATGACTACCTGAAAAATATCCGGGCGGAAAATATTGTGCATGTTGCAGACAACACAATCTATCCTTCTCCAGACGAACTGTCCGTCCAGACGACCCACAAGCATGTGCAATTGGGCTATTTCGCATTTGTGCAGAAACGTATCCTCTCATTAAAATCTGCGGACCTGTTGAAAGTAAACGAAGAAGGATGTTTGAACCACAAAGAAGAGCAGGTCCTGAAATTTTCAGCCCACATGAAGGAGGAAATTCAAAAACTCCAACAACTCGGATATTCCCCGGCAGCCGCGAAAGTGACCTTCCTGTTATACTGGTACTCCGAAGAGAGAGACAAGGAATTTCTGGTGGTTTTGCCTGAGATTACTTTTTTGAAGAAGACGGGGAAGCCACTCTAAACAGTAATTTTCGGATCAGATTGAAATTTTGTAAATTTGTATCAGATAAATTATTAAGAGATTGGATAATGCCAAAGATATTCGAATACTTAGGGATTCTTATTTTCTTCTACTCAAATGAGCACGAACCGATTCATGTTCATGCAAAAAAAGGTGAATTTGAAAGTAAAGCAGAATTCTATATCGTTAATGGCGAGATTTCGGAGATAAAGATTACAAATATTTCAGCAGCAAGGCCCTTAAAAGGAAAGGACCTTAAAGATTTCGAGGTTTTTCTTGAGCAATACGCTGACAAAATAGTTGAAAAATGGATTAACTATTTTGTTTATCATAAGGATGTTGAATTTGAGAGAATTACAAAAAGATTAAAATGAGAATAATTGTTGATTATAAGGATTCAGAACCTGGATTCAATCTGTTGAAAATTGATTCTGCAAAATATTTGTCGGATTATGCAATTCGGATAAAGTTTAGTGACGGAAATGAGAAACTTGTTGATTTCAAACCATTTTTATCAAAATCCCTCCATCCATCGATTAAAAAATATTTAGATGAAAACAAATTCTCGGATTTTTCATTGACTGATGGAAATTTAAACTGGAATGATTACGACCTGATTTTTCCAATTTCTGATTTATATAATGGACAGATAGATTCATAAACCACGTCTCCTGCTAGATCACTGGGGCCGCAACCGACCACGCCGGCATTTTCAAACTTCTTAACGGGGGATCGTCCACATCATCGCAGCCACCCACAAGGGACCTGGCTGCAGAATGTGAGGCAGGAAAGGACATCAATAAATATGCGCAAGGATCCTGATGTTCATTGATAAGGGTTGCTCATGTACTGAATTGTAAATATCAAAACGCTAATAAGGCATAAGTTTCATTATTTCTTGTTACTTTTATAAATATGAACTGAGCCATTACATTATTATTGACACACACAGCCTGTTCCGAGATATCGCGAATCATTATTATTTCACATTGGTTGCAAGCAATTAGAATAGAGGGTTATAGCTAGCTCTCCCGAGATACTTCGGGACAACAGGCTATCTGACCAATAAGAACAAATTATAGACTAATGAAAATTGTATATATAGGAACATATCCGCCTCGCGAATGCGGTATCGGAACTTTTACCATGAATCTTTACAAATCAATGGTAACAGATTCTGTTGTGGCGGAAGGCAGCAATATGTTAAAAGAGGATGCAATTGAAGGTTATATTGTAGCCATGAACGATCATGACCAAACCTATAATTATCCTGAAGAAGTAAAACTGACCATAAGGCAGGAATATCAGCGCGACTATTTGGAAGCAGTGAAATTCATCAATCTAAGCGGCGCTGATGTGTGTATTCTTGAACATGAGTTTGGAATTTTTGGAGGTCAGAATGGTTTATATATTCTTCCATTGATTCATCGTCTTCAAATACCGTTAATCGTAACTCTTCACACCATTGTAAAAAACCCTTCTTACAACGAAACGGCAGTGCTGCAGCAAATCTGCAAGATAGCCCATAAAGTCGTTGTAATGAGCCATAAGGCCATTGAGCTTCTTACCGGTGTTTATGATGTGGACAGCGCGAAAATTGCTTTTATCGAACACGGCGTACCAGATATTCAGTTTAGTCAGGAACAATCAAAAAAGGAATTTAAACTTGAAAATAAAAAGTTATTACTCACATTTGGAATCCTCAGCCGGAATAAAGGGATTGAAACAGCAATTGAATCATTGCCCAAAGTAATTGAAAAATTCCCTGAGGTTATATACATGGTTCTGGGAAAGACGCATCCAAATGTTCTTCGTCATGCCGGCGAAGAATACCGCAATTATCTTCATCTATTGGTAAAAAACCTTAACCTGGGAGATCATGTTGTTTTCCTGAATGAATTTATAGAACAAAGAGAATTATTTAAATATTTATCGGCCTCCGATATATATATTACACCTTATCTGAATGAAGCACAGATTACGAGCGGCACGCTTTCTTATGCAGTCGGCATAGGTTCGGCTGTTATTTCAACACCTTACTGGCATGCATCGGAATTATTAGCTGATGGGAGGGGCCGTTTTTTTAACTTTAAAGATTCTGACGAGCTTTCAAGAATTCTGATGGACTTGTTGGCTAATCCTGAAGCGTTGAAAAAAATCAGGAAAAAAGCATATGATTATGGGAAATCGATAACCTGGCCGAAATCCGGCGCCAAATACATTGCTCTTACAAAACAAATATTATCAGATAAACCCCAAATTTCTTCCAAAGCAGAAACCTTAATAGATCCGCTGTTACTCCCACCCTTTTCCTTGGTTCATATTAAACGCCTAACTGATGATACGGGAATTATTCAGCATGCAAAATTCGGTATTCCTAATCTGAAAGAAGGTTATTGCCTTGACGATAATGCCCGGGCCTTGCTTATGGTGCTGATGACCTATAGACAAACAAAAGATAAGTTCGCACTAAATTTAGCACCTATATACCTGAGCTATATTCATTATATGCAAAACAAAGATGGGACATTCAGGAATTTCCTCAGTTTTAATCGAAACTTTCTTGATGATGTTGGATCGGAAGACTCGTTTGGAAGAACCATTTGGGCCCTTGGATATCTGATAGGCAATGCTCCTAATGATGCTTATTATCAGACAGGGAAACTTGTTTTCTTTGATGCTTTACCAAATTTTGAAAAGCTTCAATCAATAAGGGGGATTGCCAATACCATGTTAGGGATTAGTTATTATCTAAAAGCCAATCCTTCAGATGAGTCAATGATTGAAAGTTTAAGAGATCTTGCCAGAAAGATAATCTACCAATATGAGGGAAACAGGTCGCCCAAATGGAATTGGTTTGAGCCATTATTGGCTTATGATAATGGAATTTTGCCCCTTGCCCTTTTACATGCAGCAGAGATACTTGACGACGATAAAATATATAATATAGCATTGGAAACCATGGACTTTCTGACAGGTATTACTGTTAATGAGGGTTATTTGTCGATTATCGGTAATGAAAATTGGTATAAAAAAGAAGGTAAACGATCCATGTTTGCCCAACAACCTGTGGATGCCCTGGCAATGATTTTAATGTATCATCAGGCTTTTCACTTAACAAAAGATAAAGATTATCTCACAAAATTATTTTCATGCTTTATGTGGTTTTTGGGGGAAAATGACCTTCGAATGAGTTTGTTTGATTTTGAAACTAAAGGGTGTTGTGATGGCCTTGAACACTATGGAGTGAACCGTAACCAGGGTGCAGAAAGTTCGCTGGCCTATCTAATTTCGCATTTAGTAGTTTTACAGGCATTTGAAGAATATGAACCCCTCATCATTGGAAATTGAATAGAAGAACTTGTTGATCATTGTTTGAATAATAGTCGTCATCCATTATACGTATGAAAATAGCCATATTGTCGCCCATTGCCTGGAGAACCCCACCCGTAAAATACGGCCCTTGGGAACAGGTGACTTCAAATATTACAGAAGGATTAATAGAAAAAAATATTGACATTACCCTATTCGCCACAGGTAATTCAATTACTAAAGGTCATTTGCAATATGTGACGAATGAGGGTTACGCAGAAAATTCGGAAATTGACCCTAAGGTATGGGAATGCCTTCATATCAGTAATTTGCTTGAACAGGCAGATAAATTTGATTTAATTCATAACCACTTTGATTTTCTTCCGCTTACCTATTCCCGATTGATTAAAACACCCATGCTTACCACTATTCATGGTTTTTCATCTCCCAAAATATTGCCGGTATATAAAAAATACAACAAAACTAATTTTTACGTATCAATAAGTAACTCTGACCGTTCCCCGGAACTTGAATACATTGCAACAATTTATAATGGACTTAATACAAATGAATTTACTTACCGGAAAACCTCAAATGACTATTTATTGTTTTTTGGCAGGATTCACCCTGAAAAAGGCACTTATGAATCTATTCAAATTGCCAAACAATCAGGAAGGAAATTAATCATTTCCGGCTTAATTCAGCATCAGGAATATTTTGACAACAAGATTAAGCCTTTCATTAATGATGACGATATTGTATATGTGGGCAATTCGGGATCAAAGGAAAGGGATAAACTACTGGGTGAAGCGGTTGCACTTTTGCATCCAATTAGCTTTAATGAGCCATTCGGTTTAAGTGTGGCAGAATCGATGATGTGCGGTACGCCTGTTATCGCATTCAATTTAGGTTCAATGCCAGAATTGATAATTGATGGGGAAACCGGTTTTCTGGTTCATACCATTGAAGAAGCAGCCGAAGCAGTTAGGAATATTAAAACTATTGACAGAAAAAATTGCAGGGAGTGGGCGCTTTCAAAATTTAGCAGAGAAAAAATGACGGAAGCTTATCTTCAAACGTATAAAAAAATCTTATAATTGCAGTAGACATAAAAGTTTGCATTATTATGCAGATATAAGTAGAGTGTGTCAATAAAGTAGAAGTGGCTGGATCATAAAGTTCGAGAGCAAAGCGCGCAAAAATATTAAGACGCAGTATACTAATGTATTCGAGGAATTAAGATTTTTGCAGCAATGCAGCTATCGGACTTTATGGACAGACACTAAGTATTGTAAAATTAACCAAACAATAAACTAACCAAAAAACCATTGAAAAAGCCATTGGTAAAAAGAAGCAGAACTAAAATTGTCAGGAACACATCAAGGGTGATAACCCGTGCTCATATTCCGGACATAACACGTATTCCAGAAATAATATCCAAGGTGGTAGATCTATCTGATGATGCAGCTAAAGATTTATTGAAAAAGGTAAATTTTAATTTCTCCGATAGGCATAAAAATATCGTGGGTGTGTATAATGGCAATTTTGATAAGGTTTCCCATTTTATTCCTGATGAGCAAAAAATAAGCAGGACAAAGAAACAATTGATAGGAGCTTATTTTTCGATGGAGTACTCGATTGAATCTGCCGCCCTTTTTAATCCATCTATTGTTCCCCACCCTAACCAGGAAGGTGTTGCTCCGGGGAGTCTTCGGTTTATTATGAGCCTCCGGGCTACAGGAGAAGGTCATATTTCTTCCATCGTATTTCAGAGCGGTATAATTCAAGAAGACGGTACATTTCTATTTAACCCGGTAAGTGAATTTGTGGAAACTCCTAAGATCCTTCATGACCAGTCATATGATCGTCATTTGTTCCAACTCAAGTTAAAAAATATGAAATCCTGGAACGAAACAACTATAAAGGTGTTTGAAGAACTGCCGGAATCCTTCACTTTTAATCAATTAAATAATAGTATTTCCGAGATTCAAATGAATGCGACAAACTCTACTGATGAAGAAGCTATAAAAAATATTTTGTGGCTTGCCGATTCTAATTATTTTATAAAATTTGAAGCAAAAAATGATATTTCTGAACGTGTGATTTTTCCGGTTTCCAAGAATGAAAACAAGGGAATAGAGGATGCAAGGTTTGTTCAATTTTTCGATGACAATGGCGAATCCACCTACTATGCAACGTACACTGCATACAATGGGTTTTGTATTCTTCCGCAATTGCTTGTAACAAAAGATTTTATTTATTTTGATATCATTACACTAAATGGCAAGGCTGTTCAAAATAAGGGAATGGCCTTTTTCCCGCGTAAAATAAACGGTAAATATGCAATGCTTTCTCGTTTGGATGAGGTAAATAATTACATCATGTTTTCTGATCATTTGCATTTTTGGGATAGCGCCGAAATTATTCAGGAACCAACGATGCCATGGGAATTTGTTCAGATTGGAAATTGCGGCTCACCGCTTGAAACCAGTGAAGGGTGGATTGTGATAACCCATGGCGTTGGACCAATGAGGCAGTATTCTATCGGTGTAATTTTGCTCGATCTTGAAAATCCGTCAAAAGTAATTGCCCGGCTCGAAGAGCCGCTTCTTACGCCTAACGAAGAAGAGCGCGAAGGCTATGTACCCAATGTTGTGTATTCCTGCGGTTCCTTGATACATAATAACAATTTAATTGTGCCTTACGCTATGTCCGATATAACGTCAGGAATTGCTACTGTTGGTGTAAGTGATTTGCTTGCTTGTATGAAATGAGCATGACTCCGAAAACACCAAAAAAAAACCTGCTCCCAGTTATTTGGAAGCAGGTTTTTTTGGATTTAGTCCTCTTAAGAATTTAGTCCTTTTGAGAAATCAGTTTGCCTGATTGAATAAGAATACCTTTATCAATTACTTTATAGAAGTAAATCCCAACAGGAAGATTACTTGTTTCAATGGTTGATAATTGATTCGTAACAGTTGTGCTGATCACTTCATCTCCCAGAACACTGTATATTTTCAATTCACAATTATTGATTTGCGATACATCATCTATTGCAATGTAAAGTGAAGTGGTAAAAGGATTTGGATAAATATTAACTGCTATAGCATTTACGTTGCTAAGTGTAAATACACCTGTTACACATTCAAGTGTTACGCTTGTCCCTGCTGAAACACATCCGTCAGCACTTTTTGCTGTTACTTCATATTCACCCGCTGCAAGCGAGGTAAACATCCCTGAGGTATTGGTGTAGTCTGTCCCATCAATACTAAATGAGAGACCAGCCAGGGTTGAGGTTACAGTGATTGCACCAGTAGGTTCGCTACATGATGGATGGGTCACAGCAACAGTTGGAGCTTCCGGTGTGGCCGGTTGAGCATTGACTGTTACGCTTGTCCCTGCTGAAACACATCCGTCAGCACTTTTTGCTGTTACTTCATATTCACCCGCTGCAAGCGAGGTAAATATCCCTGTGGTATTGGTGTAGTCTGTCCCATCAACACTAAAAGAAAGATCTACCAAGCTTGAACTTACAGTAATTGTACCAGTTGGTACGCTGCATGTTGGCTGGGTTATAGTAACCGTTGGAGCATCTGGACCTGCTGGTTGGGCGTTAATTGTAACGCTTGTCCCTGCTGAAACACATCCGTCAGCACTTTTTGCTGTTACTTCATATT